>NZ_JBVIFC010000002.1:0-243651 GCF_055571535.1 Streptomyces sp. NPDC030893 | reverse complement strand
CGGAGTCGGGGTCGGCGAGTATGCGGAAGATGGCGACCCGGTCGTCCTCGAACCGGGCGAGGCGGTAGCCGGTCCTCAGGAACTCGCGCATGTCCTCCACGGTGCCGTCGAGGGCTTCACCGGCCTCCCGTGTGAGGCCCTTGCCGGAGTCCGGGTCGGCCAGGATGCGGGAGATGGCGGAGCGGAGTTCTTCCTCCGACATCTCGTCCACCGGCGTATCGGAGCTGACCGTGTCCGCCACCGTCGTGGCGGCGACGGACGTCGGAGCCGGGTCCGCGGCGAAGGCCGGGGTGGTGAGGAGGAGGGCCGGCGTGAGTGCGGTGGCGGCCACCAGCAGAACTCCGCGGGTCAGTCTCATACGTCAACCTGCCTTAGTGGTACGGGCCTTGTCCAGTGCGGCGACAGCCGCCCGAACACCCTCCCACCGTTCCCGGCCGGGGATCACTGCCGGACCAAGGCAATCCTGACGCCCGGTCACTGCCATGGTGACCCCGCGTGTCTACGGCGGAGTGACGCAATGGCCGGTGGTGTTCCCCCACTTCAGCCTGTTGCGGGTCTTCGGGCCGTCCATGCCGTCGTCGTCGAGGCCCAGAGTGGCCTGCACGATCTCCAGCTGCCGTTCGGTGGTCGGTCCGTACTCGCCGTCGACCTCCACCGCGCCGTGACCACGGTGGACGGGTCCGGTGGCCGGGGGAACCTGGAAAGTTGCAGGGACGGCGGGAGGCCGGAGTCCTTCAGACTGCGGACGGGGCTCGCAGATCGCCGATGCCCCGCCCTTTCACAGAAACGGGGAGGACCCATGGCACGGTACGGGTACGGGGCGGCCTTGGCCGTCGCGGCGATGAGCGTGACGATGCTGGCCG
Source organism: Streptomyces sp. NPDC030893 (assembly GCF_055571535.1). Taxonomy (NCBI): domain Bacteria; kingdom Bacillati; phylum Actinomycetota; class Actinomycetes; order Kitasatosporales; family Streptomycetaceae; genus Streptomyces; species Streptomyces sp. NPDC030893. Next base: position 242,788 of record NZ_JBVIFC010000002.1, on the reverse strand, counting down.
CAGCACCGGCGACCGCCAGTTCCGACTCCTGGTATCGGGACTGCCGGGTGGACAGCAAGTACACCGGCAAGCTCAGCGCCCATGTGGCCACCACCGTGAAGTCCGGCGGTAGTTGCCAGGGCCACGCCTACGTCCGCATCAAGGTGCAGGGGAAGTGGGGTACGTGGGGCAGCGGTAGCAAGGAGGCCACGAGGCGGAGCCCGGTGTACAAGATCGAGGCGTCGCAGCACAAGGACTGCGACTGCCCCACAGCGAACTACCTCACCCTCTATCCGTAGGCCCGTCCGGGCGCGGACACCGCGTGGGCGCCTCCCTCCGGCGGGAGGCGCCCGTTCCGTCCGCTGCCGGCTCGGCCCGCTCCGGGAAGGTGGCCGGGTGCGGCCGCGCGGTGCCCGCGGCCTGCTCCACGCGGCGCAGCAGTGCCGCCGTGTCCATGGCACGGTCCTCGTGGGTGGGGGCCAGACAGTCCCGTACGATTCCCCGCCACTCCTCCGGGAGTCCGGGAGACAGCCGCAGCTTCTCCGCGCCGCGTACGTAGCGCAGAGCCGCGTCGTTGCGTGCCTCCGCGGTGCCGCCCGGGAGCGGGAACGAACCGGTCAGCACGGTGTGGGCCAGCACGCCGAAGGCCCAGATGTCGGCGGTGGGCCGGATCCGGGCGCCCCGCGCGTCGGTCTCCGGCCAGAGGAGTTCGGGCGGGGTGTAGTCCGGGGTGGCGAACGCGGGGGCGTAGGCGTGGGTGCCCTCCAGCTCGGCGGCCGTGCTGAAGTCGGCCAGCCGTACCGAACCGTCCGCCATCAGCAGCACATTGGCCGGCTTCAGGTCACCGAGTACCCACCCCGCCCGGTGCACGTGCGTCAGCCCCTCGCAGATCTGCGTGAGCACGGGACCGGGCGAGAGCACCGGATGCGGTACGGCGTCCAGTGACCGCTCGGCCCGTTCCAGCACGAGCACGGTGGCGCCGTCGAGTTCCCGGTGGACCGGGTCGTCCACGGTGAGGGTTTCGTACATCCGGACCAGCCGTGGCGAGTGGAGTCGGCCGAGGAAGTCGACCTCACGCTCCGCCAGCTCACGCACGTGATGCCGCCGGCGCCGGGCGCGGGTGCCGGTGGGCAGGACCTTCAGCGCTGCCCGGCGGGGGAGTTCCGCCGGGCCCTCGTCGACGAGCCGCCCGGCGTGGACGGTGGCGAACGCACCCGAGCCCAGGGGCTCGCCGACCTCCCAGCGTCCGATCCGGTAACCCCTCGGGACGGCGACGGTGTGCGGCCGGCCGCTGGTCACACCCGCACCCTGCCCCTGGGCGCGGCGAGCACGACCAGGTCGTCCTCGTGGACCAGGTCGAAGCGGAGTGCCAGCGACACGAGGGACTCCTTCTTGCCGCTCAGGCGCTGACCCGGCTGTGCCGTGTCGGGACTCGGCCGCAGCCGCAGTTTGAGTGCGAGGTAGTCGATGTTCCAGTAGACGGTGGAGCGGGTGACCGTCGGCCAGGCCGGGGCCAGCCGTTCGACGAGGTGCTCGACGGTCGGCAGGGGGGCGTGCGGTTCGCCCCGCAGGCGGGGTTCGCACAGGGCGGCCAGCACCGCGAAGTACCGCCTGGTGCGGTCGAGCGTGAACGCCGGAGTGGTGAGAGCACCAGGGACTCCGTGCCGGGTGACGCTGCGGAAGGTGTGTCGCGGCGCCCAGACGTCGAAGGTCAGCAGGTCCCCCGCGGCGGGCAGGACGACACGGGCGAACTCGAACGGTACCGGCGCGTCCATACGGCCCGGCGCGACCTTGATGTGCTCGCCGGCGCCCTCCGGGTTCTCGACGACGTAGGTCTGGTCCTCGCTGTGGTTGTTCAGCAGCCAGAAGTTCCGGTGCGCGGTGATCACCCCGGCGGTCCGCGGCACCCCCTCGTGCGCGATGGTGAGACCGCGGGCCTGCTCGCCCCGGCCGAAGGCGAGCTGCTCACCCGTGGCGATCCTGATCTGGCCGTCCGGTCTCGCACATGCCGGCGGCACCACGATGATGCTGTACATGGATGCGTTCCCCCTGTCGGATCCCTACGGTCACACAACCTGAAATCGGTCCTTTCCAGGTTGATCACCACGTCCGATGACTGTGGAGAGATGGCGGACCCGGGCCGTTCCGACTGTAGGAAGCGCCGTGGGCGGCTGCCACTGCGCACGGTGCGCAGTCACGGGTGTGGCGCTGTCCACGGTGCACGGTCGGCGATGCGGAACGCGTGGACCAGTTCGTGGGTGCCGGGGCCCGGGGTCAGGAGGCCGCGTCGCAGGAGCTGTTCGGCGGTGCACAGATGGGCGCGAACGGTGGTGCGGCTGATGCCGAGGTCGCGGGCGGTCCGCTGGGCGTCGGCGCCGGCCTCGATCCAGGCGCGCAGGGTGCGAGGCACGGTGCCGTCGGCGCGGAGCAGCAAGGGCTCGAGGAAGGCGTGGGCCCAGGTGACGGCTGCCTCGGTGGACAGCAGACGGTCCGTCGAAGGGGGCGGCGAGGGCACGGCCACGGTGTCGCCTGCGGATGACGGGAGGCCGGTGATCGCCAGGGCCAGGGCGAGATCGGCGCGGCTGTGGGGGTCGCGCAGGTCGAGACCGAGGACGTCCTGGACGTGCTTGAGGTGGGCGGTGACGGTGTTGCGGCTGACGCCGAGCAGCCGCGCCACACCCGAGCGGGGAAAGTTCAGGGCGAGGCCGGCGATGTCGACGGTGAGCCGGGGGGCTTCCCTGAGCGGCTCCAGGAACGCCCGGGCCCAGGCCAGCGCCTGCCGGCGGGGGAGCAGGCCGGCGAGCGGCGGCCTGCCATGGTGGTCGACGACCCGGTCGGGCGTGTGACGGGCGACAGCCAGGGCGTGGCGGGCCTGGTCGTACGCCTGGGCGGTGGCCGGCAAGGGCGCGGGCGCGCTGATTCCCAGCGCGTAGTGGGGATTGTCGCGTACCAGCTCCCGCAGGGGCGCGGCCAGGCCGCCGCCGGTGCCGTCGGCATCGTCGTCCGTGGGCAGCAGACAGATGAGATGGTCGCCGTGGACGGGGCAGCGCACCATCAGGCCGCGACCGTGATACCCGGACGCATCCTGGTAGGTGTCGATGATCCTGCCGTGGTCCGAGGGCGGACAACGCAGCAGGTGGATGCGGAGACGTTCGGCGTCGAGCAACGGCGGAACGGCACCGGTCGTCATCCTGCGGGCCAGCGTCAGGTCTCCGGTCATCAGGGCCATGAAGACCGCCAGGCGCAGCTGTGCCGCGGCCTGCCGATGCCGGGACGCGAGGTCGTCGGCCTGCCGGGCGCGTCGCACCATCTCGGTCAGGGTGCCGACATGGGACGCCAGCGTCGTCGACGCCCGGGGCAGCGGTGACGGGCTGACCACGGCCAGCACCGGACGCGGCACCTGCCGTCCCAGTGCCTCGCACCGCACATGGACCGCGCCGACCTGCGAAGCCACGGCGGCCAGGCGTCCACTGGACAACCGCGTCAGCGCCGGCCGGACACCGGCGAGGATGTCCGGCGCGAACCGGGCGGTGGACAGGTCCACCGTGCCCGTGTGGTCGACGAGTGCGACCTCCGCGCCGATCTGCCGGCCCAACCAGTCGATCAGCGCCTGCGGTTCTCCGGCGGCGTCCTGTCCGCCACGGCGCCTCAGCCGGCGCAGCAACTCGTCGAGTACCTGAGGTGTCGGCACAGCTCTCCTCCGCCTTTTCCTCCCCGCTCGTTTCCGTGTCGATCCATGTCTCCGGAGACCGTCGCGAAACCTCGTTGAGCCCTTGTACAGGGCCTGTTGATTCCCGCTTCCTACGATCGCTCAGCCGACGACGTCCGACCACGGCATTGCGCTGCACGGCAAAAGCGCGGTCCACAGGGGAGGAACGAGATGCTCCGCATCCATTTCAGCGACGCCGACCTGGGCAGGACCAGGATCGCCGCAGCCCCGGACCCTCTCTGGGAAGTCGCTGCCAGCCTGCACCGGTTGCAGACCCGGACGGGGCGCTGGGCCCATGCCGCGTGGTACCGCACGGCGCGGGAGCGGATACGGGCGGAGGGGCTGGGGCGCCTGGTACGCGGCGTGCTCCTCCCGCTGTATCCGAGGGCCGCGTACTTCCCGGACTTCCTGACGCCCGCCCAGGGCGTGGGCGACTGGGACTCCGGGATCGAGGCCGTGCTGGCCACTGCGCCGCAGCGCGTCCGGGAGGAGATGACCCTCCTCGACCGGACCGTCGGAGCGCCTCCGTGGGCCGCGCGGCTGGCCGGGCCGGAGGAGCGCAGGGAGTTCGTGACGATGCTGCGCGCCTACTACGGGACGGTCGTCGTCCCGCACGAGGAGCGGATGTGGGCCCGTGTCGAGGGTGAGCGGGCCGTGCGCCGCCGTGACCTGCTGGACGGAGGCGTGGAAGGCATGCTCGCCGGCCTCGGGCCGCTGATGCGCTGGCGGCCTCCCGTCCTGGAGGTCAGTTACCCCCAGCAGGCGGCGGACCGCGACCTGTACCTGAACGGCCGTGGGATCACGCTCGTCCCCTCCTACTTCAACTGGGGAGAGCCGGTCGCCTTCGCGGACCCCGAACTGCCGCCGGTGCTCCGCTACTCCCTGCTCCATGAACCGGCCGGGCCGGATGGTCCCGGCGGCCCCGGCGGCGCCGACGGTCCGGGGCGGTCCCTGAGCAACCTGCTCGGGCGCGCTCGGGCGATCGCCCTGCACGCCGCGTCGACCGGTGCGACGACCGGTGAGATCGCGCGCGCCGCCGGCGTCTCGGCGTCCGCCGCGAGCAGACACGCCACCGCCCTGCGCGATGCGGGCCTCATCACCACCATCCGCAACGGGCCGTCCGTGCTGCACACCCTCACCCCCACGGGCGCCTCCGTGCTGCGCACCGCCCTGCGGAAGGCGGACGGGGAGTCCGCCGGCACACCGGTCCGAACCGGTGGCCCCGGACGCAGCAGGGCCGTGTCCCCCTCGTACGGGTGGGACACGGCCCGGTAGCGGATGGCGCGAACCGGTGGTGGCGCCACGGCCGTTCAGTACCTCGGTCGCCTGAACCATTCCGCGCTGGCGCGCTTCGCCGCGAAGACGATCACCAGGATGGAGACGACCCAGAGGAGCAGGCCGAGGGCGTACATGCCCAGGGCGAAGATGCCGCTGACGATCGCGAACGAGGCGTACACGATCGAGCAGACGCGGACGCCGTTGCCGCCCTTGGCGTACTGGAGCAGCAGCACCAGGCCGAGGACCGCGAAGACGGAGGCCAGGCCGACGAAGAAGACGATGACGCCCTTGCCCAGGTCGGCGAACTCCTCGGCGTTGACGTCATTGGTGAGGCCGGCCTCGTCCACCAGCTCGTCCCACTCGGCCAGTGCCACGGCGTACACGCCCGCGATGATCACGTGGGCCGCGGCGATCACGGCGAGCAGGATCTGCGCGGCGCGGGTGATGCCGGGCATCTGGGCGGGGGCGTAGCCGCCGCCGTACGGCTGGGACATCGGCGGGGCCGCGGGGTAGCCGTAGCCCTGCTGCGGGGCTCCGGGCTGCTGGGGGTAGCCGTAGCCGGGTCCGGCCGGGGGCTGCTGGGGAGGCTGCCCGTAGGGGTTGTTCGGGTCGCCGAAACTCATGGCGCTTGTTCCTCCGTTGCGCTTCAGGTGCGGGGACGACGCGGGGGCGGCGCGGAGGAAGTCCCATGGATGCGGTCCGTCCCCCCGGTTCTGCCCGCGGTACTGCGCCACTCATCGTTCTTGACCGTTCCTTTCCTTGTCCAGGCGTACGCCGTATGTGTTGTGCAAGTGCAACATCGCTGATCTTGGGACGGTTCGGGCGGAAGCGGATCGGTTGCGGGGTGCGGGCGCCCGGGCGGCCCGGAATGCGGGCTGATTGGAACCGGGACCCCGTCATCCGCGAGGATGGGGGCATGACCGCCCAGATTCTCGATGGCAAGGCCACCGCAGCCGAGATCAAGTCCGATCTGACCGCCCGCGTGGCGGCGCTGAAGGAGAAGGGCGTCACGCCCGGCCTCGGCACGATCCTCGTGGGGGAGGACCCCGGCAGCCAGAAGTACGTCGCCGGCAAGCACCGCGACTGCGCCCAGGTGGGCATCGCCTCCATCCAGCGCGAACTGCCGGACACGGCCACGCAGGAGGAGATCGAGGCGGTCGTCCGGGAGCTGAACGAGGACCCCGCCTGCACCGGCTACATCGTCCAGCTGCCGCTGCCCAAGGGCATCGACGAGAACCGCATCCTCGAACTGATGGACCCCGAGAAGGACGCCGACGGCCTCCACCCGATGAACCTCGGCCGTCTCGTCCTGAACGAGCCGGCCCCGCTGCCCTGCACCCCCAACGGCATCATCACGCTGCTGCGCCGCCACGGCGTGGAGATCAAGGGCGCCGAGGTCGTGGTCGTCGGACGCGGTGTCACCATCGGCCGCCCGATGCCGCTGCTGCTGAGCCGGCGCAGCGAGAACGCCACCGTGACCCAGTGCCACACCGGCACGCGTGATCTGGCGGCGCACCTGCGGCGCGCGGACATCATCGTGGCCGCGGCGGGCAGCGCCCACCTGATCCGCCCCGAGGACGTCAAGCCGGGCGCGGCCGTCCTCGACGTCGGTGTCTCCCGCAGCGCCGAGGGCAAGATCGTGGGCGACGTCCACCCGGGCGTGGCCGAGGTGGCCGGCTGGGTCGCCCCGAACCCCGGCGGTGTCGGCCCGATGACCCGGGCCCAGCTGCTGGTCAACGTGGTCGAGGCGGCGGAGCGCAGTGCCGGCTGAGCAGAACGCCCCCGACGCGCCCGGTGTCTCCGAAGCGCCGGAGACACCGGAGCGGCCCGAGGACGTCACGGTCCGCGATCCCGTCAGCGCCCCCGACGCCGAGGGCAGGCCGCGGCGCACCACCCGCCGGTTCCCGCTGTTCACCCGGGACACCGCGCGCCCCGAGGGCGGCGGCCGGGCGGCCCCGGGTGACGCCCCCGCGCCCGCCCGGCAGTGGCCGATCCTCGCCGTGCTGCTCACGGTCGGGCTGGGGCTGCTGGTCACCGCGATGGACCAGTTCCGGCTCGGCACGCTGCTGATCGGCGTGGCCCTGGTGGCCGGAGCCCTGCTGCGGTGGCTGGTGCGCAACGTCGGCATGCTCGCGGTGCGTTCCCGCTTCACCGACATCGTCACGTACGGCGGGCTGGGGCTGGGGATCGTGCTGCTGGCGCTGATGGTCCAGCCGGAGCCGAAGCTGAAGATCCCGTTCCTGGCGGACCTGCTGCACTTCACGATCAGCGGCTGAGCCGCACCGAAGGCGCTGTCGGCGGCGGCCCGTCCTCACCCCCGTGAGAGGACGGGCCGCCGCCGCGCACCACACTCCTGCACGGCGAAGCGCCTGTTCAACGGCTGTCCGGCCGCTGTGGCACGGAGGTGACCGTTCCGCTACGTCGCCCGGAATCCGCTGACGGCCCCGATGCGACTGCGACATGCTCGCGACAAGCCTGACGCGCCGTTTCCGTGCGGGTGCGTGTGCGCTGCGGGCGCGAATGTGGGCGTGGGCGCGAGACGTGGGGCGCGCGGGATTCATGTGATCGCCGACATGGCTGGTCCGTGTCGCTGCGGGGACCCGTGCGCGGAAGTGCGATGGAGCGGGCGGCAGCGGACGAGCAGGAACAATGGGGACGGTCCGGGACATCCCTCCCGCTTGTTGCGGGTTCTGTCCGGACCAGGGGGCGACCGGTGGGACACTGGACGGCAAGCGAGCAGGCGTGCGACGGGGCATGCCCGCAGCCCTGATGCTCCCGTGCGCCCCCACCCCGGGAACTGAGACCCTGGCTGGCGGCATCCCTGTGGGTAGCCGGACAGGGACTCGGCAGAGGGCACCATGCGCGAGGGAAAGAACAGCACGAACCGGGGGGAAGAGGGGGGAAGCAATGCCTCGTTGGAAGGCCTTGCCCGATGAACTCGATCCGCAGATCAGGGAGTTCACGAGCCAGTTGCGACGGGTGGTGGACCGCAGCGGCATGAGCGTCGCGTCGGTCTCCGACCGCACGGGCTACAGCAAGACGTCCTGGGAGCGTTATCTGAACGGACGGCTGCTCGCGCCGAAGGGCGCGATCGTGGCCCTGGCCGAGGTCACCGGGACCAACCCGCTGCACCTCACCACCATGTGGGAGCTGGCCGAGCGCGCCTGGAGCCGCTCGGAGATGCGTCACGACATGACGATGGAGGCGATCAGGATCTCGCAGGCGCGTGCCGCGCTCAGCGAGGTGGCCGGGCCGTCGTCGGGCGGCAGATCCCGCAAGGGCGGGGCCGCGGTCCGCTCGGGTGTCGCCGGGCCGGCCGGTGTCGCGCCGAGCGTGCCGCAGCAGCCCACCGCGTCGGACGTACGGGACGCCGGCGGCGTGCGCGAGGACGGCGCCCGGAGCGGCTCGGCCGGGGGGAACTCCTGGGGGGTCTCCGCGGGCGCCGGGTCGCCGCAGCCGGGCCGGCACGCTTCCGGTGCCACCGCCGCACCGCCCGCCGGCGGAGGACCGGCGGGGGCGTACGGCGCGCCGCCCCGCGGCACCTCCGGCCACGGCCGCCAGTCCGGCTCCGGCCGTCCCGGCGGCAAGAAGCGGACCTCGACGTTCATCGCCGGTGCGGTGGGGGCGCTCGTCCTGGTCGCCGCCGCGCTGTACGTCACCGGCACCGAGGACGACAGGAAGAGGGACGAGGCGACGAAGTCCCCGTCGCCGACCGCCACCAGCGACGCGAACCTGCCGCCGGGCGTCGAGTGCAGCGGCGAGAGCTGCGCCGGGAAGGACGCGGAGGTCATGGGGTGCAGTGGGGACCTCGTCACCACGGCGCAGACCGCGACCGTCGGCACCGCCACCGTGGAGGTCCGCTACAGCAAGACCTGCGGCGCGGCATGGGGGCGGATCACCCAGGCCGCCCAGGGCGACACGGTCGAGATCACCTCGGGCTCGTCGACGCAGAGCGACACCATCTCCGCGGCCGGCGACACCGTCACGTACACCGCGATGGTGCCGGTGGAGAACGAGACCGACGCGAAGGCCTGCGCGACGCTGGCCGCCTCCGGCGAGAAGGGCTGCACGGAGTAGCCCGCCCGCAGGTAGAAGGGCTGCACGGAGTAGCCCGCCCGCAGGGCACCCGTCCGGCCCGGCGCCCCGGACTCCGGGTTGGGCCGGGCCCATGGGGTAGGCCATATGGGCGGATATGTGTGGGGGAATCGTGGGGACGTGATTGCTGCCGCGAAAGGCGGGCACGCGGAAAGTACCCCCACGGGAGTCCGGCACGGTCGGTCCCCGACGGCGGCCGCTCCGCCCCCACCTCTCCCGGACGGAGCGGCCGCCCCTTTTTGTGCCCGCGCCGGTACCCGTGTATGCGGGCCGTCACTCTGTGGGGCGGGCCACAGGGAGCCCGGCCGTCCGCGCTCACGGATGCGCGATAGCCTGACCGCTGGATCTCTCTTGACGCCAAGAGATCGATCATTCGAACCGATGATCGATCATCGTGGCGGACGCCGGTCACGAGCCGGGAGCGGGATCCAGCATCCCGGGGCAGGGACCGCCCCACCGCCAGCTGTCATACGGAGAACGCCATGACCCGCACTCCCGTGAACGTCACCGTCACCGGCGCGGCCGGCCAGATCGGTTACGCCCTGCTCTTCCGCATCGCCTCCGGCCAGCTGCTCGGCGCGGACGTGCCGGTCAAGCTGCGCCTGCTGGAGATCACCCCGGCGCTCAAGGCAGCCGAGGGTACGGCCATGGAGCTGGACGACTGCGCGTTCCCGCTTCTGCAGGGCATCGACATCACGGACGACCCGAACGTGGCGTTCGACGGTGCGAACGTCGGCCTCCTCGTGGGCGCCCGCCCGCGCACCAAGGGCATGGAGCGCGGTGACCTCCTCGAGGCCAACGGCGGCATCTTCAAGCCGCAGGGCCAGGCCATCAACGCCCACGCCGCGGACGACATCCGCGTCCTGGTCGTCGGCAACCCGGCCAACACCAACGCCCTGATCGCCCAGGCCGCCGCCCCGGACGTGCCGGCCGAGCGGTTCACCGCCATGACCCGCCTGGACCACAACCGCGCGCTGACCCAGCTGTCGAAGAAGACCGGCGTCCCGGTCTCCGAGATCAAGAAGCTGACGATCTGGGGCAACCACTCCGCCACCCAGTACCCGGACATCTTCCACGCCACCGTCGCCGGCAAGAACGCCGCCGAGGTCGTGAACGACGAGAAGTGGCTGGCCGAGGACTTCATCCCGACCGTCGCCAAGCGCGGTGCCGCGATCATCGAGGCCCGTGGCGCCTCGTCGGCCGCCTCCGCCGCCAACGCCGCCATCGACCACGTGCACACCTGGGTCAACGGCACCGACGAGGGTGACTGGGTCTCCATGGGCATCCCGTCGGACGGCTCCTACGGCGTCCCGGAGGGCCTCATCTCCTCCTTCCCTGTCACCGTGAAGGACGGCAAGTACGAGATCGTCCAGGGCCTGGAGATCAACGACTTCTCCCGCGCCCGCATCGACGCCTCCGTCAAGGAGCTCGAGGAGGAGCGCGAGGCGGTCCGCGGCCTCGGCCTCATCTGATCCCACCCGCGCGGGAGTTCCCCCGCGCAGGGCGACGGGCCCCCGCACCGGTCGACACCGGTGCGGGGGCCCGTCGCGTTGGGGGCGCCGCGTACCCTGTGGCGGCTTCCACGCCTTTTCGTCTCTTTTCTCCTTGAATCCAGTGACTCAACGCACTTCCGGCCATGGATTCGGCATGCATTCGGGGCGCCAGGGCAGGAGCACCCGGTCCCGTGGGTGACACATGTGTGATGCACGGACAGGGAACAGGAACGGAAGGCAGTTACCGATCATGGCGGACAGCACAGAACTTCGGGCGCGCGGCACCATCCACGCGGGGGGCGAGTGGCGGGCCGCCGCCTCCGGGGCCACCCGCGAGATCCTCGACCCCGCGGACGCCCTGCCGTTCGCCGTGGTCGCGGAGGGCGACGAGAAGGACACCGACCTCGCGGTGGCCGCCGCCCGCCGCGCCTTCGACGAGGGCCCCTGGCCGTCCACCCCCGTCGCCGAGCGGGCCGCACTGCTGCGCCGGGTCGCCGAACTCCTCGTCCGCGACCGGGAGAAGCTCGGTCTGCTGGAGAGCCGCGACGCGGGCAAGACCGTCGAGGAGGGCCGCGTCGACATCGACTGCGTGGCCGACGCCTTCCGCTACTTCGCCGACCTGGTCGCCGGGGAGGCGCCCGGACGGGTCGTCGACGCGGGCTCGCCCGACGTCCACAGCGTCGTCGTGCACGAGCCGGTCGGCGTCTGCGCACTGATCACGCCCTGGAACTACCCGCTGCTCCAGGCCAGCTGGAAGATCGCCCCCGCTCTCGCGGCCGGCAACACCTTCGTCGTCAAACCCAGCGAGATCACCCCGCTCACCACCGTCGCCCTCATCGACCTGCTGATCGAGGCCGGACTGCCCGCCGGTGTCGCGAACATCGTCACCGGCCCCGGCCACACCGTCGGGGCCCGGATGGCCGGACACCCGGATGTCGACCTGGTCTCCTTCACCGGCGGCCTGGTCAGCGGCACCAAGGTCGCCCAGGCCGCCGCGCCCGGCGTGAAGAAGGTGGCCCTCGAACTCGGCGGCAAGAACCCCAACGTCGTCTTCGCCGACGCCTGCGCCACCGAGGAGGGCTTCGACACCGCCGTCGACCAGGCCCTCAACGCGGCCTTCATCCACAGCGGCCAGGTCTGCTCCGCGGGCGCCCGCCTCATCGTCGAGGAGCCGGTCCGGGACCGCTTCGTCGCCGAACTCGCCCGGCGCGCGGAGCGGATCAGGCTCGGCCGGGGCACCGCGGACGGCGTCGAGTGCGGCCCCCTGGTCTCCGAACAGCAGCGCGCGAAGGTCGAGGCGTACGTCGAGTCCGCGCTCAAGGAGGGCGCGGTGCTGCGCGCGGGCGGCAAGCGGCCCGAACCGTCCGCCGAACGCCCCGAGGGCGGCTACTTCTACGAGCCGACCGTCCTCGACCGCTGCCACCGCGAGATGCGCGTCGTCCGCGAGGAGGTCTTCGGCCCGGTGCTCACCGTCGAGACCTTCCGCACCGAGGACGAGGCCGTCGCCCTCGCCAACGACACCGAGTACGGACTGGCCGGCGCCGTGTGGACCGCCGACGCGGGCCGCGCCCGGCGCGTGGCCGGACGGCTGCGCCACGGCACCGTGTGGATCAACGACTTCCACCCCTACCTCCCGCAGGCGGAGTGGGGCGGCTTCGGCAAGAGCGGCGTGGGCCGCGAACTCGGCCCGGCCGGTCTCGCCGAGTACCGCGAGACCAAGCACATCTACCAGAACCTGGCGCCCCGGCCGGTGCGCTGGTTCGCGGGCTGACCCACCGCCGCCCCCGCGGTGTCCCCGCACCGCGCGCTCCCCGCCGCCGTACGCAACAGCCGTACGGCTCCCGGCAGTCGCACCGCTCGCCGCACCACCCGCCCTGCCGCCCGCCGTACCGCGACCTACCTACCCACCCACCCGGCCCCCGTCCGTCCCCTGTCCCCGTCCGTCCCCGTCCCGAGTCCCGGAGGAGTACCACCCCGATGACCGCTCACACCCACGAACGTGAACTGATCTACGACTACGTCGTCATAGGCGGCGGCACCGCCGGGTCCGTCATCGCCTCCCGGCTGACCGAGAACCCCGACGTGACCGTCGCCGTCATCGAGGGCGGTCCCAGCGACGTCGGCCGCGACGACGTCCTGACCCTGCGCCGCTGGATGGGCCTGCTCGGCGGCGAGCTGGACTACGACTACCCCACCACCGAGCAGCCGCGCGGCAATTCGCACATCCGGCACAGCCGCGCCCGCGTCCTCGGCGGCTGCTCCTCGCACAACACGCTCATCGCGTTCAAGCCGCTGCCGTCCGACTGGGACGAGTGGGAGGCGGCCGGCGCCAAGGGCTGGGGCGCGGTGCAGATGGAGGCGTACTACGCCCGCCTCAAGAACAACATCGTCCCGGTCGACGAGAAGGACCGCAACGCCATCGCCCGGGACTTCGTCGACGCCGCGCAGACGGCCCTCGAAGTCCCCCGCGTCGAGGGGTTCAACAAGAAGCCGTTCGCCGAGGGCGTCGGCTTCTTCGACCTCGCCTACCACCCGGAGGACAACAAACGCTCGTCGGCGTCGGTGGCGTACCTCCACCCCGTGATGGACGAGCGCCCCAACCTCACGATCCTGCTGGAGACATGGGCGTACCGGCTGGAGCTGAACGGCACCCGCGCCGAGGGCGTCCACGTCCGCACCAAGGACGGCGAGGAGATCCTCGTCAGGGCGCGGGGCGAGGTCGTGCTCTGCGCCGGCGCCGTCGACTCACCGCGCCTGCTGCTGCACTCCGGCATCGGCCCCCGGGCCGACCTGGAGGCGCTCGGCATACCCGTCGCGCACGACCTGCCCGGCGTCGGCGAGAACCTGCTCGACCACCCCGAGTCGGTGATCGTCTGGGAGACGAACGGACCCATCCCGGAGAACTCCGCGATGGACTCCGACGCCGGACTGTTCGTGCGCCGCGACCCCGAACACGCGGGCCCGGACCTGATGTTCCACTTCTACCAGATCCCCTTCACCGACAACCCGGAGCGACTGGGCTACGAGCGGCCGGAGTTCGGCGTCTCCATGACCCCGAACATCCCCAAGCCGAAGTCCCGCGGCCGCCTCTACCTCACCAGCGCCGACCCGGAGGTCAAGCCCGCCCTCGACTTCCGCTACTTCACCGACGAGGACGACTACGACGGCCGCACCCTCGTCGACGGCATCCGCATCGCCCGCGAGATCGCGAGGACCGAACCGCTGGCCCACTGGCTCAAGCGCGAAGTGGCCCCCGGGCCGGACGTCACCGGCGACGAGGAGCTCAGCGAGTACGCCCGCAAGGCCGCCCACACCGTCTACCACCCGGCGGGCACCTGCAGGATGGGCGCCGCCGACGACGAACAGGCGGTCGTCGACCACGAGTTGCACATCCGCGGCCTCCACGGCATCCGCATCGCCGACGCCTCCGTCTTCCCGACCATGACCGCCGTCAACCCGATGATCGGCGTCCTCATGGTCGGCGAGCGCGCCGCCGACCTGATCGGCGGTGACGCGCGATGAGTGCCTCTCCCGTCTTCTCCGTCGACGGCCTGTGGAAGGTCTTCGGCCCCAAGGCCGCCCGCGTCCCCGGCGACCCGGACCTCACCGCCCTCGACCCCGCCGAGCTGCGCTCCCGCACCGGCTGCACGGCCGCCGTGCGCGACGTGAGCTTCGACGTCCGCAAGGGTGAGGTCTTCGTCGTCATGGGCCTGTCCGGCTCCGGCAAGTCCACCCTGGTGCGCTGTCTGACCCGGCTGATCGAACCGACCGCGGGCACCATCGCCATCGACGGCGAGGACGTCCGCGCCATGGACCGGGCACGGCTGCGGGAACTGCGCCGGCACCGCGCCGCCATGGTCTTCCAGCACTTCGGTCTGCTGCCGCACCGCACCGTCCTCGACAACGTCGCCTACGGCCTGGAGATCCAGGGCATGGGCAAGGCGGAACGCCGGAAGAAGGCCGCCGAGGTCGTCGCCAAGGTCGGCCTGGAGGGCATGGAGCAGCGCAGACCCGCCCAGCTCTCCGGCGGCCAGCGCCAGCGCGTCGGCCTCGCCCGCGCCCTCGCCGTCGACCCCGAAGTCCTCCTCTTCGACGAGCCGTTCAGCGCGCTCGACCCGCTGATCCGGCGTGACATGCAGGAGGAGGTGATCCGGCTGCACCGCGAGGAGGGCCGCACGATGGTCTTCATCACCCACGACCTCCAGGAAGCCCTGAAACTCGGCGACCGGATCGCCCTGATGCGCGACGGCCGCGTGGTCCAGCTGGGCACACCGGAGGAGATCGTGGGCTCACCCGCCGACGACTACGTCCGCGCGTTCGTCCGCGATGTCCCGCGCGAACACGTCATGACCGTCCGCACGGCCATGCGCCCCGCGTCCTCCGCCGAAGAGGCGGACACGGGCCCGGCGCTGTCCCCCGACGCCACGATCTCCAAGGCCATCGAGGCGGTGTCCCGCGCAGGCACCTCCGCCCGGGTACTGGACGCCGGCAAGTGCGTGGGCGTCATCGACGCGGGAGCCCTCCTGGACGTGGTGGCCGGCACAGCCACCACGGACGCAGCCGCGAGCAGTCGTGCCGCAGCGGCACCGGCGCAGCGCCGCGAGCCGACACCCGCTACGGCCACCACCGAGGAGCCGGTGTGATGGCAACGCTCACGGCAGCACCCGAAACACCGTCCCCGCCGGGCACCCGCACCAACCCCACCGCCCGCAAACTCGCCGCCCTCGCCCTCCTCGCCGCCCTCCTGATCCCCCTCGCCGCCGCCCGCTGGGCATCCGGCACCTGGCCCGAGGCACTGACGGTCAACGTCTCCGACCCCCTCGGCAACGCCAGCGACTGGATCATCGACAACCGCGACTCCCACCCCCTCTTCCTCTACTTCTTCGGCCACGTCAGCAACGCCGTCGTCATCTCCGTACGCGCCGTCTACCTCGCCCTCCTCGCCGTCGGCTGGGCGGGAGTGACCGCCGTGTCGGCCCTGATCGCCTGGCGCGTCGCCGGCCTCCGCCTCGCCCTCGGAACCGCCACCGCGTTCCTCGCCTGCGGCCTGCTCGGCATGTGGGTGCCGACCATGCAGACCCTCGCGCTCATGGTCGTGGCCGTCACCGCGTCGGCCGTCGTCGGCGCGCTCCTCGGCCTCGCCGCCGGACTGTCCGACCGTATGGACCGCGTCCTGCGCCCGGTCCTCGACACCATGCAGGTCCTTCCGGCCTTCGCCTACCTCCTCCCCGTCGTCCTGGTGTTCGGCATCGGCGTCCCGGCGGCCGTCCTGGCCACCGTCGTCTACGCCGCCCCGCCCATGGCCCGCCTCACCGCGCTCGGGCTGCGCGGCGCGGACAAGGAGGTGCTGGAGGCGGTCGAGTCACTCGGGACGACCGCCCGCCAGCGCCTGCTGACCGCCCGCATCCCGCTGGCCCGCAAGGAACTGCTCCTCGGACTCAACCAGACGATCATGATGGCGCTGTCCATGGCCGTCATCGCCTCCGTGATCGGCGCCGGCGGTCTCGGCGACCGCGTCTACCAGGCGCTGGCCACGGTCGACGTCGGCGCCGCGCTCGCCGCCGGCATCCCCATCGTGCTGCTCGCCGTGGTCCTGGACCGCGTGACCGGCGCCGCCGGCGCCCGGCTCGGACAGGCGCCCGCGCCGCACGCCCGCGCGCTGTGGGCGTACGCCGGGATCGCCGCCGTGGCCGTCGTGCTCGCCGGACGTCTCGCGGACCGCCTGGAGTGGCCCGGCGGATGGGTCGTGGGCATCGCCGAGCCGGTCAACCGGGCCGTCGGCTGGATGACCGACCACCTCTACTCCGGCGTCCCCGTCATCGGCGGCACCGCCGACTGGGCGGGCCGCTTCACCACCTGGGTCCTCGACCCGCTCCGCGACGGTCTGCAAGGTCTGCCCTGGTGGGCGGTGCTCCTGATCGTCGCCGCCCTGGCCCTGGTGATCGGCACCTGGCGCACCGCGCTCACCGCCGTCCTCGCCATGGCCGCGATCGGCGTGCTCGGCGTGTGGAACCCGTCCCTCGACACGCTCTCCCAGGTCCTCGCGGCCGTCGCCGTGACCCTCGTCATCGGCTTCGCGACCGGCATCGCCGCCGCCCGCAGCGACCGTGTCGAACGGCTGCTGCGGCCCGTCCTGGACGTGTTCCAGACGATGCCCCAGTTCGTGTACCTGATCCCCGTCGTCGCCCTGTTCGGCGTCGGCCGCGCCCCGGCCGTCGCCGCCGCGATCGTCTACGCGCTGCCGGCCGTCGTCCGCATCACCACCCAGGGCCTGCGCCAGGTCGATCCGGCGGCCCTGGAGTCGGCCCGCTCGCTCGGCGCGACCAGCGGCCAGCAGCTGCGCCAGGTCCAGCTCCCGCTGGCCCGCCCGGCCCTGCTGCTCGCCGTCAACCAGGGCGTCGTCCTGGTCCTCGCCGTCGTCATCATCGGCGGCCTGGTCGGCGGGGGCGCGCTCGGCTACGACGTCGTCTTCGGCCTCGCCCAGGGCGACCTGGCGACCGGCCTGGTGGCCGGGGCCGCCATCGTCTGCCTGGGCCTGATGCTCGACCGGGTGACCCAGCCGACCGAACGCCGCGCGAAGAAGGGGGCGTGACATGCGATTCCGTACGGGCCGTACGATCCCGGCGCTGGCCGCCGGCTGCGCGCTCCTGCTGCTGACCGGCTGCGGCGCCGCCGACATGACCAGGCAGGCGTCGCCCTTCGCGAACGCCCAGGGCGCCCGGACGGTCACCCTGTCCGTGCAGTCCTGGGTGGGCGCGCAGGCCAACGTGGCCGTCGCCCAGTACCTGCTGGAGCACGAGCTGGGCTACCGCGTCGACACCGTCCAGGTCGACGAGGTGCCCGCGTGGGACGCGCTCAGCCAGGGCAGGGTCGACGCGATCCTGGAGGACTGGGGGCATCCCGAGCAGGAACAGCGGTACGTCGAGGAGAAGAAGACGATCGCGCCCGGCGGCGACCTCGGCGTCACCGGACACATCGGCTGGTACGTGCCGACGTACTTCGCCGAGAAGCATCCGGACGTCACCGACTGGAAGAACCTCAACAAGTACGCCGAGCGGTTCCGCACCCCGGAGAGCGGCGGCAAGGGCCAGCTGATGGACGGCTCGCCGTCCTACGTCACCAACGACAAGGCGCTGGTGAAGAACCTGAAGCTGGACTACCGGGTGGTGTTCGCCGGCTCCGAGGCCGCGCAGATCACCCAGATCAGACAGTTCGCCAAGGAGAAGAAGCCCTTCCTCACCTACTGGTACACCCCCCAGTGGCTGTTCGAGCAGGTGCCGATGACCGAGGTGAAACTGCCCGCGTACGAAGAGGGCTGCGACGCCGACCCGGCGAAGGTCGCCTGCGCCTACCCGGTCACGCCGCTGCAGAAGTACCTCAACGCCGACTTCGCGAAGAACGGCGGCGAGGCGGCGGAGCTGCTCAAGAACTTCAAGTGGACGACCGAGGACCAGAACGAGGTCTCCCTGATGATCGCCGACCGGAAGCTGTCACCGCAGGAGGCGGCCGAGAAGTGGGTGGACAGCCACGAGTCCGTCTGGAAGGAGTGGCTGCCCTGACCCTCACGTAGGCGTGGAGGCGGTCCCGGCGGCCGTCATCCGTGCTGTCGCTGTCCCGGCTGGTAGTGCCCCGGCGTCATACGACACGTCACTCCGAACCGGTTCCACGCGTTGATCACCGTGATGGCGGCGATCAGCTGGGACAGCTCCGCCTCGTCGAACCGCGCGGCGGCCCGCTCGTACACCTCGTCGGGCACGAAGCCGGACGTCAGCTCGGTGACGGCGTCCGTCAGCTCGATCGCCGCGAGCTCCTTCTCCGTGTAGAAGTGCCGCGACTCCTCCCACGCGGCGAGCTGCACGATCCGCTCGACGCTCTCACCGGCCGCGAGGGCGTCCTTGGTGTGCATGTCCAGGCAGAAGGCGCAGTGGTTGATCTGGGAGGCGCGGATCTTCACCAGCTCGTACAGCGCGGGGTCGAGGCCCTTCTTGGCGGCCGAGTCCAGCCGGACCATCGCCTTGTAGACCTCGGGAGCGTGCCGGGCCCACTCCAGCCGGACGGGCGGCTCGGCGGCGAAGGGCTCCGCCGGGGTGGTTTCGGTGTTCGTCATGGATCGAGCCTAGGAGCGGGGCAGCCCAGGAGTATGGTCCAGTTCCATGGCGGACCGCTGGGCCACTTTCGGCATCGACCTTCATCTCGACCCGGCCGGGCCCGGCCTGCGCCGTGGTCTGACCGACGCCCTGCGGGAGGCCGTCCGCACCGGCCGTCTCGCACCGGGCACCCGGCTGCCCTCCTCCCGCTCCCTCGCCGCCGACCTGGGCATCGCCCGCAACACCGTCGCCGACGCCTACGCCGACCTGGTCGCCGAGGGCCGGCTCACCGCACGGCAGGGCTCCGGCACCCGCGTCGCCGACCGGGCGGTCCCCGGCCCGCCGCCCACCGCCCGCTCCCCCCGGCGGGCGCCCGGCCGCCTCCCGTACAGCCTCCTTCCCGGCACCCCCGACCTCGCGTCCTTCCCCCGGGCCGAATGGCTCAAGGCCACCCGCCGCGCCCTCGCCGCCGCTCCGCACGACGCCTTCGGCTACGGCGACGCACGCGGCCGTCCCGAACTGCGCGCCGCGCTCGCGGACTACCTGGCACGCGTCCGGGGCGTGCGCGCCGACCCCGAACGCCTCGTCGTCTGCTCGGGCTTCGCCCACGGCCTGCGCCTCCTCTGCGAGGTCCTGCACGACCGCGGCGCCCGCACCCTCGCCGTGGAGTCCCACGGCCTGGACGCCCACTGGAACCTCGCCACCCGCTCCGGCCTGGACACCGCCCCGCTGCCCCACGACACCCTCGGCACCCGCGCCCAGGACACGGGCGACGCCGACGCGGTCCTCCTCAGCCCCGCCCACCAGTTCCCCCTGGGCGGCGCCCTGCGCCCCGAGCGCCGGGCCGCGGTGGTCGACTGGGCCCGCCGCACCGGCGGACTGATCCTGGAGGACGACTACGACGGCGAGTTCCGCTACGACCGCCAGCCCGTCGGCGCACTCCAGGACCTCGACCCCGACCACGTCGTCTACCTCGGCACGGCCAGCAAGTCCCTCGCCCCGGGCCTCCGCCTGGGCTGGATGGTGGTGCCCCCGTCGCTGCTCCCCGCCGTCGAGGCCCACGGCGGCGGCCTCTCCGTCGGCGTCGTCGAACAGCTCACCCTCGCCGAATTCCTCACCTCCGGCGCCTACGACCGCCACGTCCGCGCCGCCCGGCTGCGCTACCGGCGCCGCCGCGACGCCCTCGTCCAGGCCCTCGCCGACCGGGCACCCGACGTCCGCGTCACCGGCATCGCGGCCGGCCTGCACGCCGTCCTCCGACTGCCGCCCGGCACCGAGCAGTCCGTCGTCCAGGCCGCCACCTGGCAGGGCCTCGCCGTCCTCGGCCTCTCCCGCTTCCGTCACCCCGCCGCCGGCACCACCGGGCACGACGCCCTGGTCGTCGGCTACGCCACACCACCGGACCACGCCTGGACGGCCACCCTGGAAGCCCTGTGCAGGGCACTGCCCTGACGCACCAAGGGCGCATTCCGCACCAAGCCCCCCAAACGGACGGTGCCGCGGGGGCGGCAGCCGGGGGCCTCCTGTGTGCGGTGGGCGGGTGGTCTCTAGGCTGTCCGCCGCGAGCCGGGAGCGGACAAGGCCCCGGCGGACGGTGACAGCGGCACACAGGGGGAATCATGGCGCAGACGCGACGGCGGTTGCGGTCCAGCACGGTGGTGCTCGGGGGCATGGGGGTGCTCGCGGCGGCACTGTCGGCCTGCGGATCGGACCCGGACCGGCGGTGTGTGGACCGGGACAGCTACGACTACCTCAACGGCTACAAGGTCGTCGCCGACAGGAACTGCAAGACCGGTTCCTCTTCCTCCGGTTCTTCCTCCTCCGGTTCCCTCGGCAAGGGCAAGTCCCGCGGCGGCGACGCCGACTGGTACTACGACGCCGACGTCAGCGGCGGTTACGCCGAGCACGGCACGTTCAGCCGCAGCGAGGCCGTCGACCGGGGCGGCTTCGGCTGCTCGGGCTCCGGCAGCGGCGGCGGCTGAGCGGCTCATGGAACGGCGCACCATCGAGCCCCGCCCCGGCTGGCAGGAGACCGTCGAGGAGCAGGGGCTCATCTATCCGCTCACCCGCTATCCCGACGGGTCGCTGCGCCCCTACTGGGACGAGAGCGCCTACTACGTCTTCTCCCTGGAGGAGGTCGAGGCGCTGGAGGAGGTCGTCGAGGAGCTGCACCACCTCTGCCTCGCGGCGGCCGAACACATCGTCACCGCCGACCGCTTCGCCGACCTCGGCATCACCGACCCGCGGATCGCCCGCGCCGTCACCGAGGCCTGGCACCGTCGCGCCGAACTTCCGACGGTCTACGGCCGCTTCGACCTCCGCTACGACGGCACGGGCCCCGCGAAGCTGCTGGAGTACAACGCCGACACCCCCACCTCCCTGGTGGAGGCCGCCTCGCCCCAGTGGTTCTGGATGGAGGAACGCTTCCCCGGCGCCGACCAGTGGAACTCCCTCCACGAACGCCTCGTCGACGCCTGGCGGAAGCAGGCCGGTCTCCTCCCGCCGGGCAGCCCCCTGTACTTCGCCCACTCCTCCGCCGACGAGCTCGGCGAGGACCTCATGACGGTCGCCTACCTCAAGGAGACCGCCGAGCAGGCCGGCCTCGACACCGACTGGCTCTCCATGGAGGAGATCGGCTGGGACCGCCTCTCCCGGCGCTTCGTCGACAACGGGCTCCGCTTCATCCGCAGCATCTTCAAGCTGTACCCCTGGGAGTGGCTGACCACCGACCGCTTCGCCGACCACGTCCTCGACACCCTCGACAACGGCGGCGGCACCGGCTCCACCCTCTGGATCGAGCCCGCCTGGAAGATGCTCCTCAGCAACAAGGCACTGCTCGCGATCCTCTGGGAGCTCCACCCCGGCCACCCCAACCTCCTTCCCGCCTACCTCGACGGCCCGCGCGAACTCGCGGACACCACCGGCTGGGTCGCCAAGCCCCTCCTGGGCCGCGAGGGTGCCGGAGTGACCGTCCACGAGCCCGGCACGGACCCCGTGCTCCGCGACGAACCCTGCTGCTACCAGCAACTGGCCCCCCTGCCCACCTTCGACGACCACCACGTCGTCCTCGGCACCTGGATTGTCGAGAACGAACCGGCAGGTCTCGGCATCCGGGAATCCTCCGGCCTCATCACAGACGAATACGCCCGCTTCCTGCCCCACGTGATCCTGTAAATCCTCGCCGCGTGGGCGCGACCAGCCCCCACGCACCCCCAGCCGCCACCGGCGTCAACAACGCGGACGCCGTCGCCCGCATGATGGACGCCTCCCCGTGACACTCCGTGCCACCCGGTACCCTGACGTCGGGCCGTGACTGGCGCGCAGAGATGGAGCCCACCATCGGGAAGCGGCCCCCGACCCCGCGACCCCCGGGGACCGGACCTGTGCCGTGCGCCTGGGCCGACCCGAACGCCACACCCACGTCCGGAGGTCCTCGTGTCCGCAGACATCACCCCCGCTTCCACCGCCTTCCGCTCCGCCCTCGACGTGATCCGCGCCGTCGAGCCGCGGGTCGCCGACGCCATCGGCCAGGAGGTCGCCGACCAGCGCGAGATGCTCAAGCTGATCGCCTCGGAGAACTACGCCTCCCCGGCCACCCTCCTCGCGATGGGCAACTGGTTCAGCGACAAGTACGCCGAGGGCACCGTCGGCCGCCGCTTCTACGCCGGCTGCCGCAACGTCGACACCGTCGAGTCGCTCGCCGCCGAGCACGCCAAGGAGCTCTTCGGCGCCCGCCACGCCTACGTCCAGCCGCACTCCGGCATCGACGCCAACCTGGTCGCCTTCTGGTCCGTCCTCGCCCAGCGGGTCGAACTGCCCGCCCTGGAGAAGGCCGGGGTCCGCCAGGTCAACGACCTCTCCGAGGCCGACTGGGCCGAGCTGCGCCGCGCCTTCGGCAACCAGCGCATGCTCGGCATGTCCCTGGACGCCGGCGGCCACCTCACCCACGGCTTCCGTCCCAACATCTCCGGCAAGATGTTCGACCAGCGTTCCTACGGCACCGACCCGGCGACCGGCCTGATCGACTACGAGGCGCTGCGCACCTCCGCCCGCGAGTTCAAGCCGCTGATCATCGTCGCCGGCTACTCCGCCTACCCCCGTCTGGTGAACTTCCGGATCATGCGCGAGATCGCCGACGAGGTCGGCGCCACGCTCATGGTCGACATGGCGCACTTCGCCGGTCTCGTCGCCGGCAAGGTCCTCACCGGCGACTTCGACCCCGTGCCGCACGCCCAGATCGTCACCACCACCACCCACAAGTCGCTGCGCGGCCCGCGCGGCGGCATGGTGCTGTGCGACGACTCCCTGAAGGACCAGGTCGACCGCGGCTGCCCGATGGTCCTCGGCGGCCCGCTCCCGCACGTCATGGCCGCCAAGGCCGTCGCCCTCGCCGAGGCCCGGCAGCCCGCCTTCCAGGACTACGCCCAGCGCATCGTCGACAACTCCCGCGCCCTCGCCGAGGGCCTGATGCGCCGCGGCGCGACCCTGGTCACCGGCGGCACCGACAACCACCTCAACCTGATCGACGTCGCCACCTCCTACGGCCTCACCGGCCGCCAGGCCGAGGCCGCCCTGCTCGACTCGGGCATCGTCACCAACCGCAACGCCATCCCCGCCGACCCCAACGGCGCCTGGTACACCTCCGGCATCCGCATCGGCACCCCCGCGCTGACCACCCGCGGTCTGGGCACCACCGAGATGGACGAGGTCGCCGGCCTGATCGACCGCGTCCTCACCTCCACCGAACCCGGCACCACCAAGTCCGGCGCTCCCTCCAAGGCCTCCCACGTCCTCGACGGCAAGGTCGCCGACGAGATCTCCCGCCGCGCCACCGACCTGGTCGCCGGCTTCCCGCTGTACCCGGAGATCGACCTCGGCTGAGGCGTCGCGCCCGCTCCCGACCCGTCCCACGGCGGTCCGGTCCCGTACCGGGCCGCCGTGCGCGCCGTCGTCAGACGTCCAGCAGCTCCTGCCGCGGACCGGGGTCGTCCTTCCGCCGCTGGACCAGCCGTGCCCCATACGGGCGCAGCACCAGGGCCAGTGCCGCTCCGGCCGCCAGGCCCGGTATCGCCCACCACCAGTCGGTGTCGTCGCGCGGCACCGTCGCGGCGCGGGTCTCCGGGGCCTCCTGGGCCGCCGCGGCCGTACCCTCGTCCGATTCCGGGTCGGCCTGCGCCGTTTCCCACGGCGCCGGGTAGACATCGGAGACCGGCCCGGTGCCTCTCGCCTCGCCCATCACCCCCAGCTCGGACAGGAACTTGTACACATCCGAGGAGTTCCCGGCACGGTGCCAGGAGCCGTTCGGCGACTCGGGGACGTGCGCGGCGGTGTGTATCCATACGTCTTCGTCCGGGAGCCCCACGAAGACCCGGTCCACGCGCCACGGCGTCACGTCGTGCACCATCCAGGTCACGTTGATCAGCCGGGCCGAGGGGGAGATGGCCCCGGGCGGCCTCTCCCGGGTGCCCTTGCCCGCCGGGCCGAGCAGCCGCTCCAGCTCGCCGTATCCCTTGTCGGAGTGGTACAGCGACGCCGTCTCCTCGCTCCCCGGTGAGGTCACCAGCACGCTCGTCGGCCCTCCGGCGGAGGCCGGCGAGGCACCCCACACCGTCAGGGCCAGCACGACCGTCAAAGCCGCCGCACTCGCCGTCAGTCGGCGAACACTGCCCTTCCACCCGCTCCATCCGCGCATCCGGACCCCCACTCGGCCGGTCGATCCCCGTGCGGCCCGCCCACGAGCCGCCTGTCACTTCTGGTACACCGCCCGGCCCGCCGGGGTTCCCATCCGGTCCGCCACAGATTCCCGGACCCCGCCCGCCCGGCTACCGGCCCGCACCTTCCCCCGCCGCCGCCGCCCCCGCCGCCCCTTCGACCGCCTTCGCGATCTCCAGCGCCCGCGCCTTCGACGCCACCCCCTCCAGCCGCAGCGTCACCCCGTGTGCGGCCACCCCCTCGCCGTCCGCGCCCCCGTGGGACCACAGCAGCGTCGGCCCCGCCGTGCGCTCCGCCCGGGTGAACCGGTGACCGTCCGTGCCGACGATCCAGAAGCTCAGCACATGCGGCCGCGAGAACCACAGGACCGGATCCCCGCCCCCGTCCCCGTCCCCGTCCCCGTCCCCGCCGAGGGACAGCCACTCCGGCTGCTCCCGGACGCTCTTGACGAAGGTGACGTCCAGGCGCCCCGGGAACTCGTCCAGCCGGATCGTCCGCCCCCGCTCCCGCCAGCACAGGCTCACCAGGGTCCGCCCCCGCGGCAGCCCGCTCACCGTCACCGCGTCCGGAGTGCCCAGCGCCTTGGGCACCAACGGCGCGAACCCGGCCCGCCGCTCCGCCTCACCGAGCGACACCGACCGGCCGCAGCCCGGCACCTCCGCCCCCGGGGAGGGCACCGCCGACGGGTCGTACCGCACCTCGACGCCGCCGAACCCGAACCAGTCGGTCACCGCCGCCCGCACCGGGGGCGTCAGCGCCAGCACCGTCAGCAGCCCGCACAGCGCGGCGACCAGCGACCGCCACCGCGCCCGCGCCCAGCGCCGCACCGTCCGCCACCGCGCCCCCGCACCCGCCGGCTCCGCCGCGGGCACCGGCAGCTCCTCGGCGAGTATCTGCCCCAGTACCCGCTCCACCATCGACTCGGACCCCGCGGCCCCGCCCGGCCCGTCCAGGGACCGGCCGAAGGCCCGCAGCTCCTCACGCAGCCGCTCCGCCTCGCCGTCGTACCGCTCGCTCATGCCGTCCCGCCCCCTTCCCGGGGCCGGAAGTCCGGCAGCAGGCGCTCCAGCTTGCGCAGGGCGCGGTTCAGCCGGGACTTCACCGTGCCCCGGGGCCAGCCCAGGGCCAGGGAGGTCTCCCGCTCGTCCATCTCCAGCAGATAGCGGTAGGTGACGACCAGCCGGTGCTCCTCGCTCAGCTTCCCCAACGCGGCCGCGAGCGCCCCGCGGCGCTCCGTCTCCAGCGTCGCCACCGCCGGATCGGCCGATTCCGGTATCACGGGCTCCGCCTCCACGAATGCCGCCTCACGGCCGGCGAGCGTGTTCCGCCGCACCGCCGCGCGCACTGTGTTCCTCGTCTCGTTGGCCACGATCGACAGCAGCCACGGCCGGAACGCCATGCCGTCCCGGAACCGGCCCAGCGCGCAGTACGCCTTCACGAAGGCCTGCTGCACCACGTCCTCCGCGTCCGACCCCGCCCCGAGCGCGGCGGCCGCCCTGAGCGCGATGCCCGTATGGGCCCGCACCAGCTCCGCGTACGCCTCCGGCTCTCCGGCGCGTACGCGTGCGATCACCGCGGCCTCATCGACGATGCGGCCCCCCTCCCGCGTCCTCACACTCTTGTTACACCGCCGGGCACGGTTCGGTTCCCATCTGTTTCCGGTCGGTTCCCGACCGCCCCCGGGGAACTGAGAGAATGGTGAGCATGGCGACTGACCGACCCCGCGTGCTCTCCGGAATCCAGCCCACCGCAGGCTCGTTCCACCTAGGCAACTACCTCGGCGCCGTCCGCCAGTGGGTGGCCCTGCAGGAGACCCACGACGCGTTCTACATGGTCGTCGACCTGCACGCGATCACGCTTCCGCAGGACCCGGACGTGCTGCGCGCCAACACCCGGCTCGCCGCCGCCCAGCTGCTGGCCGCCGGACTGGACCCGGACCGCTGCACCCTGTTCGTCCAGAGCCATGTGCCCGAGCACGCCCAGCTCGCCTGGGTCATGAACTGCCTCACCGGCTTCGGCGAGGCCTCCCGCATGACCCAGTTCAAGGACAAGTCCGCCAAGCAGGGCGCCGACCGGGCCTCCGTCGGACTGTTCACCTACCCGATCCTCCAGGTCGCGGACATCCTGCTCTACCAGGCCGACGAGGTGCCGGTGGGCGAGGACCAGCGCCAGCACATCGAGCTCACCCGCGACCTCGCCGACCGTTTCAACGGCCGGTTCGGCGAGACCTTCCGGATGCCGAAGCCGTACATCCTCAAGGAGACGGCGAAGATCTACGACCTCCAGGACCCGTCGATCAAGATGAGCAAGTCGGCGTCCACGCCGAAGGGCCTCATCAACCTCCTGGACGAGCCGAGGACGACCGCCAAGAAGGTGAAGAGCGCGGTCACCGACACCGACACGGTGATCCGCTACGACGTCGTGGAGAAGCCCGGGGTGAGCAACCTGCTCACGATCTACTCGACCCTCACCGGAGCGGACATCCCCGAACTGGAGGAGAAGTACGCCGGCAAGGGCTACGGTGCGCTCAAGACGGACCTCGCCGAGGTCATGGTCGAGTTCGTGACCCCGTTCAAGGAGCGCACCCAGCAGTACCTCGACGACACCGAGACCCTCGACTCGATCCTGGCCAAGGGCGCGGAGAAGGCGCGTGCCGTCGCCGCGGAGACCCTCGCGCGGGCGTACGAGCGGGTCGGCTTCCTTCCCGCCAAGCACTGAACCGGCGCTGAACCGGCCCACGGCGGCGATCCGTACCACCGCACAGCGCCGCACATCACTCCGGTTGCGCCTGCCCGCATCCGGGTCGTGGCCGTACAGTCGATGACAGGGTGACCGTTCCGGCGGTCACCCCGCACCACGCCTCACCGCCAAGCTTCACCACCGCGCTTCACCACCACAACGACAGGAGACGACGTGGGGACCGTAACGATCGGCGTGTCGATCGCGGTCCCGGAGCCTCACGGCAGCCGGCTTCAGCAGCTGCGCGCGGGCTTCGGCGACGCCGCGGCTCACGGCATCCCCACGCACGTCACCCTGCTGCCGCCGACGGAGGTCGGCGACACCGACCTGGCGGCCGTCGAGTCGCATCTGAGCGAGGTCGCCGCGGCCGCCCGCCCGTTCCCCATGCGGCTGTCCGGCACCGGCACCTTCCGGCCGCTGACGCCGGTGGTGTACGTCCAGGTCGTCGAGGGCGGCGCGGCGTGCACCTGGCTGCAGAAGCAGGTCCGTGACGCCTCCGGCCCGATGGCGCGCGAGCTGCAGTTCCCGTACCACCCGCACGTCACCGTGGCGCACGGGATCGACGAGGCGGCCATGGACCGGGCCTACGAGGAGCTCGCCGACTACGAGGCCCAGTGGCCCTGCACCGGCTTCGCGCTCTACGAGCAGGGCGCGGACGGGGTGTGGCGCAAGCTGCGCGAGTTCCCCTTCGGCTCCCTCGTGGTGCCCCCGCAGGCCGGGCGGGCGGACCTGGGCTCCGTCTCCGCCCACTGACCCCGCCGCCGCCGCCCGCCGGCAGTCACACCGGCAGCCGCCGGAACACCCCGCGCGGCAGGTGCCGCAGCGCCGACATCACCATCCGCAGCGCTCCCGGCACCCACACCGTCTCCGCGCGGCGCCGCAGTCCCAGCTCCACGGCCGCCGCGACCGCCTCCGGGGTGGTGGCCAGCGGCGCCTCGGGCAGCCCGGCCGTCATCCGCGTCCGCACGAAACCGGGGCGGACGACCATGACGTGCACGCCCGTGCCGTACAGCGCGTCCCCGAGGCCCTGGGCGAAGGCGTCCAGACCGGCCTTGCTGGAGCCGTAGATGAAGTTCGCGCGGCGGGCCCGCTCGCCCGCGACGGACGACAGCACCACCAGGGAGCCGTGGCCCTGTGCCTGGAGCGCGCCCGCGCACACCAGGCCCGCCGAGACCGCGCCGGTGTAGTTGGTCTGCGCGACCCGTACCGCGGCCTCGGGGTCCCGTTCGTCGTGGGCCTGGTCGCCGAGGGTGCCGAAGGCGAGCAGCACCACGTCGATGTCGCCCTCGGCGAAGACCTTGCCGAGCGCGTCCCCGTGGGCGGCGGGGTCGAGCGCGTCGAAGGCGACGGTGCGCACCTCGGCGCCGAGACCGCGCAGCTGTCCGGCGGCCTCGTCCAGGCCGGGGGAGGGGCGGCCGGCCAGCCACACCGTGCGGGTGCGGCGGGCGATCAGCCGCCGCGCGGTGGCGAGCGCGATCTCGGAGGTGCCACCGAGGACGAGCAGGGACTGGGGGAGGCCGAAGGCGTCCTTCACGACAGCTCCTAGAGGGTGCCTAGAGATGGAGGCGGCGGGACAGGTCGGAGGTGAACACACCGCGCGGGTCCAGTGCGGCGCGCAGCGCGCGGAAGTCGTCCAGACGGGGGTACATCGCGGCGAGCAGTTCCGGACGCAGCCGGGAGTCCTTGGCGAGGTAGACGCGCCCGCCCGCACCGGCCACCTCCTCGTCGAGTTCGTCGAGGAAACCGCCGAGTCCGGGCAGTGAGGCCGGGATGTCGAGGGCCAGGGTCCAGCCCGGCACGGGGAAGGACAGCCAGCCCGGGTCGGCCTCGCCGAAGCGCTTGAGGACCGCGAGGAAGGACGGGCAGCGCCGCTCGGAGATCCGGCGCACGATCCGGCGCAGGGCGTCCTCCCGGCCGTGCCCGACGACGAACTGGTACTGCACGAAGCCGCCCCGGCCGTAGACCCGGTTCCAGTGCGGCACGCCGTCCAGGGGGTGGAAGAAGGCGGGGATCCGCTGGAGCTGCCCGGTCCGCGCGCGGGGCGCCTTGCGGTACCAGAGCTCGTTGAACAGCCCCACCGTGGTCCGGCTGAGCAGGCCCTCGGGGACGAAGGAGGGGGCGGCCGGGAGGCGGGAGGTGCGGAAGGCCAGGGGTTCCCTGTGCACACGTGTGCCGCGCGGCAGCGCGTCCAGGGGCGCGTGGTCGCCGCGCGTGAGCACCGCGCGGCCGGTGGCCCGGCCCCGGGCCAGCAGATCGATCCAGGCGACCGAGTAGCGGTAGCGGTGATCGGTGTCGGCGAGACGGGCCATCAGGTCGTCGAGGTCGTCCGCGCGTTCGGTGTCGACCGACATCAGGGACGTCTCGACCGGCTGGAGCCGGATCGTCGCGGTGAGGATCACCCCGGTCAGGCCCATGCCGCCGGCGGTCGCCTCGAACAGCGGCGTGCTCGGTACGGCCGTGACGACCTCGCCGTCGGCGGTGAGCAGGTCCAGGGAGAGCACGTGGCGGGAGAAGGAGCCGGAGACATGGTGGTTCTTGCCGTGGATGTCGGCGCCGACCGCCCCGCCGACCGTCACATAGCGCGTGCCCGGCGTCACCGGCACGAACCAGCCGAGCGGCAGCAGCACCTCCATCAGCCGGTGCAAGGAGACGCCCGCGTCGCACACCACGGTGCCGTCGTCGGCGTCGATCGCGTGCACCCGGTCCAGGCCCGTCATGTCCAGCACCGCGCCGCCCGCGTTCTGCGCCGCGTCCCCGTACGCCCGCCCCAGGCCCCGCGCGATGCCGCCGCGGGCGCCGCACTCCCGGACGGCCAGGGCGGCCTCCTCGTACGTCCGTGGGCGGATCAGCCGGGCGGCGGTGGGAGCGGTGCGGCCCCACCCCGTGACGGGAACGGTGTCGGCAGGCATGACGGCGACCGTATCGCCCGTATGTGACTCATTGGTTTTGAAACGTCATCCCCGTCCCCGAAACGGGTGATTAATGGGATGTCGCTCAATAGTGGCGGAATTCCGGACCGTCAAGGGTGAACAGTGGGTCCACATGGACGACCACCACGACCTCCCGCGCCCCCGCGGTCTGCACGGCATGGACCACCGGATCGTCGCCGCGCTCAGAGCGTGCGGCACGGACCCGCGCGTGGCCGGTGCCGCGCGTGCCCTGTCCTGGGCGGGGGAGCACGGGGCGCTGTGGCTCGCGGCGGGCCTCACCGGCGCCGTCCTGGACCGCCCCCGGCGCGCCGCCTGGCTGCGCGGCACCGCCCTCACCGCGGGCGCCCACGCCGTCAGCATGGGGGTGAAACGGGTCGTGCGCCGACCCCGCCCCGCCCATGTCGAACCCCTCGTCGGCACCGTCGGCCGGCATTCCTTCCCCAGTTCGCACGCCACCTCCGCCGCGGCCGCCGCCGTGGCCTTCGGCGCGCTCGGCGCCCGCGCGGTGCCTCCGCTGGCCGCCGCCGTGTGCGTCTCCCGGCTGGTGGCCGGTGTCCACTACCCCTCGGACGTGGCGGCCGGGGCCGCCCTGGGCGCGCTCACGGCCCGGCTCGGCGCCCGCTGGATGGCGGGAGGCCCCGCGTGACCGACACCGCCCTCCTCCACGACCACGACCACGGCCAGGACCGCACCGACCGGCAGCAGGCGCCACCGCCCCGCGCGGGCGGCCTCCTCACGGGGCTGCTCAGAACCGCGCGCCCCAAGCAGTGGGTCAAGAACGTCCTGGTGATCGCCGCCCCCGCCGCCGCCGGTGAACTGTTCTCCGCCGGCGCCCCGGCCCGGCTCGCCCTGGTCTTCGTCCTGTTCACCGCCTGCGCCTCGGCCGTCTACCTCGTCAACGACGCCCGCGACGCGGCGGCCGACCGCGCCCACCCCACCAAGTGCCGACGCCCGGTCGCCGCGGGCCAGGTCCCCGTACCCGCCGCCTACGCCGCCGGGGCCGTCCTCGGCGTCCTCGCGCCGCTCGCCGCGGCCCGGCTGTGCGGGCCGGAGGTCGCCGCGCTGCTGACCGCGTACCTCGCCATGCAACTGGCGTACTGCGTCAGCCTCAAGCACGTCCTCGTCGTCGATCTCGCCGTCGTCACCACCGGCTTCGTGATGCGCGCGGTGGCCGGCGGGCTCGCCCTCGGCATCCCGCTGTCGCGCTGGTTCCTGATCACCACCGGGTTCGGCGCGCTGTTCATGGTCGCGGCCAAGCGCTACTCGGAGGCCGTGCAGCTGGCCGGCAAGGAGGGCGCCACGCGCGCGCTGCTCACGGAGTACACCACCGGCTACCTGCGCTTCGTGTGGCAGCTCGCCGCCGCCGTCGCCGTCCTCGGCTACTGCCTGTGGGCCCTGGAGGACGGCGGGGGACCGCACACCGGGACGCTGCCGTGGCAGGAGTTGTCCGTGGTCGCCTTCGTCCTCGCCGTCCTGCGCTACGCCGTCTTCGCCGACCGCGGGACCGCCGGCGAGCCGGAGGAGGTGGTCCTCGGCGACCGCGCGCTGGCCCTCATCGGCGTGGTGTGGGCGGCGATGTACGCCCTGGCGGTGGCCGACTGGTGAGGGACCGTCTGCTCCGGCACCGGCGGGAGCTCATCGGGTTCGCCACCGCCGGTCTGCTCGCCTACGCCGTCGACCTCGCGCTCTTCCTGTACCTGCGCGGCCCCGCCGGACTCGACCCGCTCACCGCCAAGGCCCTCTCCTTCGTCGCCGGCTGCTCGGTCGCCTACGTGGGCAACGCGCACGGCACGTACCGCGGCACACGTGTGCGCGGCGCGCGCCCCTACGCGATGTTCTTCGCGGTCAACCTCGCGGGCGCCGCCGTACAGCTGCTCTGCCTCGCCGTCAGCCACTACGGGCTCGGTCTCACCTCCCGGCGCGCGGACGTCCTGTCCGGGGCGGTGGTCGGCATGGCGCTGGCCACCGGTGTCCGGTTCTGGGGCACGCGAACATTGGTCTTCCGCAATGCGGGCAGAGTCCGCTCATGGACTGGCTGAAAAAGCTCCCCGGTGTGGGGCCGTGGGTGACCAGGGCGATGCTCACCCACGCGTGGCGGTCGTACGAGCGTCTGGACCGCGTGCACTGGACCCGGCTGGCCGCGGCGATGACGTTCCGCAGTTTCGTCGCCCTGTTCCCGCTGCTCACCGTGGCCGCCGCGATCGGCGCCGCCACCCTCGGCCAGGACCAGCAGGACGCCCTCCAGGACAGGATCACCGAACAGGTGCCCGGCATCTCCGACCAGATCGGGGATCTGGTGCAGAACGCCGGCACCGTCGGCCTCATCGCCGGCGCCGTTCTGCTGTTCACCGGCGTCAGCTGGGCCGGTGCCATGCGCGACTGCCTCCGCGCGGTGTGGGAACTGCCCGACGAGGAGGAGAACCCCTTCCTGCGCAAGGGCAAGGACACGGGGGTCCTCGTCGGGCTCGGCGGCGCGCTCCTGCTCACCCTCGCCGCCTCCGCCGTCGCCTCCGCGCTGGTCGGCCGGATCAGCGACGCGATCGGCCTGGAGAAGGGCGGCTGGGGCGGCATCGTCCTGCAGCTGGCGGCGTTCGCCGTCGCCGTGGGCGCCGACTTCCTGCTGCTGCTGTACGTCCTCACCCTGCTGCCCGGCGTCGAACCCACCCGGCACCGGCTGTTCGTCGCCGCGCTCACCGGCGCGGTCGGCTTCGAACTGCTGAAGCTGCTGCTCAGCGGCTATCTGCAGGGGGTGGCCGCGAAGAGCATGTACGGGGCGTTCGGCGTCCCCGTGGCCCTGCTGCTGTGGATCAACTTCACCACGAAACTGGTTCTGTTCTGCGCCGCCTGGACGGCGACACCGAGCAAGCAGGACGAGGCGGAGGGGACGGCCGGCGTCACGGACGGGGGCGGCGGCGCACCAGGTCCGGCAGCGGCCAGCGCCGGTTGACCAGGAACGCGCCGCCCGCGAGCAGCGCGAGCACCCCGCCGGTGATGCCCAGGGCGACCCCGACGCCGTCGGTGCCGCCGCCCGCCGGGGCGCTCGCCACCGGCTTCGAACCGGCCCCGGCACCCCCGGCCTCACCGGGGGAGGCGGACGGACCCGGCCGCGCACCGGCCTGGACGGCGCTCTTCGGGGGCACCAGCTCACCGACCGGCTCGACCTTGCCGGCCGCCTTGAACCCCCAGTCCAGGAGTCGCGCGGTCTCCTTGTAGACCCCGTTGGACTCGTCCTTCTCCGGGTTCATCACGGTGACCAGGAGCACCTTGCCGCCCTGCTCGGCGACACCGGTGAAGGTGGCGCCGGCGTTGGTGGTGTTGCCGTTCTTCACACCGGCTATGCCCTGGTAGACGGGCACGTCGGAGTCGCCGCTCAGCAGCCGGTTGGTGTTCTGGATCTCGAAGGACCCGCGGGCCTTCTTGCCCTTCTTGTTCTTCTTCGTCTCGCCCGGGAACTTCGCCCGGACCGTCGAGGCGTACTCCCGGAAGTCCTTCTTCTGCAGCCCCGAGCGGGCGATCAGCGTCAGGTCGTACGCCGACGACACCTGCCCCTCGGCGTCGTAGCCGTCGGGGCTGACCACGTGCGTGTCGAGGGCCTGGAGCTCCTCGGCCTGCTCGTTCATCTCCCTGACGGTGTTCTCGACGCCCCCGTTCATCGCCGACAGCACGTGCACCGCGTCGTTGCCGGAGCGCAGGAACACCCCCAGCCACAGGTCGTGGACCGTGTAGGTCTCCTCCTCCTTGATCCCGACCATGCTGGAACCGGACCCGACCCCGGCCAGGTCGGAGAGCTCCACCTTGTGCTGTGTGGTCTTGGGCCACTTGGGCAGCAGCGTGTCCGCGAACAGCATCTTCAGCGTGCTCGCCGGGGCCAGCCGCCAGTGCGCGTTGTGCGCGGCGAGCACCTCGCCGGACTCGGCGTCGGCGACGATCCAGGACCGGGCCGACAGTTCCTTCGGCAGGACCGGCACCCCGCTCGCCGGATTGACCTGGGTGCCCGGCTGCCCGAGCCGTGAGCCTCCCACCGTGGACATCGTCGCCGGGGGAGTGGCCGACGGGGTGGTGGTCGGCTTGGGGGCCGCCAGGGCGACGGGCGCGGTCAGCGCGGTGGACAGCAGGACCGTGGAGGCGATCAGCAGTGAACGCCGGACGGTGTTCTCGGGTGCGGGCACGAGCGGAAACGTACATGCCACATCCGAGGATGTCCCGCCCCGGTCCCCACCCCGGGCAGGGATCCGGACAGCGGCCGGTGATACTGGAGCCATGCCGCGCTCGTCCGGGGGACAACCTCCGGACCCCCGGCCGACCGCGGGAGCCCGGTGCCGCGATGAAAGGTCTGTTTCGGTGAAGCTCAGCCGCCCCGTCTCCTGGTTCCTGCTCGCCTTCGGGGTGTGGAGCTGGTTCATCTGGATCACTTTCGTCAGGAACCTGGTCAAGGACGGCAGCGGTCTCGCCTTCGAGGACGGGAATCCCACGGCGTACTTCTTCGTTCATCTGACGCTCGCCGTCGTCTCCTTCGTATTGGGGACGATCATCGGGGGCATCGGGTTGCGCGGACTGCGCGCACTGAGCCGGACGTCACGGACGACGTCGTAACGGAAAGCAGGAACACCGCACCGTGGTCATCGTCTTCGTACTCATCGCGCTGCTGGTCCTGGCCGTCCTGGTGACGGCCAACTGGTACGTGTGGCGGCGCCTGTTCCGGGACACCACGCGGGGCCCGGGGGCGGTGCGCCGGGCGGGTGCGGTGGTGCTCGCCGGCGGCTGGGTGCTGACCGTCGGCGCGTTCGTCGTCGGCCGGTCGGAGGCGCCCTTCTGGCTCCAGCAGACGCTGGCCTGGCCCGGGTACCTGTGGCTGGCGGTGTCCCTGTACCTGCTGCTGGCGGTGGTCGCGGGCGAGCTGGTGCGGCCGGTGCTGCGCCGGGTTCTGGAGCGCCGGGACCGGGCGGCGGCGGCGACGGCCGTACCGGCGGAGGTACCTGCGAAGCCCGAGGCGATACCGGCGGGCCAGGGAACGGGCCCCGCACAGGGCACCGGGCCGGCCGACGCGCCGGAAGCATCCGGAGCGGCGGGAGCGTCCGAAGCCCCTGACACGCCGGCGGCCCCGGAAGCTGCTGCTCCGGCGGCCGGTCCCTCGCGCCGGCTCTTCGTCTCCCGTGTCGTCGGAGGGGCCGCCGCCGCGGCGGCCCTGGGAACGGTCGGCTACGGGACGTACGGGGTGCTGCGCGGGCCGAGCGTGAAGCGGGTCACCGTTCCGCTGGCCAAGCTGCCCCGCGCGGCGCACGGTTACCGCATCGCCGTGGTCAGCGACGTCCACCTGGGACCGGTGCTCGGGCGGGGGTTCGCGCAGAAGGTCGTCGACACGATCAACTCGACCCAGCCGGATCTGATCGCGGTCGTCGGGGACCTGGTGGACGGCAGCGTGAAGGACCTCGGGCCGGCCGCGGCGCCGCTCGCGCAGCTGAGGGCCCGGCACGGTTCGTTCTTCGTCACCGGCAACCACGAGTACTTCTCGGGCGCCGAGCAGTGGGTCGAGGAGGTACGGCGGCTCGGGCTGAACCCGCTGGAGAACGCGCGGACGGAGTTGCCGCACTTCGACCTCGCGGGCGTCAACGACGTGGCCGGCGAGACCGAGGGGCAGGGCCCGGACTACGCCCGGGCGTTGGGGGACCGGGACCGGGAGCGCGCGTGTGTGTTGCTGGCACATCAGCCCGTGCAGATCCATGAGGCCGTGGACCATGGGGTGGATCTCCAGCTGTCCGGCCACACGCATGGGGGCCAGCTGTGGCCCGCGAACCTGGTCGCGGGTGCGGCGAATCCGACCCTGGCGGGACTGGACCGGTACGGGGACACCCAGCTGTACGTCAGCCGGGGCGCGGGGGCCTGGGGCCCGCCGACCCGGGTGGGGGCGCCGTCGGACGTCACGGTGATCGAGCTGGCGTCGCGGCAGGCGTGAGCTGCCCGCCGGGGGAGGGGGGAAGGACGCCTGTGCGTACGGCACTCGTACGGGTCGATCTCCAGCGGTGGATCGTCGACATGGAGTGGGAGCCGGCCGGCGGCGAGGAGGTCGTCGCGGCGTGCGGCAGGCTCCGGGAGCACTTCACCCCCGTCGTGCTCGTGCGGTACGTGCGTGCCGACGGGGCGGACGGCGGAATCTCGGCGGACGCCAACCGGCTGGTCCCCGGTGCCGGGCCACGGGCCGGTGACCATGTGGTGACCAAGCACGGCCTCGACGCCTTCGAGGGCACCGAACTGGCCGGCGTACTGCGCCGGGAGCGGATCACCGAGGTGGTGGTCGCCGGTCTGTCCACCGCGCACGGTGTCGCCGCGACGGCCACGACGGCGCTGCGGCTGGGCCACGGTGTGGTGGTCGTCGAGGACGCCACCGCGAGCCCGGACACGGCCCGGCACCGGGAGGCCCTGGACCGGCTCACCGCCCTCGGCGCGCGCACCGCGCGGGTCGCCGAGCTCACGGCACCGCGCCCGCACGGCCCCGCGTGACCCGGTTCAGCCGGCCCCGACGCCCTCGGCGGCCCGTGCCGCCGTCCCGTCCCGGGCCGCGTGGTCGGGCAGCGTCACCGTGACGGTCAGGCCCTCGCCCGGAGCCGTGTCCACCGCCACCTCACCCCCGTGCGCCCGCACGACGCCCTGCACGATCGCCATGCCCAGACCGCTCCCCGCGCCCCCGCCGGCCCGGAAGAAGCGGTCGAAGACGCGGGCCGCGTCCTCCGGCGCGAGCCCCGGCCCCTCGTCCGCCACGGACAGCCGCACCTCCCCGTCCCCGCGGACCACCGCCAGCCGCACCGGCACGTCCGCCGGGGTGTGGGTGCGCACGTTGCCCAGCAGATTGCCCAGCACCTGCCGCAGCCCCGCCTCGTCCGCGCGCACCGGCACCGAACCGCCGGCGTCCACGTCCACCGGACGCTCCGGCTGCTGCATCCGCAGATCCTCCGCCGCGTCCCGCACCAGCCGGCACACGTCCACGTTCCGCAGCCGCAGTTCGGGACGCTGGTCCAGCCGGGCCAGCATCAGCAGCTCGTCGACCAGCCGGGCCATCCGCTCGGACTCCGCCGTCATCCTGTCCCACGCCCGCTTGCGCTCCGTGGGCTCGCGCAGCATTCCCCGGTCGTACAGCTGGAGGTAGCCGCGTATCGCGGCCAGCGGTGTGCGCAGCTCGTGCGAGGCGTCGGCGACGAACCGACGCAGCTGGGCGGCGCTGCGCTCGCGCGTGCGGTACGCCGACTCCACCTGCTGGAGCATCGAGTTGAGCGCGAGCCGCAGCTGCTCCACCTCGAGGATCGGGTCCCGGCTGGAGGGCACCCGCCGGGTCAGGTCGCCCTCCGCGATCGCGGAGGACGTCTCCACCATGTCCTCCAGCGGCCGCATCCGGCGCCCCACGCTGAACATGGTCAGACAGGCCAGCACCGCCAGCAGCAGCGTGCCGATCGCCAGGTCGAGCTTGACCGCCTTGGTGACGCCCTCGTGCACGGACTCGGTGGAGCCGGCGATCACGATGCGGGTGCCGTCCGCGAGCTGTGCGGCGGTGACCCGGTAGGCGGTGCCGCGCACGGTGACGTCGCGCGGCTCCGGGTCCCGGATCAGCGCCCGCGCGTCGCCCACCGCGTCCGCCAGGGCGCGCTGGGCGTCGGTCGGCGCGAAGCCGAGGATCCCGACGGGCTCGCCCCGGGCGTCCACGGCGGCGAAGATCGAGTCCGGGTCGGCCTCCAGGTTCCAGTCCGGGTCCACCCGGTCACGGACGAAGCTCAGCGCCCTCAGCGAGTCGATCTGCCGCAGCGTCAGCTCCGAGCCGCCCAGCGAGTCCCGGGTCCCGGTCAGTTCGGCGTCGATCTGGTCGAGCAGGTAGTACCGCATGCCCAGCACGCTCACCACGGTGGCCGCGACGATGCCGAGCGCCAGCAGGACCACGTTGGCCAGGGTCAGCCGGCCGCGCAGCGAGTGAACGCCCCGACCGCAGCGCGGCCTTCGCGGAGGGAGCCTCACGTCAGCCCGTACCCGACGCCGCGCCGGGTGGTGATCAGCGGGGGGCCCAGTGTGTCGAGTTTGCGCCGCAGGTAGCTGATGTAGGTCTCGACGACGGTCGATTCGGCCGGGGCGTGCTCGTACTGCCAGACATGGCGCAGGAGTTGTTCCTTGGGCACGATCCGGCCGCCGTTGCGCACCAGGAACCGCAGCAGGGCGTACTCGGTGGGGGTGAGCTCGACCGTGCGTCCCGCGCGGCGCACCGAGTACGTCGTCTCGTCGAGCTCCAGGTCGCCGTGGCGCAGCGGAGCCCGCTGCGGCAGTACGTCGGCGGGGCGGGTACGGCGCAGTACGGCGGTGATCCGGGCGACGACCTCGTCGATGTTGAACGGTTTGGTGATGTAGTCGTCGCCGAAGCCGAGCGCGCCGACGACCTCGGCGGGTGCGTCCCGCGCGGTGAGGAACACCAGCGCCAGCTCCGGCCGCCGGGCACGCAGTTGACGCCCCAGGGCCCGTCCGTCCCCGTCCGGCAGCATCACGTCGAGCAGGGCCGCGTCGGGACGTGTGTGTTCGGTCAGCGCGAGCGCCTCGCGGACCGTGCCCGCGGTCATGACCTCGAAGCGGTGGTAGCGCAGGGCGATGGCGAGGACGTCCGCGATGCTCTCCTCGTCCTCCACGACCAGCACGGTGCCGGGAGCTGTCGTCATGCCCCCAGTATCGGCGTGCACGGCCCCTGCCGTACGGGTTGCCGCCTTGGAGTTCCTTGAGAGTCCCGCCCGAGTCGTGTCGCCGCGCGGGCCCCGCCGTCGATTCTGCTGCCCAGGACCTGGGGGACCGACCGATTCGACGAAGGAGCTGGAACGTGGCGGCATTGGCACGCTGGTGCTATCGGCATCGGCTGGTGGTCCTGTTGCTGTGGGTGGGGGCGCTGCTCGGACTGGGGGTCTCGGCGAGCAGCGCGGGCACGAACTACGCGGAGGTCTTCTCGCTCCCGGACACCGACTCCAAGCGGGCGTACGACCTGATGGAGCGGGCCTTCCCGGAACGCGCGGGCGACACCGACACCGTGGTGTGGAAGGTCGACGAGGGTTCCGTGCGCGACGACTCCGTACGGTCCCGGATCGAGCCGGCGCTGGCGGAGATCGGGCGGATGGAGGGCGTCGGCGACGTCACCGGCCCGTACGGCGAACGGGGCGCGGCGCAGATCAGTGAGGACGGACGGATCGCCTACGCGCAGGTCACGTTCGCCGAGCAGGCGGACGCGGTGCCGAAGGACCTGGTCCAGGACGTCGTCGACACGGCGCGGGGCGCCGGGGGCGACGGGGTGCGGGTGGAGCTGGGCGGCCAGGCCATCACGCGCATCCAGGCGCCGCCGACGGGCACGGCCGAACTGGTCGGCATCCTGGCGGCCGCCGTCGTCCTGTTCGTGGCGTTCGGCTCGCTCTTCGCGATGCTGCTGCCGATCGTGGTCGCCGTCTTCGGCGTCGGCACCGGCATGTTCGGCACCCAGCTGCTCAGCCATGTCACCGACGTCCCCGAACTCGCCACGCTGCTCTCCACGTTGATCGGGCTCGGCGTCGGCATCGACTACGCGCTGTTCATCGTCACCCGCCACCGGCGGGGCATCCTGCGCGGCGCCGACCCGGAGGAGGCGGCGGTCACCGCCCTCAACACCTCCGGCCGCGCGGTGCTGTTCGCCGGCGGCACGGTGTGCATCGCGCTCGCCGGGATGCTGGTGACGAACCTGCGCTTCCTGGACGGCGTGGTCATCGGCACCTCGCTGACCGTCGTGCTGAGCGTGCTCGCCGCCGTCACCCTGCTGCCCGCGCTGCTCGGGCTGCTCGGGCACCGGGTGCTCAGCCGCCGCCAGCGCCGCGGGCTCGCGGCCACCGGCCCGCGGACCGAGGCGGTGAGCGGTCTCGCCGCGCGCTGGTCCGCCACCGTGGAGCGCCGCCCGCGTTCCGTCGCCGTGCTGGCCGTCGTGCTGATGGCCGCGCTCGCGGTCCCGCTGCTCTCCCTGCGGCTGGGCACCGTGGACCAGGGCAACGACGACACCTCCATGACCACCCGGCAGGCCTACGACCTGCTCGCCGAGGGCTTCGGGCCCGGCTTCAACGGGCCGCTCCAGGTGGTCGTGGACGGCGAGGCGTCCGAGGGCCTGGTGACGGCCGTGCGGGAGACCGAGGGCGTCGCCCAGGTCGCGGCGGTGCCGCCCGCGAACGGCGTGAGCGTCCTCCAGGTCGTCCCCACCACCTCACCGCAGGACGTGGAGACCGACCGGCTCATCGACACCCTGCGCGAGGAGGTCATTCCCCGGGCGGGTGCCGAGGCCCATGTCGGCGGGGTGACCGCGGTGTCGAAGGACTTCGCGACGGTGACGGGGGAACGGCTGCCGCTGTTCGTCGCCACCATCATCGGCCTGGGCTTCCTGCTCCTGCTGCTGGCGTTCCGCTCCGTGGTGGTGCCGCTGACGGCCGCCGTGATGAACCTGCTCGCGGCGGCGGCCTCCTTCGGTGTCCTCGTGGCGGTCTTCCAGTGGGGCATCGGCCTGGACGTGCTGGGGCTCGGCCAGGAGGGCCCGATCGCGTCGTTCCTGCCGATCATCATGCTGTCGCTGCTGTTCGGCCTCTCCATGGACTACCAGGTGTTCCTGGTGAGCCGGATGCACGAGGAGTGGGTGCACACCCGGGACAACGCCCGCGCGGTGCGCGTCGGCCTCGCGGAGACCAGCCGGGTCATCAACTCCGCCGCCCTCATCATGGTCTGCGTCTTCCTCGCCTTCGTGCTCAGCGGCGACTACGGCGCCGCCATGGCGGGTGTGGGCCTGGCCGCGGCGGTCGCACTGGACGCGTTCATCCTGCGCACCGCGCTGGTCCCGGCCGTGATGCACCTGCTCGGGAAGTCCAACTGGTGGCTGCCGGCCGGACTGGACGAGCGGCTGCCGCATCTGGCGGTCGAGCCGAAGGAGGAGGAGACCGAGGTGCCCGCGCCCTCCGGCGTCCCGGGCGGCGGCGGCCCCTCCACGGTCGTCCACGGTTTCGTGCGCACCGTCGACGGTGAGCCCGTCGGGGGCGCTGCCGTCACCCTGACGACCTCCGGGGGCCGCCGGGTGGACGGGGTCGTCTCGCTCGCCGACGGCGCGTACATCGTCTCCGTACCGGCGCCGGGCACCTATCTGCTCGCGGTCACGGCGACCGCGCACGGCTCCCGTGCGGCACACGTGACCGTGGCGGAGGGGCCGCTGGTGCACGACGTGGAACTGCTGCCGGGTGAGGTGGACGCCGTCAACTGACGGTGCCGGGGCGCCCGTCGTCGTCGGCGGGCGCCCCCTGCTCCGTGGGGGCCGCCTTCCTCGCGGGATCGGGAAGCGCCTTCGTCATCCCGGGCAGGAACTCCGTGAACAGCTCGTGCACCTCGCGGACCAGGGGCCGCAGCACCCGGAAGCGGGCCAGGGCGACACCCCGCGCGGTGAGCCGGGCGCCCCGCTCGGCGAGCCGGTAGCTGCGCTCCCGGCCCTCCGTACGGTCGAAGATCCAGTACAGGCAGAGCCCCATCTGGGAGAGCCACATCAGCTCGGGCAGGATGTCGCGCAGCTCCGCCGGCACCTTGGTCCTCGTCCCGGCCAGCACCGCCCGGTGCACGCTGATCGCCTCCACGCGCGCGTGCTCCGACTCGGGGGAGAAGGGGCTGAGCGGGCTGTCCGGGTCGGCCGCGTTCTTGAAGAACTGCACCGCGAACTCGTGGTACGGCGTGGCGATGTCCAGCCACGCCTTCAGCACGCCCGCGAGCCGCGCCTCCAGGTCGGTCTCCCGGGCCAGGACCTCCCGGGTCGCCACCTGGTGCTCGGCGGCGATCCGGTCGTAGAAGCCCTGGATCAGGTGTTCCTTGCCCTCGAAGTAGTAGTACGCGTTGCCGACGGAGACGCCGGCCTCCTTGGCGATGGCCCGCATGGTCGTCTTGTCGTACCCGCGCTCCTGGAACAGCCGCATGGCCGTCTGGAGGATCAGGGCTCGGGTCTGCTCGGACTTGCTGAGGGTGGCGCCGTCGTCGGGGCCGTCGTTCTTCGCGGGCACGGGAACAGAGCCTAACGCCAGGGCCCGGCACCCCACGGCGCGGTGCGGGTACCGGCGTCGCAGCTCGGCGGGGGAGCTCCGGCCGCCGGCGGTCGCGCGGCGCCCCCAGGGTGACGATCCAGGTGGCCCCGCCCCGGCTTACGCCTCAGTCAGCCTTACGGGGCTGCCCGGCCCGGAGGATCTCGGCCACGTCCAGGGTGACCTTGGCGCCGATGGAATCGGGGAGGGTGACCTGCTGGCCGGGGGAGTGGAAGCGGTGGGTGGCGTACTCGCTTCCGGTGGGGTCCGTCAGGACGTGGATGCGCTGATGCTTGCGGTCGACGACGACATAGACGGGGACCTTCGCCTCGGCGTAGGCGGCGACCTTGGTCCTCAGGTCGGTCTTCCAGTTGCTGGAGGTGACCTCCAGGACGAGGCGGAAGCAGACCGGGTCGTAGGAGTTGCTCTCGACGAGGTGGTCGTGGAGGTCCGCGTCCACCACCGCAAGGTCAGGAATTGCGTAGTCTTCGGTGCCGGTCGGCAGCCAGAGACCGACGCCCTGGACCACTTTGGAATCCGCGCCGTGCAGGCCGGCGGTCACGAACGGCAACATGAGGTCGGTCAGGACTACGGCGTGCGGGCCGTCCGGTGGCGGGGTCACGAGGAGCTGGTCTCCGATGATCTCGACGCGGTAGCCCGGAAGGCGGTCCATGAGAAGGTTCGCCTCCGCGATCAGCGGACGTTCGTCGTGGGACCGCTCGTAGTGGGGCCGCTCGACGGATGCTGCGGACATCGCGTGCCTCCTGGGGGCTGGTGTCGAGACCATCATCGTAGGGCGGTGGACGCCCTCACGTCCGTCTCATGCACGTTCACCCAAACGTGTGGCATATGCCAGAAGGCCCCGTCTCCAGCGGAAACGGGGCCCTCGTGGGCGTACGGCGAACGGCGTGTCTCAGTAGCGACGGGTGATCAGCGCGCGCTTCACTTCCGCGATCGCCTTGGTGACCTCGATGCCGCGCGGGCAGGCGTCCGTGCAGTTGAAGGTCGTGCGGCAGCGCCAGACGCCGTCGCGGTCGTTGAGGATCTCCAGGCGCTGCTCGCCGGCCTCGTCACGCGAGTCGAAGATGAAGCGGTGCGCGTTGACGATGGCCGCCGGGCCGAAGTACTGCCCGTCGTTCCAGAACACCGGGCACGAGGACGTGCACGCGGCGCACAGGATGCACTTGGTCGTGTCGTCGAAGCGCTCGCGGTCCTCGGCGGACTGCAGCCGCTCACGCGTCGGCTCGTTGGTGTCCTTCGTGATCAGGAAGGGCATCACGTCCCGGTACGCCTGGAAGAACGGCTCCATGTCCACGACCAGGTCCTTGAGGACCGTCAGGCCCTTGATGGCCTCGATCGTGATCGGCTTCTCGGGGTTGATGTCCTTGATCAGCGTCTTGCACGCCAGGCGGTTCTTGCCGTTGATCCGCATGGCGTCGGAGCCGCAGATGCCGTGGGCGCAGGAACGGCGGAAGGTCAGCGTGCCGTCGAGATCCCACTTGATCTTGTGCAGACCGTCGAGGACGCGCTCCTTGGGGTCGATCTCCAGCTGGAAGTCTTCCCAGGTCGCCTCCGCCGAGACCTCCGGGTTGAACCGGCGGATCCGGAAGGTGACGGTGATGTAGGGGGAGTCGGCGAAACCGGGCTCGGGGGAACCGGCCGCGTCCGCCTTGTCCAGAACGGGGGTAGCCATCAGTACTTACGCTCCATCGGCTGGTAGCGGGTCTGGACGACCGGCTTGTAGTCCAGACGGACGGTCTCGGTGCCGTCGGCGCCGACCTCGCGGTACGCCATCGTGTGACGCATGAAGTTGACGTCGTCGCGGTTCGGGTAGTCCTCGCGGTAGTGACCGCCGCGGGACTCCTTGCGGGCCAGTGCCGAGACGGCCATGACCTCGGCCAGGTCGAGCAGGTTGCCCAGCTCGACGGCCTCCAGCAGGTCGGTGTTGAACCGCTTGCCCTTGTCCTGGATGGCGACGTTCTTGTAGCGCTCGCGCAGCTCGGCGATCTTCTCGACCGCCGTCTTGATCGTCTGCTCGGTGCGGAACACCATCACGTTGGCGTCCATGGTGTCCTGCAGCTCACGGCGGAGCTCGGCCACCCGCTCGTTGCCGGTGGAGGAGCGCAGCCGCTCGATCTGCTCGACGACGAGGGACTCCGGGTTCTCCGGCAGCTCGACGAACTCGGCCGTCTGCGCGTACTCGGCCGCCGCGATACCGGCCCGCTTGCCGAACACGTTGATGTCCAGCAGC
Source organism: Streptomyces sp. NPDC030893 (assembly GCF_055571535.1). Classification (NCBI taxonomy): domain Bacteria; kingdom Bacillati; phylum Actinomycetota; class Actinomycetes; order Kitasatosporales; family Streptomycetaceae; genus Streptomyces; species Streptomyces sp. NPDC030893. Next base: position 198,447 of record NZ_JBVIFC010000002.1, on the reverse strand, counting down.
GAGTTGGTGCCCAGCCGGTTGGCGCCGTGCACCGACACGCAGGCGACCTCGCCGGCCGCGTACAGGCCCGGCACGACGGTGGTGTTGTCCGCCAGCACCTCGCCCTGGACGTTGGTCGGGATGCCGCCCATCGCGTAGTGCGCGGTGGGCTGGATCGGGATCGGGTCCGTGTACGGCTCGATGCCGAGGTAGGTCCGCGCGAACTCCGTGATGTCGGGCAGCTTGGCGTCCAGCTGCTCCGGCGGGAGGTGGGTGAGGTCCAGGAAGACGTGGTCGCCCTCGGGACCGCAGCCGCGGCCCTCGCGGATCTCCGTGTAGATGGAGCGCGAGACGACGTCACGCGAGGCGAGGTCCTTCATGACCGGCGCGTACTTCTCCATGAAGCGCTCGCCGTCCTTGTTGCGCAGGATGCCGCCCTCACCGCGGGCGCCCTCCGTCAGCAGGATGCCCATGCGCCAGATGCCGGTCGGGTGGAACTGGAAGAACTCCATGTCCTCCAGCGGCAGCCCGCGCCGGTACACGGCCGCCTGGCCGTCACCGGTCAGCGTGTGCGCGTTCGACGTCACCTTGAAGAACTTGCCGGTGCCGCCGGACGCGTAGATCACGGACTTCGCCTGGAAGACGTGGATCTCGCCGGTGGCCAGCTCGTAGGCGACCACACCGGCGGACTTCTTGACGCCGTCGACCTCGGTGATCAGCTGGTCCAGGACGTAGAACTCGTTGAAGAACTCCACGCCCTCCTTGACGCAGTTCTGGTACAGCGTCTGGAGGATCATGTGACCGGTGCGGTCGGCCGCGTAGCAGGACCGGCGGACCGGCGCCTCGCCGTGGTTGCGGGAGTGACCGCCGAAGCGGCGCTGGTCGATCGTCCCGTTGGGCGTCCGGTTGAACGGCAGGCCCATCTTCTCCAGGTCGAGGACGGAGTCGATGGCCTCCTTCGCCAGGATCTCGGCGGCGTCTTGGTCGACCAGGTAGTCACCGCCCTTGACCGTGTCGAAGGTGTGCCACTCCCAGTTGTCCTCCTCCACGTTGGCCAGCGCGGCGGCCATGCCGCCCTGCGCGGCGCCCGTGTGGGAGCGGGTGGGGTACAGCTTGGTCAGGACGGCGGTGCGGCTGCGCTTCGTCGACTCGATGGCCGCGCGCATGCCCGCGCCGCCGGCGCCGACGATGACGGTGTCGTACTTGTGGATCTTCATATCTCTCGCAGCCCCGTGCCTAGCGGATGTTCGGGTCGAAGGTGAAGATCACCAGCGTGCCCAGCAGGATGGTGAACACCGTGGCGGTGTAGAGCAGGCCCTTGAGCCACAGCCGGGTGTTCGGCCGCTCCGCGTAGTCGTTGATGACCGTACGCAGGCCGTTGGCGCCGTGCAGCATCGCCAGCCACAGCATCAGCAGGTCCCAGACCTGCCAGAACGGCGAGGCCCAGCGGCCGGCCACGAAGGCGAAGCCGATCTTGGAGACGCCGCCGTCCAGCACCAGCTGGATCAGCAGGTGGCCGATGACCAGGACGACCAGGACGACGCCGGACAGGCGCATGAACAGCCAGGCGGCCAGCTCGAAGTTGCCCCGGGTGCTCTTCGGGGTCTTCTTGGTCCGCTTGCGGGGCGGCTCGATGACCGGCGCCGGGTTGTCGACGGAGTAGAGCGGGGCGCCCTCGACGGGGCCGACGCCCGAGGCGGAGGTGTCAATGGTGGACATGGGCGTCAGCTCCCGAACAGTTCACGAGCGGCGTGGCCGAGGACGGGGTAGATCGCCCCGAGCATCAGCACGGCCCACAGGGCGACGACGGTCCAGAGCATCTGCTTCTGGTAGCGGGCGCCCTTGACCCAGAAGTCGACGGCGATGACACGCAGACCGTTGAGCGCGTGGAAGAGGATGGCGGCGACGAGGCCGTACTCCAGCAGCGCGACGATCGGCGTCTTGTACGTGGCCACGACGGTGTCGTAGGCCTCAGGGGACACGCGCACGAGGGCGGTGTCCAGCACGTGAACGAACAGGAAGAAGAAAATGAGGACGCCGGTGACTCGGTGAGCCACCCAGGACCACATTCCTTCCCGGCCGCGGTACAGCGTTCCAGCCGGCACGGAAATTTCCTCCGGGAGCGGGGTTCGGGGCCGCGCCGGCTTTCCTTGTCGGTCGGGCCCGGCCGGGTACGGTCCACCGGCCCCCAGCATGGTAGCGATGAGTGCCTGCGGCGCTTACGGGGGGCCTGCCGGTGTGATCAAACTTGCACTCGAAGGGGTGCGAGCCCCGTCGCCGGCGGCTACCGGGGTGGCGCTTTGTCGCACATGCCGGGTGCGGGTCCTTCCGTGGCCGGTCGCGCAGTTCCCCGCGCCCCCAGGGCGTCGACCAACCGTTCTCTTGCCAGGCGGCGGAGTTGCTCCGCGGCTACGGCGCGTTCCTCGTCCGGATCGTTCGCCAATCGTGACCGGATGTCCGTCAGGACGCGGTCCAGGGCCTCTTCCTCGGGGACCCCGTCCAGGGCGATGACGAATACGTGTCCGAATTTGGCCTCGTAGGCCGCGTGCGCGGCGTTCAGGGCCGTGTGGGCGGCCGTGTAGGTGTCCTCGGGGAGGGCCGGCAGCGACTCCGCCGTCAGGGCCTCCGCCAGTTCCTTCGCGGAGAGGTCGTACGTCGCCTCGTCGGAGGCCGCCAGGAGGGAGGCCACATCCGGATACGGGCGGTGGCCGGCGACGCGCAGGGCCCAGCGCAGGCTGCGCAGGCAGCCCAGAAGGGCGCGCTCGGCGTCCTGGGCGGGGGCGGTGTTGAACCGCTCCAGCGGGGACGGGGTGCCGGGCGCGCCGCGGGACTGCGCGGGTATGGCGACTCGGCCGGGGAGGTCTGGGAGACGGTGCGCAGGCAGCGTGGGTCCTCGTGGGCGTCGCGTGTGTGTCGATGGAAGATGCTGTGAGAGTTGTGACGTCACGTTACCGAGTGCGCCCGGGAGGTGTCCGTTCGGTACCCCGAATTCACCCGGACGGCAGAGTTTGAAGTCGGCTCGTGGACGCGTCTCACCCGAACGGGTCGTACGTTGGCGGGGTGAGTCGGCACAGGCAGCGCAGGCAGCAGGGACAGCACGGGCGTCGTTCGGTGGCGGGGCTGCCGCGGGAGCGGCGGGTACTGGTCGCGGCGGTGGCCGCGGGCGCGCTGGTGGCCGCGGGCGGTGTGGGCGTCGGGCTGTGGGCGGCCTCGGGCGACGACGGCTCGTCCGCCGGCTCGACGGCGGCGTCCACCACGGAGAGCCCCGGCCCCACCCGGTCCTACCCGCTGTCGGAGGCGCCGCGCACCATACCGGCCGTCCGCGAGCACACCGCGGAGCGCGGCCCGGGCTGGCGCCCCGCGCGTGAGCACCGGGTGGTCGTGGCGGATCCGGCGCTGGCCGACGAGGGCCGGCTGACCGCCGGCGAGCTGGGGCTGACGTACGCGGGCGAGCGGGACGACGAGCGGGCCGGGGACCTGCGGCTGGAGCTGAACCGCGACGCCGGCGCCAACCCCGAGTCGTACACGATGACCGTGCGGGACGGACGCGTCACCGTGGCCGCCCCCGCCGAGGCGGGCGTCTTCTACGGCACCCGCACCCTCAAGCAGGAGATAGCGGGGGCCGGCACCGCCCCCGAGGGCGTGGTGCGCGACGAGCCGGCCAAGCAGCGCCGCGGGATGATGCTGGACATCGCGCGCAAGCACTACAGCGCCGACTGGATCGAGGACCGGATCCGTGAACTCGGCGACCTGAAGTTCAACGAGATCGGCCTGCACTTCTCGGACGACCAGGGCTTCCGCATCGAGTCCGACTCGCACCCGGAGATCGTCTCCGAGCAGCACCTGACCAAGGCGCAGGTCAAGAAGATCGTCGACCTGGCGGCGAGCCGGCACATCACCGTCGTCCCGGAGATCGACTCGCCCGGACACCTCGGCGCGGTCCTCGCCGCCCACCCGGACCTCCAGCTGCGCAGCGCGAGCGGCCGGGCGGTGCGCGGCGCCATCGACATCTCCGAGCCCGGGGCCGCCGAGATCGTCGACGATCTGCTCGACGAGTACGCCGGACTCTTCCCCGGCGGCCAGTGGCACCTCGGCGGTGACGAGTACCAGGCGCTGGTGGTGTCCGACCCCGAGGCGTCCTTCCCGGACCTCGCCGCCGCCGCGCGGGAGAAGTACGGCCCCGGCGCGAGCGTCGAGGACCTGACCACCGGCTGGCTGAACGACCGGGCCGCCACCGTCCGCGCCCACGACCGCACGCCCCGCGCCTGGAACGACGGGTTCTTCCGGGACGGCTCGGTGCGGGCCGACGAGGACATCCAGGTCGCCTACTGGACCGGCAAGGAGATCGGCGCCCGGCAGCCGGCCGAGTACCTGCGCGAGGGCCGCGAGGTCATCAACTACAACGACGAGTTCCTCTACTACGTGCTCGGGGAGCCGCTGACCTTCGTCTACCCGACGGGGGAGCGGATCTACGAGCAGTGGACGCCGCTGGTGCTGCGCGGCACCAGCCCCGTCCCGGAGCGGTACGACGACCAGATCCTCGGCGGATCCTTCGCCATCTGGGGGGACCTGCCCCGCTCCCAGACCCAGGAGCAGGTCGCGGCCGGCATCCGCATGCCGCTGCGGGCGACCGTGCAGAAGCTGTGGAACCCGGGCGAACCCGAGCTGTCCTGGACGGAGTTCCGGAAGCTGGCGGACGAACTGGGCTGACCTCCGCCTCCCCGCGGCCGGTGGCGAATTGCCGCATAAGCCTGCGAACCCCCGTGCGACTGTGGTGGTGTTTTCGGTGATCCGAACCGACGCACCGGGGGGAACACCAGCACATGGGCTACTGGGGGTATTTCGTCGTGGGCCGCGGGGAGCGGCCGCTCGCCGAACTGGAAGCGCTGGCCGGCGCCGCCGACGGCCTGACCCTGCGCACCTCGGCACCGGACGGATGGCAGGTGTGGGAGTACCCGGGCGGCGAGGGCGACATCGGGAACATGAACGACCTGGCCCGGGAGACGGGGGCGCCCGCGCTGTTCGGCTACGTCATGGACAGCGACTGCGTGGTGGTGGAGGCCGCGTCGCCGGAGAGCGGGGCGTGGACGACGTGCCTGGCGCGGACCGCCATGGCCGGCTACCTGGACGGGCAGCAGGAGGGGCTCACGGTCGACGACTACTTCCTGGAGCCCGCCGACGCCGCCGAGCGCGCCGTCTTCTGGGCCGAGGAGGCGGGGCACACCGTGTCCGCCGGGGAAGTGGCCGAGGTGCTGACCGCCGACCCCGACCCGGTGGCCGAAAACCTTTTCTTCCGTCTCCTCGACCGGCTCGGTGTGGTGCCCGAGTGACACTCCCGGCCCACTGCACGCAGTAAGGGGAGATGCGGGCTCCGTGAGGGATGAGGCCCGTACAGGGCCTCAAAGGGGCCTGTGACGACCCGCAGAGGGAGGCGTGGATGAGCCTGGTGGAACTGATCGCGCAGGCCGACGAGCGCGGGCTGGCCGTGAGCGGGTTGGCTTGTTTGGATCGGTGCGTGCCGCTGCTCGGCGGCGACGACGAGGTGGTGCGGCCGCTGTGGGCGAGCCTCGCGGAGGACGCCGCCCCCGGCGACTGGGCCGAACGGCTGGAGCAGACGCGCGGCAAGCTGGACGCGGTGGCCGACGGCGCGCGGGAGTGCGAGGTGCTCGCCCGGCGGATGCTCGCCACCGCACCCGGGGAGCGGTCCGCCGCCGCGCTGCGGGAGTGGGCCGACGACTGTTCCGTCGCCGCGCTGCGCATCCACCGGCTGCTGGACGGTGCCGCCGATGACGCCGGGCTCGCCGACGCCTGCCGTGGAGGCGCCGCGGAGGGCCTGTCGCCGCTGCTCGCCGCCGAACTGCGCCGCCAGACCACCGTCCTGGAACTGATGTCGGCGCACGGCCCGGCGGGGCTGCGCGGCGCGCTGGAGGTGTCGACGGAGGGGCGGCGGGTGCTCCGCGCCGCGGTGTCCCGCCGCAGCCGCAGGGACGGCTGAGGCACGCCGCGGGCGCCCGGGGCGGGAGATCCTGTGACCATCCCGGGGCGGTCCCGGGAACCGGGTGACGAAACGGTTCGCCGCAGCGCTCTTCAGGATGTGACGACTGCGACGACTGTGACGACACAGCAGGAGACCAGGCCCTCGGCCGCGACGAAGCCGGCCCGCTGGGCGGCGGACGCGGTGGCGGCGATGCGCGAAGGAGCACGGCTGCGCCTCGACTACTCGGCGCGCAGTCTGTGGAGCGTCGACCGGACGATCGAGGACATCCGCCGGGAGGCGGCCCCGTTCGCCGCCGTGGAACTGGTGCTGCGCGGATTCGGGGCGTACGCGGGTGAGGTGATCGTGCGTCAGTCCGGGGGCGAGTGGTGGGCCTCCGGCGGCGACCACTGGGTCCGCACCCCCGACGGCCGCCTCTGGGACCCGATCGACGAGGCCCGCCGCTGCTACACCGGCGAGGGCTCCCTGCGCCTGCTGTGCCGCGACGCCTGCGGGTCCGCTGCCGCGGGGCGGTAGGGATGGGCCGGCCGGGCCCGCGCGGACGACGGCGCGAGGGCCGGGGCCTGACGGGCGGTTCGGCCGGGCGCCGGGGGCAACCGGACGGACCGCGCTGCGCGCGGCGGCCCGGCGCCCGTGAGGTGCTGACGGCGCCCGGTCGCCTCACGCGCGTGAGCGCGGCGAGGGCGGTTCGCCCGGTTGGCGTCGCGCGTACGCGGGCCGGCCGGCCCGGTCGCCTGGTGTGCGCGACCGGCCCGCGGGGCGGCACGTGTGGCGAAGCCCGGGGGCCGGGGCGCCCGTGGGGTGTGACGGGGTTCGGTGGCTGCGTCGCCGGTGCCGGGACGGTTGGTGCGAGTGGGCGTGGTCGGGTTGGGGCGTGGGCGCAGTCCGACGGCCCGTCGACGTGGCGCGCTCGCGTCCTGGGCGGTGGCCGACCGGCCGGGCCGAGGGACAGCGGGGGAGGACGGCCGGAGCGGAACCCGGAGTCCCCCGCGCGCCGTGCCGTCCGCGACGAGACGCCGCGCCCGGTGCCCCGTGCGTCCGGGCGCCCTGTGTCAGCGGCGCCCCGCGAGGCCTGCGACCTGTGGCGTCACCGGCTCAGGCGGGGCTGACGGGCTGTGACACATTCGTGGTGGCGGACGCTGATGACCGTGGGGGTGTGAGCTCCGTCGGACGTGCTCACGCCAAGCGAGCTCGGCGCGCTACCCGCTCGGTACGGACGAGGACGGTTCTTGGGCCACGGAGGGGAATCCCGCCGCACACAGGCGTACGACGGGGAACTGGGCGCGGCCGTCGCGCGGGCCCAGAAGGGGGACGAGGCCGCCTTCGCCGTGGCCTACCGGCTCGTGCAGCCGGGGCTGCTCGCCTATGTGCGCGGCCTCGTCGGGGACGAGGCCGAGGACGTGACCTCGGACGCCTGGCTGGAGATCGCCCGCGACCTGGGCCGCTTCAAGGGCGACGGGGCCGGCTTCCGGGGCTGGACGGCGACGATCGCCCGGCACCGGGCGCTGGACCATCTGCGCCGGCAGCGGGTGCGGCCCCGGCCGTCGGCGCTGGAGCAGGACGTCCTCGACCTGCCCGGACCGCAGAGCACCCACGACCAGGCCATGGAGGCCCTGTCCACCGGGCACGCCCTGGAGCTGGTCGGGAGGCTGCCGCGGGACCAGGCCGAGGCCGTGCTGCTGCGGGTGGTCGTCGGCCTCGACGGCCCCGCCGCCGCGCGGGTCCTCGGCAAGCGGCCGGGCGCGGTACGGACGGCCGCGTACCGGGGGCTGAAACGGCTGGCCCAGCAGCTCGGCGTCGACGGTGTGACGGATGACGGGCCGCGGACGCTGGGTGAGTCGACATGAACGCCGGCCGGCCCGGCGGGCGGCGCGGTGACGCCCGGCCCGGACCGTCCGGACCCGGCGGGCCGCGGCGGCCCCCGCGCGCCGGGCGCTGAACAGGCCGGACCGGCGGAACGTATCCGTCGGTCGGACACCACCGCCCGCGCGGGCGGACCGGACGGGTGCGCAGGGCCGGAGCACGTGGGAACGAGCGGGATCGAGCAGGGACGGGAACGTACATGGGTGAACGGCAGAGCGGCGGCGGACCGGCCGGCCGTCGGCGTGCGCACCCCGGCGACCCGCCGGCCGCGCCGAGCGGCCCGGGCCGCCTCTCCGCCACCGTCGACACCGACGGCGTGGAGGCGCTGCTCGCCGCCGCCCTGATCCGCGAGGTGGACGCGGGGGCCGAGCAGCGGGCCGTCGCCGCCTTCCTTGCGGCCCGCGAAGCGGGAGCACAGGGCGCGCGCACCCGGCGCCGGGACGACTGGCGGGCCCGTCGGCCACGGCTCGGCAGCACCTCGCTCAAGGCCACGCTCTCCGTCCTCGTCGCCGGGCTCACCCTGAGCGGGGTCGCGGTCGCCGGGATCGGCGCGACGGACCCGTCCCCGGAACGCCCCGCCCCCGCCCCCGCGCGCACCCACGCGCCGCCGTCCGCCGGCGCCCCGGCCGCTCCGGGGTCCGCCGCCCCGGAGGCCGGTTCCGGCCGGACGGAGCCGGACCGCCCCGGGAGCGCCGGGGACACCGAGGCCCGGTGCCGGGCCTTCGAGCGGGCCGGGGGGCGCGGCAGGGCGCTGGAGTCGACGGCCTGGAAGCGGCTCACGGAGGCCGCGGGCGGCGCGGCGCACGTCGAGGCGTACTGCGCCGAACAGCTGGAACAGGACACGGTGCGCAGGCCCGTGAGCCCCCCGACACCGGGGAACAAGAGCACCGGCCGGGCCGGCGGGGCCGAAAACAGCTCCTCCGGCGGTGCGGGCGGCAACGCCGGACGCGCGGGGGGCAACGGCCGGGACGGCGACCCCGGCGGGAGTGCGGGCAGGCAGGGCACCGGAAAGCCGTGACGTACGCCGTCGGCGGCCGTCAGCAGGGAAAACCCCCGCTCGCGCACACTGTCGCCGAGGCAACGGCCGAGGCCGCCACCCCCCACAGGAGAGGCCCCGGCCGTCGCGCGGCACGGGCCGCGCGGCGACCCGTACCCTCTACAGCGCCCGGAGTGCGTTTTCTGTCACACCCTCCGTGTCACGGGTTAGTTGCATCTTGGACGGACATGGACGGGCAGAGGATTCAGGCCGTAACGTGCCTTTCGCGCCAGGCCGCAACCGGGACACATGACCACGACCACCGCGGCCTAAAGACCGCAACCATCATTTGAGTGACCACGACGGCGAGCAACCCGGCCCGCGAGAGCGGCGCCGGCTGAGGCGCAGAAGGGCGCGCGTGTGTGCTGGGGGACGACGCGGAGCTGACCGCCGCGGTGCGTGCGGCACAGGACGGGGACGAGACCGCGTTCCGGACTGTGTACCGCACGGTGCACCCACGGCTGCTGGGGTACGTCAGGACACTGGTCGGCGAGCCCGACGCGGAGGACGTGACCTCGGAGGCATGGCTGCAGATCGCCCGTGACCTGGAGCGGTTCACCGGCGACGCGGACCGTTTCCGCGGCTGGGCCGCCCGCATCGCCCGCAACCGGGCGCTGGACCACATACGGATGCGGGGACGCCGGCCCGCGATCGGCGGCGACGAGACCGAGCTCACCGGGCGGCCTGCCGAGTCCGACACCGCCGGGGAGGCGATGGAGGCGCTGGCCACCGACGGCGCGTTCTCCCTGATCTCCCGGCTCCCGCACGACCAGGCCGAGGCCGTCGTGCTCCGCGTGGTGGTGGGCCTCGACGCCAAGAGCGCGGCCGAGACGCTGGGCAAGCGCCCCGGCGCCGTACGCACGGCCGCGCACCGTGGCCTGAAACGGCTGGCCGAATTGCTGGGTGACGATCCGGAAGCCCAACCGGAATCCGCCGGGGTGCTCGACGCACTTCCTCCCCAGAGAGAACCACGCCGTCGTACGGTGACGTCCGCGAGTGTGACGCAGATGCGAACGCGGACGCAGAAGGACATGTGATGGCCGATGAGCAGCACCGGTGGCTGGACCGCGGGACCGCGGAGCGTCTGCTGAGCGGAGAGCCACCCGAAGCTGCCGATCCCGGCACCCGTGACCAGGCCGAACGTCTCGCCCGAACACTCCGCGCGCTCTCCGCCCCACCCCCTTCCGTCGACGGGGAGCTTCCCGGGGAGGCGGCCGCGCTGGCCGCCTTCCGCGCGGTGCGGGAGGAACGGGAGGGACGGGCCGGCGCCGGTCGCCCCGACGGGACGGAGCGTCCCGGCGACGGGCTGGTCCGCATAGGTACCCCGCGCGACGATCGTTCCGGAACGCCGGGCGGACCCCGCCCGCCGCGCGCCCTGCGGCTCGGGCTGGCCGCTTCACTGGTGGCCGGGATGGTCGGGGGTGCCGCCGTCCTGGGCGGCGCCGGGGTCCTGCCGTCGCCGTCCGGCGACACCGGGGCGGACCCGGCGGCCTCCGCGAACGCCACGCATCCCGAACGCCCGCTGCTCTCGCCCCCGCCGGAGACGGACGGGGCGGCGCCCGGAGGACGGCAGCCGGACGGGGAGTCGGGCCGCGGCGACGCCGGGGCGCCGGCCCGGTCCGGCGGGGACACCGGCGCGGGCGGACCGGACACGTCGGGGGAGCCCGGCCCGGACTCCGGTGACCCGGCGGCCCGTCACGGCCACGGCGGGAAGCGGATCGACTCCGCCTGCCGCGCGTGGCGCGACGGCAAGTCCCTGAACGGCGAGCGCGAACGCCTCCTGGAGGACGAGGCGGGCGGCCCCGCCCGGGTCGGCCCGTACTGCGAGGACCTGCTGTCGGCCGGCCGGGACGGCGCCGAGTCCTCGCTCCGCCAGGGCAAGGGCTCCGAGAAGGACCCGGACAAGAGCGGGCACAAGGGCAAGGACAAGGGCAAAGACGAGAGCAAGGGCAACAGCGACAAGAAGGACAAGGGCGACAGGAGCGGCCAAGGCGCCGACCATGGCCGCGCCTCCGGGAACGCCCCTGGGAACGCCCCCGGGAAGAGCCCCTGACCTGCATCTTTGTTGATCGCTGAATCTTCTTCGCCGGCAGGTGTGACACTTCCGGCCCTCGTGACGCAGTAATGAGTGAGCCGACTGGTCATCGGCCGTCGCACGGAGCCGGGGTTCCCCCCGTACCTACGGCTCGTGCACCTCGGCGCGGGCGGGACACGTTCCCCCGGTCCCGCCCGCGCCCCTTCTCACCAGTGCACGACGACCTTGTCGCCGTCCCTCACCTGCGCGTACAGCCGCGCGATCGCCTTCTCGTCCCGTACGTTGACGCAGCCGTGCGAGGCACCGGCGTACCCCCGCGCGGCGAAGTCGGCCGAGAAGTGCACGGCCTGGCCGCCGCTGAAGAACATGGCGTACGGCATGGGCGAGTCATAGAGCGTGGACACATGGTGGCGGGACTTCCAGTAGACGCGGAAGACACCCTCACGGGTCGGTGTGTACTCCGATCCGAAGCGCACCGGCATCGTCGACACCGTCCGCCCGTCGATCATCCAGCGCAGGGTGCGGCTCGACTTGCTGATGCACAGCACCCGGCCGGTCCGGCAGCGCGCGTCGGGCGCGTCGGCCGGCTGGCCGCCCATCAGATACAGCTCCCACCTGCCCGGCTCGCGCGTCATCGCGAGCAGCCGCTGCCAGGTGACGCTGTCGGTCACCCCGGTCCTCGGCAGTCCGCGCTTGCCCTGGAAGCCCCGTACGGCCTTCGCCGTCGGCTCGTCGTAGGTCCCCGTGGGCCCGTGGAAGATCCAGGCGACCTGCCGCAGCCGGGCCTGGAGCTCGCGTATGTCCCGCCCCGAGTCCCCGGGGGACCACAGCACGCGCGGTGCAGGGCGGGCCGTCGGACCGCCCGGAGCGGACGCCTCCCCGGCGTCTCCGTCCGCCCGCGACGACGGCGGCCTCTGCGACGGCGACGGCGACGCGGACGCCGTCCGGCCCGGCACCTCGATCCGCACCGGCGACCCGCCCTCCCCGCCCGCGCCCGCGGGCCGCACCGTGCAGCCGGCCGTACCCGCCGCGAGAGCGGCGAGTGCCGCGAGACCGGCAACCCCCGCCCTCCCCTTGCCCGTTCCCCGCACCCCGGCCCCCCGTCGCCCCACCGGACCCGCGCCCGGTCGTCCCCCTGAGTCGTACCCCTGAGGTGACCGCCGTCGAACCAAGGGGCATGGTGGACTGTGACCGGAAGACGACCGCCGGGGTGGGTGCTGTGAGCGGGGTCCCATCGCGGCTGTGAGGAAGGTCCCAGCGTGTGACTCTCCACCGGGCCGCACGCGCACCGCTACAGTCCGTCAAAGGGTCGGCCTGTACTGGCGGGTAACTGGCGGGATGGCGGGCGATCAGATCGAGCGACGCTGCTCAGCGGGAGGCATCACACCATGGCGCGCGAGTCGGGCAGTGCCCGGTCCACCGAGAGCGGACTGCCCATCGAACCGGTCTACGGGCCGGACGCCCTCGAGGGCTGGGACCCGGCCGGGAAGCTGGGCGAGCCGGGGTCGTACCCCTTCACCCGGGGCGTGTACCCGACGATGTACACGGGCCGGCCGTGGACGATGCGCCAGTACGCCGGTTTCGGCACGGCGACGGAGTCCAACGCCCGGTACCAGCAGCTGATCGCCAACGGCACGATGGGCCTGTCGGTCGCCTTCGACCTGCCCACCCAGATGGGCCACGACTCCGACGCCCCGATCGCCTCGGGTGAGGTCGGCAAGGTGGGCGTCGCCATCGACTCCATCGACGACATGCGGGTGCTGTTCGGCGGGATCCCGCTGGACAAGGTCTCCACGTCGATGACGATCAACGCCCCCGCGGCCCTGCTGCTGCTCCTCTACCAACTGGTCGCCGAGGAGCAGGGCGTGAGCGCCGACAAGCTCACCGGCACGATCCAGAACGACGTGCTGAAGGAGTACATCGCGCGGGGCACGTACATCTTCCCGCCCAAGCCCTCCCTGCGGCTGATCGCCGACATCTTCAAGTACTGCCGGGCCGAGATCCCGAAGTGGAACACCATCTCGATCTCCGGCTACCACATGGCCGAGGCGGGCGCGTCCCCCGCGCAGGAGATCGCCTTCACCCTCGCCGACGGCATCGAGTACGTCCGTACGGCGGTCGCGGCCGGCATGGACGTGGACGACTTCGCCCCGCGCCTGTCGTTCTTCTTCGTCGCGCGTACGACGATCCTGGAGGAGGTCGCCAAGTTCCGCGCGGCCCGCCGGATCTGGGCGCGGGTGATGAAGGAGGAGTTCGGCGCGAAGAACCCCAAGTCGCTGATGCTGCGCTTCCACACGCAGACGGCCGGGGTGCAGCTGACGGCCCAGCAGCCCGAGGTGAACCTGGTCCGCGTCGCCGTCCAGGGGCTGGGCGCGGTGCTGGGCGGCACCCAGTCGCTGCACACCAACTCCTTCGACGAGGCGATCGCCCTCCCCACCGACAAGAGCGCCCGGCTCGCCCTGCGCACCCAGCAGGTCCTCGCCTACGAGACGGACGTGACCGCGACGGTCGACCCCTTCGCGGGCTCCTACGTCATCGAGAAGATGACCGACGACGTGGAGGCGGCGGCGCTGGAGCTGATGGGCAAGGTGGAGGACCTCGGCGGCGCGGTCAACGCCATCGAGCACGGCTTCCAGAAGAACGAGATCGAGCGCAGCGCCTACCGCATCGCCCAGGAGACCGACTCCGGCGAGCGGGTCGTGGTCGGCGTCAACCGCTTTCAGCTCGACGAGGAGGAGCCCTACGAGCCCCTGCGCGTCGACCCCGCCATCGAGGCCCAGCAGGCCGAACGTCTCGCGCGGCTGCGCGCGGAACGCGACCAGCAGGCCGTCGACACGGCGCTGGCCGCCCTCAGGAAGGCCGCCGAGGGCGAGGACAACGTCCTGTACCCGATGAAGGACGCGCTCAGGGCCCGGGCGACGGTCGGCGAGGTGTGCAACGCGCTGCGGGAGGTCTGGGGCACGTACGTGCCGAGCGACGCGTTCTGAGCACCCGTTCCGGTGACCGAAATCATGGGGAGGAGTGTCGTACCCGCGTGCGACACTCCCTCCATGTTCGGCGTCACCGACCTCCCCACCTACCTGGCAGGGCTCGTCCTCATCATCCTGCTGCCCGGCCCCAACTCGCTCTACGTCCTCTCCGTGGCCGCCCGCAAGGGCGTGCGCACCGGCTACGCGGCCGTGGCCGGCGTCTTCACCGGGGACGCCGTGCTGATGACGCTGGCGGCGCTCGGCGCGGCCTCCGTGCTCACCACCACACCGCTGCTGTTCCTGGTGGTGAAGTACGCCGGCGCCGGCTACCTGGCGTGGATGGCGTACGGCATGCTGCGCTCGGCGTGGCACATGTGGCGCACGCCGGGCGGGCCCGCACCGGCCGAGGTGCCCGCGGTCGCGCCCGCCGAGGAGCGGCCCTACCGCCGCGCGCTGGTGGTGTCGCTGCTCAACCCGAAGGCGATCCTCTTCCTGATCTCCTTCTTCGTGCAGTTCGTCGACCCCGGCTACGCCTATCCCGTGCTGTCCTTCCTCGTCCTCGGACTCCTGCTCCAGACGGCCAGCTTCCTGTACCTGTCGCTGCTCATCTTCGGCGGCACCCGCCTGGCCGCGATGTTCCGCCGCAGGCGGCGGCTGGCCGCCGGAGCCACCTCGGCCGCGGGCGCCCTCTTCCTGGGCTTCGCAGCGAAGCTCTCACTGGCCGCTCCGTAGCGACCGCCCGGACAGCCACGCCCGTAGCCTCGGGGTCAGCGGCCGTTCCACCGTACGGTGCAGCAGCCAGGCGAGGAGCAGCATCGAGGCGACCGTGAGCGCGAAGGTCTGCGCCGAGGCCAGGCCCAGGCCGCGGTGCAGCCCGTGGATCACCACCCAGCCCAGATGCTCGTGCACCAGGTAGAACGGGTACGTCAGCGCCCCCGCCACCGTCAGCCAGCGCCAGTCCACCCGGTTCAGCCACCCCAGGGCGACCGCGGCCACCGCCGCGAAGCCGAGGGCGACGACCAGGACGATGCCGAAGGTGGTGCGGTGGGCGAAGGCGTCCGGGTCGGAGGCGTTCCACAGCTCGCCCACGGCGTAGTGCTGCCCGATCAGGAAGCTCACCACCGTGATGCACCAGCCGTGGGCGTCCCGCCGGTCGCGGTGGACGAGGTACAGGCCGATCCCGCCGATGAAGAACGGGGCGTACTCCGGCATCAGCACCAGGTCGAGCAGCGGCTCGCGCGCGGCCCGGGCCGGCACCGACGCCAGCAGCCAGCCGCCGCAGAACAGCAGGACCCGCCGGCGGTTCGCGCCGGGCAGGACGACGAACAGCGCGAAGAGCGCGTAGAAGCGGAGCTCCACCCACAGCGTCCAGCACACGCCCAGCACCCGGTCCGCGCCCAGCGGCTGCTGGAGCATGGTCAGATTGACGAGGGCGTCGCTCGGCGACACCGCGTCGTAGGCGACCACCGGCAGCGCGAACACGGCCGTGACCAGGACGACCGCCGCCCAGTAGGCGGGCATCAGCCGGGAGACCCGGGAGGCGGCGAACGACGTCGGTGACCGGCCCCAGCCGCTCATGCAGATGACGAACCCGCTGATGACGAAGAAGACCTGCACGCCCAGGCAGCCGTAGGCGAAGAAGGCGTGCAGGGTGGGGAACTGCTCCCTGGGCGAGCTTCCCCAGGCCTCGGTGACCGCGCCGCCGCGGCCCCCGTAGTGGTAGGCCGCGACCATGAGGGCCGCGACCAGGCGCAGCCCGTCCAGGGCGCGCAGCCGCGCCGCACGACGCGGCGCCTCCGCTTCCGCCTCCCGGGCCGTGCCCGGTACCGGGCGGGTGATCGTGCTGGTCAACGAAATCCCCTGCGTTCATCGTCCTGGCCGCGCGTACGCCAGCACGCTAGACCGCCGCACCGGCGCGGTCCCGCCCCCGGGCCGACGATTCCTCACCCGGACGCGACGCGTTCACCTCGGGGTCGTTTTGGCTTCCTACATTCTCTCGACGCCCCCACCCGGAAGACATCACGACCCGACGCCGTCCCGCGGACGGCGGCCGGTTCCGCACAAGGAGTGCCATGACGACGGTCCACCACAGACGGGCACGTGCGCGAGGAGGGGAACTGGACGACTGTCTGCGGGCCTGCGCGGTGCACAGCGGCAAACTCGTCGGCAGCACCGACCGCCACCGCACCCGGCTCGCCGAGCGGCTGCGCAAGCTGCTCGCCGTGCACGCCACCGGCGCCACCCCGGAGCCGGCGCCCGCACCGGGCGGCGCGGCCGCCCGGCTCAAGCGGGCCGTGAAGGGCGCGGCGACTCCCCCTTCCGGCCTCTCCGGTGAGCTGCTGGACGCCCTGCTCGCCGTCGCCGACAAGGCCCTCGAATGCGGCTACGACGACGAGCTGGACCTCGCCCTCCTCATCAGCGACACCGTGCTCGCCCGGCGCAAGAGCTCCCGGGCCGGCTGGCGGCTGCGCGCCCGCCTGATGGAGGCCTTGGGCGACGAGACCGAGGCCGTGGCCGCCTACGAGCGGTACCTGGCCCTCACCGACGACGACGGCTTCGGCGTGCGCGCCAAGGTCGCCGGACTGCGCTCCGCGGCGGAGAAGGAGCAGGAACTGCTCGCCCTGCTGCGCCACCAGTGCCCGCGGGCCGGGGAGTTCGCCCGCGGACCCGCCACCGACGTGTGGGCGGAGGGCCTGGCCGCGCATGCCGTGGGGGACTGGGCCGAGGCCGAGCCGCGCATGGTGGGAGCGCTCCTCGCCCTGGCCGCCGAGCGGGCCCCGACGGCCGACCGGCAGGAACTGCTCGGCCAGTACCTGGACCTGCGCACCGCCCGGGACGGCGACCTCCCGGCCCTCACCGAGGCGCTCGCCCTCTACGCCGAGCAGCGCCGCACCCGGATGCGCGGCCCCGTCGCCGACCCGACCATCGGCGGAGTGCGGTGGATCGGCCTCGGCGAGTTCCGCAACGAGATCGCCGGCAAGTCGGTCTGCCTGGTCGCCAACTCCGGCCGCGTCGGCTCCAGTTCGCTGGGCGCCGAGATCGACGGCTACGACCTGGTGGTGCGCTTCAACTCGTACCGCATCGACCCGGCGCACACCGGCAGCCGGACCGACGTCCACGCCACCATCCACAAGCACGGCTTCAACTGGGACCAGCGGGTCACCACCCGGCTCGTCTTCGGCGGCATCTCCGGGGACTGGAAGCACTCGCTGCGCAACCGTCTCGTGCCGGGCGCCCAGCGGTTCCTCGGCGACGAGTCGCTGCGCTGGCCCGTGCGCAACATCGGCAGGCTGGGCACCGACGCGTGGACGGGCATCCCCACCACCGGCTTCAACATGCTGTTCCTGCTGGACTTCCTGGACGTCAGCCCCACCCTCGACCTGATCGGCTTCGACTTCTACGAGAGCGGCGCCTACCGCGTTCCGGAGGCCATGAGGATGCCGATCACGTCCGTGCACGAGTACACCAGCGAGAAGGAATGGGTCATGCGGCGGGCCCAGCGAGTGACCGACATGAGGATTTCCCTGCGATGACCACGACCTTCCCGGCCGGCGCCACCACCTCGCGGTCCCCGGCCCCCTCGTCGGCCGCGCTCACCGGCAAACGGCGCGTCGCCTTCGCGTCCTACGTCGACGAGAACTACCTGCCCGGCTTCCTCGCCCTGCTGCGCAGCCTCGCCCTGTCCAACCCGGGGGTGTGCGAGGACTTCGTCGTCCTCCACGACGACCTGCGCCCCGGCTCCGTCGCGAAGATCCGCGCCCTGCACCCGCGCATCGTGCTGCGCCGGGTGAACGCCGCCCACTACGACGCGTACCGGAAGGGCGACCAGGACAACTACCTCGTCCGCAAGGCGTACTTCATCCTCGACGTCTTCCGGATCCGGGACTACGACACGGTCATCACCCTCGACACCGACATGGTCGTCCTCGGTGACCTGAGCGAACTCCTCGCGCTGCGGGAGGGGCTGGCGGCCGTGCCGCAGTTCTTCCACGGGCAGCACAAGCTCAACTCCGGCCTGCTGGTGATCCAGCGCGAGTACCTCACCGACGCCTTCTGCGCGAAACTCGACGCGACCGGACGCGGCGGGGACTACGAACTCGACAAGCACGACCAGGGCATCCTCAACGCCGTCCTGGACGGCGACTTCGTCCGGCTCGACGCCCGCTACAACTTCGTCAAGCGGCGCCTGTCCGGCGATCTGCCGGTGCCCGACGACACGGCGATCCTGCACTTCACCGGGCGGCACAAGCCCTGGCAGGGCGGCGAGGCCGGCTACGGGCAGGCGGAGGAGCGCTGGCGCGGATTCGACCTGTCCGACGCCGACTTCCACGCCGCCTACCTGGCGTCCTCCGGGGGCCTCCACCACGACCTGCTGGTGCACTTCGGCACCCCGCACGTCGCGCGCACCCAGGACGTCGAGTGTGCCCGCAAGGTCGCCGCCGCGCACATCGCCGCCGGCGACTACCAGGACGCCGTCGACATCCTGAGCAGCGTCCACATCCCGCTCGACGAGGCCTGGCCGCACGAGGTGCTCGGCCACGCCCTGATGAGCGTCTCCCGCTACGAGGAGGCCAGGGCGCGGCTGCTGCTGGCCACCTCCGCCCCCAACCGGGCCGCCACCGCCTACGGCCGCCTCGCCCAGATCGCCTGGGTGCACGGCGACGACGCGGAGGCCCTGCGGTACGCCACCGCCGGCCTCTCCGTCGACCCGACCCACCGGCCGAGCAGGCTGTGGGCGCAGCGCGCCGGCACCGTGCCCGCCCAGGAGCAGGGCAGCCCACAGGAGCAACTGGCGCACGTCGCCTTCTACATGGACCGGCAGGGCAACGCCGGCGACAAACTCCTCCCGGAGACCGTGCGCCTCGCCTTCGGCGCGGACACCACCTCCAGGAGCTGGCACTCCGTCCACGCCCACCGCCTGTTCGACGAGGCGGCCCTGGAACGGGTCAACGCCCGGCGCGGACTGGTCATCGGCGGGGGCGGGCTGTTCATCCCGGACACGATGCCCAACGGCAACAGCGCCTGGCAGTGGAACGTGGCCGACGAGCGGCTGCGCGGCATCGACGTGCCGGTCATGGTGTACGCGGTGGGGTTCAACGCCTTCGACGGGCAGTCGTACCGGGCAGGGCGGTTCCGGGAGAGTCTCCGGCTGCTGGTGGAGAAGTCCGCGTTCTTCGGACTGCGCAACCACGGCTCCATCGCGAAGGTACGGGCGATGCTCCCGGACCACCTGCACGACCGGGTCCGTTTCCAGCCCTGCCCCACCACGGTCAGCCGTCAGCTCGTGCCCGGCTGGAGCGACCCGGCACAGCGGGAGGACACCGTCCTGCTGAACGCCGCCTACGACCGGGCCGGGCTGCGCTTCGGCCACGACTACGGCCACTTCCTCGCGGAGATCGCCAAGGCCGTGCGCGGCATCGGCGCGCACACCGAGGTCCGCTGCGTCGCCCACTCGCTGGACGACGAGCGGATCGCCTTCGACCTGCGCCGCGAGCACGGCATCTCGCTGCCGGTCATCCCGATGTACGACTTCGGCAACGACGCCATCCGCGACCTGTACGCCAGGACCCGGCTGGTGATCGGCATGCGCGGACACGCCGGGATGATCCCGTTCGGTGTGGGCACACCGATCATCAGCCTGATCTCCCACCCCAAGATGGCGTACTTCCTGGCCGACATCGAGCGTCCCGAATGGGGCATCTCCGTGCACGAGCGGAACCTGGGCGCCCTGCTGACCGAGCGGGCGGTCGGCATCCTGGACGCCCACGCGGCGACCGTCGCCGACGTCCACGAGCGCCAGCGAACGCTGTGGAAGGTCACCGAGGACAACGCCGCCGACCTGCGGAGGATCCTCGGAGCCTGACACGGGGTGAGCCCCCGCGGCCGGCGACCGCGGGGGCTCACGCACGCGGGCTCAGCGGCCCACGGCCTTCAGCGGCCCACGGCCTTCCTCACCAGCCGGGTCAGCCGGGAGCCGCCGTGCTCGGCCCGGTCCTGCTCGTAGGCCCTGCGCAGCTGCTCGAAGTGGTCGGCGCGGGTGCGGCTCAGATACGCGTCGGAGGTCAGCGGCCGGGCGATCGACCAGGCCCGGCGGTGGTCACCGGCGTAGTGCGCGGTGTAGGCCTTGGCGAACTCCAGGACCGGCTTGAAGGGGATGCCGCCCGTGTGGTCGAGGTCGATCCGCTCCTGGACGGCGGAGATCAGCTCCAGCTTCTCGTCGACGGAGTAGGAGTCCTCCGCGACGGCCGTCAGCACGTGCCCGGGGATCGGGCGGACCACCTCGAAGGCGAGCGTGGAGCGGATCGGCGGCCCGGCGATCTCGATGTAGGGCAGCAGCGCGCCGGTGCTGTGGTGCAGCCACGGCAGCCGGGGCCCGGCGAAGTCCTGGTGCAGCACCACCGAGCCCGGGCGCAGCCGGGTCAGGAACCGCTCGGCCACGCACCGGAACACCCGTGCCGTCTTGGCGATGTCGACGTGCAGGAACTCGACGGGGCTGGTGTCCCCGGGGCCGGAGGTGTTCCAGAGGTCCCCGGCATGGATCTCCAGGAACGGCAGGAACGGCTCCAGCCGCCCGCGGAAGTCGTCCAGGAAGGAGTTCTCGCCCGCCGGCCTCGCCCCGTCGGTGAAGAACTTCTCGCTGGCGAAGGTGCCCTTGCCCACGCGGAAGAAGTCGTAGGCGTGCAGCCGGCCCGTGCGCTCGTCGAAGACGGGGCTCTCCCGCAGCCCGAGCGCCAGGGCGTAGGTGGAGCCGCCCCCGCCGGAGCCCAGTTCGACCAGCCGGTCCTCGCCGGTGAGGTGATGGCGTCCCAGCAGATAGAGGAACCGCAATTCCCAGGTGCTCACCTGGGAATAGGGCAGGGTGTCCGGCAGCCGGACGTCGTCGAGGAGCGGAAAGAGCCGGCCGAGTTTCGTCATGAATGCCTCACGAATGGGACGCGCCGGAGGGGGACGGCAACGCGCTGTCGAATACATGAGCGTTGATACACCAGGGATTGCGCGGGGAATTCCGTCGTCGTGCGAATGTCCGGTGGGTTTCACCCGCCGTTCACCGGGGGCGCGGGGGCCGATTCCGGCGTGCCACCGCCCGCCGCAGGCCGCGTGCCGTGCGCGCGACCCGCCGTACGGTGGCGTTGCGCGGCAGGAAGGCGAGCCGGGCCGGTACTCCGCCCGGCAGCCCCAGGGACGTCAGCCGCCGCTTCGTGAAGTACACCCGGGTCTCGTCGGCCGGCCGCGTCGACAGATGGCGTTCGGCCCCGGCCCGCAGCCCGGTGAGGATCTTCGGCTGCATCGCGTACCCGACGGCCCGCAGGAGTTCGGCGAGCGCCTCGGTGTCCATGCCGCGGCGCCGCTCGGCGACGGCCGCGCGGTCGTCCGGCGCGGGCAGCAGCGCGTGGACGATCGTGACGGGGACGCGGTTGCTGTTCTCGTACGGCGACAGCCGGGCCAGCAGCGTGTCCGTGCCGACCCGGGCCACCGGCAGGCCGTACAGCTCGGAGGCGGTGAGCAGCGCCGTGGAGAAGCAGCCGACGACCAGCGCCGGACGCGTCCGCTGGTAGAGCACCTCGGCGAGGACCGTGGTGTCCAGCACCGTCAGCTCGGCGCCGAGCACCCCGGCCTCCCGCTCCAGGCCGCGGATGAAACGCGCCGGGGCCGTGGGGTGCGGCTTGAACAGCACCCGGCTGTGGCCCAGCTCCACGGCGCCCCTCAGCATCCGCACATGCAGGTCCTCCTCCTCCTCGGTGGAGAGGATGCCCAGCGCGGACAGGTACTGGCCCAGCAGCAGCGCCGGCCCTTCCGCCTCCGGCAGCCCGGCGCCGGTGTCGGCCGGCCCGGCGCCGGTGTCGGCCAGCCCGGCGCCGGTGTCGGCCAGCTCGGCGAGCACCTTGGTGAACGCCGGCGTCGGCACCACCTCCGGCGCGACGCCGAACTCGGTCAGCAGCAGCGGCCGCAGCCCCGGCACCAGGTCCAGGTGGAGCAGGCGCTCCACCCGGGTGCCGACCAGCGGATCGATCTTGTTGCGGGTGGGGCCGTAGCTCATCAGGCCGTCCGCGTAGACGGTGACCGGCGCGTCGGTGAAGATCCGCGTCACCGCCAGGGCCGGGTCGACCTGGATCGACTCCACCGCGAGCGACACGTCGTCGTCGCCGATGTCCCAGGCCAGCCGCAGATACCGTTCCCACAGGGGCACGTCGTCCGGGCGCGGGTCCCAGCCGCCGGGATGGAAGGGGAAGACGGCCTCGTTCCACGACACCACGTCGTCGAACCGGGTCCGCAGCCGCTCGAACCCGGGCATCTCGTCGAGGGAGGGCGTCGTCTCCGGCGTCACCGCGTTGTTGGAGACCAGCAGGATCCGCCGGCCGGCGGGCGCGAAGCAGCCCGAGTCGAGAGCGGCGGCGAGCGTGGCGGTGCCGTACAGGGTCGACGCCATGAAGATCTGGGTGCTCACGCCGCCACCTCCGCGCCCGGCACCGGGCGGCGGCGCAGCCGGCGCAGCCGTCCGGCCCGCTCGGCGTCCATCGAGCCGAGCGCCTCGTCGAGCACGTCCTGCGGCATGCGCCGCAGGGCGGCCGCGCTCATCACCTTCAGCCTCCCGGCCACCGACGGCTCGAACCGGTCGGCGGCGCCCAGGTGGTGGGCGATGATGGCGCAGTAGGTGCGCACGGCCTTCGGCAGCAGCACCGCCGCCTCCGGGTCCCGCGCGGTCTCCTCGACCACCTGGTCGAAGGCGCGGACGAAGTCGAGCTGCCGGGCGTCGCCGATCTGCGTCAGCGACGAGCTGACACCGCGCCGGTAGAAGACCCCGAGCAGGCCGGTCACCGCGAAGGACTCCGCCTCCCGGTGCAGCCGCCAGATCCAGGGCCGGTCCTCCGCCGTGCGCAGCCCGTCGGTGAAGTGCAGCAGGCCGCGCTCGGCCAGCCGGCGGTGGTAGATGCCCGCCCAGGCGTAGGCGTAGTCGACGGACGTGGTCCGGTGGGCGGGCAGGATCGCCTCCCGCGGGCGCAGCACCACATTGCGCCGGCCGTGCGGGACCCGGTGCACGGTGCGGGCCCGCGCCGTGCACTGCACATGGTCGGTGCGGACGAAGTCGCAGCCCAGCCCCTCGGCCGCGGCGACCAGCCGGGCGTAGTGGCCGGGCGCCAGCCAGTCGTCGCCGTCCAGGAAGGTCAGGTACTCGCCGCGGGCCCGGTCGATGCCGGTGTTGCGGGCGGTCGCCAGACCACCGTTCCGCTCGTGCCGGACCACTACCGCCCCCGGCAATTCGTGCTCCGCGCGGGCGAGCAGATCCGCGGTCCCGTCGGTCGAACAGTCGTCGACGAGAAGGAATTCGAAGTCGTCACGCGCATTGGCGCGCAGACTCCGCAGGGCGTCGAGGGCGTATTGCCGCACGTTGTAGAACGGCACGATCACGGAAAGCTTCGGCACCTCCCCCACGTTAGGAGAGCACCGGCCGGGAAAACTTTCCGGTGTCCGTACACCGGGTGAACTCGCTGTGTCGGAATGGTGCACCGAACGCGCTTCCGGGAAATCCGCGGGCCGGTTCCGCATTCGGTGGCATGTTGTTAACTTCTCGTTGATTCACGGTTGGGCCCCGCCTAGAATTCGCTTCCTAGCGTCGTCGACGTGCCAGCAAGTGCAACGAAGCCTCTCCGGGTCGCGGTCCTCGCGGATTCCGACACCCGGTGGAAATGGGGCGCGCTCACCGCCAGCCGCGTCGCGCCGCGGGAGATCCGGACGGACGGATACCTCCTGCGGGGCCGCGCCACGCCCACCGCCCGCCAGCTCGGCGAGGTCGGCGTCCGCGCGGACTCCCTCCGGGAGGTCACCGCGGCCGGGTTCCTGCGCGCGATGCGCGAGGAGCCGTACGACATCCTCGTGCTCGCCCTCGTCGGCGGGGGTGTGCAGGCGATGCTGCACGGCCTGGGGCGCGTCTGGGAGGACCGGACCGACCGGCCCGTCGTCGTCACCGGATACGTCGGCGTCGTCTACGAGAAGCTCGCCGACGGCCTGCTGCTGCGCCACGGCGCCGACCTGGTGCTCGCCAACTCCCGCCAGGACGCCGAGCGTTTCCGCGCCGTGTACGAGGGAGTGGGCGCCGACGCCTCCTCGGTGACCGAGGTCGCGCTGCCGTTCCTCGGCGGGGCTCCCTACACCGGCGAACGCGACCCGTACACCGTGGTGTTCGCCGCTCAGCCCTCCGTCCCGGAGAGCCGTGAGGACCGTACGTACCTGCTGAACCGGCTGGTGGGGCACGCCCGCCGGCACCCCGGGCGCGAGGTGCTGCTGAAGCTGCGCTCCAAGCCCGGCGAACACACCACCCACATCGAGGAACTGCCCTACCAGAAGCTCGCCCAGCGGCAGGACCTCCCCGCCAACGTCCGCCTGGTCCACGGGCACATGGGCGAGGTCCTCGACCGGACCGACCTCCTCGTCACGGTCAGCTCCACGGCCGCCCTGGAGTCCCTGCACCGCGGCATCCCGACCGCGGTCCTCACCGACCTCGGCATCCGGGAAGCCCTCGGCAACCACCACTTCGTCGGCTCCGGCTGCCTCACCTCCTGGGACCGGCTCGACGACGGACACCGCCCGGAGCCCGATCCGGAGTGGGTCTCCCGGCAGGGCGTCGCGGGGGACGGCTCGTACGGGACGGCCTTCGACACGGCCCGCGAACGCATCGCCGCACTGCTCGGCCGCACCGGCGGACTTCCGCCGCTGACCCCGTACTACACGCCCGTCACCGCGCCCGGCTACCTGCCCCGCGTCCTCGCCCGCCACCACCTCCGCCCCGACGGCACCCCGCTGCCCGGCGCGCCCGCCGCCGGCCGGGAGCCGGGACCGGTCCGGCAGATCGTGCGCCGGGCGGCGCGCGGCGCCTACCGGCACGGAGTGCAGCGCGTGGCCCCGGTGATCCGCCGGATGGGCGAGCTGTGACCGCCGCCCCGAACTCCGCCCGAGGAGCTGATCCCATGCCCACCTCCCCTGCCGTACGGCGGGTGCTCGCCGTGATCCCCGCGCGCGGCGGCTCCAAGGGAGTGCCCGCGAAGAACCTCGCCCCCGTCGGCGGCGTGCCCCTGGTGGCGCGCGCCGTGCGCGAGTGCCGGGCCGCGCGGTACGTCACGGACGTCGTCGTCTCCACCGACGACCAGGCCATCGCCGCCGCCGCGCGGCAGGCCGGCGCGGAGGTCGTGCTGCGGCCCGCCGCCCTCGCCGGTGACACCGCCACCTCGGAGGCGGCCGTCCTGCACGCCATGGACGCCCACGAGGCCCTGCACGGCACCCCGGTGGACGTCGTCCTGCTCGTGCAGTGCACCAGCCCGTTCCTGCGCCGCGAGGACGTCGACGGCGTGGCCGCGGCGGTCACCGACTCGGGCGCCGACACGGCGGTGACGGTCGCCCCGTTCCACGGCTTCCTCTGGCGCGACGCGGAGGCCCCGTCCGCCCCGGCCGGCGAAGGAACCGCTCACGGCACCGACCGGGCCGCCGCCCCCGTCGGCCCGACCACCGCGCCGCCCGCGGCCGGGCGCGCCAACACCCTCTCGGCGACCCCCTCCACCAGCACCGGCCGAACCGCCTCCGCCCACAGTGGCCGGAGCGCCGCCCCGACGGCCACCCCCGGCAGCGGCGGGGGTGCGGACGCTGGCCCGACCGCCGTCGGCACGGGTGGGGGTGCGGGCGCTGGCCCGTCCGCCGTCGGCACGGGTGGGGGTGCGGGCACCGGCCCGACGGCCGCCGACACGGGTGGAGCTGCGGGTGCTGACCCGTCCGCCGTCGGCATGGGTGGGGGTGCGGGCGTCGACCCGTCCGCCGCCTCCGACGCCGGTGGCCGGAGCGCCGCCCCGACGGCCGCCGCCGGAGGCCGCGGCGTGAACCACGACAAGGCCTTCCGCCCCCGCCGCCAGGACCGCCCCCAGGACCTCCTCGAGACCGGTGCCGCCTACGCCATGGACGCGGCGGGCTTCCGCGCGCACCGGCACCGCTTCTTCGGCCGCACCGAACTCGTCCGCACCGATCCGGCCCGCGTCCTGGAGATCGACGACCCGCACGACCTCGCCCGGTCCAGGGCCCTGGCCCCGCTGCTCGACGCGGACACGCCCGGCGGCCTGCCGACCGCCGCGGACCTCGACGCGGTCGTCCTCGACTTCGACGGCACCCAGACCGACGACCGGGTGCTGATCGACTCCGACGGACGGGAGTTCGTCTCCGTGCACCGCGGGGACGGGCTCGGCATCGCGGCCCTGCGCCGCAGCGGCCTGAAGCTGCTCATCCTGTCCACGGAACAGAACCCGGTCGTCGCCGCCCGCGCACGCAAGCTCAGGCTCCCCGTGCTGCACGGCATCGACCGCAAGGACCTCGCACTCAAGCAGTGGTGCGAGGAGCAGGGCATCGCGCCGGAGCGCGTGCTCTACGTCGGCAACGACGTCAACGACCTCCCGTGCTTCGCCCTCGTCGGCTGGCCCGTGGCGGTCGCGAACGCCCACGACGTCGTACGCGGCGCCGCCCGCGCCGTCACCACCCTCCGCGGCGGCGACGGCGCGATCCGGGAGATCGCCGGCTGGATCCTCGGCCCCTCCCTCGATTCCCTCCCCACGTAAGGAAACCCCCGGTCATGAGCACCAACTCCCGCATCCGCACCCTCGGTCCCCGCGAGGCCGGCCCCGGCCGCCCCGTGTACGTCACCGGCGAGATCGGCATCAACCACAACGGCGACATCGAGAACGCCTTCAAGCTGATCGACGCCGCCGCCGAGGCCGGCTGCGACGCCGTCAAGTTCCAGAAGCGCACGCCGGAGATCTGCACCCCGCGCGACCAGTGGGACATCGAGCGCGACACCCCCTGGGGCCGGATGACGTACATCGACTACCGCCACCGCGTGGAGTTCGGCGAGGACGAGTACCGCCAGATCGACGCCTACTGCCGGAAGAAGGGCATCGACTGGTTCGCCTCCCCGTGGGACACCGAGGCCGTCGCCTTCCTGGAGAAGTTCGACGTGCCCGCCCACAAGGTCGCCTCCGCCTCCCTCACCGACGACGAGCTGCTGCGCGCCCTGCGCGCCACCGGCCGCACGGTCATCCTCTCCACCGGCATGTCCACCCCGAAGCAGATCCGTCACGCCGTCGAGGTCCTCGGCAGCGACAACATCCTGCTCTGCCACGCCACCTCCACCTACCCGGCGAAGGCCGAGGAGCTCAACCTCCGCGTCATCAACACCCTCCAGCAGGAGTACCCGAACGTCCCGATCGGCTACTCCGGCCACGAGACCGGCCTGCAGACCACCCTCGCCGCCGTCGCCCTCGGCGCCGCGTTCGTCGAGCGCCACATCACCCTCGACCGCGCCATGTGGGGCTCCGACCAGGCCGCCTCCGTCGAGCCGCAGGGCCTGACCCGCCTGGTCCGCGACATCCGCACCATCGAGGCCTCCCTCGGCGACGGCGTGAAGAAGGTCTACGACTCCGAGCTCGGCCCGATGAAGAAGCTCCGCCGCGTCACCGGCGTGGTCGCCGAGGCGGAGATCGCGACGGCCGCGGGCGAACCGCTCTCCGTCTGACCCGCCCCCACCCCACCCACACGACGACGGGAACGGTCGTACGTCGATGAGCCCCCGCGCCGGCCGGCCCGGCCCCCACACCCTCGCCTTCGTCGAGAGCCCGGTACAGCTGCTCAACGTGCTGGAGTGGGCGCACGCGCACGCGCCCGGCGTGGGGCTCACCCTCGTGGTGCTGTCCCCGGTCGACCCGATGACCCGCGGCCAGCTGCGCCGGATGGCGGAGCTGGCCCGCGAGGAGGGCCACGAGGTCCGCTGGGAGGAGGCCCGCGCGGGTGCGGCCGCCCCGCTGGGCACCGTCGGCGGGCTGACCGGGCCGCTCCGCCGCGCCACCCGCGTCGTCCTGGGCGACCCCTTCTCGCGCTACGTCCAGCTGCTGCTGACCATCACCCGCGCCCGGGAGATCGTCGTCGTCGACGACGGCACGGCGACCATGGAGTTCGTCGGCCAGCTGGCCCGCGGCGAACGCCTGGTGCGCTGGCACCGCAAGGGCGGCCGACCCGGCCCCCGCGACCTCCTCCTCGCCCCCGTGTCCGCCGCCGCCCGGCGCCGGCTCACCCCGGGCGGGAAGCGCGCCGTG
Organism: Streptomyces sp. NPDC030893; assembly: GCF_055571535.1. Lineage (NCBI taxonomy): Bacteria > Bacillati > Actinomycetota > Actinomycetes > Kitasatosporales > Streptomycetaceae > Streptomyces > Streptomyces sp. NPDC030893. The sequence continues at coordinate 170,450 of NZ_JBVIFC010000002.1, read as the reverse complement.
GAGGTCTTCACCGCCATGCCCATGGCGGACACCCCGCCCGGAGTCACCGTCCGCGCCCACACCTTCGCCTGGACCCGGGCCCGCTTCGGCCCGCCCCGGATCACCAAGGGCGCCGACCTGGTCGGCACCTCCCTGGTGGAGACCGGCGTGGTGGACGGCGACGCCTACCTGGAGGCCGTCCGCTCCCTGGCCACGACGCACGGCGCCCGCCGCTACTTCGCGCACCGCCGCGAGAACACCGACAAACTCCACCGGCTCGCGGTCGGGACGGGCCTGGAGATCGTCCGCCCCGAACTCCCCCTGGAGCTGATCGCCCGCCGCGGCCCCATCGGCCGCACCGTCCTCAGCTTCCCCTCCACGGTCGTCCACACCCTGCCCCTCGCCCTGACCGGCACGGACGTGCGCGTGACGGTCTGCGACATCGACCCGGCCTGGCTGACCGGAACGGCCTCCCCGCGCGCCCGGGGCTTCCTGTCCGGGGTGACGGACTCCGCGCGGGGCGTCCACCGGCTGCCGGCGGTGACGGCGCCCGTCCGGCCGTAGGCCCGTCCGGCCCCGCCGGTGTCCGCCAGATGAACCGGTCCGCGTGGGCTGGGCCGAGCGTGGTATCCGTGAAGAGGTGGATGGGTGCCGGAGCCACTGGTGCGACCGTGACCGAAATCACGATCCGGCAGGTCAAGAGGCCTTCACCCCGCGAAAAGAGCGGCCAGTTTACCCATCCCGGTTGACAGCTATGCATAGGGCAGCCGACTTTTCTTCGCCTGACGGGCTGATTTTTCTTGATCGAGGGTCGGTGGTCGGCTCCGGCGCCCTACTCTTCAAAGGGTGAAACCACTGATGTCACTGGAGTCCGAGGTCGACCTCCCCGGTGGAGCGGTGCTCCCCGGAGCGTTGCCCGAGGCCCTGCGTGCCGAGCTCGTCGCCTTCCGCCGCGACCTGCACATGCACCCGGAGCTCGGCAACCAGGAGTTCCGCACCACCGCCGCGATCAAGGAACGTCTGGAGCGGGCCGGCCTGCGGCCGCGCGTACTCTCCAGCGGGACCGGCGTGATCTGTGACATCGGAACCGACGACGAGGCCGGCACCGACGCGGCGATGCTCGCCCTGCGCGCCGACATCGACGGCCTGCCCATCCCGGACATGAAGACCGAGTGCGCCTACCGGTCCACCGTGCCCGACCGCGCCCACGCCTGCGGCCACGACGTGCACACCACCGTCGTGCTCGGCACCGGTCTGGTCCTCGCCGAACTGCACCGCCAGGGCCTGCTGCCCCGCCCCGTGCGGCTGATCTTCCAGCCCGCCGAGGAGGTGCTGCCCGGCGGCGCCGCCGACGTCATCGCGGACGGCGCGCTCGACGGCATCGGCCGGATCCTCGCCGTGCACTGCGACCCCCGCGTCGACGCCGGGAGGATCGGGCTGCGCCAGGGCCCCATCACCTCCGCCTGCGACCGGCTGGAGATCACCCTCGACGGCCCCGGCGGCCACACCGCCCGCCCCCACCTGACCACCGACCTGGTCACCGCCGCCGCCCGCGTCGTCACCGACGTGCCGGCGCTGGTCGGTCGGCGGGTCGACAGCCGCAGCGGACTGGCGGTCACCTGGGGCAGGATCGAGTCCGGCCACGCCCCCAACGTCATCCCGCAGCACGCCGAGATGTCCGGCACCGTGCGCTGCCTGGACCTGGACACCTGGCGGCAGGCACCCGACATCGTGGTCGCCGCCATCGACGAGGTGGCCAACCTGCACCGCGCCAAGTCGGAGATCAACTACGTGCGCGGCGTCCCGCCGGTCGTCAACGAGGCCGGCGCCACCGAGCTGCTGCGCGACGCGATGATCGCCCGGCGCGGGGTCGACTCCGTCGAGGACACGGCGCAGAGCCTCGGCGGCGAGGACTTCTCCTGGTACCTGGAGCGCGTCCCCGGCGCGATGGCCCGCCTCGGCGTCCGCACCCCCGGCGAGCGCACGATCCGCGACCTCCACCAGGGCGACTTCGACGTCGACGAACACGCGATCACGGTCGGCGTGGAACTCTTCACCGCAGCGGCCCTCCTGGACGCGTTGCGCTAGCCACCGGCGGCCTGGTTTCAGCCCTTCCGGCCGCTGAAACCAGCCCCTCCGGCGTTTGAGGAGCGGGGGTCCGGGGGCAGCGCCCCCGGGGACGGGACTGGGAAGGGGCGGCGGGGGCGAAACCCTCGGGCGCGAGCCCACCCGCACCGCCCGCCCAGGTCGGGGGTTGCCCGGGCGGGCGGTGCGTGCGGTGCTGCCCTTGCGCCTCGCAGCGCCCAGGAAGCGGCAGCCATCCGGTTCGGTGCAGGGGCGGCGCTATGCGCCCTGGGTGCCAAGCCCCCGGTAGGGGTTGCCCTCCGCAGGCGTCACCCGCCAATAGGTCTCGACCATGGCCTTGAACTGTCGGTGCGAGGGGTTCAGGCCCGTGTGTTTCAGCGCCCACATCTCCACCGGCTCAGGGGAGCCGTCCGACGCGGGAGCCTCCGCCCCACACGTCATGCACAGGGCGGAATGGATGGCCTGCGGGGCGCCCTCGCCGGTTTCCGGCCCCAGCGCCCACTGAGCCGCTTTGATGATCGAGCGATTGACGTGCTCCCCGCCCTAAAGGACGGGGATTCCAGCCTGGGCCGTCTGGCCCTTCTGGGGGCTTCCTGCTTCACGGCGCGGTGCGGGCACGGGTGCCCGACTTACCTGCGCTCCACAGGCGTTTAGCCTGTCCGCCCGTCCGGCGGCCAGGATGTTGCGTGCGGCGTTGACGTCGCGGTCGTGGACGGTTCCACACTCCTTGCACGTCCATGCGCGGACATGCAGGGGCTTGGGGCCGTCCTTGATCCCGCAGGTCGAGCAGACCTGGGAGGTCGGTTCGAAGCGGCCGATGCGGCCGAAGTACCGTCCGTGCTTGGCGGCCTTGTACTCCAGCATGCCGAGGAACGCGGACCATCCGGCGTCGTGCACGGACTTGGCGAGGCAGGTGCGGGCGAGGCCGGACACCGCGAGGTCTTCCACGTACACCGCTTGGTTGTCGCGGATGATCTTCGTGGATTCCTTGTGGTGCCAGTCTCGGCGCCGGTCCGCTACGCGGGCGTGCTGGCGTGCGACCCTGATGCGGGCCTTGGCCCGGTTCTTGGAGCCCTTGGCCTTGCGGCTGAGGTCCTTCTGCAACCGCTTGAGCTTGCGTTCGGCCCGGCGCAGGAAGCGCGGGGCAGCGATCTTCGTGCCGTCGGAGAGGACCGCGAATGCCGACAGGCCAAGGTCGATACCGGTCTCGCCGGCTGTCTCGGGGAGGAACTCGGGGTCGGTGTCCACGACGAACGAGGCCCAGTACCGGCCGGCCGCGTCCATCGTGACCGTGGCTGAGGTCGGTGCGGCCGGAAGGGGGCGCGACCAGCGCACCCGCAGGTCTCCGACCTTGGCCACGTACAGGCGGCCGTTGTCTCGCAGGCTGAACCCGTTGGCGGTGAGGCGGATGGACTGCCGGTTGTCCCGCTTGGACTTGAACCGGGGCGGCGCGACCTTCGGCCCTTTGCGCTTGCCGGTGACGGAGGAGAAGAAGTTCCGGTAGGCGGTGTGCAGGTCCCTCAGGGACTGCACCAGCACGACGGAGGACACCTCACCCAGCCACGCCCGTTCGTCGGTGCGCTTGGCGGCGGTGATGACCTGCTTCTGGAGGTCGGTGTCCTTGATGTACGGCAGTCCCGCCACGTGGGCTTCCTGACGGGCCCGCAGGCCGTCGTTGAAGACCACGCGGGCGCACCCGAACGCCCTGGCCAGCGCGCGGCGCTGGGCGGGCTCGGGGTACACGCGGAAGTTGTACCGGAGCTGCACGACCGTGACCCTACCATTTGGTCTATGACTACCGAGGGCGAGTACAGGCGTGGCAGGCACGTGGTTTCGGCGATGCACGTTCATTTGGTCTTCGTGACCAAATACCGGCGCGGCGTGTTCAACGACGACATGCTGACCGTGTGTGAGGCGACCATGCGGAAGGTGTGCGAGGACTTCGAGGCCGAGCTGGTCGAGTTCAACGGCGAGGACGACCACGTGCACCTGCTCGTGCACTACCCGCCGAAGGTCGCCGTATCGAGCCTCGTGAACAGCCTCAAGGGCGTCTCCGCCCGCATCCTGCGCCGGGACTTCACCGGCCGCGTGAACCGGGCGATCATGCACGGGCATTTCTGGTCACCGTCCTACTTCGCCGCCTCGTGCGGCGGTGCCCCGCTCACGGTGGTGCGGCAGTACATCGAGCAGCAGCGCCGTCCGCTGTAGCTTCGCTCTGCGGACCGTTCCGGCTTACCCCGCCCTGAAGGACGGGGCTTGCACCGGCACCATCCGGTCACCGTTCCCCCCGGCTCCGCGCGTTGGCCTCCGCCACCTGGGCGCGCATCTTGTCGGCTGCCCGTGCCCGGCAACACGGGCAGGCGCAGGGCGGAAACCCGCTGAAAAGGTCCGGCACCTTCGGAGGCTTGACCGTTCGCAATGGCCGGACCTGGGTGCGTACGCCTGTCCGCGGATTGATCCGATAGACCTCGATCGTCATCGTCACCGGACGTCCCCCCAGGGGTGCGCCCAGGGCCCTGCCCAGGGTGCTGCCGGGGTGTCTGCGCGATTGTTCCTGGGCGAGGCGGAGCTCAGGCGCGCCACATAGGGCCGGACAAGAGCGCCTGTCGGCTCCCAGGCTTCCTTTGCCTCCCAGTCGCGGAACGGCTCCGGGAGAGCCGGGCGCACCTTCGCGCGGAGCCTGCGCACGGTGATCAGCCTCGCCCCCAACACGTGGGGACAAGGCGAGAGTCGGGCCCTGCGAGGCGTAGCGGGGGTTGCGTGCCGCCTGTGCCTGCCGGGGGTGCGCGGTCCAAAGAGAACCGCCCTCACCCATTCGAGTGCCTGCGTGATAAGCATGGACTGTTGACGCTCCTAGATCAGCGTTGGCCACGCCCCCGGTCCGTTCGCGCGGTCGCGGGGGTCCTTCCGTCCGGCCACACTTCCGCGCGGCATGCAGGCTGCACCACGGCAGAAATGCTGCATTTGGGCGGCAGGAAGGCTGCAGGCGCTACGCTGACCAGGGCAGACGGCATCCCGGACGGAGTGCGGGCATGGCAGCAAAGCGGCACCGGCTGGCGCAACGCCGGAAGGCGAGCGGGTACACACAGGAACAGCTCGCGGACGCCCTGAGCGTCGACCGCACCACGGTGCAGCGCTGGGAACGGGGCGAGGCAGACCCCCAGCCGCATCAACGACCGAAGATGGCAAAGCTCTTGCGGCTCACGTCCAAAGAGCTTGATGAATTGCTGGCGGCAGATGTTCTGCCCGCTGCCATTGCACGCAATGGGATATCCCCCACTACGCCGGCCGACGATGATGAGATGGCCGCTTGGGAGTTGTCTCGGCGCGTGCAAGCCAGCGACGTGGGGTCCGAAACGCTCACCCGATTAGAGCGCGCCTTCGATGAGTTGGCGACGGCTTATCCGGCCACTTCTCCGACCGAACTCTTGGAGCGAGTACGGAAACACTCTGCATACGTCGTGCGACTACTCGACGCGCGCAAGACGCTTGCAGAGCACCGCCGGTTGCTCATCGTAGGGGGTTGGCTGTCTCTACTTGGGGCAACCTTGCATATCGACCTGAAACAGGAACATGCGGCAACGGCCGGACTGCAAGCTGCGGTTACTCTCGCACGGCAGGCGGAACACCCAGAAATCGAAGCATGGTGCTTTGAAACCGACGCGTGGCGTGTCCTCACGGATGGCGACTACGTGCACGCGCTTGAGCTGTCTCTAGCCGCTCAGAATGTCGCACCCAAGGGGACGTCTGCCCTTATTCAGGCGACCGCCCAGGAAGGGCGCGCACGCGCGAGGCTTGGTCACGCGAAAGAGACATACACAGCTCTCGACCGGGTACAGAAGATGGCTGCAAAGCTCGAAATTCCGGAGCGTCCGACAGAGCATCACTACCAATACGACCCGGCAAAGTGTCTCGCCTACACGGCAACGACCCTCGCATGGTTGGGTGACGCTGCCGCGGAGCCGTACGCGCGTGAGGTGATCGCGCGCCTGAGTCCGTCGAACGACGTCAGTAAATGGCCACGTCGTGTGGCTTCCGCGAACATCGATCTGGCGCTGGTGCTGCTCGCAGGAAACCGCCTTGATGAAGCCTGCGATTCCGTCCAGAGAGCCATACTGAGTGGTCGAGTAGTGCCCTCGAATCATTGGCGAGCACTGGAAGTCGTCAAGGTGGTTGAGGCTAAGCAACTACCGGAGGCGCCCGATTTGCGCGAGGCGTACGAGGGTTTAAAGGCTATCGGTGCCTGAGCGATGTCCTGTAATTCCTGCTCGAATCTGCGCAGGCTCCCATCTGGGACTGGTGCCAGCCCGATGTCTGGAGTGGCGGGGTCAGTTGCAGTCGGATGGGTCTTCCGGCAGGTGGTCGATGTGGCGTTGAAGGGTGCGCGGTGGCCGGTGAGTGGTGGCCTGCCAGAGCGGCGGCGTGAGCACACGGCGTTCCCGGCGCCGCAGGCCCCAGCACTGGCGGTGGCGTAGGTGATCCCGCTCACGACTCACCACCCCCAGAGGTCGCTCCGCGGCGTGCTTGAATCACCGGGTGATCGACTGGTCCGCACTCCACGACGCCTACGGCCCGGCACATGCGATACCCGGGCTGCTGGACCGAGCCATCGGTCGTGACCAGGAGGCCATCGACAGGCTTTGGGGGCGCTTGTGCCACCAGGGGACGATCACCCCGGCGAGCATCGCCGCACTGCCGCAGCTGGCGGACATCGCGAAGACCCAGGGCGCCGGGGACTGGGCGCTCGATCTGGCCGGAGCCATAGCGGGTGGCCTCCTCCAACCACACGGCGCCGACGAAGAAGTCGCACGCCGTGAGGAGACCTTGGCCGAGCTTCGCGCCCTGGCCGCCGCCCGGCTGCGGTCTGGCCTGGACGGGAAGATCTACCTGAGCAGACTGCGGGCCATGCTCGCGTTCGACGGCCAGCCCTTGTGGTTCGAGACCCTGGACGACTTCACCGATTCCTTCGTCACTGTCGCTTGTCCGCACTGTGACGCACCGGTGACGATCGCAATCGGCGACTACGGCTGCTACTCCTCGATCCGCGACTGGAATCTGGGAGATGTCCACCAGGTCCCGCTCCGGCCAGCCGGCCCGTACGAGCTGACCGGCACCGGGAGGATGTTGCACGAGACGGCCGTACGGGATGGCCAGCAACGGCTCGCCTGGGGCCTGACGCACCTGTTCGGCCAGGCGGAATGCCCAGGATGCGGGAGCGACTTCGGCATCGCAGACGAATACGCAGCCACCAATGCACCCGCCCCATGGGACTTCGCCCGAGGCCACACCAAGGACGCTCTCTGATGACCACCTGCAGGGCACTCGAAATCGAACAGTGAGCTCGTGCCCGCTGTCCAGACTTGACGGCTTGGTGCCGTGAGGTGCCTGGACAGCCCCGTTCCCCGGGCTGAACCCTCGCACTTTCGGCAAGCTGGTGACGGCGCTGCGGCGCCAGGGCGCGGCCACGGTCCGCAAGGGCCGGCGGTGGAGCCTCAGTGTTGTTTCGTGATCGGCGGCTCTGTCGGTGCTTCCTCATACGCTGCTGTGCATGGGGTATGAACTGCACATCACGCGGCGTGAAGACTGGTGGGACGAGGGGGGCGCTGAGATCAGTCGGCAGGAGTGGGAGTCCGCTGTTGCGGCCGATCCCGATCTGGTCATGCAGCCCATCCCTGATGGCTGGCCTGGCGATGCCTTTTCCTCGGCTTTGATGACGACGGGGTCGGGACGGGGGGACGGGATCGAGGCGCTGCACTGGGACCGGGGCCTGGTCAGCGCCAAGCACCCGAGCGACGTGTTGATCGCCAAGATGTGCGAGCTTGCCAGGCTCTTGGGGGCTCGGGTACTAGGCGACGACGGTGAGTGCTACGGCAGTTGAGCGCGGTCACCGCGAGACGGTCAACGGCTGTGTGGACCCTTGAAGATCGTGCTGTGGCCGCGGGCCACAGCACAGATGCAGTCCCTTGGCGGGCGATGTTCGACCAGGCCACAAAAACAGCGGAGAGCCCCGCTACTGCGATTGGGCCTGGATCGATATCGGCGCTGACGGTCACCGCCACCTACTGATCTGAACAAGCTGCTGGCCTGGTCGGCCTGGCGCAGGCTCCACCAGGCCACAGCTCGCAGGAGCCGTTGCCGACGACGGATCTTCCCTTCGAGCGAAGCCGAGAGTGGGGGAGGGAAGGGGCGGCGGGGGCGAAGCCCACGGACGCGAGCCGCCTCACCCCTCACCGTGCCCCACCCCCACCGCCCCCTCCCGCTTGCGCCCCGCACGGGGCAGGCGCACCGTGGGCCCTGTGCAAGCCCCCGCACCAGCCATCGGCACGAATGGGTAACGCCCCACGGAACCCCGTTCCCAGGAGTTTCTACGCGCGTTAATGTGCGCCGAACCGAGCGCCCGCTGCGGGGCTTTGGAGAATGGGGACTTCAGATGCGTCGGATATCCACACTGACCCGCGCCGCGGTGGGGGTCGCCTCGCTCGCACTCGCCGCCACCGCCTGCGGCGGCACCAGCAGCGACAGCAACGACAGCGGCGGCTCCAAGGAAGACCTCGGCGTCGCCATCGCGTACGACATCGGCGGCAAGGGCGACCAGTCCTTCAACGACGCCGCCTACGCGGGCCTGACCAAGGCCAAGGACGAGTTCGGCTACAAGACCGCGGACGTCGAGCCCACCGAGGGCGAGACCGACGCGGACAAGGAGCAGCGCCTGTCCTCGCTGGCGAAGCAGGGCTACAACCCCGTCATCGGCGTCGGCTTCGCCTACGGTCCCGCCATGGAGGCCGTGGCCGCGAAGTACCCGGACACCACCTTCGGCATCGTCGACTCCGTCGTCGAGGGCGACAACGTCGCCTCCCTCGTCTTCGCCGAGGAGCAGGCCTCCTACCTCGCCGGTGTCGCCGCCGCCAAGGCCACCAAGACCAAGACCGTCGGTTTCGTGGGCGGTGTGGACATCCCGCTGATCCACAAGTTCCAGGCCGGCTACGAGCAGGGGGTCAAGGACACCGACCCCGCGGTCAAGGTGATCCCGCAGTACCTGACGCAGACCGCGGAGGAGGGCGGCTTCTCCAGCCCGGACAAGGGCAAGGCCGCGGCCGAGGGCCAGATCGAGAAGAAGGCCGACGTCATCTACCAGGCGGCCGGTCTGTCCGGTCAGGGCGTCATCGAGGCCGCCGCCAACGCGAAGGTGTGGGCGATCGGCGTCGACTCCGACCAGTACCAGCAGGAAGCCCTCGCCCCGTACAAGGAGTTCATCCTCACCTCCGCCCTCAAGGACGTCGGCGGCGCGGTGTACGCCCTGTCCAAGTCGGTTCAGGACGACAAGCCGCTGACCGGCACCCAGGTGTTCGACCTGAAGGTGAACGGCGTCGGCCTCTCCGAGAGCAACCCGAAGATGGCCGAGGTCGCCGGCCTGACGGACGCCGTGGCCAAGGCCAAGGAAGGCATCATCGACGGCTCGATCCAGGTCAGGACCGAGTAGTACCGAGCACGGCACATCCGTTTCGGAGCGGGCGGGACCCCAGGGTTCCCGCCCGCTCCGCCGTGCCCGCCCGCTCCGCCGTGCCCGCCCGCTCCGCCGTGTCCGAAGCGAGGCCGTGCCCGCCCCGCCCCGCCCACCCACAGCCGCTCACCCACAGCCACCCCCCGTCAGCGGTAGGCAAGGCCGTGACCACGGCTCGGAGCCGGGTTGGGCACGGGCGCATAACAAGGTGGACAGAAGGGGTTTTCAGGCAGGTCTACGCGCGTTAATCTGCGGCGAAGCCAGCGCCGTAGCTGAACCGTCCCGGCGCTTTGTACGACTAGGAGCACCACACATGCGCCGGATTTCCCGGATCACGGTCGCAGGCGCAGCGACCGCCTCCCTGGCCCTCGTCCTCTCCGCCTGCGGCGGCACCTCCACCTCCTCGGGTTCCTCCGACTCGAAGGGCGGCGACAAGGGCCTCGCCATCGCCTACGACGTCGGCGGCCGCGGCGACCAGTCCTTCAACGACGCCGCCTTCGCCGGCCTGGACCTGGCGAAGAAGGAGTTCGGCTACGAGACGGCCGACGTCGAGCCCACCGACGGCGAGACGGACGCCGACAAGGAGCAGCGCCTGTCCTCGCTGGCGAAGCAGGGCTACAACCCGGTCATCGGGGTCGGCTACGCGTACGCCGCCGCCGTGAAGGGTGCTGCCGAGAAGTACCCGGACACCACCTTCGGCATCGTCGACGACGCCACGGTCGAGGCCGACAACGTGGCCGACCTGGTCTTCTCCGAGGAGCAGGCCTCCTACCTCGCCGGTGTCGCCGCCGCCCAGAGCACCAAGACGAACGTGGTCGGTTTCGTGGGCGGTGTGGACATCCCGCTGATCCACAAGTTCCGCGCCGGTTACGAGCAGGGTGTCAAGGACACCAACCCCAAGGTCAAGGTCATCTCGCAGTTCCTGACCCAGACCGCGGAGGAGGGCGGCTTCTCCAGCCCGGACAAGGGCAAGTCCGCCGCCGAGGGCCAGATCGAGAAGAAGGCCGACGTCGTCTACGCGGCCGCCGGTCTGTCCGGTCAGGGTGTCATCGAGGCCGCCGCCGCCAACAAGGTGTGGGCGATCGGCGTCGACTCCGACCAGTACAAGCAGGAAGCCCTCGCGAAGTACAAGGACTCGATCCTCACCTCGGCGATGAAGGACGTCGCCAAGGCGGTGTACAACCTGGCGAAGTCGGTCGAGGACGGCAAGCCGGCGACCGGTATCGTCAAGGGCGATCTGAAGACGGGTGAGGTGAGCCTGTCGAACTCCAACCCGAAGTTCGCGGACGACGCCGAGCTCCAGGAAGCCATCAACACGGCCAAGGAGAAGATCATCAGCGGCGAGATCAAGGTCAAGTCGAGCTGAGCAACCTTCCGAACCACCGCGGGGTCGCGACCGCTCGACGGGGTACGGGGAGCCAGGCTCCCCGTACCCCGTCGGCCGAGGGTGCCACCCCTATGTATGCCGTAGGGGCGCTACGCGCGTAGACGGCCCCCGTCCCCAGGAGTGTGCGTCATCAACGCGTCCAGCAGCCCTCCGGCCGGAGCGGCGGTCAACGATTCGGTGACCGCCGTGGAGCTCGCCGGGATCACCAAGCGCTTCCCCGGTGTCGTCGCCAACCACGACATCCACCTCACCGTCCGCAAGGGCACCGTCCACGCCCTCGTCGGTGAGAACGGCGCCGGCAAGTCGACCCTGATGAAGATCCTCTACGGCATGCAGAAGCCGGACGAGGGCACCATCACGGTCCACGGCGAGCAGGTGAGCTTCTCGTCGCCCGCCGACGCCATCGCCCGCGGCATCGGCATGGTGCACCAGCACTTCATGCTCGCCGACAACCTCACCGTCCTCGAGAACGTCGTCCTCGGCAGCGAGAAGCTCTACGGCATCGGCGCCCGCGCCCGCCGCAAGATCAAGGAGCTCTCCGACCGCTACGGCCTCGGCGTCCGCCCCGACGTGCTGATGGAGGAGCTCGGCGTCGCCGCCCGCCAGCGCGTGGAGATCCTCAAGGTCCTCTACCGCGGCGCCACCACCCTGATCCTCGACGAGCCCACCGCCGTCCTCGTCCCGCAGGAGGTCGACGCGCTCTTCGACAACCTGCGCGAGCTCAAGGCCGAGGGCCTGTCGGTCATCTTCATCTCCCACAAGCTGGGCGAGGTCCTCTCCGTCGCCGACGAGATCACCGTCATCCGCCGCGGCACCACCGTCGGCACCGCGGTCCCCGCCGAGACCACCCCGCGCCAGCTCGCCGAGCTGATGGTCGGCAGCGAACTGCCGACGCCCCAGACCGCCGAGTCCACGGTCACCGACCGCCCCGTCATCACCGTCGACAAGCTGCGCCTGGCCGCCCCCGGCGGCAAGGCCCTCCTCGACGACATCACGTTCACCATCCACGAGGGCGAGATCCTCGGCATCGCCGGCGTCGAGGGCAACGGCCAGACCGAACTCGTCGACGCCCTCATCGGCCTGCGCCACGCCGACTCCGGCGTCATCCGGATGGCCGACGAGGAGATCACCGCCTGGCCCACCCGCAGGCGCCGCGAGCAGGGCATCGGCTACATCCCCGAGGACCGCCACCGCCACGGCCTGCTCCTCGAAGCCCCGCTCTGGGAGAACCGCATCCTCGGCCACGTCACCGAGAAGCCCAACGCCAAGGGCGTCTGGCTGGACCCGAAGGCCGCCCAGGAGGACACCCGCCGCATCGTGCGGACGTACGACGTCCGCACCCCCGGCATCGACGTCACCGCGGCCTCCCTGTCCGGCGGCAACCAGCAGAAGCTGATCGTCGGCCGCGAGATGAGCCACAAGCCGCGCTTCCTGATCGCCGCCCACCCCACCCGCGGTGTGGACGTCGGCGCGCAGGCCGCCATCTGGGACCACATCCGCGAGGCCCGCCGCGAAGGACTCGCCGTGCTGCTGATCTCCGCCGACCTCGACGAGCTCATCGGCCTGTCCGACACCCTCCGGGTGATCTACGACGGCAAGCTGGTCGCGGACGCCGACCCCGCGACGATCACTCCGGAGGAACTCGGCACCGCCATGACCGGCGCCGCCGAGGGCCACCTCGAACACGACGAGACCCCCGAGACACCGGCCGGCCCGTCCGAGTCCGCCGCGTCTCCGGAAGACGAGGCCCGCTGATGAAGAAGTTCGACAAGGAGCGCCTGCTCCTCGCGGTGGCCGGGCCGGTCATCGCGCTGGCCGTGGCCTTCGTGCTCAGCGCGATCGTGCTGCTCGCCTCCGGCAAGAACCCGGTCGAGCCGTTCGCCCTCATGTTCGAGCAGGCCGGTTTCTCGGACATCCAGGTCCTGATCATCAACCAGGCGTCGATGTACTACATCGCGGCCCTCGCGGTCGCCATCGGCTTCCGGATGAACCTGTTCAACATCGGCGTCGACGGTCAGTACCAGCTCGGCGCCATGATGGCCGCCATCGTCGGCGCCCATGCCGCCCTGCCCTCCGCCCTGCAGATCCCGCTGCTGCTCCTCACGGCCGTATTGACCGGCGCCTTCTGGGCCGGCATCGCCGGTGTCCTCAAGGTCACCCGGGGCGTCAGCGAGGTCGTCGCGACGATCATGCTCAACGCGATCGCGACCTCCGTCATCGGCTACCTGTGGCTGCCCACCGTCTTCGGCGTCAAGGTCGGCAACAACAACACCACCGGCGAGATGAACGAGTCCGGCTGGATCCCCGGCATCGGCATGGGCGAGGCGGGCGAGATCTACGGCCTGGTCATCCTCGCCGTCCTGCTCGGCATCGCCTACTGGGTCGTCCTCAACCGCACCCGCTTCGGCTTCGACCTGCGCGCCTCCGGCGCCTCGGAGTCCGCCGCCTCCGCCAGCGGCGTCGACCCCAAGCGCATGGTCCTCACCGCCATGCTGCTCTCCGGCGCCATCGCCGGCCTCGCGGGCCTGCCGATCCTCCTCGGCGACTCCCACACGTACAACCTCAACTTCCCCACCGGTATCGGCTTCCTCGGTATCGGCATCGCCCTCCTCGGCCGCAACAGCCCGGTCGGCATCGCCTTCGCCGCCCTGCTGTGGGCCTGGCTCGACAAGGCCTCCCCCGAGCTGGACTTCCACGGCTACGACAAGGAGATCGCGGTCATCATGCAGGGCCTGATCGTCCTCTCGGTCGTCGTCTCCTACGAGGCCGTCCGCGAGTGGGGCCTGCGCCGCCAGCAGCGCCGGGTCGGCGCCGAACTCGCCGCCGGTCACGTCCTGGGCGCCGACAACAACACCACGAAGGAGGTGGCCGGCCGATGACCGCTCCGACCACAGCGACCGACGTCAACCAGCCGTCGCTCGAGCACACACCGCCGACCGGCCGCCGTATGTCGTGGCCCGTCCTGGCCCTGGTCATCGCCGGAGCCCTGGCCCTGGTCTCGGCCGTGCGCCTGATCACCGGCGCCGACGGCATCACCAACGTCAGCCAGATGTCCACCGCCCTCCAGCTCGCCGTCCCGATCGGCCTCGCCGGCCTCGGCGGTCTGTGGGCCGAACGCGCGGGCGTCGTCAACATCGGCCTCGAAGGCATGATGATCATGGGCACCTGGTTCGGTGCCTGGGCCGGATTCCAGTGGGGCCCGTGGACCGGCATCGTCGTCGGCCTCATCGGCGGCGCGCTCGGCGGTCTGCTGCACGCGATCGTCACCGTCACCTTCAACGTCAACCACATCGTCTCCGGTGTGGCCATCAACATCCTCGCCCTCGGCGCCACCCGCTACCTCGCCCCGCTGGCCTTCGAGGGCCACCAGGGCGGCTCCGCCAAGCAGTCCCCGGCGGTCGACTCCCTCGGCCACTTCACCGTGCCCGGACTGTCCGACTGGCTCAGCGACCTCAACGACCAGGGCTGGTTCTTCGTCTCCGACATCGCCGGCCTGCTCGGCGGACTGGTCACCGACGTCTCCTGGCTGACCCTGATCGCCATCGCCCTCGTCCCCGCCTCCTGGTGGATCCTGTGGCGCACCGCGTTCGGCCTGCGGCTGCGCTCCTGCGGCGAGAACCCGGTCGCCGCCGAGTCCCTCGGCGTCAACGTCTACAAGTACAAGTACCTCGCCGTGATCATCTCCGGCGCCCTGGCCGGCCTCGGCGGCGTCTTCCTGTCCATCGTGGCCAACCCCTTCTACCTGGAGGGCCAGGTCAGCGGCCGCGGCTTCATCGGCCTCGCCGCGATGATCTTCGGCAACTGGATGCCGGGCGGCCTCGCCATCGGCGCCGGGCTCTTCGGCTACACCGACAGCCTCAACCTGCGCGGCGGCTCCGCCAACGTGCACGCCCTGCTGCTCCTCGGCGCGCTGCTGCTGCTCATCGGCGCGATCTGGCTCGTCGTCCGCAAGAAGTACGTCCACGCCGCGATCACCCTCGTCATCGGCGGCCTCGTCTTCGCCTGGTACGCCGGCACCAACGAGGTCCCCAACCAGGTCGTCGCCGCCACGCCGTACGTCATCACCCTCGTCGTGCTCGCCCTCTCCGCCCAGCGGCTGCGCATGCCCCGGGCCAACGGCATGCCGTACCGGAAGGGACAGGGCAAGTGACCGGCGCCGACTGGGAGGCGCTGCGCGCGGTGGCACGGGAGGTCATGACCCACGCGTACGTCCCCTACTCGGGCTACCGGGTCGGCGTCGCCGCCCTGGTCGACGACGGGCGCACGGTCTCCGGCTGCAACGTGGAGAACGCCTCGTACGGGCTCGGACTGTGCGCCGAGTGCGGCATGGTCTCCGAGCTGCACCGCACCGGAGGCGGCCGGCTCACGCACTTCACCTGCGTGGACGGAAACGGCGACATCCTCGTCCCGTGCGGCCGCTGCCGCCAGCTGCTGTACGAGTTCGGCGGCCCCGGACTCCTGCTGGACACCCCGGCGGGCATCCTGCCGCTCTCCGAGATGCTGCCCCAGGCCTTCGGCCCCCAGCACCTCACCAAGTGATTCCCGTGCGGCCCCTCCGGCCGGCTGTCGATACCGTCGATACGTCGGCCGGAGGGGCCGCACCCTTCGCACCTTCGGAAGGAAGGCCGGCCATGGCCATGGACGTCATCTCCGTCATCCGCACCAAGCGGGACCGCGGCGAACTCGGCGACGAGCAGATCGACTGGGTGATCGACGCGTACACCCGCGGGGAGGTGGCCGACGAGCAGATGTCGGCGCTCGCCATGGCGATCCTCCTGAACGGCATGAACCGTGGCGAGATCGCCCGCTGGACGGCCGCGATGATCGCCTCCGGCGAGCGCATGGACTTCTCCTCCCTGTCCCGCCCCACCGCCGACAAGCACTCCACCGGCGGCGTCGGCGACAAGATCACCCTCCCGCTGGCCCCGCTCGTCGCCGCCTGCGGCGCGGCCGTCCCGCAGCTGTCCGGCCGCGGCCTCGGCCACACCGGCGGCACCCTCGACAAGCTGGAGGCCATCCCCGGCTGGCGCGCCCTGCTCTCCAACGAGGAGATGCTGTCCGTGCTGGACGACGTCGGCGCGGTCATCTGCGCGGCGGGCGACGGTCTGGCCCCCGCGGACAAGAAGCTGTACGCGCTCCGGGACGTCACCGGCACGGTCGAGGCGATCCCGCTGATCGCCTCCTCGATCATGTCGAAGAAGATCGCCGAGGGCACCGGCTCCCTGGTCCTCGACGTGAAGGTCGGCACCGGCGCCTTCATGAAGACGATCGACGACGCCCGCGAACTGGCCCGCACCATGGTCGGCCTGGGCACCGACTCCGGGGTGAGGACGGTCGCCCTGCTCACCGACATGTCCACCCCGCTCGGCCTGACCGCCGGCAACGCGCTGGAGGTCCGCGAGTCGGTCGAGGTCCTGGCCGGCGGCGGCCCGGCGGACGTCGTCGAACTCACCCTCGCCCTGGCCCGCGAGATGCTGGACGCGGCCGGCCTGAAGGACGCCGACCCGGCGAAGGCCCTCGCCGACGGCTCGGCGATGGACGTCTGGCGCCGCATGATCGCGGCCCAGGGCGGCGACCCCGACGCGGAACTGCCGGTGGCCCGCGAGCAGCACGTGGTCAAGGCCCCGGCCTCCGGAGTCCTGACCCGCGTCGACGCCTACGACATCGGCGTCGCCGCCTGGCGCCTCGGCGCGGGCCGCGCCCGCAAGGAGGACCCCGTGCAGGCGGGCGCGGGCGTGGAGCTCCACGCCAGGCCCGGCGACACCGTGACCGAGGGCCAGCCCCTCCTCACCCTCCACACCGACACCCCGGACCGCTTCGACTACGCCCTCCAGGCGGTCGCGGGTTCCTACGACATCGCCGCCCCCGGCACGGACTTCACGGCGACCCCCGTCGTCCTGGAACGCATCGCCTGACCAGCGCTTTCCCCGATCGGGTGAACGGGACCGGTGGACCCCGCCGGTCCCGTTCGGCATACGGCACCGGTGGGCGGCGGCGTCCCGCCCGAGCGACTCACCGTGAGGTGGCCGCCCGCGATGAGTTACGCGGCCCTCGCCGGTCTACCGGTCGTGGACGCCATGACACCGCCCGTACTCGTGCTCAGCGGCCCCCTCACCCGGGACGAGGTGAACGGGCCGTGCGACGCGCTGCGTGCGCTGCTGGACAGCGGGGGCGGGGGCGGCGGCTCGGATGCCGGTGTGGTCGTCTGTGACGTCGGCGGGCTGGGGCCGCCCGGTCTCGCCGCCGTGAACCTCCTCGCCCGGCTGCAGCTCACCGCCCGCCGCGGCGGGGGCCGCATACGCCTGCGTGATCCCTCCCCGGCGCTATGCGCCCTGCTCGACCTCGTCGGCCTCCGCTTCGAGATGGAGGGGCAGCCCGAACAGCGGGAACCACCGCTTGGTGTCCAGGAAGCAGTGGAACCCGGTGATCCGGCCGTCTGAGATCTCCAGCACCTGGACCGCCCACGGAACGAAACCCCCGCTCTCCGGGTCCGGCTTGTACTGGGCGAACCCCGGCAGTCCGTTGACCTGCACCGGCACCAGCCGCGAACCCGCGCACGGGGCGCCCAGGGTCGTCATGAAGCCGGTGATGTCGCCGGCACCGGTCAGCCACAGGTCGAACGGCGGCATCGTCATGATGGCGTCCTCGTGCAGCAGCGCCGTCAGCGCCGACATGTCGTAGCCCTCGAACGCCGCCACATAGCGGTCGAGCAGCTTCTGCTGCCCCTCGTCCAGCGGGTCGGACACCGACGCCTCGGCGCCCGGCTGCCGCCGCTCCGCGAGCGTCGCCCGGGCCCGCTGGAGCGCGCTGTTCACCGACGCGACCGACGTGCCCAGCAGCTCGGCGACCTCGCTCGCCTTCCACGCCAGCACCTCGCGCAGGATCAGCACCGCACGCTGCTTGGCCGGCAGCTGCTGGAGCGCGGCCATGAACGCGAGCCGCACCGACTCCTTCGCGACGGCGGCCTCCGCCGGATCGGCGGGCGTGGGCAGCACCCGGGAGTCGGGCATCGGCTCCAGCCAGGTGCTGTCCGGGCGGGGGGACAGCGCGGCCTGCGCCAGCGGCGTGGACTCCGTCAGGTCCATCGGGCGGGCCCGCTTGTTGCCCGCCGTGAGCATGTCCAGGCACACGTTGGTCGCGATGCGGTAGAGCCACGAGCGCAGGCTGGAGCGGCCCTCGAACGTGGCGTAGCTGCGCCAGGCGCGGATCATGGTGTCCTGCACCGCGTCCTCCGCCTCGAAGGACGAGCCGAGCATCCGGTAGCAGTAACCGGTCAGTTCGACCCGGTACTGCTCCAGCCTGGCGTCCAGGTCGGTCGTTGTCGCCGTGCCGTTCGTCATCGTCCACCCACCCCAAGTGGTGTCGTCGTGGTCACCACTTCGGAAGCTACCGCAGCCCACTGACAACGGCCCGGCGAGCGGGTGAAGCAGCAGGTCGGGACCGGTGGAGGCGGACGTGGGGACCGCGCGGGACAACCGGCCGCCGACGCCGGAGCACGTCCTGACAGGGTGTGCCCATGGACATGGACATGGACAAGGACATGGACGCCGTGGTTCCGGGATTCATCAGGTCGGTGGAGGACAGCGCGGTGGTGAGCGCCCGCGCGAACAGCTGGATCGCGGACGAGCTCTACTCCTACCCGCCCGAGCGGCTCGACCGGGTCGGCGATCTCGTGGTGGCCGGCGGCGAACTCTCCTGGTTCAACCCCGAACACACCCGGCAAGGCGGTTTCGTCCACCGGGTGCCGGACGGGACGTATCCCGTCTACGCGGCCGGTGTCCTGCTCGACCACTACGTCGACGCGCCGGCCCGCCACTGCGTGGAGCTGCTCTTCATCCCGCTCGTCGCCGCGGATCGCCTCACGGCGCCGCGCTGGAGCTGGGGCTACAACGGGGTCGCCCAGCAACTGGAGGACTACGCCTGTCTGATGAGCGAGCGCGCGTGCCGGGTGACGCGGGAGGATCCGCAGCACGAGGCGATCGTCAGGGCGAGGGAGGCAGTGCTGTCCGACGGGGCACGCACCCGGAGCGACAACCGGTCCGACGAAGTCGTCGATCCGGAGACCGGCGCCAACGTGCTCACCTTCCCGGTGGAAGGCGGCCGGGTGTGCGGCTTCGAGGCCCGCGACGAAGCCGACGAACTCCTCGCCGTCCTCCTCATCTGCCAGCCCGACTAGCACGAACCCGCCCCGGCCCGCCGGGCCTCCCTCTTCCGTCCGCGACGGCATCGGACCCGCCCCGCACCGGCGATCCACTTTGCGACGATCCGTCCCCGGGGGCTTTGCCACCGTGGCCCCGCCCGGTGACCCGTGCGGGGCGTCGACCCGAGAACCGCCGCCGTGCCGCTCGGGTCGGTGGTGGCAGGGGCGGGGTGGCCTCTGCCGTGTTCCCGTTCTGTCGCCCGCTGTGGCGGGGTGGGCGTCCGGCCGTCGTGTTCCGGCGGTCAGGGCGTTGGGGTGCGTGCGGGGTGCTGGATTGAGTCGCTCCGCCGCTCGGCCGTGGGTCGGTGGTGGCAGGGGTGGGGTGGACTCTGCTGTGTTCCCGTTCTGTCGCCCGCTGTGGCGGGGTGGGCGTCCGGCCGTCGTGTTCCGGCGGTCACGGTGTCGGGTGCCGGTCCGAGGGGCGCGCCGTCCCGCCGGGGGACGGCCGGGCGGCGCGGTCTCTCAGGCCGTCGCGAGGCGGCGTTCCGTACGGGCCGCGCGGGTGCCGGCCAGGGTGATCGCCGTGACGCCGGCCACCGCCACCAGCCCGACCGCCACCGTTCCGCCCCAGCCCGCCGCGTGGAACGCCAGCGCACCCACCGTGCTCCCCGCGCTCGACCCGACGTAGTACGCGGACTGGTACAGCGCGGCAGCCTGCGCACGCCCCCGCGTCGCCGTCCTGCCCACCGCCGACGACGCCACCGCGTGCCCCGCGAAGAATCCGGCCGTGATCAGCACCAGCCCCAGCAGCACCATCGGCAGCGACCCGGCCAGCGACAGCACCAGCCCCACCGCCGCGGTCCCCCCGCCCGCGTACAGCGCGCCCCGGCGCCCCAGCCGCCCCACCAGCCGCCCGGCGGTCGAAGCGGACACCGTGCCCACCAGGTACACCAGGAAGATCGACCCGACCACGCCCTGCGGCAGTGAGAACGGCGCCTCGGTCAGCCGGTATCCGATGACCGTGTACACACCACCGAACACCGTCATGAACAGCGCACCGATCGCGAACAGCCGCCGCAGCAGCGGATCGCCCAGATGACGGCGGACCGTACCGGCCAGCACGCGCGGCCGCAGCGAGCCCGCACGGAAGTGCTTCGGCGCCGGCAGCAGCAGCCGGAACGCCACCGCGCACGCCACCGCGATCACCCCGATCACCGCGACGGCGACCCGCCAGCCCCACTCCTGCGCCACCCAGCCGGTGATCACCCGGCCGCTCATCCCGCCGACACTGTTGCCGGCGACGAACAGCCCGATCGCCGTCACCAGGGCCCTGGGCGTGACCTCCTCCGCCAGATACGCGGTCGCCGACGCGGGCAGCCCGGCCAGGGCCGCGCCCTGCAGCGCCCGCAGCGCCACCAGCGCGCCCAGCGACGGGGCGAACGGCACCAGCAGCCCCACCGTGACCGCGACGGCGAGCGAGACCGTCATGACGGTGCGCCGTCCGAAGCGCTCCGACAGCGCGCTCATCGGCAGCACGAACAGCGCCAGACCACCGGTCGCCGCCGACACTGTCCAGCTGGCGTCGCTCGCGCTCACCGCCAGGTCGCCGGAGATCAGCGGCAGCAGCGCCTGGGTGGAGTAGAGCAGCGCGAAGGTCGCGACGCCCGCGAGGAACAGGGCGAGACTCATCCGGCGGTAGCCGGGACCGCCCGGAGACATCCGGGTCTCGGAGACGGGCGGCGGGGCGGAGGGAACGGATGCGACGGCGCCCACGCTGGTGGACGCCCCGGTACTGGCGGGAGTCATGCACTCGAAGCTACGGACGCTCCCGCTCATCCGTCCAATGCATGGAATCGCCATAATCGTTCCCATGGAGCATCAGCAGAGGTCATGGAGTCGGCTGTCACAGACCGGTGACACACAAGACACGGAAGACATGGCGCGGCTGCTCGCCCCCCGCCTCGCCTACTTCGCCGGCGTCGCCCGCACCGAGCACGTCACCCGCGCCGCCCAGGAGATGCAGGTGCCGCAGTCCACCCTCTCCCGGGCCATCGTCCGCCTCGAAGAGGACCTGGGCGTCGACCTGTTCGCCCGTCACGGCCGCACCGTCTCCCTGACCCCGGCCGGCCGGACCTTCCTCACGTCCGTCGAGCGCGCCCTCGCCGAGATCGAGCGCGCCGCCGACGACGTGCGCGCCGACGCCGACCCCGCGACCGGCAAGGTCGCCTTCGGTTTCCTGCACACCATGGGCGCCGAGACCGTGCCGGGCCTGCTGCACGCCTTCCGCGCCGACCATCCGCGCATCCGCTTCAGCCTCGTCCAGAACTACGGCGAGGCCATGCTGGAGCGCCTCCGCGCGGGTGACCTCGACCTGTGTCTGACCTCCCCGGTGCCCGACGCCCCCGACCTCGTCGCCCGCCGCCTCGACGAGCAGAAGCTGCGCCTGGTCGTCCCCGCCGACCACCGCCTCGCCGGCCGCCGCCGCATCCGCCTCGCCGAGGCCGCCGAGGAGAACTTCGTGACCCTGGAACCCGGTTACGGCCTGCGCCGCATCACCGACGACCTCTGCGCCCAGGCCGGCTTCAAACCGCGTATCGCCTTCGAGGGGGAGGAGGCGGAGACCCTGCGCGGCCTGGTGGCGGCCGGCCTGGGCGTGGCGCTCCTCCCGCCGCCGCCCTTCCCCCGCCCCGGAGTCGTCGAACTGACGGTCACGGCCCCGAGGGCCGCCAGAGAGATCGGCGTCGCATGGCTCGCCGGCCACCCGGACACACCCCCCGTGGCCGCCTTCAAGAAGTTCCTGCTCTCGAAGAGAGGCACACTGCTCCCCACCTAGCGTCGCGCCGACGGCGGTCGGCTACCGCCGCAGCGACTTCCCGAACCCCGCGGCCAGCGGCATCCGCAACCCCAGCGGCGGAGGCGCCGCCAGGGCATCCCGTACGGGCCGCGAGAACCCCTGCCCGAACAGCACCCCCATCACGAAGTCCTCGGCCAGCGCCAGCACTTCGTCCCGGTACTGACTCAGCCCGTGCCCGTCCGCGTGGACCTCGAACCGGCACACCTCCCGGTTCGCCTTCTTCGCCCGCGCCGCCAGCCGGAACGACAACTCCGGGTCGGTGCGCGCGTCGTTCGTGCCGTGCACGATCAACACGTGCCGCCCGGCGAGCTGTTTCACCGGTTCGGGTGGCGCCGCCACATCGTCCTCGGGCAGCCATGGGGCCAGCGCCAGCACGGAGTTGACGGCCTCGTGGCCTCCCGCGCGGAGTGCGGCCCTGCCGCCCATGCCGACACCGGCCAGACAGACGGGGACGTCCCCGTAGCGCCGTACGGCCTCGTCGGCGGCCCAGCCGGCGTCGTGCGCGAGATGCGCCTCGCTGCCGTTCCAGCCGCGGTAGCGGTAGTGCACGACGTGGGTGGCGAGACTCCGGTCGCGTCCCGCGCGGGCCAGCCGGCGGCCGAGGCCCCGTACGGACGCCGCCGCCACGAGGGGAGAGGGTCTGCGGTCGGAGACCTCCTCGCCGCCGGGGAGCAGCAGCACCACCCCGTTCACCGCCGCCGGCTCCGGGCCGAGCGCCCTCCCCAGCCGGGCCGTGCGGACCGGCGTCGCTTGCTGTGCCATGACAGAACATTCTCAGAAGCGGCGGCGTACCCGACCCGTCCGTGCGGTCACCGTTACATATCGACGCCCGCACCCCCCGGTGATCTACGCGCGTAGGAGTTAGAGTGCGGAAATGACGAGCCAGACCATCGCGAACACCCCGACGACGGACCGGATCCGCCGGGCGCCCAAGGTCCTGCTGCACGACCACCTCGACGGCGGCCTGCGCCCCGGCACCGTCGTCGACCTGGCCCGGGAGAACGGGTATCTCCAGCTCCCCGAGGCCGACCCCGACAAGCTCGCCCTCTGGTTCAGGGAGGCCGCCGACTCCGGCTCCCTGGAGCGCTACCTGGAGACCTTCTCGCACACCGTCGGCGTCATGCAGACCCGCGACGCCCTCGTCCGGGTCGCCGCGGAGTGCGCCGAGGACCTGGCCGCGGACGGTGTCGTCTACGCCGAGGTGCGCTACGCCCCCGAGCAGCACCTCGAAGGCGGGCTGACCCTCGAAGAGGTCGTCGAGGCGGTCAACGAGGGCTTCCGGCTGGGGGAGCGGCGCGCGCGGGAGAACGGCCACCGCATCCGCGTCGGCGCCCTGCTCACCGCGATGCGGCACGCCGCCCGCGCCCTGGAGATCGCCGAACTCGCCAACCGCTACCGCGACCTCGGTGTCGTCGGCTTCGACATCGCGGGCGCCGAGGCCGGCTACCCGCCCACCCGGCACCTCGACGCCTTCGAGTACCTGAAGCGGGAGAACAACCACTTCACCATCCACGCGGGTGAGGCGTTCGGACTGCCGTCCATCTGGCAGGCCCTCCAGTGGTGCGGCGCCGACCGGCTCGGGCACGGGGTGCGGATCATCGACGACATCCGGGTCCGCGACGACGGCACCGTCGAACTCGGCCGGCTCGCCGCCTACGTCCGGGACAAGCGCATCCCGCTGGAACTGTGCCCGAGCTCCAACCTCCAGACCGGTGCGGCCACCTCGTACGCCGAGCACCCCATCGGTCTGCTGCGCCGGCTGCACTTCCGGGCCACCGTGAACACCGACAACCGTCTCATGTCCCACACCAGCATGAGCCGGGAATTCGAGCACCTGGTCGAGGCTTTCGGCTACACGCTCGACGACATGCAATGGTTCTCCGTCAATGCGATGAAATCAGCGTTCATTCCTTTCGATGAACGACTGGCCATGATCAATGACGTCATCAAGCCCGGATATGCCGAGCTGAAATCCGAATGGCTGTTCCGACAGACCGCCTCCACCAGCGGTTCTACGGGCTCGGAGGGCTGAGTACCGCGTTCTCGGGAAACGTGAACACGGACGACGTTCACCAACCGTCCGCATTTCGGTGATTGCGGCGGGTGGCGCCACCTGTTTACCGTCACAGCTCCGCTCACATCCCCGTATTCCATTTCGAGGACGCGTTTTCATGAAGCAGTCTGCTGCCAAGACCCTCGGTGTCGCCGCTCTCGGTGCCGCCTTCGCCGCCGCCGGTGCGGGCGCCGCGAACGCGGCCCCGGCCGCCCCGGACGCCACCCAGGCGCTGGACACCGTCACCCAGACCGTCCAGGCGGAGCAGCTGCCCGCCGCGGTGCCGGCGTCCGACGCGCTGTCGCAGGGCCAGGAGCTGGCCGGCACCGGCATGGCGGCCGTGCAGCCGGTGGCCGGCAAGGCGGGCACCGGCGGTTCGCCCACCGGCCTCCTCGGCGGTCTGCCGGTGGAGAAGCTGCCCACCCAGGGCGTCAACGTCAACGGCTTCCCGCTCGGAGGCTGAAACAGGCGGAAACGGCCGAGGGGGCGCACCCGGTTTCGGGGTGCGCCCCCTCGGCGTACTCGCGTGGGGAGACCGTTCGGCGCGTCACCAGGCCGTGCGGGCCTTGTCCTCCGAGGGCAGCAGCACCCACAGCGCGATGTACAGCAGGAACTGCGGTCCCGGCAGCAGACACGACGCCAGGAAGATCACCCGCATCGTGGTCGTGGAGGTGCCGAAGCGCCGGGCCAGCGCGGCGCACACTCCGCCGATCATCCGGTCGTTGGTGGGGCGGGCGAGGCGGCTCATCACAAGGCTCCTTCGTCGGTGGGTCGAGGCCTCCCGGCGGGCTGCCTCCGTATGTTCCACGCTACGGAGACGAGGGAGGAAACGCGTCGCTCCACGGAGCGATCCCGACCCTGGGAATCGTCGGGGTCCGCCCCTGAGCCGGCTCCTCCGCGAGAAGGGGCGCCGTGGCGGACCGGCGCCCGGCGGCCCGGCGGCGCAGCCAGGCGCGCCCCGCCGGCACCACGGCCGCGTGCGCGAGGGCCGCACCGGCCGTGTTCAGCAGCAGCGAGTCGACGTCCACGACCTGGCCCGGCACCGCCGTCTGCAGCAACTCGATGGCCAGCGAGACCAGGGCGGTCGCGGTCATGGTGCGGATCAGCGAACCCAGCCCGGACACCGCCAGTCGGCCCCCGACCACCGGCAGCAGCACACCCAGCGGAGCCAGCAGCGCCATCGACGCGCCGGCCCGGCGCACCCCCGTCGTCCACCCCAGCGCGAAATCGGCCCGGATGCCGTCGAACGGCCGCAGATTGGCGGGCATCACCCAGGGAACATCCAGCGGGCGCAGCGTGTACCAGGCGACGAACGCGAGATGCGCGGCCAGGAGGAGCCCTCCGGTCACACGGATACGGGACGCGGCGGTGCCGCCGATGAAGCCTTGACGCTGCACGATCCCCAAGACGCGGCGGTCGGCACGATCGGTTCCGGGACGTCACCCGTTCACCGCGTGAGGCCTGCGCCACAGCGCCGGGCGCCGGCCCCCAGGGGGCTCAGCCCCCCGTGACCTCCGTGGAGGGCGGCTCCTTGTCACCCGGACGCGAGCGGACCTCGTCCGTGCACTTGTAGCGGCGCGGCCGGCTGTCGTCCGGGCCGCCCAGGATCACCGAGCCGTCGCCCTCGGCCGCCGCCGAGTCGGAGAAGGTGCACACGACCTGCGCCAGCCCGGAGGGCGACAGGCCCCCCGGCGCGGTGCTCAGCCGCAGCGTGTCCTCCGGGTCGCCGGGCCGCGGACCGCGCACCGTCGTCCCGGGCCGCACCCGCGTGGTGTACCCGGCCTCCCGCTCGGCGTCCGACGGCTGAGCCGACAGCTCGTCCAGCAGCCCCTGCGCCACCAGCACCCGCCGCGCGTCCGCGGCCCCGTCCGGCACCGGGACGGTCCGGTCCACGGCCACCAACGACGATCCGCACAGCAGGAACACCTGCGCCGGCAGCCCCCGCCCGGCCTGCGTCGCCACCTCGGGCTCGGCCAGCGAGCACTGCACCCGCGAGGGCGCGGGACCGAATTCGGTCGGCACCTCCGTGGCCCGGACCCCGCACCCGGCCAGCAGCGCCCCCAGCACCCCCAGGGCCCCCAGCGCCGGCCACCCCCGCACACACCGCACGGCCCCACGTCGTACGTTCATCGGGCGTCCCCCTCGGCGCCTTCGCCCCCGGCGTCGGCGGTCCGCTCCGCCGGGCTCTGCGCGGACACGTCGCGCGGCAGCCGCAGCGTGAACACGGCACCGCCCTCGGGAGAGTTGACCGCGGTGATCTCGCCGCCGTGGATGTGCGCGTTCTCCAGGGCGATGGACAGCCCCAGACCGCTGCCCTCCGAACGCGGCCGGGAGGCGCTCGCCTTGTAGAAGCGGTCGAAGACGTGCGGCAGCACCTCCTCCGGGATGCCCGGCCCGTGGTCGCGCACCTCGATGACCACGGTGCCCCCGTCCCCGGCGCCCTCCCCGCCCTCACCGGGCTCACCGGGCTCCTCCCGCACCGCCACCCGCACCGGCGAACCGCCGTGCTTGAGCGCGTTGCCGATGAGGTTGGCCAGGATCACGTCCAGCCGGCGCGGGTCGATCCGCGCGTGGATGCCGCGCTCGGCGTCCAGGTCGACCGCGTCCAGCCAGGCACGCGCGTCGATGCAGGCGGTGATCTGGTCGGCGACGTCGACGTCGTCGAGGACCAGCCGGGCGGTGCCCGCGTCGAAGCGGGTCACCTCCATCAGGTTCTCCACCAGGTCGTTCAGCCGCCGCGTCTCGCTCACCACCAGCCGCACCGCGGGTTCGATCATCGGGTCGATGCCGCCGCCCTCGAACTCGAGCTCCTCCTCCAGGACCTCGGTCACCGCCGTGATCGCGGTCAGCGGCGTACGCAGCTCGTGGCTCATGTCCGCCACGAAGCGGCGCGACGCCTCGTCCCGGGCGGCCATGTCGGCCACCCGCTTCTCCAGCGCCTCGGCCGCCATGTTGAACGTGTGCGACAGGTCGGCCAGTTCGTCCGTGCCGGACACCCTGAGCCGGGTGTCCAGCTTCCCCTCGCCGAGCCGCCGCGCGGCCACCCCCAGCCGCTGCACCGGCTTCAGCACGGTCGTCGCCGCGGCGTGCGCGAGCAGCGCGGAACCTATCAGCGCGAGCGCCGTCGCGATCCCCAGCGACCAGGCCAGCGAGCCCAGGTCCTTGGCCTCCGGCTCCAGCGACTTCAGCATGTAGCCGGTCGGCCCGCCGCCGGTCACCCGCGTCCCCGCCACCAGGTACGGGGTGTCCTCGTCCACCGTCCGCAGCCAGTACATGTGGTGCGCGTACTTGTTCGTCGACGTGATCTTCTGCTGCTCGGTGACCGCGTTCCGCAACGACACCGGTACGTCCTTCAGCGAGAAGCCGCTCAGCCCGCCCGAACTGCCGTACACGGTCCGCCCGTCGGGGCCCTCCGCGACCAGCAGCACGGTGAACCGCTGGCCGCTGTTGGCCATCTGCCCGGCGGTCCGCTGGAGTTCGTCCTGCGTCGGATGCTCGGGCAGCGCACCGGCCCGGTTCTGCATCTCCTGCTCGAAGTCGCGCAGCACCGCGTCCTGCGCACGGTTCAGCACGGACTCACGGTTCAGCCAGTAGGCGATCCCCGACGCGGACACCGCCGCGGTGAGCGCGACCAGCCCGAACACCACGACCAGCCGCAGCCGCAGACTCGTGAACCGCAGCCGTGACCAGACTCCCTTGCGCGCCGCGGACCAGCCGCGGGCCCCTCCTTGGTGCTCGTGTGTCACCGGATTCCTCCGAAGGTGCCCCGGCCTTCGGTCCGGGGTGGGGGTACCTCCCGCTTGCGGGGGAGAATCGGTCTCCTGTGGAGCAGGGCAGGAAGTGCCGAGTCACCGTCAGGGCGATTTGGCGTCAGCGACGGCGGCGGCGCGCTCGACCTCCAGCCGGTAGACGATCTCGGAGTTGAGGGACCTGCGGGCGGACTTGGCCTGAGCGGCCAGCCACGCATGGAGGTCGGCGGGCAGGCGGAGCGTGATGCGCTTCTCTTCATCCATGACACCAGAATAGTGGACTGCAAGCATTGAAATAGGGGTAGAATGACACCATGGTGACATGGCGGAAGGCATCGGAGGATACCGGGCATGCCCGGTACACCTACCGTCTCCGTGTGTCGTCGACCGCCCGCACGAGCCTGATGGCCGAATGGGCGCGCTGCCGGTGGATCTGGAACGAGTGCGTAGCCATGTCCCGCAAGCTCCACGCGCTGAATCGCGACGCAGCCGAGAAGGCGACGTGCGGCCCGGCCCGGCTCGACAAGATGCTGACCGAAGCCCGCACTGCGATGGCGTGGCTGCGTCAGGGCGCCTCGGTACCGCAGCAGCAGGCCATCCGCGACTTCGCCAAGTCCCGCGCCAAGGCGATGAAGGACATCAAGGCGAAGTTGCCGGTCCGGCAGCGTGCCGGGATGCCCCGCATCAAGCGCAAGCGGGACGCGCTGCCCACGCTGAATTACACCGTGCGCGGGTTCCGCCTGAAGGGCGGCCGCCTGCACCTGGCGGGCGGCATCGCCCTGACCGTCGTGTGGTCCCGCGAACTGCCCGCTGCACCCTCCTCGGTGCGCGTGTACCAGGACAGCCTGGGGCACTGGTACGCGTCGTTCGTCGTCGCGACCGAAACCCAGCCGCTCCCCACCACGGGCCGTGTGCTCGGTGTGGACTGGGGCGTCAAGGAGACCGCCACCACCACATCCGACGCCCACGACCTGCCCCACGCCGAGCGCGGCAAGCGCGCCGCGCAGCGCCTCGCCCGTTATCAGCGGATGATGGCCCGCCGCAGGCCCGCGCGCGGGCAGGCCGCATCCAACGGCTACCGCAAGGCCCGGGCGCAGACCGCGAAGCTGCACAAGAAGATCGCACGGCAGCGGCAGGACACGGCCCGCACATGGGCGAAGAAGGTGGTCCGCGACCATGACGCCATCGCCGTCGAGGACTTCCGCCCGAAGTTCCTCAGCCGTACCACCATGGCCCGCAAGGCCGCCGATGCGGCGCTCGGCGCCACGAAGACGGCCCTGATCGAGATGGGCCGCAAGCACGGACGCGATGTGCGTCTCGTGCATCCCGCGCACACCACCATGGACTGCGCGTCGTGCGGAGCGAGAACCAAGCACGCACTTCCTCTTTCGGAACGTACCTACACCTGCACCGCATGCGGAGTCGCATCCCCCAGGGACAAGAACTCCGCGCGTGTGATGCTGGTCCGGGCTGGTCTCGACCCGGCTGGTGCTGATCGTGTAAGAGCCGGCGGACCGCTGGTCCCCAGCCGACGTGAGCCAGGAATCCCCGTCCTTCAGGACCGGGGAGGATGTCAATGAGGCGGGTCCAGTCGGTAGCCGACACCGCGCACGGTACGGATCAGGGTCGGGGACGACGGTACGTCCTCGACCTTGGCGCGCAGCCGCTGCACACACGCGTCCACCAGGCGCGAGTCGCCCAGGTAGTCGTGCTCCCACACCAGCCGCAGCAACTGCTGCCGGGACAGCGCCTGCCCCGGCCGCCGGCTCAGCTCAAGGAGCAGCCGCAGCTCGGTCGGCGTCAGCTGGAGATCCTCGCCGTTCTTCGTCACCGTCATCGCCGAACGGTCGATGACCAGGCTGCCGAAGGTCGCCGAGTCGCTCGACTCCCGCTCCCCGCGCCGCAGCACCGCCCGGATCCGGGCGTCCAGCACCCGGCCCTGCACCGGTTTGACGACATAGTCGTCGGCGCCGGACTCCAGCCCGACCACCACGTCGATGTCGTCGTTGCGCGCGGTCAGCAGGATGATCGGCAACTGGTCCGTGCGCCGGATACGACGGCACACCTCGAAGCCGTCGATGCCGGGCAGCATCACATCCAGCACGATCAGATCCGGCCGCTGCTCACGCAACAGCTTCAGACCGTCCTCACCACTGGCAGCGGTCGCCACCCGGTGACCCTGGCGCGTCAGTGAGAGCTCCAGGGCCGTGCGGATGGCGTCGTCGTCCTCGATCAGCAACAGGGAAGGCACGGGCTCATTCTGGCCCATGGAGGGCTCCCTGTTCGACCCGTGGGCGGGAGATGCCCATTGGGCCCGCATACGTGCCGCTACGTGCACGGACACCGGGTGAAGAATCCGTGGTCCCCCTGTGACCGGCCCCTGTGACACGTCTGTGACAGTCGGCAGACACGGCCATGAAGGTCCCCGGGCAAGCTTTTCGGCACAAGCACAACGGCAGGACAGGACGACGGAACTCCACGACGGGGGGCGCGAGATGAACACGCTGCACGGCACCAGCACCAGCGCAGTGATCACGCGCCTGCACGATGTGCACCGGGGTTCCGGGAAGTCCGGTGCCGCGAGCATGCGGGGGTGCGCTCGCGGCGCCGGGCGTCAGCACACCGCGATCATGACGGTGGTTGACGCGTCCACGGGGGACGCCAACGGGGGAAGCGCGTACGGGGAGGGCTCGGGGGAGCGCCGCTCGCTGTCGGAGGTGGAGTTCACCGCCTACGTCCAGGAGCGCCGCGCCTCCCTGTACGCCACCGCCTACCACCTGACCGGCGACCGCTTCGAGGCCGAGGACCTGCTGCAGAGCGCACTGTTCTCGACCTACCGGGCGTGGGACCGGATCAGCGACAAGGCGGCGGTCGGCGGATACCTCCGCCGCACCATGACCAATCTGCACATCAGCGCGTGGCGCCGCCGCAAGCTGAACGAGTACCCGACCGAGGAACTGCCGGAGACGGCCGGCGACACGGACGCGATGCGCGGCACCGAGCTGCGGGCCGTCCTGTGGCAGGCGCTGGCCCGGCTGCCCGAACTCCAGCGGACCATGCTGGTCCTGCGCTACTACGAGGGCCGC
The DNA here is from genome assembly GCF_055571535.1 of Streptomyces sp. NPDC030893. NCBI lineage: Bacteria > Bacillati > Actinomycetota > Actinomycetes > Kitasatosporales > Streptomycetaceae > Streptomyces > Streptomyces sp. NPDC030893. The sequence goes on along the minus strand of NZ_JBVIFC010000002.1, from coordinate 139,616 downwards.
ACGGACCCGGAGATCGCGGACATCCTCGGCATCAGTGTCGGCACGGTGAAGTCCAGCATCTGGCGGTCGCTCCGCCGGCTGCGCGAGGACGAGGTCCTCAGCTTCGGCCGTGACGAGGAGAACGCCTTCGGGGAGCTTGTCGCCTGAAGGCAGGGGGAAGCCCGGGGATCGGGGGATCCACGGGCCGGGGGGACGAGTAACGGGGGGAGCCGCGGGGACGCCGGGGGCGTCGCCGGGGTGAGTGAACGGGGGACCAAGAGGGGGAGCACAGGGGGGAACGGGGGCCCACCTCCCGGATCCGGGGGAAGCAGGAGGGATCCGGGAAGCAAGGGATCACGGGGGAGACACGGGGGGAGCACGGGGATCAGGGGGGGAGCACGGGGGAGTGCGAAACAGCGGGACTGGAGGGCCGGGGGGCCCGCCCAGTCCCGCTCTTCGTATGCGCCCGGCCCTTCCGCCGCCGGGTCAGGCCGGTGTGCCGGTCCCCGTCCGCGGGCGTACGGCGAACTCCGCTGCCGCGAGGCGGGCCAGCGCCTCGTCCCGGTCGCAGGCGTACGCGCCCAGCGCCGTCTGGTGGGCGATGATCGACCGCTCCAGCCGCATCAGCCGCCAGCCCCGGCGCAGCAGGAACGGCACCGACTTGCGGCCCTCCCTGAGGTCGCGCCGGAAGCGCCGCCGGAACGTCCGTACCGGACCCCGGCTCAGACACAGCGCGTCGGCCAGCAGGCCCAGTTCACGGCAGCGGGCGACGATCTCCGCGGCGAAGATGCCCTCCGCGATGAACAGCGGAGCCCCGCCGATGTCCACGCTCGCCTCACCCGTACGGGCGCTCAGCGCGATGTCGTAGACGGGGACCGGGGTACGGCGGGTGCGGCACAGCCGCTCGATCGCGGCGACGGCGGCGTCCGCGTCCCAGGAGCCGGGATGGTCCCAGTCGATGTCCGAGGACCCCGTCACCAGCGGGAGGGACGGGTCGTCGCCCTCCTTGTAGAAGTCGTCGAGGCGCAGCACCGGAAGGCCGGAGCGGGCCGCGAGGAGGGACTTGCCGGAGCCGGAGGGGCCGCAGAGCAGCACGACTCGCGCGGATATGGGCGACTGGGAACTCACGGGACACCAGTCTGAGGCATCGGAGGGACGGCGTACGCCCCGCGGTACGGCTTTGAAGCGCGCGTCACATCTCCACTACGCTGCGCGTCGGACCGATCACCCAGCGAAGGCAAGAGGTGGCCCAGCGATGGCCCGACACAAGGCACCCAAGACGCCGACCGCCCGACGCGCCCTGGCCGTCCTCGCGACCGCCGGCGCGGCGCTCGGCGCCGGCGCGACGACGGCCGCCGCCGCGGAATCCGTACCGCTCCTCGACGACGCCCGGCACTCCGTGGGCGCGGTCGCGGACCTCCAGCCCAACCCGCTGGCCGGCACGGGCGTGGACCCGCTCGACAACGGAGTCCGTACGCAGGTCGCCGACTTCCGGGCGGTGGACTCGCGGGCGGTCACCGGCCCGGTCGCCCAGGCGCCGTCGGTCGACAGCGTTCCGGGGGCGGGGCGGGCGACGGACGTGCTGAGGGGCTGAGGGGCTGACGGGGTGGTGGGGTGGTGGGCAAGGTCGGAGCGCCGTACTGCCTCCCGGACGGAGGAGGGGGTACGGCGCTCCGGTGGTGTGGGGGGTGGGGGGTGTGGATCAGTAGGCGGAACCCGACGCGCCGAGTGAACCCGTGGGGTGCCAGACGGTCTTCGTCTCCAGGAGCGCCGTCATGCGGTCCGTGCCGGGGGCTGCCGACCAGTTGTCCACAGGCTGTGGACGGAGAACCCGCTTGAGGTTGTCCGCCGCCGCGATCTCCAGCTCCTTCGCCAGCGCCTCGTCGGCGCCCGCGAGGTCGATCGCGTTGACGTCCTGGTGCGCGGCGAGCGGGGCGGCGATCTCCGCCGTACGGCCGGAGAGGATGTTGACCACACCGCCGGGGAGGTCGGAGGTGGCCAGCACCTCACCGAGGGAGAGGGCGGGGAGGGGGGACTTCTCGGACGCCACCACGACCGCCGTGTTGCCCGTCGCGATCACCGGGGCGACCACCGAGACCAGGCCCAGGAAGGACGACTCCTGGGGGGCCAGGACGGCGACCACGCCCGTCGGTTCGGGGGAGGACAGGTTGAAGTACGGGCCCGCGACCGGGTTGCCGCCGCCGACCACCTGGGCGATCTTGTCGGTCCAGCCCGCGTACCAGACCCAGCGGTCGATCGCCGCGTCGACCTGCGCCGCCGCCTTCGACCGCGACAGCCCCTCGGCGTCGGCGACCTCGGCGACGTACTGGTCACGGCGGCCTTCGAGCATCTCCGCGATCCGGTACAGGATCTGGCCGCGGTTGTACGCCGTCGCGCCGGACCAGCCGCCGAACGCCTTGCGCGCGGCGACCACCGCGTCACGGGCGTCCTTGCGGGAGGAGAGCGGGGCGTTCGCCAGCCACTTCGACTTGGAGTCGGTCACCTCGTACACCCGGCCGCTCTCCGAACGCGGGAACTTCCCGCCGACGTACAGCTTGTAGGTCTTGAAGACCGAGAGTCGCGGTTCGGTCTTTTCGGTCTTCTCAGACATCGAGGTACGCCTCCAGGCCGTGACGGCCGCCCTCGCGGCCGTAGCCCGACTCCTTGTAACCGCCGAACGGTGAGGTCGGGTCGAACTTGTTGAACGTGTTGGACCAGACGACGCCCGCGCGGAGCTTGTTCGCGACCGCCAGGATGCGCGAACCCTTCTCCGTCCAGATGCCCGCCGACAGGCCGTACGGGGTGTTGTTGGCCTTGGCGACCGCCTCGTCGGGCGTCCGGAAGGTGAGGACGGACAGGACGGGGCCGAAGATCTCGTCGCGGGCGACGGTGTGCGCCTGGGTGACGTTGGTGAAGAGCGTCGGCGCGAACCAGTAGCCGGAGGAGGGGAGTTCGCAGGCCGGGGACCAGCGTTCGGCGCCCTCCGCCTCGCCCTGGTCGGCCAGCGCGGTGATCCGGGCCAGCTGTTCGGCGGAGTTGATCGCGCCGATGTCGGTGTTCTTGTCCAGCGGGTCGCCGAGACGGAGGGTGGACAGGCGGCGCTTGAGGGAGTCGAGGAACTCGTCGTGGATCGACTCCTGGAGCAGGAGACGGGAGCCCGCGCAGCAGACCTGGCCCTGGTTGAAGAAGATGCCGTTGACGACGCCCTCGACGGCCTGGTCGATCGGGGCGTCGTCGAAGACGATGTTGGCGCCCTTGCCGCCCAGTTCGAGGGTGACCTTCTTACGGGTGCCCGCGACCGTGCGCGCGATCTGCTTGCCGACGGCCGTGGAGCCGGTGAAGGCGACCTTGTTCACGTCCGGGTGGGCGACCAGCGCGGCTCCGGCGCGGCCGTCGCCGGTGAGGATGTTGACGACGCCCTTGGGGAGACCGGCCTGGCGGCAGATGTCCGCGAAGAACAGCGCGGAGAGGGGCGTCGTCTCGGCGGGCTTCAGGACGACCGTGTTCCCGGTCGCGAGGGCCGGGGCGATCTTCCACGCCAGCATCAGGAGCGGGAAGTTCCAGGGGATGACCTGGCCGGCCACGCCCAGCGGCTTCGGGGCCGCGCCGCTGTGCCCGTTCGTCGTCCTCCGGCCGAACCCGGCGTGGTCGAGCTTGTCCGCCCAGCCCGCGTAGTAGAAGAAGTGCGCGGCGACCAGGGGGAGGTCCGCGTCGCGGGTCTCCTTGATCGGCTTGCCGTTGTCGAGGGTTTCGAGGACGGCGAGTTCGCGGCTGCGTTCCTGGATGATGCGGGCGATGCGGAAGAGGTACTTGGCGCGCTCGGAGCCCGGCAGCGCCGACCACTTCTCGAAGGCCCTGCGGGCGGCCTTCACCGCGCGGTCGACGTCCTCCTCGGTGGCCTCGGCGACCTCGGAGAGGACCTCCTCCGTGGAGGGGGAGACCGTCTTGAAGACCTTGCCGTCGGCGGCCTCGGTGAACTCGCCGTCGATGAACAGGCCGTAGGAGGGGGCGATGTCGACGATCGAGCGGGACTCGGGCGCCGGTGCGTAGTCGAAAACAGGTGCCATGGTGATCAGTCCACCGTCACGTAGTCGGGGCCGGAGTAGCGGCCGGTGGCCAGCTTCTGGCGCTGCATCAGCAGGTCGTTCAGCAGCGAGGACGCGCCGAAGCGGAACCAGTGGTTGTCCAGCCAGTCCTCGCCCGCGGTCTCGTTGACCAGGACCAGGAACTTGACGGCGTCCTTCGACGTGCGGATGCCGCCGGCCGGCTTCACGCCGACCTGGACGCCGGTCAGGGCGCGGAAGTCGCGGACGGCCTCCAGCATGAGGAGGGTGTTGGCGGGGGTCGCGTTGACGGCGACCTTGCCGGTGGAGGTCTTGATGAAGTCCGCGCCGGCCAGCATGCCGAGCCAGCTCGCCCGGCGGATGTTGTCGTACGTCGACAGCTCGCCCGTCTCGAAGATGACCTTCAGGCGGGCGTTCGTCCCGCAGGCCTCCTTCACGGCGGTGATCTCGTCGTACACCTTCAGGTAGTTCCCCGCGAGGAACGCCCCCCGGTCGATGACCATGTCGATCTCGTCCGCACCGGCGGCGACGGCCTCGCGGACGTCCGCCAGCTTCACGGCGATGGGGGCACGGCCGGCCGGGAACGCGGTGGCGACGGAGGCGACCTTGACGGCGGAGCCGGCCACCGCCTCCTTCGCCGTGGCCACCATGTCGGGGTAGACGCAGACCGCTGCCGTGGCGGGCGTGGTGCGGTCGGTCGGGTCGGGGCGGACCGCCTTCGCGCCGAGCGCCCGGACCTTGCCCGGGGTGTCCGCGCCTTCCAGCGTCGTCAGGTCGACCATCGAGATGGCGAGGTCGATGGCGTACGCCTTCGCGGTCGTCTTGATCGAACGGGTGCCGAGGGAGGCGGCCCGCGCCTCCAGGCCGACCGCGTCGACGCCGGGCAGCCCGTGGAGGAAGCGGCGCAGCGTGCCGTCGGACGCGGTGACGTCGCTGAGAGCGTGTGGTGCAGTGGTGGGCATGGTCACCAGACGAGCATATCTACGCGCGTAGCGGCTGTACAGCCCCGGGTGGGATCTGCCGCGGGGGCGGTGGTGCGGGGGCTGCTGCGGGGGTGGTGGGGCTTGTGGGGTGCGTTGAGTCCACCGCGTACGGGGTGGATTCAGGCGTCGGGCAGAATCGGGAGCATGACGAGCCCCGAGCACCAGTCGCCCGACCCGGAGCCCACGAAGCCCGCCGGGTCCGGGTCCGCGACGCCCCTCAACAAGGACCGGATCTACCGCTCGCCCGCGGCCCTGGTCGGCGGTGTGCTGCTGCTCGCCGTTGTCGGCTGGCTCGGCATCGACGCGGTGGTCGCCGGAGAGGGCCGTACCCCGTGGCTCGCCCTCGCCACCATGCTCCTTCTCGTGCCGCTGGTCGTCGCCTACACCCTGCGCCCCGCCGTCTACGTCAACGACGACCGCCTGCGCGTCCGCAACCCCTTCCGCTTGATCACACTGCCCTGGGGAGAGGTCGCCTCGCTGCGGTCCGGTTTCTCCAACGAGGTCTACGCCCGGACCGGCGAGAAGTACCAGCTCTGGGCCCTTCCGGTCTCGCTGCGGGCCCGTGGGCGGGCGGCACGGCACGAGTCGCGGGCCGCCGCGCGGGCGGCGCGGGACGCGCGCGTCGGCGGTGGTGGCGGTGGCGGTGGTGGCCGCGGTGGCCGTGGTGGCGGGGACGGGATCGGTCCGGGTGCCGTTGCCCCCGGGCCCCGGCGGCATGAGAGCGACCGGGCGATGGAGGAGATGCGTGAGCTGCGCGAGCAGCGGCACGGTGCGGAGGCCGCACAGGGCGAGGTGACCGTGCGGTGGGCCTACGAGGTCGTGGGGCCCGCCGTCGCGGGGGCGCTGTTGCTGGCTGTGCTGCTGGCGGTGGGGTGAGGGACGCGGGGCGACGTGTTCGCCCCGCGCGAGTTCGGTTCCTCAGATGCCGGCTGCTTCGGAAAGGTCTCGCTTGAGCCTTTCGAGGAGCGCCGTCGCCTTCGTACGGGCCTCCGGGAGGGCGGTCTTCGACGCCACCGGGACCACCACCTCCAGGTAGCACTTCAGCTTCGGTTCCGTGCCGCTCGGGCGGACGACGACCCTCGCGCCGTCCAGCGTGTAGCGCAGGCCGTCGGTGGGCGGGAGCGTCGCAGTGCCCCGGGTCAGGTCCTCGGCGGTGGTGATCCGCAGACCGGCCAGCTCGGTTGGCGGCTGGTCGCGCAGCCTGCGCATCGCGGAGGCGATCAGGGCGAGGTCCTCGACGCGGACCGAGAGCTGGTCGGTGGCGTGCAGGCCGTGCTCGACGGCGAGGTCGTCCAGGAGGTCGAGGAGGGTACGGCCCTCTTCCTTGAGCGTGGAGGCCAGTTCCGTGAGGAGCAGCGCCGCCGTGATGCCGTCCTTGTCCCTTACGCCGTCCGGGTCGACGCAGTAGCCGAGCGCCTCCTCGTAGCCGTAGCGCAGGCCCTCGACCCTGGCGATCCACTTGAAGCCGGTCAGGGTCTCCTCGTACGGCAATCCGGCCTTCTCGGCGATACGGCCCAGGAGGCTCGACGAGACGATCGACTCCGCGAACGTGCCGGTCGCTCCGCGGCGGACCAGGTGGGCGGCGAGCAGCGCGCCGACCTCGTCGCCGCGCAGCATGCGCCAGTCCCCGCCGTCCTTCACGGCGGCGGCGCAGCGGTCGGCGTCGGGGTCGTTGGCGATGACCAGGTCCGGGTCCGTCTCACGCGCCTTCGCGAAGGCGAGGTCCATCGCGCCGGGCTCCTCCGGATTGGGGAACGCGACGGTCGGGAACTCCGGGTCGGGGTCGGCCTGCTCGGCGACGAGGACGGGGGTGGGGAAGCCTGCGCGGGCGAACGCGGCGAGGAGGACGTCCTTGCCGACGCCGTGCATCGCCGTGTAGACGGTGCGGGCCGTGCGGGGGGAATCCTTGGCGAGGACCGCGTCCGTGCGGGCGAGGTAGGCGTCGAGGACCGTGTCGTCGAGGGTCTGCCAGCCTTCGGTGGGGCGGGGGACGGTGGTGAGGGAGGCCACCGCGTCGATCTCGGCGGCGATCTCCGCGTCGGCCGGGGGGACGATCTGGGAGCCGTCGCCGAGGTACACCTTGTAGCCGTTGTCGCGGGGCGGGTTGTGGCTGGCGGTGACCTCCACGCCGGCGACCGCGCCGAGGTGCCGTATGGCGAAGGCGAGGACGGGGGTGGGGAGGGGGCGGTTCAGTACGGCCGCTTTGAGGCCGGCGCCGGTCATCACGGCGGCGGTGTCCTCGGCGAACGTCTGCGACTTGTGGCGGGCGTCGTAGCCGATGACGACGAGGCCGTCGGTGTGGCCGTTCCTCTTGAGGTACGCGGCGAGGCCGGCGGCGGCTCGGATGACCACGGAGCGGTTCATGCGCATCGGGCCCGCGCCGAGCTCGCCGCGGAGGCCGGCGGTGCCGAACTGGAGGGTGCCGGCGAAGCGTGCGGCGAGTTCGGCGTGGTCGCCGGTGCGGATGAGGCCGGCGAGTTCGTCGCAGGTGTCCGGGTCGGGGTCCTCGGTGAGCCATGCCTGGGCCTGGGCGATGAGGGCGTCGTCGTCTGCCACGGTTGGTCGGCCTCTCTGGGTCGTGGTCTGTCAGGGTGTCACGTGGTGTGGGTGGTGGGTGGTCGGTGGTGGGTGGCTCGAGGCCGGTGGTCGTATGCCTGCGGCGCCGCTGTCCCTCCGGTGGGGGTGCGCGTAGCGCCTACGGGGGGTGGGTGGGTCGGGGCCGCGTCGGGGGTACTCGTCCTCGGACTGGCGCGGAATAGGTCGGCTGGAGGGGGTTCGGGGCGCGGACGCGCCAGTCGCTGCGGGCGAGCACCCCCGCCCCGTCCCCTTCCCGCCGCGCGCGACCATTGCCGCGCCCTCGCCGTCCACGCCGGTCGCCGTGTGCGGCTTTCCCACCGCCCGCGCCCTGCAAGGGCCGGGCTGCGCAACCACTCCCGGCCCCTCCGCGATCCGCGGGCAGCCGCCCGCCGCCCTACGCGGGCAGTCGTGCCTCCCCCAGAGGGGGTACCCCCAGGGCGGCACGGGTGGGCGCGACGGCACCCCGCTCGCGCCGGGCTGCGCAACCTCCCCCGGCCCGCACCCACGCCGGGCAACCGGTGAAACACGGGGCTGTACAGCCCACCTTGCCGGTGCCGGCGCCAGGGAGGCCAATGCAGCACGGGGCTGCACAGCCCGCCGGTACCCGCGCCGGGGGCACCGGCACCGCACCCGGGCTGGACAGCCCGCCGCCCTACAACCGCCCCAGCACCTGAGTCAGCAGCGCCCCCATCCGCGTCGCCGAGTCCCGCCCGGCCTGGAGGACCTCCTCGTGGTTCAGCGGCTCCCCCGTCATCCCCGCGGCCAGGTTGGTGACCAGCGAGATGCCCAGCACCTCCGCACCCGCCTCCCGCGCGGCGATCGCCTCGAGGACCGTCGACATGCCGACCAGGTCCGCCCCGATCACCCGGGCCATCCGGATCTCCGCCGGAGTCTCGTAGTGCGGCCCGGGGAACTGCGCGTAGACCCCTTCCTCCAGGCTCGCGTCGATCTCCTTGCACAGCGCCCGCAGTCGCGGCGAGTACAGGTCGGTCAGGTCGACGAAGTTCGCGCCGACGATCGGCGACGTGGCCGTGAGGTTGATGTGGTCGCTGATCAGGACCGGCTGGCCGGGGCGCATGCCCTGGCGCAGGCCGCCGCAGCCGTTGGTCAGGACGATCGTCTTGGCGCCCGCCGCGACCGCCGTACGGACACCGTGGGCGACGGACGCGACGCCCCGGCCCTCGTAGTAGTGCGTACGGCCCAGGAAGACCAGGGCGCGCTTCGCGCCGATGCGGTACGAGCGGATCTTGCCTCCGTGGCCCTCGACCGCCGGCGGCGGGAAGCCGGGCAGCTCCGTGACCTGGAACTCGGCCTCGGGCGTCCCGAGGGCGTCCACGGCCGGGGCCCAGCCGGAGCCCATCACGAGGGCGACGTCGTGGGTCTCGGCGCCCGTGAGTTCGCGCAGGCGCGCGGCGGCGGCGTCGGCCGCGGCGTAGGGGTCGCCCTGGATGTCGTCCGGAAGAAGAGAAGCGTTCACGCGAAGAGGGTAGCCGGTATTCGCCTACGCGCGTAGATGTCGAAGGTGACGGGTTGGCGATCGTTGTTTTGTCGTTTTCCACCAAAGGGCGTCAGCAGGGACGCTTGCGCAGTTCCATCACGTAGTCGTGGGGCGCCCCCGCGGACTCGGCCGCGTCGGCGATCTCCCCCAGGTAGCGGGCCGAGGGCAGGCCGCCCTCGTAACTGTTCAGGACGTAGGTCCAGGCCCGGTCCTCGCCGTCCAGGGTGTGGACGCGCACCCGGGTGCGGCGGTAGAGGTCCAGGCCGCTCGCCCCTTCCCAGCGGTCCAGCGACTCCTCGTCCATCGGGGCGATGTCGTAGAGCGCCACGAAGACCTGCGAGATCGGGTCCTCGACCAGGGTCGCGAGGGAACCGTCCCAGCCCATGTGCTCACCGCCGAACGTCAGCCGCCATCCGTTGAGCCAGCCGGTGGCGCGCAGCGGCGAGTGCGGGGCGCGGCGGGACATCAGCCGCGCGTCGAGGTTGCCGGCGTACGCGGCGTAGAGCGACATGGAGGAAGGGTACGGCAGGGACAACGGGCGACCCTTCCGTAACGGCGGGGCCACGGCTGCGGCCCCCGGGCGGTCGCACGGTGAAGTGTGCGGGACAATGGAGTACGTGACTCGGATCGTGATCATCGGTGGCGGACCCGGCGGATACGAAGCGGCGCTGGTCGCCGCGCAGCTCGGCGCGGAGGTGACCGTCGTCGACTGCGACGGCCTGGGCGGCGCGTCGGTGCTCACCGACTGCGTGCCGTCCAAGACCCTGATCGCCACGGCCGAGGTGATGACCACGTTCGACTCCTCCTACGAGGAGCTCGGCATCATCGTCGCCGACGACACCCCGCACATCGAGCAGGCCGCCCGCGTGGTCGGCGTGGACCTCGGCAAGGTCAACCGGCGTGTGAAGCGGCTCGCCCTGGCGCAGTCGCACGACATCACCGCGTCCGTGACGCGGGCCGGGGCGCGGGTGCTGCGCGGGCGCGGCCGGCTGGAGGGCATGCAGGCGCTCGACGGGTCGCGCAAGGTCGTGGTGCGCGCCGCCGACGGGAGCGAGGAGACGCTCACCGCGGACGCGGTGCTCATCGCCACCGGCGGCCACCCGCGGGAACTGCCGGACGCCCGGCCCGACGGCGAGCGGATCCTCAACTGGACGCAGGTGTACGACCTGGACGAGCTTCCCGAGGAGCTCATCGTGGTCGGTTCCGGTGTCACGGGCGCCGAGTTCGCCGGCGCCTACCAGGCGCTCGGGTCCCGGGTGACCCTCGTGTCCTCGCGCGACCGGGTGCTGCCGGGCGAGGACCCGGACGCGGCCGCCGTGCTGGAGGACGTCTTCCGGCGCCGCGGCATGAACGTCATGGCACGCTCCCGAGCCGCCTCCGCCAAGCGGGTCGGCGACCGGGTGGAGGTGACGCTCGCCGACGGGCGCGTCATCACCGGGTCGCACTGTCTGATGGCCGTCGGCGCCATTCCGAACTCCGCGGGCATGGGCCTGGAGGAGGCCGGGGTCAGGCTGCGGGACTCCGGCCACATCTGGACCGACAAGGTCTCCCGGACCACCGCCCCCGGCGTCTACGCCGCCGGTGACGTCACCGGTGTCTTCGCGCTCGCCTCGGTGGCGGCGATGCAGGGCCGCATCGCCATGTACCACTTCCTGGGCGACGCGGTCGCCCCGCTGAACCTCAAGACGGTCTCGTCGAACGTCTTCACCGACCCCGAGATCGCCACCGTCGGCTACTCCCAGGCCGATGTCGACGGCGGGAAGATCGACGCCCGCGTGGTGAAGCTGCCACTGCTGCGCAACCCGCGCGCGAAGATGCAGGGCATCCGCGACGGCTTCGTCAAGATCTTCTGCCGTCCGGGCACCGGCATCGTGGTGGGCGGAGTGGTCGTGGCGCCGCGCGCCTCGGAACTCATCCACCCCATCTCGATCGCGGTCGACAACAATCTGACCGTCGAGCAGATCGCGAACGCCTTCACCGTGTACCCCTCGCTGTCGGGGTCGATCGCCGAGGTGGCGCGGCAGTTGCACACGCGTAAGACGGGCGGCGAGGGCTGACCACCGGAACCCGCACCGGCCCTATACCACTTGGTGTGGGGCCGTGCGAACAACTTCTGCTATTCAGCGCAAACTGCTGAAAGCAGACGGTCGCCGGCGTTACTGTCAGTTTCGTGTTCGCTGCAGAACGTCGCCAATTGATCCTCGAAATGGTGCGAGCGAACGGAGCCGTGTCGCTCCGTGAACTCGCCCGCGTCGTCCAGACCTCCGAAGTGACCGTACGGCGGGACGTGCGCGCGCTGGAGGCAGAAGGACTCCTCGACCGCCGGCACGGCGGTGCGGTACTTCCGGGCGGTTTCACGCGAGAGTCCGGATTTCCGCAGAAGTCTCATCTCGCGACCGCCGAAAAGACCGCCATCGCCGACCTCGCCGCGAACTTCGTGGAAGAGGGCGAGGCCATCGTGGTCGGCGCGGGTACCACCACGCAGGAGCTGGCCCGCCGGCTCGCCCGGGTGCCCGGGCTGACGGTCGTCACCAACTCCCTGCTGGTCGCCCAGGCGTTGGCCCACGCCAACCGGGTGGAGGTCGTGATGACCGGCGGTACGCTCCGCGGTTCGAACTACGCCCTCGTCGGCAGCGGTGCCGAGCAGTCCCTGCAGGGGCTGAGGGTGTCGCGGGCGTTCCTCTCCGGGAGCGGTCTGACCGCCGAGCGCGGGCTGTCCACGTCCAACATGCTGTCGGCGTCCGTCGACCGGGCGCTGGTGCAGGCCGCGGCGGAGGTGGTGGTCCTCGCGGATCACACGAAGCTCGGTACGGACACGATGTTCCAGACCGTGCCGACGGATCTGATCACCCGGCTGGTGACGGACGAGCCGCCCGCGCACGACGACCGGGCGGCGACCGAGCTTCAGGCGCTCGCGGATCAGGGCGTGCAGATCGCTGTCGCGGGGGCGCCGGGGGGTTCCGCGGGCGCCGGGGGTGAGGGCCCGCCGTCGGCCGGCCGGCGCCGGGACGTACCGCTTCCCGGTCCCCGACGGCAGGGGCCCGGACTGCGTACGGCGGTGGCGCTGGGGGCGGCGGCGGAGCAGGGGCCGGGCGCGGGGCCGGTGGGGCAGGGGGCTGAGCGGGCGGCTCGGGTGGCGGATCTTCGGAGACGGTGAAGCGCTGCGCGGCGGGTGGGGTGCCCGGTGCCGGGTGTCTGGTGCCGGGTGTCTGGTGTTGACGGGGGTGGCCCCGTCGTCCCCCGGTCCGGGGGGTGACCGCGCCTGATGGCGGCGGCGGGGATGCGCACCCGCGATGCCGGCCGGGTGGCGCCGCGCGGCCCGGTGCCTTTGCACTCGCCGTGCGTGGGTGTGGGCCGGGGGGTGTTCGCGCAGCCCGGCGCTTACGGGGTGCCGTCGCGCCCACCCGTGCCGCCCCAGCGGCACGACTGCCCGCGGAGCGCGGGGGAGCGGGACGACTGGTCGCGGAGCGCGGGGGAGCGGCATGACTGCCCGCGGGGCGCGGGGCAGCGGGGCGACTGGTCGCGGAGCGCGGGGGAGCGGCATGACTGGTCGCGGGGCGCGGGGGAGCGGCATGACTGGGCGCGGGGGAGCGGGACGACTGGTCGCGGGGGGTTGCCCGCGGGCGCGTATGGCGATCGGGGTGGATGGCGCAGTGGGCGGCAGTGGTCGCGGGCGGCGGGGAGGGGTCGGGGCGGGGGTGGTCGCCCGCAGTGGCTGGCGCGTCCGCGCCCCCAGCCCCTCCAGCGAGCCTATTTCGCGCCAGTCCGAGGACGGCCACCCCCGACCCGGCCCCGCACCACCCACCGCCCGTAGGCGCTACCGCACCCCCACCGGAGGGACAGTGGCGCCGCAGGCATACGACCACCGGCCGTCAGCCGGACGACGTGTCAGTCCTTGATCTCGCAGATGGCCGCGCCGGACGTCACCGACGCGCCGACCTCCGCGGTCAGGCCCTTGACCGTGCCCGAGCGGTGGGCGTTCAGGGGCTGTTCCATCTTCATGGCCTCCAGGACCACGACCAGGTCGCCCTCCTTGACCTCCTGCCCCTCCTCCACGGCGATCTTCACGATCGTGCCCTGCATCGGGGAGGCGAGGGTGTCGCCCGAGGCCACCGGGCCGGACTTCTTCGACGCCCGCCGCTTCGGCTTGGCGCCCGCCGCCAGACCCGTACGGGCCAGGGACATCCCCAGCGACGCCGGCAGTGAGACCTCAAGGCGCTTGCCGCCGACCTCGACGACCACCGTCTCGCGGCCCGCGTCCTCCTCGGCCTCCACGTCCACCGCGGCGGCGAACGGCTTGATCTCGTTGACGAACTCCGTCTCGATCCACCGCGTGTGCACCGTGAAGGGATCGTCCGAACCGGTGAGTTCGGGCGCGAACGCCGGGTCCTTCACCACCGCGCGGTGGAACGGGATGGCCGTGGCCATGCCCTCGACCTGGAACTCCTCCAGCGCCCGGGACGCCCGCTCCAGGGCCTCCTTGCGGGTACGGCCGGTGACGATCAGCTTCGCCAGCAGCGAGTCCCACGCCGGACCGATGACCGACCCGGACTCGACACCCGCGTCCAGCCGCACGCCCGGACCCGACGGCGGGGCGAACGTGGTGACCGTGCCGGGGGCCGGCAGGAAGTTGCGCCCCGGGTCCTCGCCGTTGATGCGGAACTCGAAGGAGTGCCCCCGCAGCACCGGGTCGTCGTAGCCGAGCTCCTCGCCGTCGGCGATGCGGAACATCTCCCGTACGAGGTCGATGCCCGCGACCTCCTCGGTCACCGGGTGCTCCACCTGCAGACGCGTGTTGACCTCGAGGAAGGAGATCGTCCCGTCCAGGCCGACCAGGAACTCCACGGTGCCGGCACCGACGTAACCGGCCTCCTTGAGGATGGCCTTGGAGGCGGAGTACAGCTCCTCCAGCTGGGCGTCGGAGAGGAAGGGCGCGGGGGCCTCCTCGACCAGCTTCTGGTGCCGCCGCTGGAGCGAGCAGTCACGGGTGGAGACCACGACCACGTTGCCGTGTCGGTCGGCCAGGCACTGCGTCTCCACGTGCCGCGGCTTGTCGAGGTAGCGCTCGACGAAGCACTCGCCCCGCCCGAACGCGGCCACCGCCTCGCGCACGGCGGAGTCGTACAGCTCCGGCACCTCTTCGAGCGTGCGGGCGACCTTCAGCCCGCGCCCGCCACCGCCGAACGCGGCCTTGATGGCGATCGGCAGCCCGTGCTGCTCGGCGAAGGCGACGACCTCGTCGGCACCGGAGACCGGGTCGGGCGTGCCCGCCACCAGGGGGGCGCCCGCGCGCTGAGCGATGTGCCGGGCGGCGACCTTGTCACCCAGGTCGCGGATGGCCTGCGGCGGCGGGCCGATCCAGTTCAGGCCCGCGTCCAGGACCGCCTGCGCGAACTCGGCGTTCTCGGAGAGGAAGCCGTAGCCGGGATGGACGGCGTCCGCGCCCGATTCACGGGCTGCCTTCAGGACCTTGTCGATGTCGAGGTAACTGGTGGCCGGAGTGTCACCGCCCAGGGCGAACGCCTCATCCGCGGCGCGGACATGCAGAGCGTCCCGGTCCGGGTCGGCATAGACGGCAACGCTCGCGATTCCGGCATCCCGGCAGGCCCGGGCCACGCGGACAGCGATTTCGCCACGGTTGGCGATGAGCACCTTGCGCACGATTGAGGCTCCCTCCTTGAAACAAGCCGAGTTTAGGGACTGCCGACACGGCACTTCGACCCGTCCCCAGTGGTGAGCTTGCCCACACGGAGCGTGATGCCAGGCTTGCTCGACCCGCGAAATCCCTTGTCGCACCTGGGTACGCGGGATTCCTCCCGGAAACCCTAGCCGCCAGATGTGGTCAAGGTCTCTGTGAGAGCGTGCTGCGGCCCACTCTGATTCTTTGTCGAGTCCCTACGAATGGCCCAATGATTCTTTGCCCCTCGTAGAACCCTTGTACCGAGGTTTACCCGTTAGTAGCCTTCGCGTCGGCCCGAACATACTCGGGGTAACCACAGTCATGCTCGAAAGTGGGTGGGGGCCGGTGGTGCGCAGACCGGTGGCGTGGGTCGTGGCGCTCGTACTGTTCGCCGAGGCGCTCGGCATCGCGGCGGTGAACTGGTTGCTGGGCGTCGTCGTCGACCGGCAGGACATGTCCCTGGCGGGTCTCGACCCGCACATGATGTCGGTGTCCTCGAAGGCGGGCGGAGTCGTCTTCGGGCTCTACTTCGCCCTGTGCGGCCTGGTGGCCCTGCTGGTCGCCCTGCGCGACCGGGCGCCGGCCGGTGCCGGCAGGGTGCTGCTGATCAGCGCCGCGGTGGTGCACGGGCTGCTGGGCGCGTTCGCGTGGGGGCTGATCGGCTGGGCCGCGTTCCTGTTCATGGTGGTCGTCCTCGGCCTGATCGTGCTGCTCCTGATGACGTACGACGGCCGCCCCGACGCGCCCGTCGGCACCACGCCCGGGAGCAGTCCCGGTACGGATCCCGGGAGCGGCCCCGGTACGGCTCCCGCGGAGGGCTCCCCCGTCACGCCTCCCGCGGCGCCCACAGCTCCGTGATGCCGACGCCCAGTTCGGCCAGCAGACGGCGCACCAGGGGCAGGCTGATGCCGATCACGTTGCCGTGGTCGCCGTCGATGCCGTCGATGAACGGCGCCGAGCGGCCGTCCAGGGTGAACGCCCCGGCCACGTGGAGCGGTTCCCCGGAGGCGACGTACGCGGCGATCTCCTCGTCCGAGGGATCACCGAAACGGACGACGGTGGAAGCGGTGGCGGACGCGTACCGGCCGCTGAGCGTGTCGTAGACGCAGTGGCCGGTCTGGAGCGTGCCCGCGCGGCCCCGCATGGCCTTCCAGCGTGCGGTGGCCTCCTCGGCGTCCGCGGGCTTGCCGAGGGCTCGGCCGTCCAGGTCAAGGACCGAGTCGCAGCCGATCACCAGAGCCCCCTTGACCTCCGGCTTCGCGGCGACGACGGAGGCCTTGGCCTCGGCCAGGGCGAGCGCCAGTTCGGCGGGGGTGGGGGCGGTGACGGCGTCCTCGTCGACCCCGCTCACGATCACCTCGGGCGCGAGTCCGGCCTGGCGGAGCAGCCCGAGCCGGGCGGGGGACTGGGAGGCGAGCACGAGGCGGCGGCGCGGGTCAGCTGTCATGCGGTCAGCGTATCGACGTCGCCCGGACGCCTCACCTCACACCGATCACGATCATGGCGAGCACCATGGCCAGCGCCATGAGAACGCCCAGCCGCCGCAGCATGTCCTGCATGTCCCGCAGTTCTTTCGGCGGCTCGTTCTCGGGGTCGGACCACAGCATGTCACCAGCGTGCGGCTTGGCAGGCCGGGGTGCCTGAGTACGCGTACTCAAGTAGGGGTGCGGCGTTGTTCCGCCGTGCGGCTGCTTAGGCATGCGGCCGCTTTGTCGTGCGGCTGATCCGCGCGGCTGCTTTGTCGTGCGGCCGCTCCGTCGTGCGGCCGCTCCGTCGTGCGGCCGCGGGCGCGGAGCTGGGGGTGCAGCTCCGCGCGACCGGGTCTAGCTCGGCCAGTAGGTGCGCGTCCACGACACCGGGCCCGGCTGGGGCAGGCGGTGGGCGGCGATGCGGGACGGGTCCGACCAGGCATCGCGCGGTGCGGGCGCGCCGGACGGCACGGCGGACGCCGCCGCGGCGCGGGCCCGGACCACCGCCAGTGCGGCGGCCAGCTCCTCCGGGGTGGGGTTGCCCCGTACGACCTTGATCACAGCAGCTCCTTACCGGTCTCTACAGGGGGATGTTGCCGTGCTTCTTCGGGGGCAGGCTCTCGCGCTTGGTGCGCAGCTGGCGCAGGCCGCGGACGATGTGGCGGCGGGTGTCGGACGGCATGATCACCGCGTCGACGTAGCCGCGCTCGGCCGCGACGTAGGGGTTGAGGAGGGCGTCCTCGTACTCCTGCATCAACCGGGCGCGGGCCTCGTCCGGGTCGTCCGACTCGGCGATGGTGCGGCGGTGCAGGATGTTGACGGCGCCCTGCGCGCCCATCACGGCGATCTGCGCGGTGGGCCAGGCAAGGTTGAGGTCGGCGCCCAGGTGCTTGGAGCCCATGACGTCGTAGGCGCCGCCGAAGGCCTTGCGGGTGATGACCGTGATGAGGGGGACGGTGGCCTCGGCGTAGGCGAAGATCAGTTTGGCGCCGCGGCGGATGATGCCGTCGTGCTCCTGGTCCACGCCGGGCAGGAAGCCAGGGACGTCGACGAAGGTGAGCACCGGGATGTTGAAGGCGTCGCAGGTGCGCACGAAGCGGGCCGCCTTCTCGGAGGCGGTGATGTCCAGGCAGCCGGCGAACTGCATCGGCTGGTTGGCGACGATGCCGACGGGCCGGCCCTCGACGCGGCCGTAGCCGGTGAGGATGTTCGGCGCGAACAGCGGCTGCGTCTCGAAGAACTCGCCGTCGTCGAGGACGTGCTCGATGACGGAGCGCATGTCGTAGGGCTGGTTCGCCGAGTCCGGGACGATCGCGTCGAGTTCGCGGTCCTCGTCGGTGACCGTGAGGTCGGCCTCCTCGGGGAAGGCCGGGGGCTCGGAGAGGTTGTTGGACGGGAGGTAGGACAGGAGCTGCTTGACGTACTCGATCGCGTCCTTCTCGTCGCCGGCCATGTGGTGGGCGACGCCGGAGGCGGTGTTGTGGGTGCGGGCGCCGCCGAGTTCCTCGAAGCCGACGTCCTCGCCGGTGACCGTCTTGATGACGTCCGGGCCGGTGATGAACATGTGGCTGGTCTGGTCGACCATGATCGTGAAGTCGGTGATCGCGGGGGAGTAGACCGCGCCGCCCGCGCAGGGGCCGACGACCAGGCTGATCTGCGGGATCACGCCGGAGGCGTGGGTGTTGCGGCGGAAGATCTCACCGTACGCGCCGAGGGAGGCCACACCCTCCTGGATGCGGGCGCCGCCGGAGTCGTTGATGCCGATGACCGGGCAGCCGGTCTTCAGCGCGAAGTCCATGACCTTGACGATCTTCTGGCCGTAGACCTCGCCGAGGGCTCCGCCGAAGACGGTGAAATCCTGGGAGAAGACGGCGACCGGGCGGCCGTCGACGGTCCCGTAGCCGGTGACGACGCCGTCGCCGTAGGGGCGGTTGGCGTCCAGGCCGAAGTTGGTGGAGCGGTGCCGGGCGAACTCGTCCAGTTCGACGAAGGAACCCTCGTCGAGCAGGAGATCGATCCGCTCACGCGCCGTCAGCTTGCCCTTGGCATGCTGCTTTTCGACGGCGCGTGCGGAGCCGGCGTGCGTCGCCTCTTCGATGCGACGCTGAAGATCCGCGAGCTTGCCCGCGGTCGTGTGAATGTCAGGCTGCTGCTCTTCCGGCTCGGACATCGGGATGCGGCTCCCTGCCTGCTCAAAAGGGGGGACGGTTACTCATCCGTAGCGTAGTGGGGGGTCTTCGCTTCGGCAGTGCGGCGTTCCCCACACCTAGGGTGACTTGCATGACGCCGCGAGATGCATCAGAACCGTACGGGAGCCGTTGGTCCGACCTGGAGCGGCCGCCGCTCAACGCGCGGGCGTTGAGGCGGGGGCTGGTGCGGGAGGGGGCGCTGTGGTCCTCGGTGGAGGTGGTGCAGCGGACCGGGTCGACGAACTCGGACCTGGTGGCGCGGGCCGTGGCGGGCGAGGTGGGTGAGGGTGCCGTTCTCGTCGCCGAGGAGCAGACGGCCGGGCGGGGGCGGCTGGACCGGCAGTGGAGCGCGCCCGCCCGGTCGGGGCTGTTCTTCTCCGTGCTGCTCACTCCGCGGGACGTGCCGGTGGACCGGTGGGGGTGGCTGCCGTTGCTGACGGGGGTGGCGGTGGCCACGGGGCTGTCGCGGGCGGCGGGGGTCGATACGGCGCTGAAGTGGCCGAACGATGTGCTGGTGACCGTGGGGGGAGCCGAGCGCAAGGCCGGGGGGATCCTGGCGGAGGGGGCCGGTCAGGGCGGTGGTGTCGTGGTGGGGGTCGGGATCAACGTCAGCCTGCGGGCGGAGGAGCTTCCGGTGCCGGGGGCGGGGTCGCTGGCGCTGGCGGGGGCGGTGAGCACGGACCGGGATCCGCTGCTGCGGGCTGTGCTGCGGGGGCTGGAGGAGTGGTACGGGCGGTGGCGGGACGCGGGCGGGGACGCGGGGGCTTGCGGCTTGCAGGAGACGTACGCGGCGGGGTGCGCGACGCTCGGGCGGAGGGTGCGGGCGGAGCTGCCGGGGGGGCGGGCGCTGGTGGGGGAGGCGGTCGCGGTGGACGGGGACGGGCGGTTGGTGCTGGCTACGGAGTCGGGGATGCGGGAACCGGTGGGCGCGGGGGACATCGTGCACCTGCGGCCTGCGTCGTCGTCCGGCTGACGGCGGGTGGTCGTATGCCTGCGGCGCCGCTGTCCCTCCGGTGGGGGTGCGGGTCTTGTGCCTGCGGCGCCACTGTTCCTTCGGTGGGGGTGCGGGTAGCGCCTGCGGTGGGTGGGTGGGTCGGTGCCGGGTCGGGGGTGGCCGTCCTCGGACTGGCGCGGAATAGGCCGGCTGGTAGGGGTTCGGGGCGTGGACGCGCCAGTCGCTGCGGGCGACCACCCCCGCCCCGTCCCCTCCCCGCCGTACGCGCCTGCGGGCAGCCCCCCGCGCTCCGCGGGCAGTCGTGCCGCTGGGGCGGCACGGGTGGGCGCGACGGCACCCCGCTCGCGCCGGGCTGCGCGGACACCCCCCGGCCCGCACCCACGCCGGGCAACCGGTGCAGCGCCGGGCTGCACAACACCCCCCGGCCGCCATCAACGCCGGGTTGCGAAACCCGCCCCGCCCCCACCCCCGGCCCAACCCAACAGAGTGAGCTGGCGCACACCTGCCGTAGAGTTGAGGCCGGTCGATACAGGGCCGTGGCAGATCGGAAGGGCAACAAACGCGTGACCGTCGACGACTCGGGTTCTGCGGACGCGCAGGGCGACGGCGAGGATCCGCTTGCTCTGCGCCTCGAGCAGCTCATTCTGGGCGCCGAGCGCCGCTACACACCGTTTCAGGCGGCCCGCAGCGCCGGTGTGACCATGGAGCTGGCCACCCGCTTCTGGCGAGCCATGGGTTTCGCCGACGTCGGACAGGCCAAGGCCCTGACGGAGGCCGACGTCCTCGCGCTGCGCCGGCTCGCCGGTCTCGTGGAGGCGGGGCTGCTCAGCGAGGCCATGGCGGTGCAGGTGGCGCGGTCCACCGGGCAGACCACCGCCCGGCTGGCCGAATGGCAGATCGATTCGTTCCTGGAAGGGCTGACCGAGCCGCCCGAGCCGGGGATGACCCGTACCGAGGTGACGTACCCGATCGTCGAGTTGCTCCTGCCCGAGCTGGAGGAGTTCCTGGTCTACGTCTGGCGCCGGCAGCTCGCCGCTTCGGCCGGGCGGGTCGTGCAGGGGGCCGACGACGAGGAGATGGTCGACCGGCGGCTGGCGGTCGCCTTCGCGGATCTCGTGGGGTTCACGCGGCTGACCCGGCGGATGGAGGAGGAGGAGCTCGGCGAGCTCGTCGAGGCTTTCGAGACCACCGCCGCCGATCTCGTCGCCGCGCGCGGCGGGCGGCTCATCAAGACGCTGGGCGACGAGGTGCTCTACGCCGCCGACGACGCGGGTACCGCCGCGGAGATCGCCATACGGCTGGTCGAAACCCTGGCGAACGACGAGACCATGCCGGAGCTGCGGGTCGGTATGGCGTTCGGCACGGTGACCACCCGGATGGGCGATGTGTTCGGTACGACGGTCAATCTGGCTTCCCGCCTCACCTCCATAGCCCCCCGTGACGCCGTGCTCGTCGACACCGCGTTCGCCGAGGAACTGATCCGTACCGGTGACGCACCCGCCTCCGAGGCCGCCGCGGCCGAGGCGGTCGCCGCGGCGGAGAAGGAGGGCGAGGAGCCGCCGACGTACCGGTTCGCGCTCCAGCCGATGTGGCAGCGGCCGGTGCGTGGACTGGGTGTGGTGGAGCCCTGGCTGCTCACTCGTCGTCACGAGGCTCCTCCGTCTGCCTCCTAGCCCTTCTGGTCCCTCTGGTGCGTGCGCCTAGTACGGCTGTCCCGTGCCCACGCACAGGCCGATGATCGGTACGCACAGGCCGGGAGCAGGCACGGGGTCCGGTTCCGGGGGCGGTGCGGTCGGTCTGTCCGGTGGGGGCGGTTTCCCGTGTGCGGGGGGTGGCGGGCCGGGTGGGCGGGGTGTGTCGGGGCGTCTGCCGGTCGGGGGTTCGGGGGGTGGTGGGTTCGTCGTCGTTTCCGGGGCCGGGGGGCTGGGGGGTGTGGGTGGGCGTGGGCCGGGTGGGGTGACGGGGGTTGTGCGCTTGCCGCCGAGGGCCTTGGGGGAGGACGGGCTCGGTTGTGGGGTCGGTGGCGTCGTCGGCGTGTTCCGCGGGGGTGTGCTCGGCGGGGTGCTCGTGGGCGTGTCCTGGTGGACGGTGGGGCGGGGGCCCGCTTCCACGCCGGTGCCCGGTCCTCCTTCGGGGGCCGTGGTCAGGCGGAGCAGGGCGACGGCTCCGGCGGCCAGGGCCAGGCCGCTCGCGGCCAGCAGCGCCTTGCGGGGGCGGGGCCTGCGGTGGCGACCCCGGAGGCGGCCGGTCCGGGTGGGTGGCTGCGCCGGTCTCTTCGGTGTCATCGCTGTCCTCCCCTGCCGCGCGCCCCCGACGCGCCGCGGTGTGCGCACGCTATGCGCTCCCGTGAGGGGAGGGACCGCAGTCGGCCGGATGTCACTCGAACGGGTGGCCGGGGGGTGACGAGGGAACTGGACGTGCGCCCTTTTCCGGGTGGGCGTCGGCTGCGATGATCGGGACGAGCGAAAAGTTAACCCGCGTTAACCGGAGGGTGTCATGAGTGAGGAACGGTTCGGGGAGTTCGTGCTGGTGCGCCGGCATGAGCGGGGGCATGTCGCGGAGCTCGTTCTCGACCGGCCCAAGGCCATGAACGCCGTGTCCACGGAGATGGCCCGGTCGATCGCCGGGGCCTGCGCGGCGCTGGGTGAGGACCGTGACGTACGGGCGGTGGTGCTGACCTCGTCGCACGAGCGGGCGTTCTGTGTGGGGGCCGATCTGAAGGAGCGCAATTCCTTCAGCGATGCCGATCTGGTGCGTCAGCGGCCCGTGGCGCGCGGGGCGTACACCGGGGTGCTCGGGCTGCCGGTGCCCACGGTGGCCGCCGTTCACGGCTTCGCGCTCGGGGGCGGCTTCGAGCTCGCCCTGTCGTGCGATGTGATCGTCGCCGACCGTACGGCGGTGGTGGGGCTGCCCGAGGTGTCCGTCGGGGTGATTCCGGGCGGGGGCGGTACGCAGTTGCTGCCCCGCAGAGTGGGGGCGGCGCGGGCCGCCGAGCTGATCTTCACGGCCCGGCGGGTGGAAGCCGGTGAGGCGCGGGAGCTGGGGCTGGTCGACCAGTTGGTGGACGAGGGGCGGGACCGGGAGGAGGCGCTGGCCATGGCGTCCCGGATCGCCGCGAACTCCCCGGTCGGACTGCGGGCGGCCAAGCGGGCGCTGCGGCTCGGGCACGGGCTCGATCTGCCCGCCGGGCTCGAGGTCGAGGATGCCGCCTGGCGGTCCGTGGCGTTCTCGGGGGACCGGGCGGAGGGTGTCGCCGCCTTCAACGAGAAGCGCAGGCCGGAGTGGCCCGGGGAGTAGAGGGGAGAGCTCCTCGTTCGCTTCCTCGATGTCCCCATAAGTGAAGAACCTCCCTAATCTTGGGATATGGGTGAGGAGAGCCGGCTGGCGGCCGTGGTGGCGCTGGCGCAGGGCATGGCCGCCGCGCACGGATCGCGGGAGGCCTGGCGGGCCGCGGCCGGCGGGGCCTGCCGGGCGCTGGGCGGGAGTTTCGCCGCGCTGTCGGTGTGGGAGCGGGAGCTCGGGCGGCTGCGGGTGCTGGTGAATGTCGGGGAGCTGGCCGAGGGGGAGGAGGAGTTCCCGGAGGACGAGTCCTATCCGGTGCATCAGTTCGCGGAGATCACCGAGTTCCTGCACGAGCGGTGGGCGGGGGGCGGTGAGCCCGACGCGTGGGTGGAGACCGCCGAGGGGCCCTCGGCGGGGCGGGCGGGGTACTGCCAGCAGCGGGTCGCGGCCCTCAGGCGGCGGGGGCGCGGATGCTGTGTGGTCGCGCCGATCGTGCTGCACGGGCGGGCCTGGGGCGAGCTGTACGTGGCCCGGCCGGCCGGTGTGCCGGTCTTCGGGCGCGGTGACGCCGACTTCGCCACCGTGCTGGCGGCCGTGGTGGCGGCGGGGATCGCCCAGACGGAGCGGCTGGAGGAGGCGCGGCGGCTGGCCTTCACGGACGCGCTGACCGGGCTGGCCAACCGGCGCGCCGTGGACGCCCGGCTCGACGAGGCGGTGGAGCGGCACCGGCGGGACGGGGCCGTCGTCAGCCTGGTGGTGTGCGATCTGAACGGGCTGAAGCGGGTCAACGACACGCTGGGGCACGCCGTGGGGGACCGGCTGCTGGAGCGGTTCGGGACCGTGCTGTCGCTGTGCGGGGCCATGCTGCCCGGGGCCCTGGCCGCGCGGCTCGGCGGGGACGAGTTCTGTCTGCTGGTGGTGGGGCCGCCGGCCGACGAGGTCGTCAAGGCCGCCGACGAGGTGTGCCGGCGGGCCGTGGAGCTGGGCATCGGGGACGGTGTGGCCTGCGGGGTGGCGTCCACGGAGGATCCCGTCGGGCCGGTGCACTCCGCCCGGCGGCTGTTTCGGCTGGCCGACGCGGCGCAGTACCGGGCGAAGGCCGAGCGCGCCGCGCATCCGGTGGTGGCCGGGCGGGAGGCGCCGGACGATCCCGTGGTGCGGCTCGCGGACGAACCGTCGCGGGCGCCGGACGGGGAGCGGCGCCGGTTCCGGGGGCGCCATTCGCCGTAGCGTGCCGGTAAGGGGCGCGGCTCCGGTCCAGGGGTGACACCGTGGCATTCACTGCGTACGCTCCTGAATATGGATATGCACAATGTGGTGGTGGGGCCGGCCGGCGTGACCGCGTCCGACGTGCTCGCCGTGGCGCGCGGCGGTGCCCGCGTCGAACTGTCCGCGGAGGCGGTGGCCGCTCTCGCCGCGTCCCGCGAGATCGTGGACGCCCTGGCCGCGAAGCCGGAACCCGTCTACGGGGTGAGCACCGGGTTCGGCGCCCTGGCGACCCGGCACATCAGCCCGGACCTGCGCGACCGGCTGCAGCGCAACATCGTCCGCTCGCACGCCGCCGGCATGGGGCCCCGGGTGGAGCGGGAGGTCGTCCGCGCGCTGATGTTCCTGCGGCTGAAGACGGTCTGCTCCGGGCGCACCGGCGTCCGGCCCGAGGTCGCGCGGACCATGGCGGAGGTGCTGAACGCCGGGATCACCCCGGTCGTCCACGAGTACGGCTCGCTGGGCTGCTCCGGCGACCTGGCGCCGCTGTCCCACTGCGCCCTCACCCTCATGGGCGAGGGTGACGCGGAGGGCCCCGACGGGAGCGTGCGGCCGGCCGGCGAACTGCTCGCCGAACACGGCATCCGGCCCGTCGAACTGCGCGAGAAGGAGGGGCTCGCCCTCCTCAACGGCACCGACGGCATGCTCGGCATGCTGGTCATGGCCCTCGCCGACCTGGACCTGCTCTACAAGTCCGCCGATGTCACGGCCGCCCTCAGCCTCGAGGCCCTGCTCGGCACCGACCGGGTGCTCGCCCCCGAGCTGCACGCCATCCGCCCGCATCCGGGTCAGGCCGCCAGCGCCGCCAACATGCTGGCCGTACTGAAGGATTCGGGGCTGACGGGCCATCACCAGGACGACGCCCCCCGGGTCCAGGACGCCTACTCGGTGCGCTGCGCCCCGCAGGTCGCCGGTGCCGGGCGGGACACCCTGGCCCACGCCCGGCTGGTCGCGGAGCGTGAACTGGCCGCCGCCGTCGACAATCCGGTGGTGCTGCCCGACGGGCGGGTGGAGTCCAACGGCAACTTCCACGGGGCGCCGGTCGCCTATGTCCTGGACTTCCTCGCCATCGCCGTCGCCGACCTCGCCTCCATCGCCGAGCGCCGCACCGACCGCCTGCTCGACAAGAACCGCAGCCACGGCCTGCCGCCGTTCCTCGCCGACGACGCCGGCGTCGACTCCGGGCTGATGATCGCTCAGTACACGCAGGCGGCGCTGGTCAGCGAGTTGAAGCGGCTCGCCGTACCGGCGTCGGCGGACTCGATCCCGTCCTCCGCGATGCAGGAGGACCACGTCTCCATGGGCTGGTCGGCGGCGCGCAAACTCCGTACGGCCGTGGACAATCTCACCCGGGTCGTCGCCGTGGAACTGTACGCGGCCACGCGGGCCGTGGAACTGCGGGAGGGGCTGACGCCGGCTCCGGCGACACGGGCCGTCGTCGAGGCCTTGCGGGAAGCGGGCGTGGGCGGCCCGGGGCCGGACCGGTACCTGGCCCCCGACCTCGCGGCGGCGGACGCGTTCGTACGGGACGGGCGGCTGGTCGAGGCCGTGGAGAAGGTCACCGGGCCGCTGCGCTGACCCCCCTGCCGTGCCCCGCGGACGGAGACCGATCGCGGGGCCGGCGCACGGGCCCTAGAAGTCCAGCCGCTCCCGGCGCACCGAATAGGCGACGAAGCCGGCGCCGAGGGCGAGGCTGGCCGTGCCGCCGATGATGTACGGCGTGCTGTCGAAGCTGCCGGTGTCCGCGAGGCGGACGTCCTCGCCGGTGCCCTCCAGCGAGGCCGGCGCGGTGTCGGTCACGGCTCTCGCCTGCTCGGTGACCTGCGGAGACGGGCTCGCCGACGAGGTGTCGGCCACCGGCGTGTCGGACGACGCGTTGGCTGAGGGGACGAACCACAGGGCGCACAGCAGGGTGCCCGCGGCGGTGGCGGTCAGCAACGGACGGAGCGCGGATGACACGGAATATCGATCCCCTTGTGGCGCTGGCGAATTGGCCGTGTGGTGCGATGTTAATGAAAGGCGCGGGTCACAGGAAAGTCACGGGAGCCCGAAGCCGTACGCTCCGGGCATGAGCACTCCAGAGACATCACGTTTTGTCCGGCTTCGTGTCGAACTCGTCCTCGAAATCGACGACGAGGAGGCGGTGACCGGGGCCGCCCTGCAGCGGATCTCCGACGAGAGCGATATGCCGGACGGGGAACGGGTACACGCCGAGAGTGCTGTGACGGAGGACTCCGCGGAGGCGCTCGCCTACCTGGTGGATCCCTTCAGCCTGGTCGGCGAGGTGCCGGGGGTCGAACTCCTGCAGGCCTCCTGGAGCAGCGAGCAGGTCGACTACGACCCGGACTCACCGGAGTGGGACCTCGACGAGGACGACGGCGAGGAGCCCTACGGCACGGAGGACGACACGGAGGACGGGGCGGGACGGGCCGGCTGAGGCGACTTGGGGAAATCGTGACCCCGCGCGGCAACCGCCGCCGGGGTCACGACGTCTCAACGGGAGCACTGACCGCCGTTCTCGCCGTTCGCGTTCGCGGACGTGGTGAGCCCCACATCCGTGGGCCGTGGGGAACCGGATCACCCGGTCGTAGCGTTGATGGTTGTGGACGGGCCTCTCGGCTTCGAGCCGGGGACTCGTGGGGTTGGGATTCGGCAACGATGGAGAAGCGTGTGATGACGGACGGTAAGCGGCGCAGGGGTCTGGCGGCCGCGTCCGCTCTGCTCGGCGGAGTGCTGGTGCTCTCGGCGTGTTCCGGCGGTGACGACAGCGCGTCGGGCGGCGACGGGAAGGACACCTCGCAGGCCCAGGTCGACGAGGCGGCGGCGAAGAAGTCCTCCGAGGCGCAGATCAAGATCGAGCCGAAGGACGGCTCGAACAACGCCTCCATCAACAACTCCGCGGCCGTGACGGTGAGCAAGGGCACCCTGACCGAGGTGAAGATGACCACCTCCGAGGGCACCGCCGTCGAGGGCGAGATATCCGCCGACAAGAAGAGCTGGAAGCCCAGCGACCAGCTCGAGCGGGCCACCACCTACAAGGTCACGGCCACCGCCGAGGATTCCGAGGGCCGTGCCGCCCACGAGAACGCGTCGTTCACCACGGTCTCCCAGAGCAACAGCTTCATCGGCAACTTCACGCCGGACAACGGCACCACGGTCGGTGTCGGCATGCCGGTGTCGATCAACTTCGACAAGGCGATCACCAACAAGGCCGCCGTCCAGAAGGGCATCACCGTCTCCACCACCAGTGGTCAGGAGGTCGCCTGCCACTGGTTCAACGCCAACCGCATGGACTGCCGGCCCGACGAGTACTGGCAGGAGGGCTCCACGGTCACCCTGAAGCTGGCGCTCGACGGGGTCGAGGGCGCCGAGGGTGTCTTCGGAGTGCAGCAGAAGACGGTCAACTTCAAGATCGGCCGCAACCAGGTCTCGTACGTCGACGCCAAGACCAAGCAGATGAAGGTGACGCAGGACGGCAAGACCGTCCGCACCATCCCGATCTCCGCCGGCTCGCCCGAGAACAAGACGTACGAGGGCCAGATGGTGATCTCCGAGAAGTTCAAGGAGACCCGGATGAACGGCGCGACGGTCGGCTTCACCGACGACGACGGCAAGGGCGAGTACGACATCAAGGACGTGCCGCACGCCATGCGCCTGAGCACCTCCGGCACCTTCATCCACGGCAACTACTGGGGCGCCAAGTCCATCTTCGGCAGCGCCAACACCAGCCACGGCTGTGTGGGCCTGGCCGATGTGAAGGGTGCCAACGACCCGAACACGCCGGGTTCCTGGTTCTACGACAACTCGCTCATCGGTGACGTGGTCGTCGTCCAGAACACGGGCGACAAGACCATCGCCCCGGACAACGGCCTCAACGGCTGGAACATGAGCTGGGAGCAGTGGAAGGCGGGCTCGGCGGTCTGACGCCCCCTCCGGACACGGAGCACCCACACCCCACATGACCGATGCCCTCGTCCCCTCCTCCGGGAGCGGACGGGGGCATCGGCCGTTTCCTGCCTCCCGCCGGCCCCACAGGGCGGGTTGAGTCGTCAACCACGCGATTGCGTAACGGAGTTCCGGCGGTGGGGTTACAGTCACCCGGCGACTTCGGCACCCCCGCCGGAAGTGGTTGAGACGCTTGATCGCCCCTCGGCATACTGCGTGATCCGGGGGGTGCGCACACGCGTACGAGACCACCCCCGGCCGGGTGACTCTTCTTCGCCCGGCGACTTCGCTAGGGGGAACCTTGCGCAGACAAGTGAAGAGAGCGGGCGCGGCCGCGGTCGCCACGGCCACGGCGGTGGCGCTGGCGGCGGGCATGGCCGGCCCGGCATCGGCGAACGGGGAACGAGCGGACGCCGGTTCGGCTCCGGCGGCGTCCGTGCCGCAGGCCGCCAAGGACCGGATCACCCTGATCACGGGCGACCGGGTCGTGGTGGACACCAAGGGCCGGGTCGTCGGGCTGGAGCGGGCGAAGGGCCGGGAACACATACCCGTCCAGGTCCGCAAGGTCGACGGCCACACCCTGGTGCTGCCGGTGGACGCCGCCCGGCTGATCGCGAGCGGCAGACTGGACCAGCGGCTCTTCGACATCACCGAGCTGAACAAGGCCGCGACCCGCGGCTCGCACCAGCGGGGCCTGAAGGTCATCGTCGGCTACCAGGGCGGCGCGGCCACCGCCAAGGCCGACGTCCGGGACGCGGGCACCGTCCGCCGGACCCTGAAGTCCCTCAACGCGGACGCGGTGCAGACCCCGCACGAGGAGACGCCCGCGCTGTGGGACGCCGTCACCAACGGGGACCGCACCGCCTCCGGTGTCGCCCACGTCTGGCTCGACGGGGTCCGCGAGGCCTCCCTCGACACCTCCGTGGGACAGATCGGCACCCCGAAGGCATGGGCGGCCGGTTACGACGGCAAGGGCGTCACGATCGCCGTCCTGGACACCGGCGTCGACGCCACCCACCCGGACCTCAAGGGCCAGGTGACCGCGGCCAAGAACTTCACCACCGCGCCCACCGCCGGTGACAAGGTCGGCCACGGCACCCATGTCGCCTCCATCGCCGCCGGTACCGGCGCGCAGTCCAAGGGGAAGTTCAAGGGCGTCGCGCCCGCCGCGAAGGTCCTCAACGGCAAGGTGCTCGACGACTCCGGCTCCGGTGACGACTCCGGCATCCTCGCCGGGATGGAGTGGGCGGCCGCACAGGGCGCCGACGTCGTCAACCTGAGCCTCGGCGGCATGGACACCCCCGAGGTCGACCCGCTGGAGGCGGCGGTCAACAAGCTCTCCGCCGAGAAGGGCATCCTGTTCGCCATCGCGGCCGGCAACGAGGGCCCGCAGTCGGTCGGTTCGCCCGGCAGCGCGGACGCCGCGGTCACCGTCGGCGCCGTCGACGACAAGGACGGGCTCGCCGACTTCTCCTCCACCGGCCCCCGCGTCGGCGACGGTGCCATCAAGCCGGACGTCACCGCCCCCGGAGTGGACATCACGGCCGCCTC
Organism: Streptomyces sp. NPDC030893; assembly: GCF_055571535.1. Classification (NCBI taxonomy): domain Bacteria; kingdom Bacillati; phylum Actinomycetota; class Actinomycetes; order Kitasatosporales; family Streptomycetaceae; genus Streptomyces; species Streptomyces sp. NPDC030893. Next base: position 110,178 of record NZ_JBVIFC010000002.1, on the reverse strand, counting down.
GGCGAAGGGCAACGACATCGCCAAGGAGGTCGGCGAGAAGCCGGCCGGCTACATGACCATCTCCGGTACGTCCATGGCGACCCCGCATGTCGCCGGCGCGGCGGCGCTGCTGAAGCAGCAGCACCCCACGTGGACCTCCGCGGAGCTGAAGGGCGCGCTCACCGGTTCCGCCAAGGGCGGCGCGTACACGCCGTTCGAGCAGGGTTCGGGCCGGATCCAGGTGGACCAGGCCGTCCGGCAGACCGTGATCGCCGAACCGGTGTCGCTGAGCTTCGCCGTCCAGCAGTGGCCGCACACCGACGACAAGCCCGAGACCAGGAAGGTCACCTACCGCAACCTCGGCACCGAGGACGTCACCCTGAAGCTGACGTCCACCGCCACCGACCCCCGGGGCAAGGCGGCCCCGGCCGGCTTCTTCCGGCTGGGCGCCGGCACGGTCACCGTCCCGGCGGGCGGCACGGCGTCGGTGGACCTCACCGTCGACACCCGGCTCGGCGGCACCGTCGACGGCGCCTACTCGGCGTACGTGATCGCGACGGGCGGCGGGCAGACCGTACGCACGGCGGCCGCGGTGCAGCGCGAGGTCGAGTCGTACGACGTCACCCTGAGGTTCCTGGACCGGGCGGGCAAGCCGGCCGCCAACTACGTCGCCGGTCTGGCCGGCATGTCCGGCCTGGGCGCCGGGCAGTGGTACCAGCCCTACGACGCCGACGGCACCGTCACCGTCCGTGTGCCCAAGGGCGGTTACGTCCTGGACACCGGGATCTTCGTCGGGCCCGACCCGGAGAAGTACGAGGGCGCCGACTGGATCGCGCAGCCGAAGCTGAACGTCACCGGGAACACGACGGTCACGCTGGACGCCCGCAAGGCCAAGCCGGTGAACATCACCGTCCCGGCCAAGTCGGCCAAGCCGCAGTTCGCCTCGGCCGACTACACCGTCGAGACGAAGGACACCGCCATGACCTTCGGCTGGTGGCTGGAGTCCTACGACAACTTCCGCTCCCTGCACCTCGGCCCGCAGATCACCGAGGGCTCGCTGTACCAGCAGTGGGACGGGCACTGGAGCAAGGGCACCAAGGAGCAGTACGACACCGTCACCGGCGCCAAGGTGAAGAAGCTCGCCACCGGCTACACCCGGCACCACAAGGCGGGCGAACTCGCCAGGGTCGACGTCGGCATGGGCGCGGCGGCGAGCGGCAAGAAGGGCACCGTCAGCGCCCTCGGCTGGCTGCCCGACAGCAGCGGCGGCTCCTCGATCGGCATCCCGCAGACACTGCCCGGCACCCGCACGCTGTACCTGTCCACCTCGGGCGGGGTGAAGTGGGACCTCGACTTCACGCAGGAGGGCGGCGTCGACGAGGAGGGGTGGCCGATCGGCGAGGCCGGCTACTCCGTCGGCTCGCAGATGAAGCTGAAGGCCGGCAAGAAGTACGCGCAGACGGTGAACACGGCCGTCTTCGGGCCGCGCCTCACCGCCGGTCTCGGCCTCTTCCGCGACGGCAACAGCATCACCGGGCTCGTACCGCTGTTCGCCGACGGCAAGGGCCACCTCGGCTCCTCGCTGTTCTCGTCGGTGACCACCAGCCTCTACCGCAACGGCAAGAAGGTCGGCTCGCACGACGATCCGCTCTCCGGTGACAAGGAGTTCACGGTTCCGGCCGGGGACGCCTCGTACAGGCTGACCACCTCGGTCAAGCGGAGCGCCAAGGTCGCCGCCGCCTCCACGCGGATCGACGCGAGCTGGACCTTCCGCTCCAAGAAGACCGCAGCCAGCAAGCCACTGCCCGCCTCCATCGCCCGCTTCCACGCGGTCACGGGGCTGGACAGCAAGGTGAAGGCCGGCAAGAAGGCCACCGTCCCGGTCACCGTGGAGGGCGCGGCCAAGGGCAAGAACCTCAAGTCCCTGGCGGTCTACGTCTCCTACGACCACGGCAAGACCTGGAAGAAGACCACGGTCAAGAAGGGCAAGATCACCGTCAAGAACCCGGCGAAGGGGAAGGCCATCTCCTTCCGCGCCAAGATCGCCGACAAGAAGGGCAACACGTCGACGATCTCGATCTACAACGCGTACTACGGAAAGTAGTCGCCGGCAGTACGAAGGACGGCCCGCCGGAAGCACCTCCCCGGCGGGCCGTCCCGCACGCCCGGACGGCCCCGCCCCGGAAGCTCCCGCGTCCCCGTCACACTCGCGCGGCCCGGTTCGTCATACCGGCGAACACGGAAACACGGAACGACGAGACCACGCGAGACGAGAAGAGCGGGAGAAGCAGTCATGACGTCAACCATCCTGGTCACCGGTGGCACCGGCACCCTCGGCAGCCACGTCGTCCCGCTGCTGCGGGCGGCGGGCCACGACATCCGCGTCCTCACCCGGCACGCCCGGCCCCCCGCCGACGGCGTCTCGTACGTCACCGGTGACCTGCTCGGCGGCGACGGCGTGGACGCGGCGGTCGCCGGCGCGGAAACGGTGCTGCACCTCGCGGGCGGGCCCAAGGGCGACGACGTCGCGACCCGCACGCTGGTGCGGGCCGCCGCGCAGGCCGGCGTCGGGCACCTCGTGTACATCTCCGTCGTCGGCGCGGACCGGCTCCCGCTGGCCTGGATGCGCACCAAGCTGGAGTCGGAACGGGCCGTGGCGGGCTCCGGCATCCCGTGGACCGTCCTGCGGGCGGCCCAGTTCCACGACCTGGCGTTCACCATGGTCGAGAAGATGACCAAGATGCCGGTCCTCCCGGTGCCGCGCGGTCTGCGCCTCCAGCCGGTCGACTCCGCCGAGGTGGCGGCCCGCCTGACGGAACTCGCCCTCGGCGCCCCCGCGGGGCTGGTCCCCGACATGACCGGCCCGCGCCTCTACGACCTCGCGGCACTCGCCCGCCCCTACCTCGCCCTGCGGGGCCGGCGCCGCCGCGCCCTCCCCGTACCGTTCCCGGGCCGGGCGGGACGCGCCTACCGCGACGGGGCGAACCTCACCCTGGAGGGCGCACTGGTCGGGGAGCGGACCTGGGAGGACTTCCTGAGGGAGAAGGCCGGCGAACCGAGGGTCCCCCTGACGTGAGGCCCACGCCGTCCTGCCGGGGTCGGGGCCGGGGACGCCCGCCCCGGCCCCCGGCGGCACACGGCCACCAGGGGTACCGCACCCGACTCCTCGGCCGGATGTCCTGCGCGTCCTCGCAGAGGTCACCACAGGGGGCGTGACGGGGTGGGACCCTGACAAACGCCGGGAACCGCGCGGGTGTTGGCGTCAGCGCGGCAGGGTCGCCGGGCTTCCGCCGTTCGCCTCGTAGCCGGCCACCGCGAGCGCCCGGTAGACCGCGAACTCGGCGGCCGGGTCGGGGGACAGCGACCAGGGCAGGGCGCCCACGTGGCCGTCGATGTGTATGAGCTGGTTCATGGCCTCCGCCCAGCGCTCCGCGCGGACGAGGAAGAAGACCAGCAGATGCCGCACGTGTGCCGCCATCGGGTCGTCGGGGCGGGCCGAGTGCACCGCGTGCAGCGCGCCGTGGATCGCCTTGCCGACGACCTCGGTCTGGTAGAAGCCGGAGACCAGGGTCACCTCGGGGAGATGCTCGAACACCGCGAAGAGCGGCATGGCGGCGAGCAGGGACCCCTGGGGCGCCCGCGCCGCCGCGGCCTCCGCGAAGGCGTACGCCTGCTGCCGCGAGCCGTGCCACTTCTCGCACCAGTAGTGCAGCGCGGCCAGGTGCGCGCCCATGTGGACCGGCGCACGGTCCAGGATCTTCAGCCAGACCTGCTCGAATTCCTCCCGGCTGTAGCCCAGTCCACGGGCCACCGACAGTTCCACGATGTACGGGACCGGGTCACCGGGAGCCAGCAGCGCCGCCTCGCCGCAGGCCGCCTTCGCCTCCTCCATGATGATCCGGAACTCGTCCGTACCGGGCGCCGCCGTGCGCCACGCCTGCTGCACCAGGAACTCGGCGTGCACCGCGGCGCCGCCCGCGTCCTTGGGGACCTCGGAGCGCCACACCCGCAGCCACTGCCCGCCCGGCGCCTCCGACACCCCGCCGGGCCGCTGGGCCAGCTCCAGGGCGGCCGCGCCGGCGAAGGCCTGGACGCGCTGCCAGCGCAGCTCGTCCTCCGCGCCCGTGCCCGCCAGCAGCTGCTGGGCCGCGCGGTAGTCCTGCGTGCGCTGCACCACGTCCAGCACGTCCAGCAGGTCCTGGTCGGGGCCGGGCATGCGGATGTCCAGCTCCTCCTCGCGGGCGAAGCCGTAGTTCGCCGGGTCCGCCCCGTCCGGGTGGCCGGCCGGGACCAGCCCCACCGCGCCGCGCCGGCGCCTGAGGAACGGCAACACCACGAAGCCGAGCATGACGAGCGCGATCAGGACCCAGAGAATCTCCATGTCACAAGCGAACCAGACCACGCCGACAATTGGCCAACCCGGTGCCCGCCCTGTGGAAAACTCCCCGCCCCCGCCCCGGTCGGCTCCGCGTCCGTCATCCGCGCCGGGGGCGCACTACCCTCGGGCTCATGAGCGACAGGCACATCAGTCAGCACTTCGAGACGCTCGCGATTCACGCGGGCAACACCGCCGACCCCCTGACGGGCGCGGTCGTCCCGCCCATCTACCAGGTGTCCACCTACAAGCAGGACGGCGTCGGCGGCCTGCGCGGCGGTTACGAGTACAGCCGCAGCGCCAACCCGACCAGGACGGCGCTGGAGGAGAACCTCGCGGCCCTGGAGGGCGGCCGTCGCGGCCTCGCGTTCGCGTCCGGACTGGCGGCCGAGGACTGCCTGTTGCGTACGCTGCTCAGCCCCGGCGACCACGTGGTGATCCCGAACGACGCGTACGGCGGCACCTTCCGCCTCTTCGCCAAGGTCGTCGCCCGCTGGGGCGTGGAGTGGTCGGTCGCCGACACCGGCGACCCCTCCGCGGTCCGGGCCGCGATCACGCCGAAGACCAAGGCGGTCTGGGTGGAGACCCCCTCCAACCCGCTGCTCGGCATCACCGACATCGCCGCGGTCGCCCAGGTGGCCCGGGACGCCGGTGCGCGGCTCGTCGTCGACAACACCTTTGCCACGCCGTACCTCCAGCAGCCGCTCGCGCTCGGCGCGGACGTCGTCGTGCACTCCCTGACCAAGTACATGGGCGGCCACTCGGACGTCGTGGGCGGCGCCCTGATCACCGGTGACGCGGAGCTGGGCGAGGAGCTGGCCTTCCACCAGAACGCGATGGGCGCGGTCGCGGGCCCCTTCGACTCCTGGCTGGTGCTGCGCGGCACCAAGACGCTGTCGGTGCGCATGGACCGGCACAGCGAGAACGCCACGAAGATCGCCGACATGCTGGGCCGGCACGCGCGCGTGACGAGCGTCCTGTACCCGGGGCTGCCCGACCACCCCGGTCACGAGGTCGCCGCCAAGCAGATGCGGGCCTTCGGCGGCATGGTCTCCTTCCGTGTGGAGGGCGGCGAGGAGGCGGCCGTCGAGGTCTGCAACCGGACCAAGGTGTTCACCCTCGGTGAGTCCCTGGGCGGCGTCGAGTCGCTGATCGAGCACCCCGGGCGGATGACGCACGCCTCGGTGGCCGGTTCCGCGCTGGAGGTCCCCGGCGACCTGGTGCGGCTGTCCGTGGGCATCGAGAACGCCGACGACCTGCTCGAGGACCTTCAGCAGGCGCTCGGCCGGTAGGTCCGCTCACCAGCCCGTCAGGGGTGGGGTCGTCTCCGACGGCGGCTCCACCCAGGGCTGTACGGTCACCGCCCACACCGCGAACGCCACCGCCGCCGCCAGCAACAGCAGCCACATCGCGCGGCGGGCGAGCGTCCTGCGCCGCAGCATGCGGCTCCCGCGCCGGATGGCGTCCGCGTGCAGGTCCGGCGGTACGGGCGGCGGTGACTGCTCCAGCATCCGCCGTACGGTCGCCTCACGGCTGATCCGGCTCATGACGGCACCGCCTTCACGCCGCCCACGGGCGGGGCGGGGCTGCGGGCCGGGCGCAGTACGTTCGCCATCGCGCGGTTGAAGATCGTGCGTACGCGTTCGACGGGCAGGCCGAGCAGTGCCGCCGTCTGCTCCCCGTCGACGCCCTCGTACAGGCGCATCACCAGGACCAGGCGTTCCTGCGGAGGGAGCCCGGCCAGGGGGCCGGCGGGTACGGAGCGGGAGCGGAGCAGTCCGCCGTGCTGGTGCCATGCGCCGCGCGCGAACCGGGTCGCCAGGTACTGGCGGGCGTGGTCGTAGGGATCCTCGCCGTGCAGGCGGTCCCAGCAGGCGTACGTGTGGGCGAGCGACAGGGTCAGCAGGTGGCGGGCGCGGGGGTTGTCGTTGCGGGACTCCGCGGTGAGGAGGGTGGCGGTGTGCAGGAGGCGGCCGCCGGCGCCGGCGACGAATGCCTCGAAGTCGTGGGCGCGGTGGGTGTCGTCGGACGGATGCCGTGGGTGCAACGCGCCTCCCGTCGGTGGGCGGGCCCTTCCCCTCATATCAGGCCAGGGCGCGCCCCGCGGTCAAGAGCGGTGCACGCGTGACCCGGATTCCTTCGCCCCCGCCGCCCCGTCCCGTCCCGGGGCTCCGCCCCAGACCCCGCTCCTCAAACGCCGGAGGGGCTGATTTTCATCCGCTCCGGCCGGGGCTCCGGGGGCAGCGTCCCCGGGATCAGGAATCCGGCCGGTCCTGCACAGCCATCCGCGAGGACAACGCTCCGTTGAAGCGCGTGAGCAGCGCGCAGAACGCCTCCCGCTCCTCCGGCTCCCAGTCGTCCGTCAGCTCGGCCATCAACTGACGCCGGGACGACCGCACTTCCTCCAGGCGGGCCTGCCCGCGCGGGGACAGCTGGAGCACCACCGCCCGCCCGTCCTCCGGGTGCGAGGTCCGTTTGACCAGGCCGGTGTCGACGAGCGGCGCCACCTGACGGGTGACCGTCGAGGAGTCGATGCCCATGCTCGCGGCGAGCGCCTTGACGCCCATCGGGCCTTCCTTGTCCAGGCGGTTGAGCAGCAGATACGCGGCGCGGTCCATCGAGTTGCGCACCTGGCCCACCCCGCCGAGCCGCGTCTGTTCCGCGCGGCGGGCGAACAGGGCCACCTCGTGCTGCAGCGTGTCGAGAAGACCGGTGTCACCGACGGCCGTCAGGTCCGTCGTCATGTCCATCGACATTTCAGGTGTTGTGGGCATGGCCGGAGGCTCGCTTCGTGGAGGGCTGCTCATTGGGGGACAGGGTACGCGGCCGGGCGGCGGGCTGTACCGCGCTGTGCGAAGCCGGGTCCGCGGATTGGTCACACCGGTCGTGTCCGTGCGTGGGCTGCGATGCTGGAGAGATGAGCTACAGCACGGCCCCCTTCCTGCGGACCGTCACTCCCGACGACGTGCGCGGCGCGCGGAAGATGCTCTCGGGGGTGGCCCGGGTCACCGCGCTGGAGGGCAGCAGGCACCTGTCCCGGCTGGTGGGCGCCCCGGTGCACCTGAAGTGCGAGAACCTCCAGCGCACGGGGTCGTTCAAGCTGCGCGGCGCGTACGTGAGGATCGCCGGGCTGCTGCCGGAGGAGCGGGCCGCCGGTGTGGTCGCGGCGAGCGCCGGCAACCACGCGCAGGGGGTGGCGCTGGCGTCGTCGCTGCTCGGGGTGCGGTCCACGGTGTTCATGCCGAAGGGCGCCCCGCTGCCGAAGATCAGCGCGACCCGGGAGTACGGCGCCGAGGTGCGCCTGCACGGGCAGGTGGTGGACGAGTCGCTGGCGGCCGCGCAGGAGTACGCGTACGAGACCGGGGCGGTGTTCATTCACCCCTTCGACCACCCGGACGTCATCGCGGGCCAGGGCACGGTGGGGCTGGAGATCCTGGAGCAGTGCCCGGAGGTGCGGACGATCGTCGTGGGGGTCGGCGGGGGCGGGCTGGCCGCCGGGATCGCGGTCGGGGTGAAGGCGCTGCGGCCCGATGTGCGGATCGTGGGTGTGCAGGCGGCGGGCGCGGCGGCGTATCCGCCCTCGCTGGCGGCCGGGCGCCCGGTGTCGGTGCGCAACCCGGTGACGATGGCCGACGGGATCAAGGTGGGGCGGCCCGGGGACGTGCCGTTCGGGATCGTCGGTGAGCTGGTGGACGAGGTGTGCACGGTCACCGAGGACGAGTTGTCGGCCGCGCTGCTGCTGTGTCTGGAGCGGGCCAAGCTGGTCGTCGAACCGGCGGGGGCGAGCCCGGTCGCGGCGCTGCTGAGCCGTCCGGACGCCTTCGAGGGGCCGGTCGTGGCGGTGCTGTCCGGCGGCAATGTGGACCCGGTGCTGATGGAGCGGGTGCTGCGGCACGGCATGGCGGCGCAGGGCCGCTACCTGGCCGTCCGGCTGCGTCTGTCGGACCGGCCGGGCGCTCTGGCCTCGCTGCTCGGGGCGTTGTCAGTGGTCGATGCCAACGTTCTCGATGTGAGCCATGTACGGACCGATCCCCGGCTCGGGCTCACGGAGGCGGAGGTCGAGCTGCACCTGGAGACCAAGGGTCCCGCGCACTGCGCCGAGGTCGAACAGGCGCTGCGCGAGGCGGGTTACACCGTCATGGGCTGAAGCCGCGGGGCGGCGTCACTCCTTCGGGCGACCCCGTTGTGAGACGCGATACATCGCGTTATGGTGTGTCCTACGCCACTGCGCGGCCGTCTGTGTCCCGCGTCCGCGCCGGGCGGGAAATTCCCTGCACGACAAAGCGCGCAAACCTAGGCTTTCCGAAGAAACACGACGACGTGGAGACTCATATGCCAGGCGCCATCTATGCCGAAGGTCTGGTGAAGACCTTCGGGAACGTCAAGGCACTGGACGGCGTCGACCTCGAGGTCCCCGAGGGAACCGTCCTCGGCCTGCTCGGGCCGAACGGCGCGGGCAAGACCACCACCGTCCGCTGCCTCACCACCCTGCTGCGGCCCGACCGCGGCAAAGCCGTCGTCGCCGGGCTCGACGTGCTCGCACAGCCCGACGCCGTGCGCCGCTCCATCGGCCTGTCCGGCCAGTTCGCCGCCGTCGACGAGTACCTGACCGGCCGCGAGAACCTGCAGATGGTCGGGCAGCTCTACCAGATGCGGGCCAAGGCCGCGAAGGCCCGTGCGGACGAGCTGCTGGAGCAGTTCCACCTCGCGGACGCCGCCGACCGCACCGCCAAGACCTACTCCGGAGGCATGCGCCGCCGGCTCGACCTCGCCGCGGCCCTGGTCGTGTCACCACCGGTGATGTTCATGGACGAGCCGACCACCGGCCTCGACCCGCGCAACCGCCAGCAACTGTGGGAGGTGATCAAACAGCTCGTGTCCGGAGGCACGACGCTGCTGCTCACCACCCAGTACCTGGAGGAGGCCGACCACCTCGCGCACGACATCGCGGTCGTCGACCAGGGCCGGGTCATCGCCCAGGGCACCTCCGACCAGCTCAAGGCCCGCACCGGCGGCGAGCGCGTCGAGGTCGTGGTGCACGACCGGGAGCACATCGCGGCCGCCTCCGCCCTCCTCGACAAGTACAGCCTGCGCGGCCTCGGCAAGGGCGACACCACCGTCGAGGAACACATGCGCAAGATCACCACACCGGTCTCCGGCGGCGCGAAGCTCCTCGCCGAGATCATCCGCGAACTCGACGCCGACGGCATCGAGATCGACGACATCGGCCTGCGCCGCCCCACCCTCGACGACGTCTTCCTCTCCCTCACCGGACACGTCGCCGAAGCCGGGGACGAGGACGACGACGGTACGCAGTCCGCCAGGGGACAGGGCAAGGGGCACCGCCCCGGCAAGGAGGCCGTGAAATGAGTGCCGTCAGCGACGCCGTCCGGGTCGCATCGCCCGGCAACCCCGTCGGCCAGTCGATCCGGGACTCCCTGGTCGTCGCCCGCAGGAACCTGATTCGCATGGCCCGGATTCCCGAAGTGGTGATCTTCGGGCTCATCCAGCCCATCATGTTCGTGGTGCTGTTCTCGTACGTGTTCGGCGGCTCCATGGACATCGGCGGCAGCACCAGCCCCGAGGTGTACCGCGAGTTCCTGATGGCCGGCATCTTCGCCCAGACCGTCACCTTCGCCACCGCGGGAGCCGGCGCGGGCATCGCCGAGGACATGCACAAGGGGCTCATCGACCGCTTCCGCTCCCTGCCCATGGCGCGCGGCGCGGTGCTCACCGGCCGTACCCTCGCCGACCTGGTGCAGACGGCGCTCACCCTGCTCGTGCTCGCCGTGGTCGCCCTCCTGGTCGGCTGGCGCACCCACACCAGCATCGGAGAGGTGCTCGGCGCGTTCGGACTGCTGCTCCTGACCGGGTACGCGTTCACCTGGATCGGCGCGGTCATCGGCCTGTCGGTGCGCACCCCGGAGGCGGCCACCTCCGGCGGACTGGTCTGGCTCTTCCCGGTCACCTTCGTGTCGAACGCGTTCGTGGACTCCAGCAACATGACGCCCTGGCTGCGCCACATCGCCGACTGGAACCCGTTCAGCGCGACCGTCCAGGCCTGCCGCGAACTGTTCGGCAACCCCGGGGTCTCCACCTCGGACGCCTGGCCGATGCAGCACCCGGTGTGGGCGTCGCTGATCTACTCGGTCCTGATCATCGTGGTCTTCCGCACCCTCGCCGTGCGCAAGTACCGCTCGGCCGCCGCATGACGAAGCCCCCGGCACCACTCGGGATGCCGGGGGCCCGCCGGGGACCGGTGGGGCGGGTCAGCCGCGGTAGGGCTCGGCCTTGAGGATCTTCACCGAGGCCGTCTTGCCGTTCGGCAGCTCGTACTCGGCGTCCTCACCGACCTTGTGGCCCATCACACCCGAGCCGAGCGGAGACTGCGGCGAGTACGTCTCGATGTCGGCGCTCGCGTACTCGCGCGAGGCGAGCAGGAACGTCAGCGTGTCGTCCTCGTCTCCGTCGAAGGCGATCGTCACGACCATGCCGGGCGCCACGGAGCCGTCGGCCGCCGGGGCCTCGCCGACCTTCGCGTTCTCGAGGAGCTGGGTGAGCTGGCGCACACGGAGTTCCTGCTTGCCCTGCTCCTCCTTGGCCGCGTGGTACCCGCCGTTCTCGCGCAGGTCGCCCTCCTCGCGCGCGGCGGCGATCTTCGCGGCGATCTCCGTGCGCGCGGGACCAGTAAGGTAGGCAAGCTCGTCCTTGAGCTTGGTGTACGCCTCCTGGGTCAGCCAGGTGACGTTCTCGCTGGTCTGGGTCACAGGTGCTCCTCGTAGGACTGGGAAATACAAAGCAACGCCCTACCCGGAAGGATGGACCTCCCGGGATGGGCGAAACCACGAGCCTAACAATTCACTGCCCGAAGGGGGAGGACATAAGCCACCGGACTCATGTCGACGCAGGTCAGCGGCCGGGTATTCCCCGCCACACCGCTTCGTTCACTCCGCGTGGCAGCCGAGCAGCTCGGCACTGGTGGCCGGGGACGTCGTGCGCAGGGTGACCACCTCGTCGACGCGGGTGGCGTCCTTGTCGAAGCGGAAATCGGCGCGGCCCACCTCGGCGCCGTCCTCGGCCTGGGAGCGCACCGTGCAGTAGCCGGCCACCCCCGCGTCCTTGTGCACCTCCAGGTGCACCTGGACCGACTCGTCGGAGATCTCGAAACCGATCATCTCGCCGCTGATCTCGTTCTGGGCCACGTAGTAGTAGCCGAACCAGCCGATCAGCCCGACGAACAGCACCGCCAGCACGCCGCCGACGATTCTCAGGGTGCGGTCGGCACGCTCGTCCGAGGAGCGGCCGTAACGGCCCTCGGGCATCCGCGTGCTCGACGTGCTCATGATCGTCTCCTCGGCAGGAAGGGGCCGGCGTCCCCGTCTCGGGTCCCGGAGCGGAACCCCGGAATTATTCGTCCCCCGATTCGGTCACTATAGAAGCCCGTGACTGCGCCGCCGCACACAGGGCGCCCAACGACTTGAGGATTGAGTCTTGACTGACCAGCTGCGACTGATGGCCGTGCACGCCCACCCCGACGACGAGTCGAGCAAGGGCGCGGCCACCATGGCGAAGTACGTGTCCGAGGGGGTGGACGTGCTCGTGGTGACCTGCACGGGCGGGGAGCGCGGCTCCATCCTCAACCCGAAACTGCAGGGCGACGCGTACATCGAGGAACACATCCACGAGGTGCGCAAGAAGGAGATGGACGAGGCCCGCGAGATCCTCGGAGTGAAGCAGGAGTGGCTCGGCTTCGTCGACTCCGGCCTGCCCGAGGGCGACCCGCTGCCGCCGCTGCCGGAGGGCTGCTTCGCCCTGGAGGACGTGGACAAGGCGGCCGGTGAGCTGGTGCGCCGGATCCGCGCGTTCCGTCCCCAGGTGATCACCACGTACGACGAGAACGGCGGTTATCCGCACCCCGACCACATCATGACCCACAAGATCACGATGGTGGCGTTCGAGGGCGCGGCGGACACCGGGAAGTACCCGGAGGACGAGTACGGCCCGGCGTACCAGCCGGTGAAGGTGTACTACAACCAGGGCTTCAACCGTCCCCGCACCGAGGCGCTGCACCGGGCGATGCTGGACCGGGGCCTGGAGTCGCCGTACGGGGACTGGCTCAAGCGCTGGAACGAGTTCGAGCGCAAGGAGCGCACGCTGACCACGCATGTGCCGTGCGCCGACTTCTTCGAGATCCGCGACAAGGCGCTGATCGCGCACGCCACGCAGATCGATCCCGACGGGGGGTGGTTCCGGGTGCCGCTGGAGCTCCAGCGGGAGGTCTGGCCGACGGAGGAGTACGAGCTGGCGAAGTCGCTCGTCGATACATCCCTCCCCGAGGACGACCTCTTCGCGGGCATCCGGGACAATGCCTGATATGAGCGCAAGCGCAAGCCTGGCAATGACCCACCTGGTGCCTCTGGCCAAGGAGCTGGACGAGGACAAGGTGACCCCTGGTGTTCTCGGGTTCATCGTGTTCGCGGTGATGGCTCTGGCGGTGTGGGGGCTGATGAAGTCGATGAACCGGCATATGGGGCGGGTGAACTTCGAGAAGTCCGATGGTGCGGAGGAGCGGGGCTGACTGGGGCTGACTGGGCTGACCGCAGGGTGTGATGTCCGGCACCCGTTGCTCGGGTGGGCCGGGGGGTGTTGCGCAACCCGGCGCCGGCGGGGTGCCTCCCCCACTCTCGGCTTCGCTCGAGCGGGAGGTGCCCCCACCGCCCACCCGTGCCGCCCTGGGGGTACCCCCTCTGGGGGAGGCACGACTGCCCGCGGTTACGCGGTTACCGGTACTCCCATCACCTCGCGGGCGTGGCGGCTGGGGACGAGGCCGAGGTGCCAGGCCTGCCAGCCCTGTTCGAGGGTGACTCCTCGTTCCAGGAGGAGCAGGTAGGCCTCCGCGCAGTCGGTCAGTTTGGGGTCGCGGGCGGGGTGGCCGGCGCGGGCCAGCCGGGAGAGTTCCTCCTGCGCCACCGCCGTACCGACCTCCGTGCCCCCCGGTGCCGCGTACGGCAGCAGGGTGCAGCGCAGGAAGCGGGCCCAGTCCTCGCCGCGCCGGTCGCCGTACGACACGAACAGCGTCACCGCCTCGTCGCACAGCGCCAGCGCCTGCTGGGTGCGCGCGTTGCCCGCGTCGACGACCGCCAGCTCCAGGCAGGTCCACGCCTCGCCGTGCGCCACCCCGATGCGCTGGAAGTCGGCGCGCGCGTCCACCAGGAGCTGGCGGGCGAAACCGGAGTTGCGCAGCGACCCGGTCCGGGCCGCCCGCTGGTCCCGGGTCACCCGCGCCGAGTGGTGCCGGGCGCAGGCCAGCCCGTAGACGTCCCGCATGCGGGAGAACATCGTGCGGGCGCGTTCCAGCTCGCGTACCGCGCGGTCCAGGTCACCGGTCTCCTCCAGGGCCTGGCCCAGGTAGTACAGGGTCCACGCCTCGCCCCGCGCGTCCTCGTTGTCCCGGTGCCGGGCGGCCGCCCCGCGCAGGTCCTCCACGGCGGGTGAGGCGTCACCGTCCACCAGCCGGGCCCGGGCCAGCTCGGTCAGCGCCCACGCCTCGCCGCGGGCGTCGCGGGTGCGGCCGTACAGCTCCAGGGCGGTGCGCAGCTCGCGCTCCGCGCGCGGCACGTCGCCCATCCGCAGGTTGAGCTGTCCCAGCTGGAAGTGCGCCCACGCCTGCCCGTGCACGGACTCTCCCGCGCGGTGCAGCACCAGCGACTCGGTGAGCAGGTCCAGCGCCTCGGACAGCCCGGCCCGGTCCCGTTCCACCGCCGCGAGGGCGTGCATGGTCCAGGCGCGGTCCGTGGCCAGTTCGGGTGAGGACTGCAGGTCCAGCGCCTCCCGCAGCCGCGCCGACGCCTCCGTGAGGTTCCCCTGGTGGTGCAGCGTGATGCCGAGCGAGGTCAGTGCCCGCGCGGCACCCGCGTTGTGCTGCGCCTCCCGGTACAGGTCCACCACCGACGTCAGCGTGGTCCGCGCCTTGTCCAGTTCGCCCAGCTGACGTGCCGCGATGCCGGTGCGCCACTGCACCGAGCGCACCAGCAGCCCCTCGTCCACGGACTGCGCCAGCTCGTTGATCTCCCCGAGCCGGTAGAGGTCGCCGCGCAGCAGGCAGTAGTCGCACAGCGCACCCAGCAGGTTCAGCACCGCCTCCTGGTTCACGCCCTCCGCGTGCCGCAGTGCCGCCGTGATGAAGCTCGACTCGTCGTCCAGCCAGCGCAGGGCCTCGTCCAGCGAGGTGAAGCCGTAGGGGCTGAAGCGGTCCGAGCGGGTCGACATGTTGCCGTCGACCAGCCGCAGCACCGAGTCGGCCAGCTCGGAGTAGTTCACGATCAGCCGCTCCTGCGCCGCCGTGCGTTCGGCCGGGTCCTCCTCGTCGAGCAGCCGGGCCAGGGCGAAGGCGCGGACGAGGTCGTGCAGCCGGTAGCGGCTGTGCCGTACGCGGTCGATCAGACCGGCGCGGTGGAGCGCGGTCAGGTGCCGGGTGGCCTCGGCCTCGTCGGTGGCGAGGAGCGCCGCCGCGGCCGCCGCGCCCAGTGAGGCCCGTCCGGCCAGCGCGAGCCGCCGCAGCAGCCGCCGTACGGTCTCCGGCTGGTCGGTGTAGCGCAGCCACAGGGCCCGCTCGACCGGGTCGACGGGTCCGTACGCCCCCAGGTCGGTGGCGAGGGCGAGCGGTGACCGCGGGCCGAGGGCGGCCCCGGCGGCCCGCAGCGCCAGCGGCAGGCCCCCGCACAGTTCCCGCACCCGCTCGGTGGACTCGGCGTCGTACGGTCCCGCGGAGTCCTGCGCGGCGGCGGCGAGCAGCTCCTCCGCGCCCGCCGCGTCCAGTGGCTCCACCGCGAGCTGGTGCACCCGGGCCGGCAGGTCGTCCGGCAGTCCGAGAGGGGCCCGCGAGGTGACCAGGACCAGGCTGTCGGAACGCTCCGGTATCAGCGTGCGCACCTGCTGCGGGTCGGAGGCGTCGTCCAGGACGACGGTGACCGGCAGCCCGGTCAGGTGCTGGTGGTACAGCTCGCTCAGCCGCTTGACCTGCTGGTCCGGGGAGGATCTCTCGCGGAACAGCAACTGCTCGCGCGGCGCCCCCAGCCGGTTCAGCAGATGCAGCAGCGCGTCCCGGGTGGACAGCGGCGGCTCGCCGGGGCTGTCGCCGCGCAGGTCGACGACGCACGCCCCGCGGAAGTAGTCCTTCAGCTCGTGCGCGGCGCGCACCGCCAGCGTCGTACGGCCGCTGCCGGACGCCCCGTGCAGCACCACCACCGTCGGCTGGGTCTCGGTGCTCGCGCGGGCCGCCTGCACCCACTGCCGGATCCGCGCCATCTCCTGCCGCCGGCCCGCGAACGGGCCCAGCGGCTCGGGAAGTTGACCGAACGACTGCCCCAGCACACTGCGCCCGCGGGCCGCCGCGCTCTTGTCCGCGCCGCGCAGCCGCGGGCCCGTCTTCTTGGTCCCCGTGGAGGCGGCCAGCACCCGCTGCTGGTCGAGGAACGGCCGGATGCCGCGCACCTCCAGCGCCGTCAGCCACTGCAGCCGCAGCTGCTGCGGACCGCCAGGCTGGCTCGCCGCGCCGGCCCGGTGATGGGCGGCGGGCACATGGGTGCCGGCGACCTTCACCACGGTCGCGGCCGCTCCGGCGACCCCGACGGCCACACCGGCGCCCAGCGCCGTCCCGGGGCCCGTGCCGAGCGCCATGTCGGCGACCACCGCGGCGACGCCCGCCACACCGGCCACGAGCAGCGGGGTCCCGGCGCCCTCGCGGGCGTAGCGCTGCCGGAAGGTGAGCTGTCCGGCCTCCGCCTCGTCCAGGGCGCGCGTGTAGGCGCCGTACTCCTCGGCCGCCGACTGGGCCATCGTGTCCAGCGCCCCGCGCGCCCGCGCCAGCAGCGCCTTCCCGTCGGTGCGCCCGCCCGAGCGGCGTACCTCCTCCTCCACGGCCCGCGCCAACAGCCCTTCGGCTTCCGCCCGATGACTGTCCCGCATGTGATGTCCCCCTCCGGCGGCGTCGGCCGGTTCCGGCCGCGTTCCTTGGTCACAAGTGTGTCGTGCGGGGGCCGCCGTGGGGAGAGGGCCGGATCTCCCGGCTGCGTGCTGCCGGGCTCCCCGGCGGGTACTGCGGCAGGATGGACACCATGCCGAACCGACTGGCCCATGAGACGTCCCCGTACCTGCTGCAGCACGCCGACAACCCGGTCGACTGGTGGCCGTGGTCCCCGGAGGCGTTCGAGGAGGCGCGGCGGCGGCAGGTGCCGGTGCTGCTGAGCGTCGGCTACTCGAGCTGCCACTGGTGCCACGTCATGGCGCACGAGTCCTTCGAGGACCGGGACACCGCGGACGACATGAACGCGCACTTCGTCAGCGTGAAGGTGGACCGCGAGGAGCGCCCCGACGTGGACGCGGTGTACATGGAGGCCGTGCAGGCGGCGACCGGGCACGGGGGCTGGCCGATGACCGTCTTCCTCACGCCGGACGCCGAGCCGTTCTACTTCGGCACGTACTTCCCGCCCGCGCCCCGGCACGGCATGCCGTCGTTCCGGCAGGTGCTCCAGGGCGTCCACCAGGCCTGGGAGGAGCGGCGGGGCGAAGTCGACGAGGTGGCCGGGAAGATCACGCGGGACCTGGCCGACCGGGTGATCTCCTACGGCGACGACCAGGTGCCCGGCGAGCAGCAGCTGGCGCAGGCGCTGCTCGGGCTGACCCGGGAGTACGACCCGCAGCGGGGCGGGTTCGGCGGGGCGCCGAAGTTCCCGCCGTCCATGGTGATCGAGTTCCTGCTGCGCCACCACGCCCGCACCGGCGCCGAGGGCGCGCTGCAGATGGCACGGGACACGTGCGAGCGGATGGCGCGCGGCGGGATCTACGACCAGCTCGGCGGCGGCTTCGCCCGCTACTCCGTGGACCGGGACTGGGTGGTGCCGCACTCCGAGAAGATGCTGTACGACAACGCGCTGCTGTGCCGGGTGTACGCGCACCTGTGGCGGGCGACCGGTTCGGAGCTCGCGCGCCGGGTGGCGCTGGAGACCGCCGACTTCATGGTGCGGGAACTGCGCACGCCGGAGGGCGGGTTCGCGTCCGCGCTGGACGCCGACAGCGACGACGGCACCGGGAAGCACGTGGAGGGCGCGTACTACGTGTGGACGCCGGCGCAGCTGCGTGAGGTGCTCGGGGAGGCGGACGCCGAACTCGCCGCGCGGTACTTCGGGGTGACCGAGGAGGGCACCTTCGAGGAGGGCGCCTCGGTGCTGCAACTACCGCAGCGGGACGAGGTGTTCGACGCCGCTCGGATCGAGGGCGTCAGGGAGCGGCTGCTCGCGGCGCGTGCGTCCCGGCCCGCCCCCGGCCGGGACGACAAGGTGGTGGCCGCGTGGAACGGGCTGGCGATCGCCGCGCTCGCCGAGACGGGCGCCTACTTCGACCGGCCGGACCTGACGGAGGCCGCGGTCGCCGCGGGTGACCTGCTGGTGCGGCTGCACCTCGACGAGCAGGCCCGTATCGCCCGTACCAGCAAGGACGGGCACGTCGGTGCCAACGCGGGGGTGCTGGAGGACTACGCGGACGTCGCCGAGGGCTTCCTGGCGCTCGCGGCGGTGACCGGTGAGGGCGTGTGGCTGGACTTCTCCGGGCTGCTGGTCGACCACATCCTGACCCGTTTCACCGACGACGCCTCGGGTGCGCTGTACGACACGGCGTCGGACGCGGAGCGGCTCATCCGGCGTCCGCAGGACCCGACCGACAACGCCGCCCCGTCCGGCTGGACGGCCGCCGCGGGCGCGCTGCTGAGCTATGCGGCGCACACCGGCTCGGAGCCCCACCGCACGGCCGCGGAACGGGCGTTGGGTGTGGTGAAGGCGCTGGGTCCGCGGGTGCCGCGGTTCATCGGGTGGGGGCTCGCGGTGGCCGAGGCGCTGCTGGACGGCCCGCGCGAGATCGCGGTGGTCGGCCCGGCGCTCGACGACCCGGCGACGACGGCCCTGCACCGTACGGCACTTCTGGGCACCGCGCCCGGCGCCGTGGTCGCCGTCGGGATCCCGGGGAGCGACGAGTTCCCGTTGCTCGCCGACCGGCCGCTGGTCGGTGGCGCACCGGCCGCCTACGTCTGCCGCGACTTCACCTGCGACGCCCCGACGACCGACCCGGACCGGCTGCGTACCGCGCTGGGCGGCTGAACGGGCGGCGCCGGCCTGTCAGGGCCGTTGCGGGCGCGACGCGACGGCCCGCTCCACGATCGCGACCAGTTCCGAATGGTGCGCACCCTTCCAGTACGCGCGCCCGCAGTCGGAGCACTGCGCGAACACGTCGTACGTACGGTGCGTGCCACCCTTCAACTGGTCGGCGACGTCCTCCTTGCTGGCCTCGCGCAGCAGCCCGTTGCACGCCGTGCACCGGGTCCACGGCCGCAGCTCGGGGTCGAACCGGTCGAGTACGTAGGTGAGTTGCTCCTCCGGCCGGGTGCTGTACACGAACGCGCCCGACCACAGCTCCCGCCGCCGCAGCAGCCCCCGGTCGCGGCTGAGCATGACCCGCCGCTCGGCCGCCGACCGCGCGGCCAGCGCCGGATCGCCGATGTCGGTCGACTCGTAGGCCGTGTCCACGCCCAGCAGCCGCAGCCGGCGCGCGAGGGTGCCGAGGTGCACGTCGAGCAGGAACCGCAGGGGAGCGCCCGGCACCCGCTGGGGGTGGGCGTGCGGGCGCACGGTCACCGACTCGCCGGCGGCCGGGACGTGCGACACGGGCACCTCGCGGCCGTCCACGAGCAGCGCGCCGACCTCGGTCAGCGGGACACCGAGGGACTCGACGACATGGCCGAGGGTGGAGACACCGTCGGTGGCGGCCTTCATGGTGCCTGCGGGCCGCGCCTGGGGCACGAAGAGCAGCAGTTCGGGGGCGAACTCGACATGGATCTCGGGACCGTTCACCCGGCCAAGGATCTCACGGGGGCCGTCCGTCCGGCCCGTGCATTCCTGTGCCGGCGCGGGTCCGCGGCTCAGCGGCGGGGCAGGTCCGTGCAGACGGCCAGGGTGCGGTCGATCAGCTCCAGGATGTCCTCCCGGCAGTCGCCGTCGACCCAGTAGACCATCGTCTCCAGCAGGGCGCCCATCAGTCCCATGGCGTAGACCCGCACCTCGAGGTCGGTCTCGTGGCGTCCGGTGCGCTCGGCGAGGGCCCGGCACAGCAGGCGGCCTGTGACGGACATGCTCTCCATCAGCCGCGAGCGCACCTGGGGCACCTCGACCATCAGCCGGACCCGCAGGATCATCTCGTCCTGCTCGTGGGCCGGGTTGCCGGTGAGCGCCGTCGTCATCGCCTTGCGGATCGCCCGGCGCAGCGACTCCCGCACCGGTTCACCGGCCGGGCGCTCCCGCAGCAGGTCCTCCAGGAGGGGGTCGTACGCGTCCGTCAGGACGATGTCCTCCTTGGTGGGGAAGTAGCGGAAGACGGTGCTCTGCGAGACCTCGGCGCGCTCCGCGATCTGCTCGACGGTGGTGGCGTCGTACCCCTGCTCCTTGATCAGCGCGTAGGTGGCGTCCCTGATCGCCATGCGGGTCCTGATCTTCTTCCGCTCGCGCAGCCCCAGGTGCCGGGCCGCCTCGGGGAGAGGGGTTCGTGCCGTGATCATGCCGTCATTGTCCGCCATGCGGCGTACGTCCCGCGCCACGCGTCGTGCGTCGTACGCGCGCTACGCGTGCTGGTACGCCACCAGGGAGATCCCCACGTAGTGGGCGATGAAGGCGGCCAGGGTGAAGGAGTGGAACACCTCGTGGAAGCCGAACCAGCGGGGGGAGGGGTTGGGCTTCTTGATGCCGTAGATGACCCCGCCCGCGCTGTAGAGCACGCCGCCCACGATCACCAGGACGAGGACGGCGATGCCGCCGGTGCGCATGAAGTCCGGGAGGAAGAAGACCGCCGCCCAGCCCATCGCGATGTAGCAGGGCGTGTAGAGCCAGCGGGGCGCGCCGACCCAGAAGACCCGGAAGACTATGCCGGCCGCCGCCGCGGCCCAGATGCCCCACAGCAGCCACTGCCCCTTGGAGTCCGGCAGCAGCAGGATGGTCAGCGGCGTGTAGGTGCCCGCGATGATCAGGAAGATGTTGGCGTGGTCGAGGCGGCGCAGCACCCCGTCCATGCGGGGGCTCCAGTTGCCCCGGTGGTACAGCGCGCTCACGCCGAACAGGAGGCAGGCCGTCAGCGCGTAGACCCCGCAGGCCATGCGGCCCCGCGGGGAGTCGGCGAAGGCGGTGAGCACCAGCCCGGCCACCAGGGCGGCGGGGAACATACCGAGGTGCAGCCAGCCCCGGAGTTTGGGCTTGACGGGGCGCGGGAGGGACGTCGCCACCGGGCCGGGGCCGTCGGCCGGCGGATCCGCAGGGGCGTCGGGGGCGTCGGGGGCGAACGCAGTCATGTCCCGCATCGTACCTACGGAACCGTAAGTTACGGATCGCGGTATCGAATTGGATGGCTGAAGTGGCCATCATCTCATCCCACTCCGGCGGCGTGTCCGCAAAGAAATTCCCACGTCTGCCCAAGGTGAAGGTAAAGCGCCACGAAAGGCCGTGGTCAGCGTCACGTTGCTCACCTGTGCGGCCCTCTGGACAGATGGGCGCACAGGTCGGATGATCAAATGAGTGCGGTCGACACCGGATGAGCGCGCAGCGCACCACCGTGCAGCATCCGGGTCGCAGCCCCCACGGGGCCTCCAAACAAAAAACCCCTCATTTAGGAGCAAACGTGGCGCGCGACATCGCGGAACCCGGCGTCCCCACCACCCACCAGGGACTGATCTCCTGGGTCGACGAGATCGCAGAGCTGACCCAGCCGGACAGCGTGGTCTGGTGCGACGGTTCAGAGGCCGAGTACGAGCGCCTGTGCGAGGAGCTCGTGGCCAGGGGGACCTTCAGGAAACTCGACCCGATCAAGCGCCCCAACTCCTACTACGCGGCCTCCGACCCCACCGACGTGGCCCGCGTCGAGGACCGGACGTTCATCTGCTCCGAGAAGGAGGAGGACGCCGGCCCCACCAACCACTGGAAGGCCCCCGCCGAGATGCGGGAGATCTTCCAGGGCGAGAAGGGCGTCTTCCGCGGCTCGATGAAGGGCCGCACCATGTACGTCGTGCCCTTCTGCATGGGCCCCCTCGGCTCGCCGCTGTCCGCCATCGGCGTCGAGATCACCGACTCCGCGTACGTCGCCGTCGCCATGCGCACCATGACCCGTATGGGCCGGCCCGTCCTGGACGAGCTCGGCTCCGACGGCTTCTTCGTCAAGGCCGTGCACACCCTCGGCGCCCCGCTGGAGGAGGGCCAGGAGGACGTTCCGTGGCCCTGCAACAGCACCAAGTACATCTCCCACTTCCCCGAGGACCGCGAGATCTGGTCCTACGGCTCCGGCTACGGCGGCAACGCCCTCCTCGGCAAGAAGTGCTACGCGCTGCGCATCGCCTCCGTCATGGCCCGCGACGAGGGCTGGCTGGCCGAGCACATGCTCATCCTGAAGCTCACCCCGCCGCAGGGGGAGTCCAAGTACGTCGCCGCCGCCTTCCCGTCCGCCTGCGGCAAGACCAACCTCGCCATGCTGGAGCCCACGATCTCCGGCTGGACGGTCGAGACCATCGGTGACGACATCGCCTGGATGCGCTTCGGCGAGGACGGCCGCCTCTACGCCATCAACCCCGAGGCCGGCTTCTTCGGCGTCGCCCCCGGCACCGGCGAGCACACCAACGCCAACGCGATGAAGACCCTCTGGGGCAACTCGGTCTTCACCAACGTCGCCCTCACCGACGACAACGACGTCTGGTGGGAGGGCATGACGGAGGAGACCCCGGCCCACCTCACCGACTGGAAGGGCAACGACTGGACCCCCGAGTCCGGTACGCCCGCCGCGCACCCCAACGCCCGCTTCACCACCCCCGCCGGGCAGTGCCCGATCATCGCGCCGGAGTGGGAGGACCCCAAGGGCGTGCCGATCTCCGCGATCCTCTTCGGCGGGCGCCGCGCCAGCGCCGTACCGCTGGTGACGGAGTCCTTCGACTGGAACCACGGCGTCTTCCTCGGCGCCAACGTGGCCTCCGAGAAGACCGCCGCCGCCGAGGGCAAGGTCGGCGAGCTGCGCCGCGACCCGTTCGCCATGCTGCCGTTCTGCGGCTACAACATGGGCGACTACATGGCCCACTGGGTCGACGTGGGCAAGTCCGCCGCGCAGAGGGGGGACCAGTCCAAGCTGCCGAAGATCTACTACGTCAACTGGTTCCGCAAGAACGACGAGGGCACGTTCGTCTGGCCCGGCTTCGGTGAGAACTCCCGCGTCCTGAAGTGGATCGTGGAGCGCCTGGACGGCAAGGCGGAGGGCGTCGAGACCCCCATCGGCGTGCTCCCCGCCAAGGGCGCCCTGGACACCGAAGGGCTGGACCTCTCCGACGCCGACCTGGACTTCCTGCTCACCGTCGACAAGGAGGTGTGGCGCGAGGAGGCCGCTCTGGTCCCCGAGCACTTCAACACCTTCGGCGACCACACGCCCAAGGAGCTGTGGGACGAGTACCGCTCCCTCGTGGAGCGCCTGGGCTGAGGCCCGCACAGACCCCGCGGCCGGTCGGTTCTCGGTTTGAGGATGCCCTGACCAGCGATCGTCACGCCACGACCGGCCGCGGAACACACCGGCGGGGCCCCGCACAACGGCGTGCGGGGTACCGGGCCCGCCGTCGCCCCCTCCGTCCGCCCCGACGGAACCCGGCGACGGCGAACCCGCCCCCGCCCCCTTCGGCACGGCCCACCCAGAGGGCTCACGAACGTGCCGACGCATGACCGAGCGCTCCGGCCGGCATCCACCGCCGCCCGGAGCGCTCGGCCGTTGCCCGCCGGCCGGGACCCACTGGGAGAACGAGTCGGATCAGATCACGCGAAACAGGTCGGCCGCGGTCCGGACGTCCGTCAGGTCGTCGACGGCGCGGAGGTTGTCGCACAGGGACTCCAGGACCGAGCCGGACTCGGTGGCCGTCTCCGGGGTGGCGATCGCCACGCCGAACAGGCGGAAGCCGAGGCGGTGCTTGGCGTCGTTCCAGACGCGCGTCCACTGCTCCGAGACCTCGCACGCGTCGTCGGTGATCAGCACGATGTCTCCGCGTCCGCGGGAGGTGTCGTTGAACTCCTCCTCCAGCAGCTCGGCGGCCGTGCCCAGCGGGCGCTGGACGTCGGTGCCGCCGCCCAGGAAGGTCTCCGCGAAGTCGAGGACATGGGCGAGGTCGGCGGGCCGGTCGCCCGGGAAGCGGAAGACCTGGATCCTGTCGGCGGCGGAGAAGAGGATGCCGACGAAGTCCCGTCCGGCGTGGCGGGCCTGGTCGAGCAGGGCCAGCGCGCACGCCTTGGACCAGGCCTCGCGGGTGATGCCGCCCGGCCCCTCCGCGTACATGGAGTGCGAGGTGTCCACGCACGCGATGACGGCACCCCGGCCGGTGGTCTGCTCGCCCCGCGCGTCGTACAGCATCAGCTCCCCGGCGGCGTAGCGGGCGGCGAACACCGCACGCAGCTCCGGGACGCCGAGGACCGCCAGTTCGGAGGGGATGACCCGGGAGAGGTCGTCGCCGAGGGTGACGCCGACCAGTTCCCCGGTGGCGTTCTCCACCTTGCGGGCACGCTCACCGCCGGCCATCTGCCGGAAACGGCCGATCAGTTCGGCCCACCGGGCGAGCCGTCCGCCGCGCAGCCGCTCGGCCAGGCGGGCCCGCTCGTCGAACGGCAGCCGTTCCAGCTCCCCGGCGCCGACACCCCACGCCCGCATCAGCGCGGCCTCCTGCCGGACGGCCTCCGCCGCCGTCGCCGTCGCGTTCCGGGCGGCGGCACGGATGCCGGGAAGCGCCGCGGCGAGGGCCTGCGCGGCGGCACGGCCCTCCTGCCGGGCGGCCTCCTCGGCGGCTTCGGCCGCCTCGACCGCCTCGACCGCCCGGCGTACGGCTTCGGCGGCCGGGGCGGGCACCGTGCCGTCCTCGTCGGCCGCCTCGGCGGCGTGCCGCAGCGCCTGGCTCACGGCCGTCGCGGCGGTTACGGCGTCCTGCCGGGCCTCGTCCGCCTGCCCGGCCCGGTCCCGGGCGTCCCGGGAGCGCTCCAGGAGCCCGCGCAGCGCGGAGGCCTGGGCGAGTACGGCCATGGCGGCGGCGTAGGAGTCGCCCGCCGTCTCCCGGTGCAGTCCGGCGAACTCCGGTGAGTGCAGCAGGGAGGCGACGACCTGGTGGTTGACCAGGTGGGAGGGGGCCATCTCCGCGCGGTCGCGCAGCCGCGGGGCGGCCTGGTAGGCGGTCAGGAAGACGTCCGTCAGCAGGTCGGCGGTGTGTGCGTGGCGGGCGTGCAGCTCCGCCGCCAGCTCCCGCAGCCCCGCCGACCGCTCGTACACGTCCCGCCACGCGACCCGGTCGAACGGGCCCGGGACCACGGCCGCCGTGTGCCGTACGGCAGCGGCGGCGGACAGCGCCGGCCACTTCCCCGCGCCGCCCGCCGCCCCGTCCGCACCACTGCCGTACGTCTCCGTCACCGCGCCACCCTCAGAGCTGGGCCTGCACCATGCTCGCGTCCATACCGAGCGCCTCGGTGAGGACACGGGCACGGACGGCGCGCTGACGGCCGGTGACCCGGTCGATGGCGGCGGTGGAACGGCCCGCGTTCGCCGCCTCCTCGCGCAGCCGCTCCAGCCGTTTCCCCGCCGTGGCGAGCTTGTTGTGGGCGTTCTTGATGACCCAGTCGCTGAGCGCCTCCCGGGACTGCCCGGCCATGGCGTCGAGCTGCGCCTCCAACTCCTCGATGACGTCGGCGAGGTCGAGCGCCTCCTTGGCGTCCGGATTGACCAGGTGCAGCACCTCCCGCTCGACGACGGGACGTTGGGCGGGGAAGTCCCACAGCACATGCGTCAGCACCGACAGATCCGTCTCCGCCACCGCCGTACGCCCGTCCAGGAACGCGGACGCCTGGAGCAGCCCCACCGCCTGCCGCCACCGCCGGTCGGAGGCGACGAGCTCCTTGCGGCGCAGCGCGGCCCGCAGCGTCACCACCGCGTCCACGATCACGTCCGGCACCTCCACGGCCGGGACGGCCCCGGTCACCGCGTGCTGCAAGGCGGCCAGCTCCACGGTGGTCGGCGGCACGGGTGCGGCGGGGCGGCCGACGGCGGAACGCACCAGGGCGGCGAAGTTCGAGGGGTCCTCCAGATACCCGACCTCGATCCGCACCAGCAGCCGGTCGTAGATCGCGGCGGAGTCCTCCCCACTGGGAAGCTCGTTGCTCGCGGTGATCGCCCCGATCAGCGGGCAGTGGATCGGAGCGCCCCCGTTCTCGGGGTGGTAGATCCGCTCGTTGAGGTAACCCAGGGTCTCGTTGAGCGCGGCCGTGGAGCACTTGAAGATCTCGTCGATGAACGCGACGTGCGCGGTCGTCGCACGCCCGTCGTACACCTGCCGGTACTCGCCCCGGGCCAGCGCGGCGACGTCGATCGGCCCGAACATCCGCGTCGGCGCGGTGAACTTCGACAGCAGGATCTCCCAGTACGCGGCCCCCTCGATCCGGCCCGTCAGCTCCCGCGCCAGCTCCGACTTCGCCGTGCCGGGCGGCCCGAGCACCAGCGAGTGCTGCCCGGCCAGCAGTGTCACCGCCAGTGTCCGTACGACGTCCGCCCGCTCGTAGAAGCGCTCCGACAGCTCGTCGCAGATCGCGCGCAGCCGCCGGGCCGTGTCCCGCGCGTCGTCCATGTCCCCCTCCTCGCCAGTGACGCCCCGTGGGGCTCGCTGAGCCGGCCGTTCCCCCGAAAACTACGCCAGCAGCGTGCGCAGCCGCCCGGGAGGGAGCCCCGCGGCACGGCGGACGGCGCGGGTCATATGGGCGCAGCGTGTCGCGGAGCGCTGCGCGGACGTGACGGCCGTGAAGACCCTCAAGACGGCGGCAGGCGCTCAGGTGCCGGTGTGAGTGCGCCGACGACATGCCGGAGGGGCCCGGTACGGTCCCCTTGTGGATCTTTTCGACGCCGATCGGCTCCGGCTGCTGGAGGCTCCGCCGCTTCGGCTGAGCCCGGAGGACCGGCGCGCCATGGACGCCGCCTGGGATGCGGCCGTCCGGGCCAACCCCGCCCTGTTCGACGGGCCGGTGGCCGGGTGCACGGGCCTGGCGCACGACCCGCGCGACGGCCTCGTCCTGACCTGGGTCCGGGCCACGTACCGCTACTACGTCCTGCGCAGGCTGCCCGGCGCGACCGTACGGCTGCCGTCCCTGTTCGTGTCGGTCGCGCAGCCGGCGGACGACGGGCGGCTGCTGGTCGGCCGGATGGCGTCCTGGGCCACCTCACCCGGCCGCTGGCAGCTCCCCGGCGGCTCGGTCGAACCCCCGAGGGACGGCGACCCCCTCGACCCGACCGCCCTGCGCCACCAAGCCGCCCGGGAACTGGCCGAGGAGACCGGCATCGGCACGCCCGCCGACGAGCTCACCCCCTGGCAGGTCACCCGGGGCGCCAACGGCAGCGTCGGCGTCCTGTTCCAGGCCCCGCCCCGCCCCGCCGCCTGGCTGTACGAACGCCACGCGATCCGCTCGGCCGCCGAGCGCGCCCTCGGCCGCACCCCCGAATTCGACCGGCTCGCCCTCGTCCCCTCCCCGGCCGAGCTGGCGGCCCTCACCGGCCCGCACGTGTCCTATCTGGCCCCGGTCCTGCGCCGTCACTCCCGCTCGTGGTCGGAGAGTCCGGGCCGGCGGAGTCTCCAGTGACGTTCTGGGCGTCGGGTGCGCAGAGAGAATCATGAGCGTCGTGGAATTGTTCCCCCGGGCCGACGACCGACCGCGAGGACGTGGCTGAGTGTTCCGCGCATCCCTGCGTTCCTGGCTGATCCTCGCCGTGCCCGTCGTGGGTCTGCTGGTGCTGACGTATTCCGCCACGACGTCCGAGCCGCGCGCGTCCGCGGACTGGCAGGCCGCTGCCGAACCCCTGCGGGACAGCTCGCTCCCCGTCGGCGGCACGGCCCAGTTGTCGAAGTGCGGGGTGGACGACTGGCCGCGGCCGGAACCACAGGGGAAGGGCGAGCAGGGCAAGGCCCCGAGTCTGGTGCTCACGAGCTGGGGATTCCACGACCCGGGGCCGAAGAAGCCGGGTGAGCCCCGCGTCACCGTCCACGCGGTCATCCGCACGGGCGAACGCCCCCTGCTGCTCGAAGCACCGCCGGCCAAGGGCCGGGTCACGCTCGACATCCACGGCCCCCACGGTGAGGGTGTCCGCGCTTCCGCCCGCGGTCTCACGGCGACCGTCGTGGACGGCGGTTACCTGGGCAAGCCGGTGGAGGTCCCGGCGTCCGGCAGTTTCCGTGTGGATCCGGGCAAGGAGTTGCTGCTGGAAGTGGAGCTGCCCGCCGAGGCCGTGTGTCCTGGCCACAGCCTGGTCGACGTCATCAACTGCTCGCCCGAGCACACCAATGACGCGGCGGACTGCCCGGTGCTGACCCTCACCCTCGCCGACCCGGCGGTCCGCGCGTACCGCGCCGGGACGACGGCGGGCGACAGCGCCGCCCGCTCCTTCAGCGACCGGCTCGTCGCGGTCTCCATGGAGGTGGAGGCCTCGCAGGTGTGAGCCACTGTTCAGCCTGACATGGGGCGGCGCGGAGCGATGAGTTCGGGCGGTGGGCGGAGTCTGCCGTGGCATGACTGGAACCATCACCACCGTCCACGCCAATGGGGTCGCCCTCGGCACCGAGTCGTTCGGTGACGAGGACGCGCCGCTCGTCCTGCTCGTGGGCGGGACGACCATGCTCTCCTGGCCCGACGCACTCTGCGAGCGCCTCGCCGCCGGCGGGCGCCGTGCGGTGCGCTACGACCTGCGCGACAGCGGGGAGTCGACGACGGCCGATCCGGACGCGCCCGCCTACACCCTGCGCGACCTCGCCGCCGACGCGGCGGCCCTCGCGGGCGCGCTCGGCGGCGGGCCCGCGCACCTCGCGGGGATCGGCGTCGGCGGGATGGTCGCCCAGGTGGCCGCGCTCGATCATCCGGGCGCGTTCTCGGCGCTCACGCTGGTCGGGACCCGCGCGGTCGCGCCCGGGCCGCCCGACGACGACCTCCCCGACCACGACCGGGCCACGATGGGCCGGTTGTTCGCGCACGCGATGCCCGACTGGAGCGACCGCGAGGCGGTCGCGGACTTCGCCGCCGCCGGGGCGGAACTCCTCGGCGACGATCCCCTCGCCGCGCGAGACGTCGCCGCGCGCATCTGGGACCGCACGCCCAGTACCGCGCCGCCGGTCCAGATGGCCAACCACCTGGGCATGGTGTTCTCCAGGCTGGACTGCACGCCCCGCTGGCGCGAGCGCCTGCCCGGGATCAAGGTCCCCACGCTCGTGGTCCACGGCCGCCGCGACCCGTTCTTCCCCGTCGGCAACGGCGAGGCGATCGCACGCGAGATCCCCGGAGCACGGCTGCTCGTCCTGGAGGACGCCGCCACCGCGATCCCGGACGCGGCGGTCGGCGAGATCACCGAGGCGATGCTCACGCTCGGATACCCGCTCGGACAGAGGACGTGAGAAGGCGCCCGGTCCGCGCGTCGCTGCGGGTGCGCGCGGACCGGGGCCGTCGGGGGAGCCCGAAGGGCTCAGTGGGACGCGAGGGTGCGCGGGTGTTCGGCCGCGGCGTGGGCGTCCATTCGTTCGGCGGC
The DNA here is from genome assembly GCF_055571535.1 of Streptomyces sp. NPDC030893. NCBI lineage: Bacteria > Bacillati > Actinomycetota > Actinomycetes > Kitasatosporales > Streptomycetaceae > Streptomyces > Streptomyces sp. NPDC030893. The sequence goes on along the minus strand of NZ_JBVIFC010000002.1, from coordinate 81,185 downwards.
GAGGATCGCCACCGCCGTGTCGGCGCGGGATGCGGCGACGACCAGGGCGCGGCCCGCGAGGGCGTGGGCGCGCCGGTGCAGGGCCGCCGCGTTCGGCTCGCGGCCCGTGGTCCTCGCCGGCACGCGGGCCGGCATACGTCCTCCCCGCAGGCGGGATACCTGCTCGGTGAGCCGCTCGGCCGCGGTGTCCAGATCGGCCGAGGGTGCCGCCGTGCGCAGCTCGTCGGTGACGGCGAGCAGCGTGGCGAGATGGCCCGCGAGCTGGATGTCCAGCTCCTCCTCGCGGGAACGGTGGGGGAAGTCGTGGGGGGTGCCGGCCATCGTGCTGTGCACCGACTTGTCACGGATCGGTTCGTACATGGATGGCCTCCTGGGTGCTGAACAGGAAACCATCCTAGCTTAGATACTGTCTAAAGTTGAGCCGTTCACAAGATCGGACGTTCCTCACTCCTTGTCAGGGCTGGCCGTACCCGTCCAGGAAGCGGCCGATACGGCCCATCGCGTCCCGCAGATCGGTCGCCGACGGCAGGGTGACGATGCGGAAGTGGTCCGGTTCCGGCCAGTTGAAGCCGGTGCCCTGGACGACCATGATCTTCTCGCGGCGGAGCAGGTCCAGGACCATCCGCCGGTCGTCCTTGATCTTGAAGACGTCGGGGTCGAGGCGGGGGAAGAGGTACAGCGCCCCCTTCGGCTTCACACAGCTCACCCCCGGGATCTGGGTCAGCAGCTCGTACGCCACGTCCCGCTGCTCGCGCAGCCGGCCGCCCGGCAGGACCAGCTCGTTGATCGTCTGGCGTCCGCTGAGCGCGGCGACCACGCCGTGCTGGCCCGGCATGTTCGCGCACAGGCGCATGTTCGCCAGGACCGTCAGGCCCTCGATGTAGGAGTCGGCGTGGGCGCGCGGACCGGAGATCGACATCCAGCCCACCCGGTAGCCGGCCACCCGGTACGCCTTCGACATGCCGTTGAAGGTGAGGGTGAGCAGGTCGGGGGCGACGGAGGCGGTCGGGATGTGCCGCGCGTCGTCGTAGAGGATCTTGTCGTAGATCTCGTCCGAGCAGACCAGCAGGTTGTGGCGGCGGGCGATGTCGGTCAGTCCCTTGAGGACCGCCTCGTCGTAGACCGCGCCGGTGGGGTTGTTCGGGTTGATGATGACGATGGCCTTGGTGCGGTCGGTGACCTTGCGCTCCACGTCGGCGAGGTCCGGCATCCAGTCGGACTGCTCGTCGCAGCGGTAGTGCACCGCCGTGCCCCCGGAGAGCGAGACGGCCGCCGTCCACAGCGGGTAGTCGGGCGCGGGGACGAGCACCTCGTCGCCGTCGTCCAGCAGGCCCTGCATCGCCATCACGATCAGCTCGGACACGCCGTTGCCGATGAAGACGTGCTCGACGTCCGTCTCGATGCCGAGGGTCTGGTTGTGCATGACGACCGCCCGGCGCGCGGCGAGCAGGCCCTTCGCGTCGCCGTAGCCGTGGGCCGTCGACACGTTGCGGAGGATGTCCTCCAGGATCTCGGGCGGGCACTCGAAGCCGAACGCCGCCGGGTTGCCGGTGTTCAGCTTGAGGATGCGGTGACCGGCCGCTTCCAGCCGCATCGCCTCCTCGAGCACCGGGCCCCGGATCTCGTAACAGACGTTGGCGAGCTTGGTCGACTGGATCACCTGCATGCTGGGAGCTTACGGCCCGTTATGGCCCTTCGGGCCGTGTTTTCCGCCACGTGGGACGCGTCGGTTCGGGTGGTTATGTCGCCGAGGGGGCCGTGCGGGGGGTCCGCCTCCATCGGCTCCTCACCGAGCCTCCCCGGGCCGGGCGCCTCTTCCGGCACGATTCCGGGCGACCCTGAGTGCCTCGCCGTGCGCCGTCGCCGGTTACCGGTCGAAAACACGTCCTTGCCCCTCGCCGCCGACTTGTTGACAATGCTCATGACAACTTCATGGGCGGCCGGAGGACGTCCGGCCGTCCGTCGCCGCCATGAGGGGACCCCCATGAGAAAACCTCTCGTCGTCGCGCTCTCGGCCCTGGCCCTCGCCGGGGCGGGCGTGACTCCCGCGGTCGCCGCCGCGCCTTCCCCCACGGGCGCGGACCCGGCCACGGGCGCGGTCCCGGCCGCGTCGTCGACGGACCTCCTCGACGACACGGTCGGGGCCGCGGCGGACCTCCTGTCCGCACTCACCGCGCCGAAGGCCGGCGCGGTGGACTTCGCCGGCACCGTCTCGCTCAGCAACTGCTCCGGCTCCGTCGTCCGCATGCCCGGCTCGGCGGCCGACGACCCGGCGCTCGTGCTCACCAACGGGCACTGCCTGGAGAGCGGCTTCCCCGCGCCCGGCCAGGTCCTCGTCGACCGCGCCTCCAGCCGGAGCTTCGGCCTGCTGAACTCCTCCGGCTCGCGGGTGGCCACCCTGCGCGCCGACCGGCTGCTCTACGCGACCATGACCGACACGGACGCCGCGATCTACCGGCTCGGCACGACCTACGCGCGGATCAAGAGCGCGTACGGCATCGACCCGCTGACCCTGAGCGACACCCGTCCGGCGGCCGGTACGGCCATCAGCGTGGTCTCCGGCTACTGGAAACGGATCTACGACTGCTCGATCGACGGGTTCGCGTACCGCATGAAGGAGGGCGACTGGACCTGGAAGGACTCGGTCCGTTACACCCCCGCCTGCGACACCATCGGCGGCACCTCGGGCTCACCGGTCGTGGACAGCGCCACCGGCCGGGTCGTCGCCGTCAACAACACCGGCAACGAGGACGGCGAGCGCTGCACGGTCAACAACCCGTGCGAGGTCGACGAGAACGGCACCGTCACGGTCCGCCGGGGCATCAACTACGCCCAGCAGACCCACCTGTTCCCCGCCTGCTTCGGCGCGGACAACAGGCTGGAGCTGAACGCGAGCGGCTGCGCGCTGCCCAGGCCGTAGGTCCTGGGAAGGCCGGGTGGTCAGCGGGGAGTCCCGCGGACCGCCCGGCCCGCCAGCACGTCCGTGCGCCGCCCGTCCTCGATGACGAACCGCCCGTCGACCAGCACGTACGGGATGCCGGTCGGCAGCGTCCGCGGCTCGGCGAAGGTCGAGCCCGCCGCCACCGTCGCCGGGTCGAACAGCACCAGGTCCGCCTTGTACCCCTCGCGGACCAGGCCCCGGTCCGGCAGCCGCATCCGCGCCGCCGGGCGCGCGGTCAGGTGCGCGACGCACTCCTCCAGCGTCAGCACCCCCGACTCCCGCACGTAGTGCCCGAGATAGTGCGGGAACGTCCCGTACGCGCGCGGGTGCGGCTTCGCGCCCTGGAGGATGCCGTCCGAGCCGCCGGTGTGCACCCGGTGCCGCATGATCGCCCGCACGTTCTCCTCGTGTCCGACGTGCTGGAGGATCGTCGGGGCCAGCCTGTCCTTCAGCAGCAGCTCCCGCGCGACCACCCAGGGCGACTCGCCGCGCTCCCGCGCCGACTCCAGGACCGTACGGCCCACGTACTCGCCCAGCGCCGGGTCGCCGACCCCCGAGATCTCGATGGTCTCCCACTCCACGGGCACCCCGTGGCAGCCGTCCGAGCCGGTGACCTCCAGCTGGTGCCGGATCCGCTCGGCGGTCTCCTCGTCCGCGAGCCGCCGCAGTGTCTCCTCCGGGCCGCCCTCGCTCGCCCAGCCCGGCAGCAGCGCCACGAGGGTGGTGCAGCCGGGGGTGTAGGGGTAGGTGTCGAGGGTGATGTCGGCGCCGGCGTCGAGTGCGTCGTCCAGGAGGGCCAGCAGCTCGGGCGCGCGACCCTCGTTCACCCCGAAGTTCATGGTGGCGTGCGCCAGGTGCAGCGGGCAGTCCGCCTCCCGCGCCAGCGCCACCATCTCCGCGTACGCCTCCAGCGCGCCCGCGCCGTAGGAACGGTGGTGCGGGCAGTAGTAGCCGCCGTACGAGGCCACCACCCGGCACAGCTCGGTCAGTTCGGCGCCCCTGGCGTACATGCCGGGCGTGTACGTCAGCCCCGACGACATGCCGACCGCGCCCTGTTCCATGCCCTCGGCGACCAACTGCCGCATCCGGCACAGCTCTTCGGGCGTGGCCTCCCGGTCCTCCCAGCCGACCGCCAGCGCGCGGACCGTGCCCTGCGGGATCAGGTACGCGGCGTTGACCGCGATGCCCCGGTCGAGCCGGTCCAGGTACTCGCCGACCGACCGCCAGTCGAAGTCGACGTCGTCGCCCGGCCCGTTCCACCCGGCGATCGCCCGGCGCACCTCGCCCAGCGTCCGGTCGTCGACCGGCGCGTACGACAGCCCGTCCTGGCCGAGCACTTCGAGGGTGACGCCCTGCGCGGCCTTGGCGCTGTGGTCGGGGTCGCGCAGCAGGGCCAGATCGCTGTGGGCGTGCATGTCGATGAAGCCGGGGGCCAGCACCAGCCCCTCGGCGTCCAGTTCACGGCGGGCCTTCGGGCGCTGGCAGCCCGCGTCCGCCGCCTCCTTCACGATGGAGACGATGCGACCGCGGTCCACGACCACGTCCGCGCGGTACGAGTAGTCGCCGGAGCCGTCCACGACGTCCGCGTCCCGGATGACGAGCTCTTCCATGCGCCGGCCTCCTAGAAGAACGTACGGATGTAGTCGACCACCGTCCCGTCCGCCTCCGCCACGGGGATGAGCACCCACTTGTCGAACGACGTGCACGGGTGGGACAGCCCGAGTCCCACCCAGTCTCCCACCTCCAGCTCGGCCTCCCCGGTGGTGCGCAGCCACGCGTGCTGGTCGGACAGCCCGGTCACCGAGATCCCGGTGGCCGGTCGCTCACCGCCGTCCCGGCGCACCACCTGGGCGAACGGCAGGTCGAGGTCGTAGGCCGCGTCCCGCTTGCCCGCGTTGGTGAACGCCTGCTCGGAGGAGGGGCGGGACACCACCTGCGTCCACAGCCGGAACGCCGGCTCCAGCGCGCCCTCCTCCGGGACCCGGTTGAAGGGGGTCAGCTCGCGGTAGTGGCCGTCGTCGTGCGAGACGTACGCGCCCGAGCGCAGCAACGTGAGGACGGGGGAGGAGAGTTCGGGGATGCCGGCGAAGACGTCCGCCACCGCGTCGAACCAGGCGCTGCCGCCCGCGCTCACCACGATCTCGTCGAGCCCCGCGAACCGGCCCGCCGTGTCGAAGTCCACGGCGAGGGAGACCAGCCGCCGCAGCCAGGCCCGCACCCGCTCCGGATCGGCCTGCGGCACCTCGCCCTCGTACCCGGCGACCCCCACCAGCCGCAGCGACCGCGCGCCCGCCACGGCATCGGCGACGGCTGCGCACTCCGCCTCCGTCCGCACACCGGTGCGGGCCCCCTCTCCGGCGGCGAGCTCGACGACCACGTCCAGGGGGCGGGAGACGCCGGCGAGCGCCGCGTCCATCAGCTCCACCCCGCGCACCGAGTCGACGTAACAGATGAGACGGAAGGCGGGGTCGGCGTCCAGCTCGCCCGCGATCCACTTCAGGGCCGCCGCGTCCACCAGCTCATTGGCGAGGAACACCCGCTGGATCCCGTACGCCCGCGCCACCCGCACCTGATGCGGGACCGCGAGGGTGATGCCCCAGGCCCCGTGCTCGATCTGGCGCCGGAAGAGCTGCGGGGCCATGGACGTCTTGCCGTGCGGGGCGAAGGCGAGCCCGTGCCGGGCGGCGTAGGTCTCCATCAGCTTCAGGTTGTGCTCCAGGCGCTCGGCGGAGAGCGCGAGCACGGGCGTGGTGAAGCCGTCGGTGAACAGGTTGCGCCGCTGGGCGGCCAGCTCACCGACGGTCAGGCCCTCGGCGTCCGGCGGGAGGCCCTTGAAGCGGTGGTCGACCCGTTCCTCGGTGAGACGGGTGAATGCGTCGAGGGCCATCCGAGCCTCCCTGATCGGCTGTGTTGCATGTGGTGCAACATGCGTTGCGTATATCGCTTATCGCTGTCTAACATCTCGGCCACGCGGGGTCAACGGACACCGCCTCCCCCGCGGCAGACGAGGAGCCCCGCCATCGTGACCGGCACCGGAACCGGCAACGCCCCCGCCGTCGTGGACGTCGTCGCGCTCGGCGAGTCCATGGTGACGTTCCTGCCCTCCCGGCCGGGCCGCCTCGCCGACGTGCCCTCCTTCGACCGGGGGATCGGGGGAGCGGAGTCCAACGTGGCGTGCGTGCTCGCGGCGGCGGGGCACTCCGTGCGGTGGGTCAGCAGGGTGGGCGCCGACGGCTTCGGCGACCATCTCGTCGAGACCATCGGCGGCTACGGGGTCGACGTGGCGTACGTCGACCGCGATCCGGCCCGCCCGACCGGCGTCTACTTCCGCACGGCGGGCGACCGGTCGACCGACGCCCACGAGGTCGCGTACTACCGGGCGGGTTCGGCGGCGTCCGTGATGGCGCCGGCCGGCGTGGACCTGGACGCGGTGCGCGCCGGACGCGTCCTGCACCTGTCCGGCATCACGGCGGCGCTCTCCGCCGACTGCCTGGCCCTCCTGCGGGAGCTGACCGCCCCCCACCCCGCCCGCCCCCTGATCTCCTTCGACATCAACCACCGCCCGGCGCTGTGGCGCGACGGTCACGGCCCGGAGGTGCTGCTGGACGTGGCGCGCGGTGCCGACATCGTCTTCGTCGGCGCCGACGAGGCGCGCGAGGCGTGGGGGCTGCACGGTGCACGTGCGGTACGGGAGGCGCTGCCCGAACCGGAGATTCTCGTCGTCAAGCAGGGCAAGGGCGGAGCGGTCGCCTTCGACAAGGACACCGACGCCCTCCCGTGCGACGACGCGTCCGGCACCGCGACCTTCGTGCGCGCCCTGAACGTCGACGTCGTCGCCGCCGTCGGTGCGGGCGACGCCTTCGCCGCGGGCTTCCTTTCAGCGACCCTCCGCGACCTTCCCCTCCGGGACCGTCTGAGACACGGCCACCTCACGGCGGCGGCCGCCCTCACCGCCCCCGGCGACCTCGCCCCGCCCCCCGCCCGCGCCCACGCCGACCGCCTCGCCGCCCTGGACGACACCGCGTGGGGGAGACTGCGACTCGGCCCCGGCTGGACCCGAGCCGAAGAACACCCGGGGCCCGAGAAGGAGGCACGCACCCCATGAGCCAGACCGTAGACCGCGCCCTGAGCATCCTCCCGCTGCTCGCGGAGGGCCCCGCCGACCTCGGCCGGGTCGCCGACCGCCTCGGCGTGCACAAGTCCACGGCCCTCCGCCTCCTGCGCACGCTCCACGAGCACGGCATGGTCTACCGCCAGTCCGACCAGCGCTACCGCCTCGGCGCCCGCCTCTTCGCCCTCGCGCAGGAGGCCATGGAGAACCTCGACGTCCGCGAGATCGCCCACGCCCACCTCGTACGCCTCAACGAGACCTGCGGACACACCGTCCACCTCGCCGTGCACGAGGAGAACGAGGTCCTCTACATCGACAAGGTGGAGAGCCGCTACCCGGTCCGCATGTACTCCCGTATCGGCAAGCCCGTGGCGATCACCGTCGCCGCCGTCGCCAAACTCCTCCTCGCCGACCTGCCCGAGCCCGAGCGCCGAGCCCTCGCGGAGAGGCTCGACTACCCCATGTACACGTCCCGTTCGACACCCGACGCCCCCGCGTTCCTCCAGGAACTGGCCAAGGTGCGCGAACAGGGCTGGGCCACCGACCTCGGCGGCCACGAGGAGTCCATCAACTGCGTCGCCGCGCCGATCCGCGGCGCCGACGGCCGGGTGGTCGCCGCGATGTCGGTGTCCGCGCCGAACGTCGTCGTCACCGCCGAGGAACTCCTCACCCTGCTCCCGCTGGTGCGCCGTACGGCGGACGCGATCAGCGGCGAGTATTCCGGCCGTACCCCGGCAGAACTCCCGTAAAGGAACCCCCGCATGACCGAGAAAGCCGCGCTGACCCCCAGCACCCACACCACCCCGCCCGCGAAGTTCTCCCACGGCGTCCGCAAGGGCAACATCCTCCAGGTGGCCGGCCAGGTCGGCTTCCTCCCCCACGAGGAGGGCAAGGCCCCCACCCCCGCCGGGCCGACCCTGCGCGAGCAGACCCTCCAGACCTTCGCCAACGTCAAGGCGATCCTCGAAGAGGGCGGCGCGAGCTGGGACGACGTGATGATGATCCGCGTCTACCTCACCGACGTGGACCACTTCGCGGAGATGAACGAGATCTACAACGCGTACTTCGAGGAGCAGGGCCTCACCCAGCCGCCCGCCGCCCGCACGACCGTGTACGTCGGTCTGCCCGCCGGCCTCCTCGTCGAGATCGACGCGCTCGCCGTCCTCGGCTGACGCGTGCCCTTCGTGTAGGCGTCCGATAACGAAGTCGGGGCTGGCTGTGCCCGGCACAGGTTCGTCGACCATACTCCTGCGGTGTGGAGCAGCGTATAGGTTCGAGCAGCCAGCCCCTGGAAGGCGCCGGATTCGATCCGGCATTCATCCCCGGGCTCACCTCGCCCGCGTCCGGCCGGGAGGAGGACGCGAAGGCGAAGACGGAGGCACCGGAGGCACCGGAGGACGGAACGGCGCCCGAGGGGGAGGCCGAGGAGTCCCCCGAGGAGACCGGGGCCACCGGGGAGGCCCCGGAGCCCGCCCCCGACGGCCCCGTCTTCGAGGCGTCCGACCGCCGTGCCGAGGTCGTCGCCGACCACAGCGGTGTCCGGCTGCGGCTGGACGACCAGGAGTGCGAGTTCCGCTGGGACGAGATCGGCGCGGTGGAGACGGAGACCGGCCGCTTCGGCAAGCGGTACACGGTCACCGTCCACACCCCCGACCGCCGCTGGTACCCCCTCGAGATCGAGGCCGACTCCCGCGCCCGCTTCACCGAGTGGGACACCGCGCTGGACGCGGTCCTGGACGCGTACTTCGACGACGGCGCCGACACGCCCCCGGACGACTCCGAGGACACGGGGGACGCCGAGGCCCCGGAGGACACCGCGGACGCCGTGGACAAGGCGTCCTGAGCGCCGCTAGCCGCAGTACTGCCCCTCCTTCCCGATGGAGCGGTACATGCAGTCCGCGTTCTCCAGGAGCTGGAGCACGGCGTCCCGGTTGCGGGAGGTCTCCCGCTCGATGACCTCGTCGGGCGGGTAGAAGCCGCCGTTCCAGGAGGACGTCGGATACATCTCGAAGGTGTAGCCGAAGATCCTGTGCGCGCCCCAGAGGTAGTCGTCGATCGACCCGTCCGTGATGTACAGGTCGCTGGACTGCTGGGGCGTATAGCCGTTGCTCGCGGCCATCTTCCGGCCGACGGCCTCGAACGCGGCGTGGTCGTCGGCCGTCATGCCGGTCGTGGTGTCGGAGTAGGTGTAGCCGAAGGGCCACAGCACCAGTTCGCTGTACGTGTGGAAGTCGACGCCGGCCGTGATCTGCTGCACCCCGCCCACCACGCGGCTGCGCACGAAGTCGGCGACGACCTTCACCTCGGGCGCGGACTCGGGCGCGGAACCCCGGTAGGTCTCGGAGGACGTGGAGCCGGAGGAGCCGCCGCAGCAGCCCCAGCGGTAGTCCCAGTTGCGGTTGAGGTCGGTTCCGACGTACGACGAACCGGGGTTGGGCTGACGGTTCTTGCGCCAGGACCGGTAGGAGCCGGTGGCGATGTCGTACTCGCCGCCGTCCGGGTTGAGGTCGGGGACGATCCAGATCTCCCGCCCGTCGACCATGTCCGTGATGCGGGAGTCCTCGCCGTAGCCCGCGCCGAGTTCGCGCAGCAGGTACAGGGCCATCTCCACGGTGAGGTGCTCGCGGGCGTGCTGGTGGTGGGTGAAGAGGACCTCCGGCTCGTTCTCGTCGGTGGCCACGTTGTCGCTGATCTTGATGGCGACGATGTCCCGGCCCTGGTGGGACCGGCCGATCACCCGCTTGCTCATGATGGCCGGGTACGCGGCGAGCCGCTGGTCGATCTCCGCGTTCATCTCGGCGTAGTTGTGGTAGCGGGAGTCGCGCGAGGGGAAGTCGTACAGGCGCAGCCCGTCGGCGGGCGACGAGCGGTCCGGTGCCGCGCCGAGCGGGGTGACCTCGTAGCCCTGTCGCCGCAGTGCGCGGATCTGGTCGGCGCGTCCGGAGACGACCACGGTCTCCTCGTCCGCCTCGTCGACGGTGACGCCGGAGCGCTGGATGGCGGTGCGGGTCAGGGGCGTGGTGTGGCGGTGGATCTCGTACTGGCGGATGTCGTCGGCCGAGGGTGCCGGCCGGTCGGCGCTGTCGGCGCCGGCCTGGGTGGCCGTCAGGGACACGGGCGCGGCGAGGGCCAGGGCGAGGAGGGCGGCGAGCACGGCGGAGCGTCTGCCGCGGGTGCCAAGTCGCATGAAGTCTCCTTGTGGGAGGTGGGGGTTGTCCATGGCGACGTGCGTGGTGCGGTGCGGTCATCGTCGGCGGATGACATGATCAGGTCAAGCACTGGCGTCCGGTGTCCGGCGTCCGGTGTCCGGTCGGACACCCGACCGGACGCATCCGGTGAAGATCCCCGCACGCCCCCTTGTCCGGCCGGCACCCATCCGCTTTCTTGACCCCCATGGCGGACACCACGGGAAACACCCAGGACACCGGGGCGGCGGCGACCGCACCCGGCCCCCACCCGCGCAGATCCATGTGGCGCCACATCGGCCCCGGCATCGTCGTCGCCGCGACCGGTGTGGGCGCCGGCGACCTGGTCGCCACACTCATCGCCGGCAGCAACTTCGGCTACACGCTCCTGTGGGCCGCGGTCGTCGGCTGCCTGGTGAAGATCTCCCTGGCCGAGGCGTGCGGGCGGTGGCATCTGTCCACCGGCCGCACCCTCTTCGACGGCTGGGCGAGCATCGGCCGCTGGACGACGTGGTTCTTCGCCTTCTACGCGGTGATCTGGGGCTTCGTCTACGGCGCGGCGGCGATGTCGTCCAGCGCCCTGCCGCTGCAGGCGCTGTTCCCGGACGTGATGGGCCTCGAATGGTGGGGTATCGCCTGCGGCCTGGTCGGTCTGGCCTTCGTCTGGTTCAACAAGTACGCCGTCTTCGAGAAGGTCATGACGGTCCTGGTGGGCGTCATGTTCGTGGTGACCGTCTACCTGGCGATCCGGGTCACCCCCCACCTCGGCGACGCCTTCGCCGGTCTGCTGCCCGTCCTCCCGGACGAGAAGGACTCGGTCCTCAACACCCTCGGCCTGATCGGCGGCGTCGGCGGCACCATCACGCTCGCCGCGTACGGCTACTGGGTCAACGCCAAGGGGTGGACCGGCAGCGGCTGGATGAAGGTCATGCGGCTGGACAACCGGGTCGCCTACGCCACCACCGGCGTCTTCGTCGTCGCGATGCTGCTCGTCGGCGCCGAACTGCTGCACTCGGCGAACATCGCGATCGCGAGCGGCGACAAGGGGCTGATGCAGCTCGGCGACATCCTGGAGGAGCAGTACGGCTCGGCGACCGGCAAACTCTTCCTCATCGGGTTCTTCGCCACCTCCTTCACTTCCCTGATCGGCGTCTGGCACGGCGTGAGCCTGATGTTCGCCGACTTCCTGGCCCGGCAGCGCGGCGAGCGGGAGGCGAGGGGCGACGAGCTGGCCTCGGGGCGCCGCGAGCGCTCCTGGGCCTTCCGCGCCTATCTGCTCTGGCTCACCTTCCCGCCCATGATCCTGCTCTTCCAGGACGAGCCCTTCCGCCTGATCATCATCTACGGAGTCCTGGGCGCCGCCTTCATGCCGTTCCTCGCCCTCACCCTGATGTGGCTCCTCAACTCCTCCCGCACACCCCGTGAGTGGCGCAACGGCCCGCTCAGCAACACGATGCTCGCCCTCGCGGGCCTGCTGTTCCTCGTCCTGTGCGTGAAGCAGGTCTGGGACCAGCCGTGGTCGCGGTTCTTCTGACGGGCGGCCGGTGGGCGGGGACGCGGAAGCCCCGCCCACAGCACTGTGGACGGGGCTTCCGCGCCTCGCGCGCCGGTTCCGGCTACGGCAGGGAGTGCACGTGCGGGCCCACGGCGTTGGACCAGGCGTGGTTCGCCGTGGCGTCCCAGTTGGTGGACCAGGTCATCGCGCCGCGCAGCGACGGGTAGGTCTTCGACGGCTTGAACGAGCCGCACCCGGTGCCCTTGGTCAGGCAGTCCAGGGCGTTGTTGACGATGGACGGGGAGACATAGCCGCTGCCCGCGCCCCGGGTCGAGGCCGGCAGGCCGAGGCCCACCTGGGACGGGTCGAGGCCGCCCTCCAGCTGGATGCAGGCGAGCGCGGTCAGGAAGTCCACCGAGCCCTGGCTGTAGACCTTGCCGTCGCAGCCCAGCATCGAACCGCTGTTGTAGTACTGCATGTTGACGACGGTGAGGATGTCCTTCACGTTCAGCGCGGTACGGAAGTACGAGTTCGACGTCGACTGCATGTCGATGGTCTGCGGGGCCATGGTGAGGATCATCGACGGGCCCGCCTTCGCCGACAGGGAGCGCAGCGCCTGCGTCATGTAGGTGGCGTTGAGGCCGTTCTCCAGGTCGATGTCGACACCGTCGAAGCCGTACTCCTGCATCACGGCGTAGACCGAGTCGGCGAAGTTCGTCGCGGAGGCGGAGTCGTTCACCGAGACGGTGCCCTTCTCGCCGCCGACCGAGATGATGACCTTCTTCCCGGCCGCCTGCTTGGCGCGGACGTCCGCCTTGAACTGGTCGACGGTGTAGCCGTTCAGGCCGGCCGTGTCAAGGTTGAAGTCGACGGCGCCCGGTGTGCCGGTGGCGTCGGCGAAGGCGACCGCGATGATGTCGTACTGGGAGGAGACGTCCGAGATCCGCTGGACCGCGGCGCCGTTGTTGAAGTTCTGCCAGTAGCCGGTCACCGCGTGCTTGGGCAGGTCACCGCCCCCGCCGCCGTCGTTCTCCTTGGTCCGCGCGGAGACGGCCGCCGACTTGGGCGACTCGCCCGCCGCGTTGACCGCCGCGACCTGGAAGGAGTACGACGTCGAGGCCGCGAGCCCGGTCACCGTGGCCGAGGTGCCCGAGACCGCCGTCACCTTCGTACCGTCGCGGTAGATCGTGTAGCCCGTCGCGCCCGAGACCGCGTTCCAGGCCAGGGACACCGACGAGGAGGTCGTGCCGGAGACGCTGAGGCCGCCCGGGGTGCCCGGGACCGTCGGGTCCGGGTCGCCGCCGCCGCCCCCGTCGGGCCCGAACACCGACACGTCGTCCACGTAGTAGGCCGACTGGCCGTACCAGCCGTGGGTGTAGACCGTCACCGAGGTGGTGGAGGAGCCGGTGGTGAAGCTCGTCGACAGCTGCTTCCAGCTGCCGGAGTCCGGGGTCCAGGTGGACACGTCCGTCGTGCCGGTGCCGGTGACGCCCAGGTAGGCGTAGCCGCCCTGCACCCAGCTGCTCAGCCGGTACGTGGAGTTGGGCTTCACGGCGACGGTCTGGGAGCAGCGGGCGTTGTCCTGCGCGGCCGGGGTGGCCTTGAGCGCGGCCGTGCCGCCGTGCACGGGTGAGGAGACGGTGCTGCCGCTGCCGGCCGAACAGGTCCAGTTGCTCAGCCCTGATTCGAACCCGGCGTTCTTGGCGTTGTTGACGTCCGCCGCGGACGCCTGGCCCGCGCCGGCGAGGGGAAGGGCGAGGGCGAGGGCGGAGACGAGGGCTCCGGCCCAGACGCGTCTGCTGCGGCGGGGCGTTCCTGGTGCGCGGTCCACTGGGGCCTCCGGTGGGGGAAGTCGGGGAGGATGAAGCGACGGTGGGCCACCGTTGGGGGACCAAGGTGGTCCAGACCAATCTCCTTGTCAATAGGTCCAGACCGGAAATGCCGCTGCGGGGACGGGAGTAGGCCCGCCGGCGGCAGGGAAGCGTGGGGCCGAGGGGCCGGGGCGGGATCCGGCGTCAAACCGGTGCACGGAACCCACCCCACCGGGTCGGAACCGGGACCGGGGAGATGCTCAACCTGTCCCGATTTGAAGCACCTTGTGCACCAGGAGTTGCTGTTCGGCTACACAATCGCTGTTCTCCGGCCACAGACCCGCGGTTACAGTGCTCACGTAGTCACGCAGTGAAGTCGCCGGGGTGCGCTGGAGTAACACCCCGGAGGGCTGCCGGGTATGGGGAGAACGGGGAGCCGCGCGTGCCAACTGCCATTGCCGTGACCGGCGCCGACATGGCGTTACCGGCCCAGGACGAACGAACCCTGCCCGCGGTCGTGCTGCGGGACGTCGACACCCGCCCGCTGGAACAGGTCCTGACCGAGCTGCAACTGCTCATCGAGCAGCACGGCCACGTCATCGTCGTCTGCTCCCGCGCCACCCCCACCTCCGTCCAGCGGCGGCTGCACACCCTGCGCTGCCTCCTGGAGAGCGACCGCATAGCCCTCTTCCGCCCCGATCTGCCCCCGCTGGGACTGGCCGTCCTCGCCCGCCAGCTCCGCCAGCTCGCCTCCTGCGACCTCAGCCCCGGCGTGCTCGCCTCGGCCGGCCGCCTGCTGACCCACTACATCCACTCCGGGGCGCTGCTCGGCTCCGTCGCCCGGCTCGACCGCGTGCCCGTCAACCTCAAACAGCACGCGAAGTCCTGGATGCCCGGCAGCCAGTTCGCCGTCCTCGCCCACCCGCAGCCCCAACTGGTCCGCCTCGGTCCCGAAACCACCCTCGACGGACCCGAGTTCGGCACCTGGATGCTCGTCGCCAAGGGGCAGCTCCCGTCGGACTGGGTCACCGCGACGCTGGCCCCCGCCTGGAAGGTCCAGGGCCTGCGCGAGACACCGCTGCCCGCCGAGTCACCGGGCTGGTGGGGCACCGGCAAGGTCGTCGAGTTCTGCACCTACCTGCCCGACCTGTCCGTCCTGTACCAGCTGGTCACCTCCGTACGGCGCGGCACCTGCCACTGGTGCGGCATCGACGTCATCGGCGACCGGTGCGTCTTCTGCTCCGCCGTGCCACCCGCCCCCGAGGGCACACCCGCCCTCACCCACCGCACCTGACCCGTTCGTCCACCGCACCAGCCGGCCCGATGATCCCGATGAGGTTGTACGGTTCATGAACTCCCGTCAGCGCCGAGGCGTGATACTCCTGCTCCTGTCGGTCCTGTGCGCCCTCGGCGCGTTCGCCGGCGTGCTCTCCGTCATCAGCGACGTGAAGTCCAAGGTCGGCCCCGAGGTCACCGCGTACCGGGTGAAGTCCGACATCGCGCCCTACACCGCGCTCGGCACGGACCAGTTCGAGAAGATCGAGATGCCCGAGCGGTGGCTGTCGGAGAACGCCGTCACCGACCTCGACGACATCCGCGGCAAGATCGCCGTGACCACCCTGCGCAAGGGCTCACTGCTGCAGAACGACATGATCGTGAACCAGCCCGAACTCCAGCCGGGACAGCAGGAGGTCGCCATCATGATCGACGCGGCCACCGGGGTCGCCGGCAAGATCACACCGGGCTCGTCGGTCAACGTCTACGCCACCTTCGACGGCGAACGCGAGGGCGCACCCGCCCAGTCGAAGATCATCGTGACCAACGCCAAGGTCCTCGACGTGGGCCGGCTCACCGCCCTCCAGCCCGACGAGAACGACCGCGGCGGGCAGCCCACCGACGCCGTCCCCATCACCTTCGCGCTGTCCGCCATCGACGCCCAGCGCATCACCTACGCCGAGTCGTTCGCCCAGCGGGTCCGGCTCGCGCTGGTCGCCCCCGGAGGCGACACCACGGTCCCCGAGCAGGACCGGACGTACGAACTCGCGAAGGACAAGTGAGAGCCGCATGCCCACCAGGATCCTCCCGGCAGTCGGCGACGCGGACGCGGTCCGGTCCATCACCACACTGCTCAGCCAGCTCCCCGACGCCGAACCGGTGGCCCCGGTGGTCGACTCCACCCAGCTCATCGACACCCTCGCCCGCCTGGCCGCCGAGTCCGTCGACGAACTGCCCGAGGTCGTGGTGGTGCACGAGCGGATCGGCCCCGTCCCCGCACTGGAGCTGATCCGCGAGGTCGCCCTGCGCTTCCCCTCCGTCGGCGTCATCCTCGTCACCTCCGACGCGAGCCCCGGCCTCTTCCAGGCCGCCATGGACTACGGCGCCCGCGGCCTGGTCGCCCTCCCGCTCGGCTACGAGGAACTCGCCAGCCGCGTCCAGGCCGTCGCCCAGTGGTCGGTCGGCGTACGCCGCCACCTGGGCACCGGCGGCGACGTGTTCACCGGAGTCGGCGGCACCGTCGTCACCGTCAGCGGATCCAAGGGCGGCGTGGGCGCGACCCTCACCGCCGTCCAGCTCGCCCTCGCCGCCCAGGCCTCCGGCCGGCCGACCGCCCTGGTCGACATGGACCTCCAGACCGGCGACATCGCCTCCTACCTGGACGTCCAGTTCCGCAGGTCCGTCGTCGACCTCGCCGCGGTCACCGACATCTCCCCGCGCGTCCTGGCCGACGCCGTCTTCCGCCACGACACCGGCCTCGCCCTGCTGCTCGCCCCCGCCGAGGGCGAGCGCGGCGAGGAGGTCACCGACCGCGCCACCCGGCAGATCGTCAGCGCCCTGCGCTCCCGCTACGAGGTCGTCGTCATCGACTGCGGCGCCCAGCTCGGCGGGGCCGGCGCGGCGGCCGTGGAGATGGCCGACCGGGCCCTGCTGGTCACCACCCCCGACGTCATCGCCGTACGCGGCGCCAAGCGGGCGGTGCGGATGTGGGACCGGCTCCAGATCCGCAAGGCGGAGGAGACCACGATCGTCGTCAACCGGCACAGCCGCGGCACGGAGATCCAGCCACCGCTCATCCAGAGGATCACCGGCACGGCGGTGGCGGCCACCACGGTCCCCGCCCACTTCAAGGAACTCCAGGGCGTGGTGGACGCCGGCCGCGTCCACGAACTGGAGGCCAAGAGCACGGTGAAGCAGGCGCTGTGGGGCCTGGCCGGCGAACTCGGGCTGGTCAAGGCGGTCGAGGGCGCCCACAAGGGCGGCCGGCTGCGGGGCGACCGGGGGTCGGTGAGTTTCCGGAGGCGGAAGGAGACGGGGGAATGAGCAGACGTATCAGCGTGCGTGCGGCGTCGTTACGCGGTCGCCGGGACCGCGACCGGGGTCAGGTCACCGTCGAGTTCCTCGGCATGACCCCCACGATCCTGGTGACGCTGGTGGTGCTGTGGCAGCTCGTGCTCGTGGGATACACGTACACGCTCGCGGGGAATGCTGCGGACGAGGCGGTACGGGCGGCGACGGCGGCCGGGCGCGGGGCACGGCAGGGGGCCTGCCAGGACGCCGGTCTGGACAAGCTGTCGGGAGCGTGGGCGGGGGGAGCGACCGTGAACTGTGCGACGGCCGGCGGTTTCGTCACCGCCGACGTGACGCTGGCGGTCCCCATCCTCTTCCCGGGCACGGTCTCCTTCCCCTTCGACGTGGAGGGGCACGCGGGCGCGGTCGAGGAGGAGGACGACTGACATGCCGTACCGACACAGCCGCCACCGGCCCCACCAGGACCGCGACCGCGGTCAGGCGGCACTCGAGTACCTGGGCTTCCTCCCCATCCTGCTCATCGTCGGGATGGCCGTCGTCCAGCTCGGGCTGATCGCCTACACCGCCCAGCAGGCGGGCACCGCCGCGCGGGCGGGGGCGCGCAGCGCGTCGCTGGACCAGGGCGCCCAGGGGGCCTGCGCGGCGGCCGTCAGTTCCTGGCTGGCGGACGGCACCGCCTGTGTGCCGGTGCCGCTCGGCGAGGAGGTCACCGTGACCGCCACGGTGCAGATCCCGTCGATCGTCCCGGGCTGGGACTTTGACCCGGCCCGCAAGACCGCCACGATGCCGATGGACCGCTGAGGGGCCACGAACCGGGGACGAGGACCAGGGGCCGGGGCCGAGGACCAGGGACCGGGAACAGGAACAGGGACCGGAAACAGGAACAAGGGCCGGGAACGACAGGAACCGGGAACGACAGGAACCGGGAACAAGGACGAGGAGCGCGCGACTCATGAGCCTGCGGGCACGCATCAACTCCCCCGAGGAGTCGGCCGGACGGGGCGAGGACGGCCACCTGGTCGCCTCGTACCGCGCCAAGCTCCTGGAGGAGATCGACCTCGCGGAGATGAGCTCGCTGGCCGCGGCCGAACGCCGGGCCCGCCTGGAACGCGTCCTCGGCCACATCATCAGCCGCGAGGGCCCGGTCCTGTCGACCGTCGAACGCTCCCAGCTGATCCGCCGCGTCGTCGACGAGGCACTCGGCCTCGGCATCCTGGAACCGCTGCTGGAGGACGCGTCGATCACCGAGATCATGGTCAACGGCCCCGACGCGATCTTCGTCGAGCGCGGCGGCCGAGTGGAGCAGCTCCCGCTCCGCTTCGCCTCCAACGACCAGCTGATGCAGACGATCGAACGCATCGTCTCCACGGTGAACCGCCGCGTCGACGAGGCCAACCCCATGGTCGACGCCCGTCTCCCCTCCGGCGAGCGCGTCAACGTCATCATCCCGCCGCTGTCCCTGACCGGCGCCACGCTCACCATCCGCCGCTTCCCGCGCTCCTTCACCCTCCAGGAACTCATCGGCCTCGGCTCCCTCGACGAGCACATGCTGTACCTGCTGGCGGGACTGGTCCAGGCACGCTTCAACATCATCGTGTCGGGCGCGACCGGCACCGGTAAGACGACCCTCCTCAACGCCCTCTCCGGCCTGATTCCGGAGGGCGAGCGCATCATCACCATCGAGGACTCCGCCGAACTCCAGCTCCAGCAGCCCCACGTCATCCGCCTGGAGTCCCGCCCGCCGAACGTCGAGGGCAAGGGCAAGGTCACCATCCGCGACCTGGTCCGCAACTCCCTGCGCATGCGCCCCGACCGCATCGTCGTCGGTGAGGTCCGCGGCGGCGAGTCCCTCGATATGCTCCAGGCCATGTCGACCGGCCACGACGGCTCCCTCGCCACCGTGCACGCCAACAGCGCCGAGGACGCCCTGATGCGGCTCCAGACCCTCGCCTCCATGTCCGACGTGGAAATCCCCTTCGTCGCGCTGCACGACCAGATCAACAGCGCCGTCGACGTGCTCGTCCAGCTCACCCGCTTCGCCGACGGCGCCCGCCGCATCACCGAGATCGCCCTGCTGGAGAGCCACGGCGGAGAGCCGTACCGGCTGGCCACGGTCGCCCGCTTCCACGCCCGGCCGATGGCCGCCGACGGCCGCGTCCACGGCGCCTTCGACCACTACCCCCTGCCGCGCCGCACCGCCGACCGCCTCTACATGGCGAGCCAGCCCGTCCCGCAGGCGTTCGGCATCGCCCAGTCCGCCGACCAGCTCGCCACCCGAGAAGCCAGGTAGGAACCGTCCCCATGGATCTGCAGAACCTGATCACGCTGACCACCGGCATCACACTGCTGACCTGTGTCCTCGCGGTCGTCGGTGTGCATTCCTACGCCTCCGGCAGGGCGCAGCGCCAGGCACTGGTGGACCGCCTGTCGGCCACCGGTCAGATCCCGATCGCCGGCCGCCGCCGCCACTTCCCCACCCTGGACCGCCGCCTGCGCCGCACCAGGCTCGGCAAGAAGCTCGAACTGCGGCTGCTGGCCACCGGCCTGGACGTCACCCCCGGTGAGTTCTTCGCCGCCATGCTCGCCGGCGTCGCCGGCCTCTGGCTGATCGGCCAGGCCACCCTCGCCCCCTTCTTCGGCCCGATCGCCGGCCTGCTCGGCATCGGGGCGGCGGTGCAGTTCCTCAACTGGCAGCGGCAGAAGCGCATCGAGAAGTTCATCAACCAACTCCCCGAGCTGGCCCGCATCCTCGCCAACGCCACCCAGGCCGGCCTGGCGCTCCGTACCGCCATCGGCATGGCGGCGGAGGAGCTCGAAGCCCCTGCAGGCGAGGAACTGGCGAAGGTGGCCAACCAGTTGGCCGTGGGCGCCTCCATGGACGACGCGCTCGGCGAACTCGCCGACCGCCTGCCCTCCCGCGAGCTGGTCGTCCTGGTCACCACGCTGGTGCTCTCCAACCGGGCGGGCGGCCAGGTGGTGAGCGCGCTCAGGAACCTGACGGAGACGCTGGAGGAGAGGAAGGAGACGAGGCGCGAGGTCCGCACCCAGCTCTCCCAGGTCAGCATGACCTCGTACGCCGTTCCCGTCCTCGGTGTCGGCTCGTTGTTCCTGATGAACGGAGTGAAGGACGGCGCCCTCGAACGCATGACCGGCTCCCCGGCGGGACAGGCCGCGGTGATCATCGCCTTCGGGCTGTACGCCGTCGGGTTCGTCCTCATCCGCCGGCTGTCCCGCATCGACGTCTGACCGGAGAGGAGGCTGACTGCCATGGGACTTCTGCTCGCCCTGCTGATGGGCCTCGGAGTGTGGGGCGTCTTCGCCGGCATCCGCATGTACCGGGCCGAGGCGAAACTCCCCGGCGACCTGATGCTCGCCCTGGAGGTCGGTTCCACCCGCACCGGCGCGGTCGACTCCCTCGTCGACCGCATGGGCATGCGCTACGCGCCCGCCGTGCTGCGCCTCATGGGCCCGGGACGGGTCGCCAAGTACCGCAGGAAGATCGACCTGGCGGGCAACCCCGGCGGCCTCACCATCGACCGCTACGCCGCCCGCCGCGCGGTCTACGGCGCCCTGGGCGGGATCGGCTTCCTGGTGTTCCTCATGCGCGGCCAGCTCTTCGTGGCGCTGCTGCTGCTCGCCTTCGGGGCGTTCTGGACGGAGGTCGGCATCTGGTCGGCGATCCGCATCCGCAAGGACGTCATCGAGCGGACGCTGCCGGACTTCCTGGACGTGCTGGCGGTGGTGGTGAGCGCGGGCCTCGGCTTCCGGCAGGCCCTGGACCGGGTGTCGATGAAGTACGAGGGCCCCTGGGCGGACGAACTGCGCATCACGCTCCGCCAGATGGACCTGGGCATGAGCCGCAGGCAGGCGTTCGCGGAACTGCGCCGCCGCAACGACTCCGAGCAGGTGGCGATGTTCGTGACGGCGTTGCAGCAGGGGGAGGAGCTGGGCGCGCCGATCGTGGACACGCTGGTGTCGCTGGCCAAGGACATGCGCCGTACGGACGCGCAGAACGCCCGCCGGAAGGCGGCCCGCGCGGTCCCCAAGGCCACGATGATGATCACGACGTTCATGGTTCCGGCCACGATGATCCTCCTCGGCGCCGGCCTGATCCTCGGCTCCGGCACCGACTTCGGCACCATCACGGGCGAGTAGGACGGGGGCAGGGCGCGATGACGACGACGAGGGAACGCACGCGGCTGCTGCGCCGCCCGCCGGCGAAACCGTCGGAGATCACCACCCCGCCGGCGGGCACGGTCCTCCCCCCGTACGCCCGCACGGGCGCCCCCGACATCCCGGTGACCTCGGCGACCCCGGCCCTGCCCCCGGGCTGGGAACCGGCAGGCGGCCTGCCCGGACCCGCAGCCGCCGACGGCGCCGAGCCCCCAGAGGCGCACGGAGCCGCAGCCGCCGATGGTGCCGAGCCCCCACAGGGGCCACCCGCACCTGACAACGAATCCCGCACGGGTGGTGCGGGTGGAAACCCCCATCCGGCCGCAGGCCGGACGCACCCCCCACAACCCGCACCGAGCGTCCAGATCCAAGCCAACGCCCTCCAAGCCCTCTGCCGCCAGGCGTTCGGCTTCAGGTTGGCGATGATCGCCGTAGCAGCGCCCTCAGCCCTGCTGAACGCGGGCCCAGGCTGGGGCACCCGCCTCGTCGCCACCGCAGTGATCGTCACCTTCATGGCGTCCTACATCCTCTTCCGCGACTGGGAACGCTTCGGCCCCCTCCTCCTGCGCCACCCCACCCTGCTGGCCGTGGACACCCTCTTCGGAGCCCTGCTCCTGATCTCCGCGGGCCCGGACACCACCCTCGCCTACGTGAGTGTCTGCACGCCCCTCCTCGCCGGCCTGGTCTACGGCTGGCGGGGCGCCGCCGTCTTCGCGTCCCTCCAGGGTCTGATCCTCCTGCTGGTCTACGCGACCCTGGAGGACCCGCACACGGACCTGGCACAGACCCTGCTCCTCCCAGGCCTCTGTGTGATCGCCGGAGCCGTCGGCTCCAGCCTCCGCAAGCTGATGCTCCGCCTGGGCCAGGCGACCCAGGCCCTGACCACGATCCAGGCCCGCCTGGCGGTGACCGAGGCGGTCAGCGCGGAACGCGCCCGACTGGCCCGGGAAATGCACGACTCGGTGGCCAAGACGCTCCACGGAGTGGCCCTGGCGGCGGACAGCCTGGCCGAAGCCACGTCGGGCGCCGCGCGCAACGACCCGGACCTGGTCAGACAACAGGCGGAACTGGTGGCCCGCTCGGCCCGCAGGGCCGCCGCCGAATCCCGCGAACTCCTCGCCGACCTCCGCCGCGAGTCGGACCCGGACCAGGGCACCGACGTCCTCGTCGAACTGGCGGCACGCACACGGGACTTCAGCAAGCGCACGGGGCTGCCGACCGCGTACGGCCCGACCGGCGAGCACACGGTCCCCCCTGTCCCGCCGGCGGTGGCCCGCCAGCTCCTCACGATCGCCCAGGAGGCCCTGGAGAACGCCCACCGGCACGCGAAACCCACCAGGGTCGACGTCCGCGCGGGCGTCCACGGAGACCTCCTCCGCATCAGCGTCTACGACGACGGCGCCGGCCTCCCGCCCGGCACGGACCTCGAACACCTCCGCAGGGCGGGCCACTTCGGCCTGGTGGGCATGGTCGAACGGGCGGCGTCGGTCGGCGCCCGCATCCGCATAGGCCGGGGCAACCTCCTCCAGGGCACCGAGGTCCGCCTGGAACTCCCGCTCGCGGCGGTGACGCCGACAACCACGACGGAGACCACGCCATGACGACAGCGCCGAACCCCTTCCAGAACGTCCCCCCGCCCGCTTCCCTCCGGGTGGTGGTGGCGGACGACAACCCGGTGGTCCGCGCCGGCCTGACCGCCCTCCTCACCGGCCGCGAGGACATCACGGTCGTCGCGGAGGCGGCGGACGGCCGGGAAGCCTACGAGGCCGCCCGCACCCACCGCCCCGACGTCGTCCTCCTGGACGTCCGCATGCCCGGAGTGGACGGCATCTCGGCCCTTCCCCACCTGGTCGGCCTCGCCCCGGTCGTGATGCTGACGTACAGCAGGGAATCGGAGATCGTCCGGGAGGCGCTGCGCAGGGGAGCGGGCGGCTACCTGGTCCACGGCGAGTTCACGGCGGACCAGCTGGTCTCGGCGGTGCGCGACATCAAGGAGGGCCGGCCCCACTTCACACCGACAGCGGCGGGAGCGTTGCTCGCGCAACTCCGCCAGGGCCCGGGAACGGGGCAGCCGCTACCAGAGGGACTCGGCGCAACGCACGCAACGCCCCGTCACCCAACCGGAGTCGGTCTCCCCCACATCCCGCCCCCGCCTACTTCTGCGGAAAACCTTTCGCAACTGCAACCGGATGTGGCACAGTCGTCGTCTGGGTGGACAAGTGGCCGCCCGGCCGCTCCCGACCGGTCCGGGTTCCGACTGAGCACGAGGGAGGCAGAGATCATGGACCTCATCGCATCCGGCATGAACAACCAGCAGATCGCCGCCACGTGCTTCATCAGCGAGAAGACGGTCAAGAACCACATCAACCGCATCTTCGCGAAGCTCCACAGCACGAGCCGTTCCGAGGCCGCGGCGAAGTGGCTGGGCACGGCGCCCGGTTCGGGACGAGGGGTGGGGTGAATTCCGGTGAGGACGCGTGAGGAGAGGCGGTGGGTCCGCGATTGGGCCCGGGTTTGGGCCCTGGGACCCTCGGGCGGACGGCGCCTCCGGCCGTACGTTGCCGATGTCGAAAGCGGCCCCACGAACGAGGCCGCCACCGCGTCAGCCGGAGGGGACCACCATGAGCAACTGGATCAACACCACCGTCAGTTACCTCCAGTCCCGCGCAGCCCGCAACGACAAGGGCCAGACCGCGGTGGAGTACCTGGGCATCATCGCGGTGGTCGTGGCGATCGTACTGGCGATCACGGGGACGGACATCGGCGCGTCGATCTATGCGGCCATCACGGAGCAGATCGCGGAGGTCACCGGCGGTTGATAAGCCGCCGCAGGTTCGGCGATGCAGGGCAGGCCTTCCCCTTTTACATCACGGTGGTGGGGGGCCTGCTCCTTTTTGCGTTCGCGTATTTTGCGGTCGGTCAGGCCGCCGCTAACCGTAACGATGCGCAGACGGCCGCTGATGCGGCCGCTCTCGCTGCTGCTCAGGACAGGCGGGGGAAGCTGGCTGATGCCCTGACGAAGAGCATCAACGACCCCACGGCCTGGGCAGACATCTTCGCCGGTTATGTGCCAGGAATCGGGCCGTCGTGCTGGCGTTCCTATCAACTTGCAGCGCAAAACGATGCGACCGTGCTGTCCTGCGTGCCTGACCCACCCCTGGGGTTCACGGTCGAGGTCATGACGAACGGGACTGTGGGCGATTCCATCGTCCCGGGCACCGAGAGCAAGCGGTCGCGTGAAAAGGCCAGGGCCGTGATCGAGCCTCGCTGTGATGTGGAGGAGCCGACGGGGGACGCGTTGCCTCTGCTCACCTGCATGGGTACTGAGTGGGAGCTGGGCCCCGAAACTCCTAAGGAACTGCTCCCGAAACCTGAAGACCTCTTTGACGTTCACCTAGCCGACTGACAAACCACGACGAGTGACGAAGGAAGCAGAGGCATAAGCATGCAGTTCACAACGACGGCCCGCAGGGGGATGGTCGCGATGGCCGTTGCGGTCGGACTGGCCATCGGAGTGGTCGGCTGCGGCGGAGGCGGAGACGATGACAAGAAGCCGGAGGCTTCGGCTTCTGCTTCTGAAAAGGGCGGTTCGGACCCGAGCGCCCAGGAAGGCCAAGCAGAAGCGCCATTGGCGGAGCTGAAGGGGCCAGACGGCCTACTGCTTCAAGTTACCTCCGCTGAGCGCGATTCTGGGGGGTTCGTCACGGTCAGCGGGAATCTCAAGAACGATGGCTCAGAGCGAGTTGTTGTGCCGCCCGTTGTCCGCGGGAACGAGAGGGAGGTCATCCGAAACGGCATGTCCTTGGGTGGTGCCACCCTGGTGGACAGCACGAGTAAGAAGCGCTACTACGTGCTGCGCGACACAGACGGCCGCCCGTTGACCACAACTGGCTTTTCGATCATCAAGGCAGGCGACAGCATTTCTGTCTTCATGCAGTTCCCGTCCCCGCCTGAGGACTCTTCCGAAGTCACCTTCCAACTGCCGACATTCGCCAGCGGCACCATCCAGATCTCCGGCTGAGGCAGAGCATGACTCACAACCGCCTGCTGCTCATCGGAACCGTAGCCGCCCTCCTGGCTGTCAGCCCCGGAGTGGCCCACGCCGACGACGGCCCCAGCGTGCCTCCCGGCACCGAAGCCACCGCTTCGGCCCCCGTCGAGCTCGACCCCAACGACCCCGACCTCAAGCTCCCGGACGGCGCCACCCTCGCGGAGCCGAAGGTCCTCGACATCAAACAGGTCGTCGAAGACCAAAGCGGCGACGAACGCCGCGAGGACACCAACTCCGACGTCAAGTTCGCCCTGCAGGCCGAGGTGCTGTTCGGCAAGGACAGTGCCAAGCTCGGCGGGGAGGCGAAGTCCCGTATCGCCGCCATCGCGGAGGAGATCAAGACGCAGAACGCGACGAGGATCCGCGTCTTCGGCTTCACGGACAACCTCGGCTCGTCCGCCCACGGCGACGTCCTGTCCCGTCAGCGCGCCAACGCCGTACACGGAGTGCTGGTGCAGGAGTTGAGCGACTCCAACGTCACGTACGAGGTCCGTGGCTACGGCGAGCAGTACCCGATCGCCGACAACTCCACGGAGGCCGGCCGCAAGAAGAACCGGAGGGTGGAGATCTCCTTCCCGCGCACGGAGAGCTGATCACTCGGCGCCGAGCTGGTGATCGGCCCAGACGTAGCTCGCGGGCAGCAGGTCGGTGATGGGCACGGTCCGGAGGTCGTCGCCGTTGCCGACGATGACTTTCACCGCCGGGAAGTAGTCGAGAAGGACCTGACGGCACCGACCGCATGGCGGAACCACCCCGCGGTCGCGGTCGCCCACGGCCACGATGGTCTCCAGCTCGTAGGCGCCCTGGGCGGCTGCCGCGCCGATGAGGACCAGTTCGGCACAGGGGCCTCCCGTGAAGTGGTAGGCGTTCACTGCGGTGATGATCCGACCGTCCCGGACCCGCGCCGCGGCTGCCATGGTGTGGTTGTCGCCCCGGCAGCGCGTGCGGGCGACGTGGGCCGCGGCTTGGACGAGTTCGTCGTCGACGGGCTGGCTGTGCGAGGTCATCGTTCTCTCAGAGCAGGTGGTCGGCCTTGCCTGCCTTGATCTCCAGGATCATGGTGCGCAGGGCCTCTCTGCTGTCGGTGAGGGGGGTGTCTTCCTGGCCGGCGAGGGCGATGTAGGCGTTGCCCGCCCTGTCCGTGCCTATGCGGAAGCAGTTGGCTCCCTCGGCGCAGAAGGGCTCTTCCCACGTGATGTCCGTCATCAAAGGCTCCTCAGAGGTCGGTGGCCAGGCTGTGCATATAGTCCCGCGATTCGGTCGATGAGAGTGACGCGCTCTCCATCCAGTCCAGGTGTGCGCGGTACTTGTCCAGCTGTGAAGTCCCGTGGAGGAATTCGGGGCCGTGGGCGGAATCCAGCTCTGCTGTGTCCAGTTGCGGTACGGCTGCCTCCGCGTACGTCAGGGCCTGTCCGGCGCCGGGGAAGGCGCCCGCTTTGAACGGGATGACCCTCACGTCGATGTTCTGGTGATCGGACAGTTCGCAGAGCCGTTCCAGCTGCGCCCGCATGATCTTTGCGCCGCCGAACTCGACCCGTAGAGCGGCCTCATGGACGTACCCCATGTAGGTGATCGGGTTCTCACGGTGCAACGCCTGCTGGCGCTGCATGCGGTGCGCCACGCGTAGCTCGACCTCAGCCGGTGAGAGTACCGGCAGGGAGGCGTTGAACAACGCGCGGGCATACGCATCGGTCTGCAGCAGGCCGGGGACGTGCATGGCCAGACCGGCGCGCACCTTGCGTGCGTTCCACTCCATCTCCGCGATGTCCAGCAGCCCGGCGGGGAGCTGCCCGCGATAGGCCTCCCACCATCCCCGGGTGCGGTCGCCTGCCATGTTCACGAGCGCGCTGATGTACGCCTCGTCGCGGCACTCGTAGTTGCAGGCGAGGGTGCGGAGGCGTTCCGGCGTGATGGTCCGGATCCCGGCTTCGATGTTGGAGATCTTCGTGCGGTCTATGCCGAGCAGGCCGGCTGCGTACTCCGTGGACACCTGCGCTGCGAGCCGCATCTTGCGCAGCTCCGCGCCCAGTCGCTTCTGGCGTTCAGTGGGCGTTGCCCTCGGCGGCATGGGTGGGTACCTCCAGTTGTCGCGGTGTCAGTCTGCCCCTCGCCCACGCCATCGGTCCACCCATAAGGGTGGAAATATCGATGGCTAGGTGGCAAAGTGCCACAGCTTCAGTCTAGCGTCGGCGACGGCTCAACGGAGCCGCAAGCCACCGCCCACGCAAGGGAGTTGTCATGCCCGTACTCGCGAACCTCTGTCACGTCTCCGCGCCCGCCGACCTCCCGCCGGCCCCGCCCGCGCCCGGCACCCTCTCCTACAGCTTCACCCTCCCCGCGGCCCCGCACAGCCCCGCGATCGCCCGTGCCGCGACCCGGATGATCCTGAGGGTGCACGGACTCGACGACGTGACGGACGCGGCGGTACAGACCGTCGGTGAACTGGCGGCCTGCGCCTACCGCTTGGCACCCGCCACCGAGGTGTACGTGTCCCTCCGCTACCGCGACGACTCCCTGCGCGTGATCCTCTACGACGCCCACCCCCGCCACACGCACCCTCGCCTGGCCACGGCCTGCGACGGTCGACGGCGGGCCGCGCTCAGGGTGCTGGCCTGCGTGGTGAAGGCCTGCGGTGGTGACTGGGGGTTCGGTGACGCGCGGGAGCCGGGTGGTGGGACGCGGATGTGGGCCGTCCTGCCGAGGGAGGGCGCGCGCGGTTACACCGCATCGGCCGCAGGCCCAGGCCCTCGGTGAGCGATCTCCTCGACGATCCGGGTGGCCGCCGCGCGGCCTTCGGGGGTGGGCGTGAGCGGATACACGTGCACCGCGCCCTCGCAGACGGTCACGCCGACCCCGGCCCCTTCGGCGAGCGCGCGGCGTCCCAACTCCCGTACGTCGGGAAGGCACAGGTCGCGGGTGCCGACGTACACGTCGACCGGGGCCAGGCCCGCGAGGGGACCGTTGATCGGGCTCAGCCGGGGGTCGGTCGGGTCGTCGCCGTCCGCCCAGACCCGGCCCAACTCGGCCAGCCCGACCGGGGACAGCCAGGGATCGCGGCGTGCGACGGCCGGTATCTCCGGGTTGCCGAGGGTGAGGTCGAGCCAGGGGGCGATCAGTACCAGTCGGCGTGGCTGCGGAAGCCCGACCGCAGGCAGGGTCTGGGCGAAGCCCAGGGCGAGACCGGCACCGGCGGAGTCACCGGCAAGGGTGATCTCGGACGCGGGCGTGGAGCTCAGCAACTCCCGGTAGACCTCCGTGACCAGGGGATACGCCTCGCGGTACGTGTGCTGGGGCGCGAGGCCGTACAGCGGGACCTCGACGCGTACGCCCGCGTCGGCGAGCGCGCCGATCAGCGTCCAGTGCTGCTTGGCGATCTCGCTGACGTACGCCCCGCCGTGCAGGTAGACGACGGCACGGGACGCCTCCCGTCCGCGCGGGGCCACCGTCCGGCACACGAACCCGCCCACCTGCCGGGCGGAGACGTCATGACGCCGGTGCAACGCGGCCGGCGGCTGCGCGGACCCCTTCGGTGCGGCCAGCCGCCGTCGGGCCCGGGAGACACTCGACGAACGCGGCTTCATCCTCAGCCGTGCGTACAGCGCGACCACGCGCATGGCCAGACTCACGGATTCTCCAAGGTGGGATGGGGACACAGGTCTCACTTCGTGACGCGTGGCGCGCCCGCCTTCAGGGTGCCGTCGTCGCCCACCTCCCAGACAGTCACGGCCGCGCCCGACGGGCAGCAACTGGGATCCCCCGACCGGTGCCAGTTCTCGCGGGCCGTGACCCGTCCGTTCGCCAGGTCGATGGCCTCGAAGCTGCTGGCATTACCGCCCTCGTACTTCTGCGGGGTGACCGTGCCCACGAGGCGCAGTCGCCGTTCCTCGCTGGTGAAGACCACGTAGGCCCAGACGAGTCGGCCGCTGCCGGTCTGGCCGCCGGTGTCGCACCCCACGAGCAGGGCGGCCTCGACCCGGGCGTCCCCGACGACATCGCCGTAGACCACGCCATCCGGGTACTGCTCGGCATGGACGGTCCCCCACCTCTCGGACCGCACCGTCGCCTCGCCGGAGGTGAAGCTGATCAGGCCCGGTACGTGACAGTAGTCGCCCGGGACCGCGGTGCGCGCCCAGTCCATCTGCCGCAGGTCCTCGGGAGCACCGCCCAACGCGTCGGCGGCCGGGGACGGGGTCGAGGACGGCGGGTCGGACGTCTCCGTGTACGGGGGCTGGGAGGCGGGGGGTACCTTCGCGTCCGGTTCGGGGGACGAGCACCCCACGCCGAGGGTGAGCACGAGCGCGGTCATGCAGAGCAACGTCCTGTGGTGCACGGGGGCCTCCTGTGCGTACGGCGGGCCGGGCGGGAAGGGAGGGTCCGTGCTACGCGCACGGGGGGTCGTAGGGGCGGTCGGGGAGGTACTGCTTCCACTGGGACTCGGTGATCGGCTCCGACTCGGAGCACAGCCGCCCCAGGACGGCGTCGATGTCCGTACGCCACAACTGCGTGCTGTCGCCCGCGGACACGGCGATCAGGCCCCCGTCGGGGCTGAAGGCGACCCCGGTCGTGGAGTGGCGCTGGTGGGTGGCGAGCAGGGCCACCTCCCGGGGCGCCGACGCGTCGGCGATGTCCCACAGCCGTACGACGCCCTGGTCGTCCGCGCCGGCCAGCAGGGGCCGTACGGGATCCGCCGCGAGGTGGGTCACCTCGCCCGAGTGCCGCTGGGCGGAGCCCCTGGCCCTGGCCTCGCGCGGGTCGGTGATGTCCCAGACGGTGAGCGTGCCCTGCGAGTCCCCGACGTACAGGGTGTTCCCGTCCGGGCTCGTGGCCAGGGCGGTGACACGGTCGGCGGACCGGACCGGGATGACGTCCGTGCGTACGGGGTCGTACCGGCGGCCGGTGCGGCGGAGGTCCCACAGCTGGACGGCTTCGTGGTCCCCGCTGATCACGGCCAGGAGATCACGTTCTCCGGCGAAGGCGAGGGGCGCGGCTCCCGTTGGAACCCCCGAGGGGGACCCGGTACCGGACAGGGTGCCGAGGTCCCGTGGGCGCTCCGGATCGCCGACTTCCCACAGGCGCACGGGACCGAACGGTTCGGCGGCGGCGAGGACCGTACCGTCCGGTCCGTACACGACCGCTTCCGGGTCCTCGGTCTCCGTGAAGCGATCCCGCTCGCGCGGCCGTGCGGGATCGGTCACGTCCCACAGGCCCAGGGGGTGTCCGGCCGCGAGGGTGTGTCCGTCCGGGCTGAAGGCGTACATCTGGCCGCCGCTGCGGAAGGACGGGAGCGTGGCCAGGTGCCGGGGTTCCGCTGCCCCGCCCACCCGGTAGAGGGCGCCCGGCCGGCCGGTGGCGAGGAGACGGCCGTCGGGGCCGAAGGGCTGGGCGGCCAGATGATCGGAGGGCAGGGAGGCGTAGGCCGACGAACTGCGGGAGCCGTGCACGTTCCACACCCGTACGGAGCCCCTGGCCCGGCGTTCCCCGGACGGGTCGCCGGCATTGCCCGAGGCCACGACCGCGAGGGTCCGGCCGTCGGGGGCGAAGGTGAGGGAGGTGACGGAGCCCGCGTGCCCGGCGAGACGGTCGCCCTGGAGGGGACGACCCGGGTCGGACACGTCCCACAACTGGACGGCCCCGCCGCCCGCGGCGACGGCCAGTGTTCTTCCGTCGTCGGTGAAGGCCACCGGAGTGATCCACGAGTTCTGGCCGTTCAGCGCCGTACGCCGTACCGGGTTCCGGGGATCCGAGATGTCCCACAGGGCGGCGTTCCCGTCCTCACCGGCGGTGGCGAGGAGGTGACCGGCGGGACTGAACACCACCGAGGAGGAGGGTGTGTCGAGGGTGCTGAGGGACGACAGCCGTCCGGCCGGGGACAGCCGCATGATGCGCACACGGTCGTCTCCCGCGCCCGTCGCGACCAGCGTTCCGTCCGGGCTCGCGTCGGCGCCGAAACCGAGTCCCGAGGCGAATGCGGAGGAGCGGTCGGCCACTTCGGGCCGGCGCGGGTCGTGGACGTCGAGGACGACCACACGCAGACCGTTCCCCACCGTCAGCAGGGGTGACGTACCGGCGAAGGACAAGTCGTCCACGTTGCTGACGGGCCGCGCCGAGCCCAGCAGCTCGGGCCGCCGCCCGTCCGACACGTCCCACAGGCGCACCCGCCCGGCCGAGTCGCCTGCCGCCAGCAGATCGCCGTCCGCGGTGAAGGCGACCGCGGTGAAGGCGACCGCCCCCGCGCCCTCCCGCTGCCCCGGGAGGGTGGAGACGACACGTCCCGTCAGTGCGTCGAACAGCTCCACGCCACCATCGGAAGCGGCGGCCAGCAGCCGTCCCCGCGGACTGAACGCGACGGCACGTGCGGTGCCGTCGGTGTGCAGCTCCCGTGGCATGCTCCCGCTGCCCAGCAGCGCGCCGACCGCCTGCTCCGTGTGCGACAGCCGGTAGGCCTGCACGAGGAGCTGACGCGCCAGGCCGGGGCGGTCGTACTGGAGGGACGTGGCCTCGGCGACCAACTGGCGGGAGGTGGCGGCTCGTTGGCGTTCCGTCGCCACGTCGCGCTGGCGGTCTGCCGTCAGGCCCAGCCCCGTCGCCGCGGCCAGCAGCGCACCGAGGGTCACGAACGTCGCCGCGACCAGCCGGTTCCGGCGCTTGCGCAGCCGCAGGTGGTGCCCGATCAGCTCGGACTTCGACCGGCCCTGGATCGGTGCGACGAACTCCGCCACGTCCGCGAGGAGCCGGGGATCGTTCGCGGGAACGGAGCCGCGCTCGTCGATCTGGGCGCGCAGCCACCTCAGGTCCACCCACCGGGGCGCCCCGGGCGTAGCGGCCAGGGCCCTGCGCATCTGCTCGCGGGGCAGGGCGTCCGTCCTGGACCAGTCGAAGTCCTGCGCCTGCGGACTCCACTCCAGCCGCCCGTCGGTCCACGCCAGCAGCATGCGCCCGGCGCCCTTGTGCGCCACCCACCAGTCGATCTCGGCGCGGACCCAGGGGGACGCGGCGGCCAGGGGAGAGGCCATCACGACGAGCCAGCCCGAACGGGCCAGCGCGTCCTCGATGTCGCCCCGCAGGTCGGGGCTGGCGCTGAGATGCGTCATGTCCCGGAACACCCGCAGGTGCACGGGTCGGTACCAGGGGCGCCCGAAGTTCTCCATGCCCCGCTGGAACACCGTCGCGACCTCGCGGTCGAGATGCTGGCTGTAGGAGACGAACACGTCGTAGCGCGGGTCGCCGTCCGTCCGCGCCGTGGACCCCGCAGGGCCCGTCACGAGGTGACGCGGGTGGTGCCGGGCGCCAGCCGGTCGCCTTCGCGCAGCCACTCGGTGGTGGCGTCACCGCTGGGGCAGCAGTGGGCGTCGTTGGTGCGGAACCACTTCTCGTGCACGATGATCCGGCCGGGCGCGAACTCCGCGCTCGTGAGCAGCGTGGGATACGCGCCGTCCTTGCGCCGGGGGGTGATCGAGCCGAGGACCGCGAGGTCGTCGCCCACCCGCGCGTACACCACATAGCCCGAGGTGATCTGCGCGTTCATGGTCACCGTGTCACGACAGCCGACGTAGACGGCGGCCTCGTCACGCCCGTCGCCGTCGGTGTCCCCGTACGCGAACCGCTCGCTGCGGAAGACCCGTACCGTCCCCCACGTCGTGGACGTGGCCCTGACCTCGTTCCCGGAGCCGAAGCGCAGGAGCTCCGGTACGCCGCAGAACTCGCCCGGGGTGGGGACCTCCGCCCAGTTCACCTCGCGCAGGTCCTCCGGTGCGGGCCCGACCACCAGCGGGCCGGCCGCCGACCGCGCGGTGGTGGACGGGCTCGGGGACGTCGAGCCGGCCGGGTCCCCGGAGGGCTGCCCGACGGGTGGGGCGGGACTCGGACTGTCGCAGCCGCCCGCCAGGGGCAGCACCGCCAGGAGCAGCGCGGTGAGTACGGCGACGCGCGGAGAGCGTGCAGCCATGAACTCCTCCATTCACGGGTCGGGCGTGGGGCGCCGGGCGGGGTGTCAGGCGCAGGGCGGGTCGTAGGGGCGGTCCGGGAGGTACTGCGCCCACTGGTCGCGGCTGATCGCGGTGGACTCCGCGCACAGCCGCGGGAGAACGGCGGCCGGGTCCACGGTCCACAGCCGCAGGCCGCGGTCCCCGCCGACCGCCAGCAGACCGCCGTCCGGGCTGAAGACCATGCCGGCGCCGGGGTAGAAGCCGCCGTTGCTCAGCGACACCGTCTCGGCGGGGCGTGCGGGGTCGGCCACGTTCCACAGGCGGACGCGGCCGTCCCGGCCGGTGGTGGCCGCGAGTTCGCCGCCGGGGTGGACCGTGATGCCGCCGATGCTGCCGGTGTGCCGGGCGGAGAACCCCTGGCGCACGGGGCGGGTGGGGCGCGAGACGTCCCAGAGGGTGAGGGTGCCGCTCTCGTCGCCCAGCAGCAGTGTGCGGCGGTCGGGGGTGAACGCCAGCGCGGAGGCCGGGCTGCGATCCGTCGGGACCTCGCCCACCCGTGTCGGCGGGGCGTCTCCGGTCACCTTCCAGAGCCGTACGGACCCGCCGTCCTCGGTCGGTGCCGCGAGCAGGTCCCCGTCGGAGCTGAAGGCCAGGGCATGGATGAAGGTGTCCACCCCGTCGAGGGCGCCGAGCCGTTCGGGCCGCTCCCGGTCGGCGACGTTCCACAGTTCCACGGCATCGCCGGACCGGTCGGCCACGGCGAGAAGCGGGAGTTTCGGGTTGACCTCGACGCTGTGCGCACCCCAGGTGCGCCGGGTGTCCGGGACGAGGTCGCGCGGGTGCGCCGGATCGGTGAGGTCCCACGCCTTCACGGGCAGGCCCGAGAACAGGGTCCGCCCGTCGGGGCCGAAGGACGCGGCCTGGCCGGTCACCCGGACGGTCTCCACGGCGGCCGCCGGGCGTGGCGTGCCCGGGCCCTCCACCTGCCACACGGTGGTGGGGTCGCCGCCCGCCGCCAGCAGCCGGCCGTCCGGGCTGAAGGACGGCTCGAAGGATCCGGACGTCGGCAGCACGGTGAACGCGGAGGTCCGCTCGGTGCCCGACACGGCCCACAGACGCACGACGCCGGTCTCCGTGCTCTCCTCGCCGACGGAGGCGAGCGTGTGCCCGTCGGGGCTGAAGGACAGTCCGCTCACCGTCCCCATGTGGCCGGTCATCCGGGCGCCCGGCCGGGGACGCAGCGGATCGGAGACGTCCCACAGGGCGATGGTGCCGTCGCTGTCCCCGGCGGCCAGGGCGGTCGCGTCGGGGGAGAAGGCCACGGCACGGATGCCGTCGCGGCTCTGCGCGTAGAGCTCGGGCCGGGCGACCGGACGGGCCGGGTCCGAGACGTCCCACAGGCGCACCCGGCTGTCCCGGCCCGCCACGGCGAGGGTCTGCCCGTCGGGGCTGAACACCGCGCGCTGCGGGTCGCGTTCCATACCGCCGGGCGGCGCGGTGACCGTGGCGACCGGGCGCGGGCGGCCGGAGCCGGACAGGTCCCACAGCCGCAGCCGCCCGTCCGCGCGTGCCGTGGCCATCAGAGCGCCGTCCGGGCTCGCCGCCACCGAGGCCTCGGGCACCTCCGCGACGGTCCTCGGACGCGCGGGGTCCCCGACGCCGAGGACGGCACCGCCCTTCTCGGTCATGACGACCAGCCGCCCGGAGGAGGTGAGGACCAGGGTGACGATCTCCGTCCGGCCCGCCGGTGCCGGCACCGTGGCGAGCAGGCGGGACCGGCCGTCGTCCCCCGCCTCCAGCAGGCGTACCCGGCCGTCGGCCGAACCGAGTGCCAGCAGAGTGCCGTCCGGGCTGAACGCGACGGCCGTCACCCGCTCCTGCCCCGAGTCGAGCGTCACCGGCCGGTCCATGCGCGAAGGCGCGAACATCCGGACGGTCGCGTCGGCCACCACCAGCACGCCCCGGCCGCTGTACGCGGCCGCGCGGACGGAGCCGCGGGAGGGGACGGCCCGGGGCATCGCCCGGCTCTCCACCAGCGCGCCGAGCGCCTCGGCCGTCGGGGCGAACCGGTAGGCCTGCACCAGCAGTTGGCGGGCCAGGTCGGGGTGGGTGTCACTGATGGACGACGCCTCGGCGACGAGCTGCCGGGACTGCGCGACCAGGGTCTGCGCGCGGGCCCGGTCGCGCTGCTCGTAGGCGGTGATCCCCGCGGCCACGGCGGTCAGGAGCAGCGCGGTGAGGACGGAGACCGTCGCCTGCAACCAGCGGCGGGTCCGCCGGCGCTGGCGTACGTGGTCGCCGATCAGGTCGTCCTTCGACCTGCCCGTGAGAGGGGCGACGAACTGCGCCACGCTGTCGAGCAGGCGCGGATCCGACCTGGTCTGCTCGGGGTCGCGCAGCCAGCGCAGATCGACCCAGCGGGGTTGCTCGGCGAACGCGGTGGCCAGCACCTCGCGCGGCAGCGCGTCGGTCCTCGCCCAGTCGAACGACGCCCGCTCGCGGTCCCAGACCAGGGTGCCGTCGGTCAGCGCGAGGAGCAGGGTGTCCGCCGACCGGTGGGTGAGCCACCAGCCGATCTCCTGGCGCACCCACGGCGAGGCGGCGGCCGACGGGCTCGCCATCACCACCAGCCACCGGGACCGGCGCAGCCCCTGCTCGATGTCCCGCCACAGATGCGGACTCGCCGTCAGATTGGTCTCGTCACGGAACAGCCGCAGGCTGCGCGGCCGGTACCACGGACGGCCGAAGCCCTGCAGGGCGCGCTGCAGGGCCTGCGCGACGTCCCTGTCCCAGGCGTGGCTGTACGAGATGAAGGCGTCGTACTCGACCGCCCGCTCCTCGCGCTCTCCGCCCCGCGCACGGCCGGGCCGTAAGGCGGGCAGCATCAACGGGTACTCATCCGCTCGTCCACTCCCCCGTGCGTCCGTGCCGCGTGGCTCTCGGCCACCTGTCCGTAACGGTCCGTTCCCGTCCTGGGGCGAGGAAGAAACATAGCGGCCAGGGAGATCGGGCGGAGCTGATGTGAGAACAGTTCACTCCTCAGTACGCTGCCGTCGCCGTACCGGCCGGGTTTCCCGCCGGCGCGGGAAGGGCAGTGCAGTCCAGTGCGGTACACGGGCAACGCCGGCGAGAGGACACGAGGGTGACGGTACGTCGGAGGCGGGACGCCGGGGCCGTGTTACGCACGGTGGCGAGGGCGGCCCTGGCCGCGGTGGCGGGCGCGGTCGTCGGCGTCGCCGCCTACTCCATCAGCCGCACGGGCGGGCAGCTCCTCTCCGTCGTGGTCGGCGCGGTGCTCGGCCTGCTCCTGGTCCTCGGGGCCGATCTGTACCGCAGGTCCGTGCAGTTGACGGAGGTCAGGCTCGTACTGCCGGGCAGCGAGATGACGTTCAAGACCAACACGGACATGCGGCAGGCGGCGCAGCGCATGTTCTTCCAGGCCGCGACCCGCGTGGCGACCAGGCCGCTGGACGACGGAAGCGGCAACCTGCGCGAGGCCCTCACCTCCCTCAAGACGCTGTTCGACATGTACCGCGAACCGCTGGAGTCCGGAGACGCCCCGCCCCCACCCGCGGACGGGGACTCCGTCCACGAACTGGTGCTGGACATCCTCAACTTCGAACTCGCGCCGTTCCTTGCCGCCTGGCATCCGCGGCTGCGGGCCTTCGAGGAGGCGCACCCCGGCGAGGACGAGTCGGCCTGGGCCGACAACGCGGAGTTCCGGCAGGCCCTGCGGGAACTCCAGCAGAGCCTGCGGCCGTACGTCATCGGGCTGGGGGAGATCGCCGGCATCCGCGACCCCGAACGCCATCTGAACCGGTCCGGGTGGCGCGACGCCCGCACCACGGCGCCCGTCCCCGTCCCGGGGCAGAGTGCGTCACCCCCGCTATGACGTCCCGTCCCCGTCCCGCACCACCTGCACCTCCACCTCCACCCGCGCCCCCGCCCGCAACCCCCACCCCTCCATCGCCCCCGCCTCCGCCTCCAGCACATGCCGGGCCCGGAGCCGGGGCAGCCCCAGCCGCCCCGGCGGCATGGTGCGAACGGTGAGGACCCGGAGCCGCCGGTCGAGGTAGGCGACGTCGATGGGCATCCGCATGCGGAAGGTGTGGACGCTGTTGGCGGGGGAGAGCAGCAGGGCCCCGTCGAGGGAGTCCCGTCCCAACAGCCCTCTCGTACGGGCCCGGTAGGAGGCGGCGATCTCCAGGGGAACGCGCACGGCGGGCCCCCCGTCACCGTCCCCCCGCACGGTCAGCTCCCCCCGCCCGTCCCGCCAGCGCCCCATCACCGACCGACCCCCTCCGCCCGAGCATCACGTCCCGCTGAAGGTATCTCCCACCGGGCGCCTGGCATCAGTACGTGCGCAGTTGCGAGGCCAGGGCGGCGAGGGCCTGTGCCGTCCCGGCGAGGCTCGCCACGGCGGTCTCCAGCTCCGAGGCGAGACGGGGAGCCATCGGAGCGGCGCCGGCGGAGGCGGGGCCGGCCGGGGTGCCGCGATAGCCGATGGGGCCTTCGTCGTAGCGCTGGTAGTAGCCGGTGAACGCCTGCCCGGTGGGAGTCCCGGCGAAGGCGACCCGGGCCAGCTGGGTCGAGTCCGCGCCGGAGTTGCGGGTGATGTCGAGACGGAAGTGACGGTAGGCAGGAGTGACGGCGCGCAGAAAGAACTCCCGCGTCTCGTGACGCCCGGCGAAGGTCTCACCGGCGCGCGAGTCCAGCGGCTTCCAGGTCTGGCCGTCGTCGGAGCCGTACAGCGTCCAGTCGCGGGGGTCGCGGTCGGGGAAGTCGTTCGCCGCCATCAGGGAGTACGAGGCGACGGCGGCGGGGCCGGCGAGGGTGAAGTCGAGCCGGGCGGTGGCGTCGCCGGCCAGCCATTTGGTGCGGCGGTCGTCGAGGAGGTTCGCGGCCACCTCGCGCCGCGCGGTGTACTCGTCGCTCGCCTTCACGCCGGTCACCACGACGTCGGTCACGGCCGCGTGCAGCACCGCGACTCCGGAATTGCCCCGCTGGTCGCGCCAGTTCACCCGCTCGACGGGCGCCACGCCGCCGTCGTCCACCAGCAGCCGCAGCTCGTGGGAGGTGTGCCACCCGCCGCCCCAGCCCTCCTCCGTGCGGAAGCGGTGCAGGGTGGACGCGGAGAGGTTCTCCGTCTCCTGCTCCGTGAACGGCCGGCGGTCGAGGAGACGGCCCCGGTACTCGTACGCCGTACCGTCCGCCGCGCGGTGACAGCCGTGGAAGTCCGACATGTTCGACTGGAAGCTGATGGCGGACTCCGCTCCGTCCGCCGTACGCCAGCCGAGCTGCCCCGGCAGGGACCGCTCGCCCCGGTCGACGTGGAACAGCAGTCGCGGTGCCGCCTGCCAGGAGGCGGAGGGGGAGTGGGCGAGGCGGCGTTCCGTACGGTAGGAGAACACCGAGTCACGGGCGGCGTCGGCCGTCCGTGCCCGCTCCGAGCGGCCACGCTCCCATACGGGGTCCAGGGTGACCCGGTACAGCCAGAGAGCGCTGCGGGCCTTGGCCGAGGAACGTATCTCCAGGATGTTGGTGCCCGGCTTGAGCAGGTGTCCGGGCACGGCGAAAACGTTGTCCTGCGGAAGGTCACCGCCGCCCGGCACGACGAGATCCTCGGCCAGCGGCTCGCCCTCCAGCAGTACGTCCATCGGGGCGTACCCCAGCGATCCCCCGAGCTTGGAGACCAGCGCGGTGACGGTGAGCGTCGCCTGCGGAACGTCCTCCGGGTCCGCCACCTCGAACCGCAGCCGCACACTCCCGCCCGCGTCCAGCTCCAGCTGCGACCCGGCGGACCGGGCCCGCTGCCGCTCGACCTCGACATTGGCCAGCCGGTCCGGGGTGGCGGAGAAGTCCGCGTAGGTGACGTCGAAACCCATGGGGGTCGCTCCATGTCCTCGGCAACGCAACGGTCAGGGACAGCCGACGCGGCACGGTGTGCGCCGACCGTGCTCACGGACCCTAGTGCGCCTCACCGACAACGCCGTTCGCGGCGACGGGCGTTCGGCCGCCCGACGGGTGTTTGGGTGCCGCTTTGGGCCCACGGGCCCATGCCCTGACATGCGCCTCTCCCTATCCTCGGGCCGTGCCGTGAACCAAACACGGCTCGAATCGGGGGACTTGAGGAGGATCGGGCATGGCCTGGATCGGGGGAGGGGCCGGAGCCCGGCCGGCGCCGGTGGGCGGGAGCGGGGGCGGGCGGCAGGGCATGCCCCGGCCGCTGTCCCGGGCCCTGCTGCTCGTGCACGCGCTGTTCGCGTTCACCGTGCTCGGTGGCGTCGGTCTGCTCCTCACCGCCGCGTCGCTCGACGCGGTCGACGGTGAACTGCTCGCCCAGTTGGGTTACGCCGCCGCTCCCGGTGTGCTCGGCTGGTGGCTGGCCCGGCGCACCTGGCAGGGCGGAGCCGCCGTCTGGCTCGGACTGATCGCCGTACAGGCGTGGCTGGTCCTCGGCTCGATATCCAACCTGGCCGACGGGTCGGCCCGCGGGATCGCCCAACTCCTCCTTCCCCTCCTCGTCCTCTTCCTGCTCACCCGCCCGGACAGCCGCGACTGGTACCGCCTCGCCGCACCCCGCCGGCGTGAACGCCGCCCCTTCTCCCTCGCCCGGATGATCCGCTGGCGCCGGGACGAGGACGGTCAGACGGCGGTGGAGTACGCCGGTCTGATCGCCGTCGTCGCGGCGATCATCGCCGCCCTCGTCCTCACCGGCCTGGGCGGGCAGATCCTCACCGAGGTCCAGGCCCAGGTGTGCCGCGTCACCGGGGCGGCCTGCCCCGCGCCGGGCGGCGGCGGTGACGGTGACGGCCAGGTCACGGCGGAGGACGGCGACCAGGACGGCGACCAGGGCGGTGACCAGGGCGGTGACGGCGCCGGGGACACGGACCCCGGCGACCCAGGCGGCGACGCGGGCGACGCGGACCCCGGTGACCCCGGCGGCGGGACAGGAGACGCGGACTCCGGTGACCCCGGCTCCGGCGACTCCGCCGCCACCCCGCCCGGCGACCCCTCCGTCGTGGACCCCGTGGCCGCCGCGGACGAGATCGACGAGCCGCCCTACGAGGACCCGACCGCCACCGCCGACGACGAGGACGCGGACGGGGGCGGGGGCGACGAGGGGTGCTTCTCCGGTGTCGGTGCGTTCTTCGGCTGCGCGGGGGACCAGCTGGGCCAGGTCGGCACGGGCCTGTTCGTCGACGGCGTCTGGGGTGACCTCACCGGCATCTGGGACGTGGTGACCAACCCCGTCGACACCTGGAACGGCCTGATGGACTACGGCAGTTCCCTCGGCGACACCTGGATGGACGACACCGCCGACGCCCGCGAGATGTGGGACGACGGCGACTACCTCGGCGCGATCCTCGACTGGGGCGGAGCCTCGCTCGGCACCGGCGGAACCGTCCTGTTCGACTCCTTCGTCGGCGACGACGTCGTGGAACAGTGGGACAACGGCAACGAGACCCGGGCCGTCACCACCGTCATCTGGAACGTCGGCTCCCTCTTCATCCCCGGCTACGGCGAAGTGAAGATCGCCGAGAAGATCGGCTCCCTCGGCCGGCTCAGCCGGGTCGTCGACGACGCCACCGAGGCAGCCCAGGACGCCCGGCGAGCGGCCGAGGCGGGCGACCTCGACGCGCTGGAGGACGCCGCCCGCCGCGCCGACGAAGCGGCCGACGAGGCCGAGGACACCGCCCGCCGCAGCGGCTGCACCCTCTCCGCACCCACCCGCGAGGTCCCGTACGGCGACAGCCCGCACCCCGGCCTCGACGGCGGACCCGGCACCGGCACCACCGTGCTCGCCGCCGGCCCCGTGGCGGACGGCCCGTACGTCATCCTGGCGGAGGGCGGCTGTGACGAGGAGGCCAGGGAACAGGCGGAGGAGGCCCGCGCCGCCGAACGCCAGGCCTACCTGGAACGCAAGCGCGCCGAGGAACCGGACCGCGCCCGGGAGGCACTGGAGAACAGGAAGCAGTACCCCGAACCCGCGCACGGCGACCAGAACGACCCGCGCAACTACAACCCGCCCGCCTGGGCCGACGACCTGAACAGCCGCGAGTACGGCGACGCGGACGGCGGCGACGGCTTCTGGGCGAGCCGCGACCGCAACCCCAGCCCCAGCTGGCGCAACGAGTCATGGCTGCGCTACCAGGAACAGGTCACCGGCACCCAGCGCGGCTACGAGTACGTCGTGCCGCACCCGAACCCCGACGTGCCGGACGTCGAGTTCGACGGCTGGGACTCCTCCCGGCAGACCTTCCTGGAGGCCAAGAACGGCTACGACAGCTTCCTGACCTCCGACCGTACGAGCCTCACCCCGTCCGGCACCGAACGGCTGCTGACCGAGGCGCGCCGGCAGGTGAGCGCGGCGAACGGCAAGGGCATCGAGTGGCACTTCTCCAACCAGGAGGTCGCCGACGCGGCCCGGGACGCCTTCGAGGACGCCGGCCTGGACATCGAGGTCGTCCACACCGCTCCCGACCGGATCGCGGGCGACAGGAAACCCGAGGCGTTCGACTGACGGGGCACCGGACGGCCCGCGCCCTAAGGTGGTCGCGGCAGTGGGCGTGGGTGAGAGGCGAGAGAAGAGGGACGGGAGACGGGACATGCGACGCGTGGTGCGGGGCTTCTGGGGGCCCCGGCAGGAGTCGGCGGAGGAACTCGCCGCACGGTGGAGCACGATGCTGGAGCGGTTCGCCGCCCTGCTGCCGGAGGCGGCGGCGGGCGGCGGCCCCGGGGCGGGGCAGTGGCGTACGGCCCCGGCGTCCGGGCCCGCCGAGACCGTACGGGCGGACCGGGCCGCGCTGTTCGGCGCGCTGCGCACGGCCCGTGAGGCGGACCCCTGGGCGGCGGCGAACGGCACCTCGCTGCGGCTGCTCGCCGCCGATCCCGCGCCCGGCTGGAAGGTCGAGGTCGCCGGGCTGGCGGGCGGAACACCCGACTCCCTGCTCCAGTCGCTGATCGCCACCATCACCTCCCCCGACGGGGCCGGCCTCCCCGACGCGGCGCTCCTCACCGCCGTCGCGGAGGCCTGGGACCCGGACCACGGGGACGTCGGCGACCGGGCCGTCACCGCCGCCCTGAAGAAGGAGGCCGGCTTCAGGATCGGCACACCGTCGGTCGGCTGGATCGGCTACCTGTCCGCGGGCAGGGCCGCCCGCGTCCCCGCCGGCCTGACCGCCGACCGCACCGAACTCCCCACCGAGGGGCTGCTCCTGACCCTCGCCTCCCCCGGGGACACCGCGGCCGTCGTCGCGGCGTACAGGGCGCTGAAGGAGTCCGGCGCGCTGGAGCCGCTGCCCCGCCCGATGAACAGGCCCGCCCTGTGACAGCCCGCGCGGGCGAGCCCTTCGACCGGCAACGGGCGCTGTCCGGCATCGAGTCCGCCCTCTCCGCCCCTCTCCCGGACTCCGGCCCCACCGCGAACGAGGGCGAGCCGGTCACGGGGGAGTGGGTGTCGACCCGGGGCGAGGGGTTCCTGCTGTTCCCCCTCTGGGAGAGCGAGACCCTCACGGGGGTGTACGGCCGTGAATGGAACGACGCGGAGACGGCGGCCGAGGCCAACCTGGCCGCACTGGTCACCGCACTGG
Organism: Streptomyces sp. NPDC030893; assembly: GCF_055571535.1. Taxonomy (NCBI): domain Bacteria; kingdom Bacillati; phylum Actinomycetota; class Actinomycetes; order Kitasatosporales; family Streptomycetaceae; genus Streptomyces; species Streptomyces sp. NPDC030893. Next base: position 38,594 of record NZ_JBVIFC010000002.1, on the reverse strand, counting down.
ACGCCCGCTGGGGGCCGCACCGGACGCTGACCATGGGCGAACCGCTGCTCCGGCGCCCGGACGGGGAACCCTTCCGCACGCTCGTCGCCAAGGACTGCAACGGCGACCTGACCCTCTGGGGGCCGCTGCCCGGTCCCGCCCCCCGCTGGGTCGCCGTCTCCCTCAACCAGTCCGACGGCGACGCTCCCCTGATCCTCACCGCACTGGTGACCGACCGGCCGCTCACGTCCGTATGAGGGGGAGGAAGGGACCATGACGACACTCGGCGCGGTCTTCCGACCCCAACTCGCCCCCGAACGGCTCCGTTCCGTCGCGCGCACCGCGGACGAGGCCGGACTCGAGGAGCTCTGGCTGTGGGAGGACTGCTTCCTGGAGGGCGGTATCTCGACCGGGGCCGCCGCGCTCGCCTGGACCGAGCGCGTACGGGTCGGGATCGGGCTGCTCCCCGTGCCACTGCGGAACGTGGCCGTCACCGCGATGGAGGTCGCGAGCCTGCACCGGATGTTCCCCGGGCGCGCGATCCTCGGCGTCGGACACGGGGTGCAGGACTGGATGGGGCAGGTCGGGGCGCGGGCCGAGTCACCGGTGACGCTGCTGCGGGAGTACCTGGTCGCGCTGCGGGCCCTGTTGGGCGGGGAGCGGGTGACGACCGAGGGGCGGTACGTCCGGCTCGACGGTGTCGCCCTCGACTGGCCGCCGCACGGCCCGGCCGCGGTGCTCGCCGGCGCCACCGGCCCCCGTACCGTGCGGCTCACCGGAGAGGCCGCCGACGGGACCATCCTGACCGCCTCCACCTCGCCCGACGGAGTGCGGCGGGCGCGCCGGCTGATCGAGGAGGGGCGGGCCGCGGCCGGCCGGACCGGCACCTCCCACACGGTGGTCGCCTACCTGCTCGCCGCCACCGGAAGCGGCGCACACGAGCGACTGCGGGCCGAGCTGGCCGCGGAAGGGGCCGAGGCGGAAGCGGGCCTCGGGGCGGCCGGGGACGCGAAGGCCGTGGCCGAGGCGGTCCGGCGGCTGGCCGAGGCCGGGGCCGACTCGGTGATCCTCCAGCCGACCGCCGACGAACCCGACCCCGAGGGCTTCGTCCGGTTCGTGGCGGAGGAGGTCCGGCCCCTGGTGCCGTGACCCGCCGGCCGGCCGGCGCCTGCCGTGCCGGTGTCCGCATCGTTATCGGCCGCGGCTGGCCTTCGGGACGCCCTCTCACGTAAGTTCGGACCAAGGTAATTCGCGTAAGCAAAGCTGCGCGGGGTGGTACCGCGCAGTGGAGGGGGCTGCGCGGTGCCCGGACCACAGGAGCCCCGGACGCCGCCCCGGGTCAAGCGGGCGTTGCCGCCGGGGTCACCCGTCAGAGGGATGACCGGAAGGGTGGTCTCTGCGGCGGCGTGTCGTTGTCACCACCTGCACACGGTCCCCTCAACCCTCGGATTTCCCCAGGACATGGCCCGGTTCCGGCCATGCGGGACCCGCGAACGGCCCCTTTCCGGGCCCTCGGGGCGTCGCCGGACGGTTTCGGAGAGTAGTTGTGGCCCGCCAATGCGCGCAGCATCCCTCACGAAGGGTTATGGTGGAAACCCCCCCTCGGGCCGGTCCGTCTCCCCCCCCACGGACCGGCCCGTTTTTTCTTGGCGCACCGACCGCGCCCTCCCCGGACGCCTCCTGGCTAGAGTCCAGGCATGTCGAACGAGCAGCCGGCACCCCAGCAGCAGCCCCCCGGACAGCCCGGACCGCCGGGCGCCTACGGCCCACCCGCCGCGTGCGGCGGACAGGGCCAGCAGGGCCCGTACGCCCAGCAGAGCCCGTACGGCGCCTACGGACACCAGGGCCCGTACGCCGCCCACGGACAGCAGGGCCCGTACGGGCAGCCCCCGCAGCCCGGCGCCCACCCCCATCCCGGCGTCCAGCCGCATCCCGGCGCCCACCCCCATCCCGGCGTCCAGCCGCACGGATGGGCGGCCGGCGTTCCGCCGTACCCCTACGACCCGTCCCAGCCCCTGGGCATGCCCGGCCCCGTGCGCGCCGCGCAGATCGTGATCTTCGCGACGTTCGGGTTCGGCGTGCTGCTCACCGTCGCGGTCGCCGCCACCGCCGGCCCCGAGGAGGCGGGGCGGTTCTTCAGTACGTATCTGATGACTCTGGTGCTGTGCGTCCTGGCGCTCCAGTACCGCAAGGCCGGCAACGGCGTGCGCGTCGCCTCCATCGTGCTGGCCTCGGTGCAGATCCTGTTCGCGCTCAGTGCGACCGCCCAGGGCATCGCCCTGGGCATCGTGCCGCTCGGCTCCGCCGTCGCGGTCATCGCCCTGCTCAGCCAGGGGACGTCCGGGCAGTGGTTCCGGCGGCGGCACATGAACGGCATGCCGCCCCACGCGCCGTAGGGGCGGGCAAACGCACCACCCCGGGCTTTGGGGACCCCCGCCCCGGCAGGGGTACGCTTCGCCCTCGGGGACCGCCATGAGGACAGGGACCGCCCGCGGCCGAGACCGGGCCGCTTGCCGCACGAGGCGGCGGGGCGCCGTGCCTGTCCGATCCGTACGGAGGGGCTGACGATCACGTGAACCTGCGCGACAAGCTGCGCGGCCTGCTGGTCGGGCTGTACGCACGCCGGGTGGAAGGCCACCTGGACACCGCTCAGGTGCCGGAACACATCGGCGTCATCATGGACGGCAACCGCCGGTGGGCGAAGGCCGCGGGTTCCAGCACCGTCCACGGCCACCGGGCCGGCGCCGACAAGATCGAGGAGTTCCTCGGCTGGTGCAGCGAGACGGACGTCAAGGTCGTCACCCTCTGGCTGCTGTCGACCGACAACTTCGACCGGCCCGAGGAAGAACTCGTCCCGCTGCTCGGCATCATCGAGGACGTGGTGCGCCGCCTCGCCGCCGACGGACGCTGGCGGGTCCACCACGTCGGCACGCCCGATCTGCTCCCCTCCGGCATGCAGACCACCCTCAAGGAGGCCGAGGCGGCCACGGCGCAGGTCACCGGAATAGTGGTCAACGTCGCCATCGGGTACGGCGGGCGCCAGGAGATCGCCGACGCCGTACGGTCCATGCTCGTCGACGCCCACGAGAAGGGCACCTCGATGGAGGAGCTCGCCGAGGCCGTCGACGTCGACATGATCGGACGTCACCTCTACACCCGCGCCCAGCCCGACCCGGACCTCGTCATCCGCACCAGCGGCGAGCAGCGGCTGTCCGGGTTCATGCTCTGGCAGACCGCGCATTCCGAGTACTACTTCTGCGAGGTCTTCTGGCCGGCCTTCCGCAAGGTCGACTTCCTGCGGGCACTGCGCGACTACGCCGCCCGCCACCGGCGCTACGGCGGCTGAACCGCTCTCCGCACCGCCCCCCCGGAACCGCCGGTCACGCACTGTTCACCGGCCCGCCGTCATATGCCGTGGCATGGTCGCGCTCGGATGAGGGAATAAGCCAGGCAGGCCGACGCCCGAACCACGGGGGTCGGATCTCAGCGGGCGGCACGGGAGCCGTCCGCCCGGGAGGCCCTTTTGCAGCAGCCCGACCGTGCGGTCACGGCACGGACGAAGCAGCGGAGGGCCGGTTCCCGGCCCGCTGCGCACGGGGATGCGCATGGGGGCCGTCGACCGGCCCAGCTCCGCTCCGTCGCTCCCCGACCTCATCCGAGGGGGTACGTCCTTCCGTGGTGACCAGCGCAAAGCGCCACAAGCCCGACCGGCGCACCTATGTTCTCGACACCAGCGTCCTGCTGGCCGATCCCAACGCTCCGAGCCGCTTCGACGAGCACGAGGTCGTGCTCCCCGTCGTCGTGGTGACGGAACTGGAGGCCAAGCGGAACCACCCCGAACTCGGCTACTTCGCCCGGCAGGCACTCCGCCTGCTGGACGACTACCGGGTCCGGTACGGCCGTCTCGACGCCCCCATCCCGACCGGGGACCTCGGCGGGACGGTGCGGGTCGAGCTCAACCACTCGGACCCCAGTGTGCTGCCCAGCGGCTACCGCCTGGGGGACAACGACTCCCGCATCCTCGCGGTCGCCCGCAACCTGCAGGCCGAGGGGTTCGACGTCACCGTGGTGTCGAAGGACCTCCCGCTCAGGATCAAGGCGTCCTCCGTCGGACTCCTCGCCGAGGAGTACCGCGCGGAACTCGCCATCACGGACTCCTCCGGCTGGACCGGAATGTCCGAACTGACCCTGCCCGGCGAGCAGGTGGACATCCTCTTCGAGGAAGGGCGCGTGTACGTGCCCGAGGCGTCCTCCCTTCCCGTGCACACCGGCCTGACCATCCAGTCCGAGCGCGGCAGGGCGCTGGGACGCGTCACCGCCGACGGCAACGTCCGGCTGGTGCGCGGCGACCGGGACGTGTTCGGCATCAAGGGCCGCAGCGCCGAGCAGCGCATCGCGCTCGACCTGCTGCTCGACCCGGACGTCGGGATCGTGTCCATGGGCGGCCGGGCCGGCACCGGCAAGTCGGCGCTGGCGCTGTGCGCGGGCCTCGAGGCGGTCCTGGAGCGCCGGCAGCACCAGAAGGTGATGGTCTTCCGCCCGCTGTACGCGGTGGGCGGGCAGGAGCTCGGCTATCTGCCCGGTACCGAGGCGGAGAAGATGAGCCCCTGGGCGCAGGCGGTCTTCGACACCCTGTCGGCCGTCACCAGCCGGGAGGTCATCGAGGAGGTCACCGCGCGCGGCATGCTGGAGGTCCTGCCGCTCACCCACATCCGGGGCCGCTCGCTGCACGACGCGTTCGTGATCGTGGACGAGGCGCAGTCGCTGGAACGGAACGTGCTGCTGACCGTTCTGTCCCGGATCGGGGCCAATTCACGGGTCGTTCTGACCCATGATGTCGCCCAGCGGGACAATCTGCGGGTCGGGCGGTACGACGGTGTGGTCGCCGTCGTCGAGAAGCTGAAGGGGCATCCGCTGTTCGCGCACGTCACGCTGACCCGGTCCGAGAGGTCCCAGATCGCCGCCCTTGTGACCGAAATGCTCGAAGACGGTCCGATCTGACCCTCCTCGCGCAACAAGGGTCGGTTACCCAGTAGTTGGCGCCGTCCGGAAAGGCCAAGAGCCTAGCCGGGCGGCGTCGGCGCGTGTGGGCGTTTCCGGGAATCCCGGGAGTCAAACGAGGTGTGAGCTTTCACACGCAACGGAGAATTGCCTTGCGCCGTCCGGTTACGGCAGAGTCTCACTCCTGTCAGGCCCCGCATACGACACAGCGGCACCCCCAGCGGTGCGGCACCGCAGCAGGACACCGTTCCAACTCCATAGCGCCGTCGTATGCCGCCCGAGCACCACGCGGCGCTCCTCCCGCAGGAGTTGCCCACCGGGCCCGTGCCTCCCGTGACCCTAGTTGGGGAGGCCAGTGCCAGGGGCACGATTGCGTCCGCGAGGGTCACCGAAGCGGTCGATGCTGGAAGGAAACCGTGTGAGCCGGATCTCGGTCCGGGGATTCGCAGTGGCCTCGGCCACGGCGGTCACCGCTGTCGGAAGCGTCGTCGGTGTTGCCTCGGGCAGCACCGCGCAGAACAACGACGTGGAGGCGACGGCAGCCGGCACCACGCTGCTCGCGGACATCCCCGCGGGCCAGCAGGCCCAGGTGCAGACCGCGTCCCTGACGCAGCAGGCCGAAACCATGGCCATCGCCGCGGACGCCAGCGCGAAGAAGGACGCGGAGGAGGCTGCCCGCAAGGCCGCCGCCGAGACCGCGGTCGCGAAGAAGGAAGCGGCCGAGAAGGCCGAGAAGGCCAAGCAGGACGCCAAGGAGCGCGCGGAGGCCAAGGCCGCCGCCAGCCGTTCCACGCGTGACGCCTCCAGCTTCCCGCTCCAGTCGTCGTACACCATCGCCGAAGTGCAGGCGATGGCCCGGCAGATCGTGCCCGCGGACCAGTTCCAGTGCTTCAGCAACATCGTGCAGCGCGAGTCGAGCTGGAACTACCGGGCCGACAACCCCACCTCCGACGCCTACGGCCTGGTCCAGGCGCTCCCGGGTTCCAAGATGGCCTCCGCCGGCGCCGACTGGATGACGAACCCCGCCACCCAGATCAAGTGGGGACTGGGCTACATGGACGACCGCTACGGCAGCCCGTGCGGCGCCTGGAACTTCTGGCAGGCCAACCACTGGTACTAGCAGTACCGGGAGCCTCCGCCCCCGCCCCGCTCAACCCCGCCACAGCCCCGCGCCGTCCTACGGTGCGGGGCTGTCGCCCTGTACCGTCTGACCGACGACTCCAGGGGGAGTGGTGGGGAGAAACGGGGGAAGAGGACGGATCATGTCGCGAGTGCCAGGGTGGCTCGGCCGGGTCGGAGCCGGACTGACCGAGGTCAGCAGGCGGCTGGAGGAACGCCGCGCCGAAGTCGCGCGGGACCACCGGGCCGACGACGAGCCCGCCGCGGAGGCGAGCGGCCCGGGCCCCGATCAGGTGCCGCCGCCCGCCGAGTACGCCGCCGCCCCGGCCGTCGCCCCGGTCGCCGCTCCGGCCCGGCCCGACCCGGCGCAGGCCGTGCCGTGGGGAGTACGGGTGGCCGCCGAGGCCGGCTGGCGGCTGCTGGTGCTGGCCGGCACCGTCTGGGTGCTCATGCGGGTCATCAGCGCCGTACAGCTGGTGGTCCTGGCGTTCGTGGCCTCGCTGCTGATCACCGCGCTGCTCCAGCCCACCGTGGCGCGGCTGCGGCGGGTCGGCGTGCCGCGCGGACCGGCCACCGCGCTGACCGCGCTGTTCGGGTTCGTCGTCATCGGTCTCATCGGGTGGTTCGTGACCTGGCAGGTCATGGAGAACATCGACCACCTCTCCAACCAGATCCAGGGCGGCATCGACGGGCTGCGCAAGTGGCTGCTCAACAGCCCCTTCCACGTCACCGACAAGCAGATCAACGAGATCGCCAGGAACCTGCGGGAGGCGGTCGGCGCCAACACCGAGCAGATCACCTCGGCGGGCCTGGAGGGCGTGACGGTCGTCGTCGAGGCGCTCACCGGCATACTGCTGGCCGTCTTCTCGACGCTGTTCCTGCTCTACGACGGCAAGCGGATCTGGGAGTGGTCGCTCAAGCTGGTCCCCGCCGCGGCCCGTCCGGGTGTCGCCGGTGCCGGACCGGTGGCCTGGCGGACGCTGACGGCGTACGTGCGCGGCACGGTGATAGTGGCTCTGATCGACGCGATCTTCATCGGCCTCGGCATCTACTTCCTCGACGTGCCGATGGCGGTGCCGCTCGCCGTCTTCATCTTCCTGTTCTCGTTCATCCCGCTGGTGGGCGCGGTGGTGTCGGGCGCGCTGGCGGTGGTCGTCGGGCTCGTCACCCAGGGCGTGTTCACGGGTGTGATGGTGCTCGTGGTGGTGCTGGCGGTGCAGCAGATCGAGGGGCACATCCTCCAGCCGTTCATCCTGGGCCGGGCGGTGCGGGTCCATCCGCTCGCGGTGGTCCTCGCGGTCGCCTCCGGCGGCATGATCGCGGGCATCGGGGGTGCGGTGGTGGCGGTGCCGCTGGTCGCGGTGACCAACACGGTGGTCGGCTACCTGCGGGCGTTCAGCCACGAGGCGGCGGTGATCCGCTCCCCGCGGCCGCGCGGCGCGACGGCGATGTCCGAACCGGACGCGCCGGCACCGGCGGCGGCACCGGCGCGGGAAAACCACGAGGAACCCCCCGACGGCCCATAGCGCCCCCCGCCCCGCAGCCCGGGCCTGCCGCCCCCGCGGCCACCCGCCCCGCATCGGCGAGCAGCCGCCCCCCGCCGCAGCTGCGGGCAGTCGTGCCGCTGGGGCGGCACGGGTGGGCGCAGCGGCACCTGGCAGGCGCCGGGAGCGGTGTCGGTGCGGGCCGGGGGGGTGTCACGCAGCCCGGCGTCAACGGGGTGCGTGACACCCCCCCGTGCCGCCCAGGGGCACGACTGCCCGCGGAGTGCGCGGCGTGCGCGGAGCTACGCCGTGAGCGCTGCCTCCGCGTCGAGGGTGGCGGCGACCGCCTGGATCACCGCGGCGATCTTGAACGCCTCCTGGATGACCTCACGCTCCACCCCCGCCTTGCGCAGCACCTGCTCGTGCGAGTCGAGGCACATGCCGCAGCCGTTGATCGAGGAGACCGCGAAGGACCAGAACTCGAAGTCGACCTTGTCGACCCCCGGGTTGCCGATGACGTTCATCCGCAGCCCGGCCCGCAGGTTCCCGTACTCGTGGTCCGACAGCAGATGACGCGTGCGGTAGAAGACGTTGTTCATCGCCATCACCGCGGCAGCGGCCTTCGCGGCCGTGTACGCCTCCGGCGACAGCTTCGCCTTCGCCTCCGGCTCCAGCTCGCGCAGCACGATCGGCGAGCGCGAGGCGATCGCCGTCGACAGCACCGTGCCCCACAACTGCTGGGCCGGCAGGTCGGAGTTGCCGATGACCGAGCCCAGGTTGAGCTTCAGGTCCTTGGCGTAGTCCGGTATACGGGACTTCAGGGAGTCGAGGGACATGTCAGGTCACTCCCCGGCCAGCAGCGCGACCGGGTCCAGGGTCTCGTCGCCCTTGGACCAGTTGCACGGGCAGAGCTCGTCGGTCTGCAGGGCGTCCAGCACCCGCAGGACCTCCTTCGGGTTCCGGCCGACGGACCCGGCGGTCACCATGGCGAACTGGATCTCGTTGTTCTGGTCCACGATGAACACCGCGCGCTTGGCGAAGCCGTCCTCGCCCTCGATGCCGAGGTCGCGCATCAGTTCGTGCTTGGAGTCCGCCATCATCGGGAACGGCAGGTCGCGCAGGTCGTCGTGGTCCTTGCGCCAGGCGTGGTGGACGAACTCCGAGTCACCGGAGAAGCCGAGGACCTGGGCGTCCCGGTCGGCGAACTCCTCGTTCAGCTTGCCGAACGCGGCGATCTCGGTCGGGCACACGAAGGTGAAGTCCTTGGGCCACGCGAACACGATCTTCCACTTGCCCTCATAGGTCTTGTGGTTGATCGTCTCGAACTCCTTGCCCTTCTCCAGCGAGACACAGGCGGTCAGTTCGAACTCGGGGAACTTGTCACCGACAGTGAGCACAGGCCCTCCTTGCAGCGAGGAAATGCCCGGATCGCGGGTATTTCCCATGGGTTGGACCTTGTTGATGTTGGCACAGGCGGGATTGATTCCTGAAATAGCTACACTCGGTCGTGTTGATCGGAGGAAGCAATCAGTGACCGTGGGTAACGGGCGTCGGCAGCCGAGCCTTGCCCAACTCCGGGCGTTCGCCGCGGTGGCCGAGCACCTGCACTTCCGGGACGCCGCGGCGGCGACCGGGACGAGCCAGCCGGCGCTGTCGGGCGCGCTGTCCGCACTGGAGAAGACGCTCGGCGTCACGCTCGTGGAGCGTACGACGCGCAAGGTGCTGCTCTCCCCGGCCGGTGAGCGGCTCGCCGTCCGCGCCAAGGCCGTACTGGCGGAGGTCGGGGCGCTGATGGAGGAGGCGGACGCGCTGCGGGCGCCCTTCACCGGGGCGCTGCGCCTCGGGGTGATCCCCACCGTGGCGCCGTATGTACTGCCCACCGTGCTGCGGCTGGTCCACGACCGCTATCCGCGACTCGACCTGCAGGTCCACGAGGAGCAGACCGCCCACCTGCTGGACGGGCTGGCCCGCGGCCGGCTGGACCTGCTGCTGCTCGCCGTCCCGCTCGGCGTTCCCGGAGTCATCGAACTTCCGCTGTTCGACGAGGACTTCGTGCTCGTCACCCCGGCCGGCCACTGGCTGGGCGGGCGGCGGGGCATCCCCCGTGAGGTGCTGCGCGAGCTGAACCTGCTGCTGCTCGACGAGGGGCACTGCCTGCGCGACCAGGCCCTGGAGATCTGCCGCGAGGCCGGCCGGGCGGGGGGCGCGGCCACCACCACGGCGGCCGGACTGTCCACGCTGGTGCAGCTGGTCGCGGGCGGCCTCGGGGTGACGCTGCTGCCGCGCACCGCCGTCGACGTGGAGACCACCCGCTCCGGCCGCCTGCTCACCGGCTGCTTCACCGACCCGGCCCCCACCCGCCGCATCGCCCTCGCCATGCGCACGGGCGCGGCGAGGGCGGCGGAGTACGAGCAGCTGGCGACGGCCCTGCGCGAGGTCCTGCGGGACCTGCCGGTGCGGACGGTGGGAGGCTGAGCGCACCGGCCGCACCCACCGCCCGCGCCCCTGCTCCGCCCGCGTCCCTACTCCGTGCGCAGCCCGTCCGGGCGCATCATGCGCAGCAGCGGGGGCAGGCTCAGCAGGGTCACCACGAGGACGACGCCCGCGCCGATGCCGGTCATCCGCAGGACGCTCGGCCAGTCCACACCGACCGGTGTCGAGGTCATCCGCAGCAGCACCGCGCCCAGGGTGATGCCGACCGCCGAGGCCACCAGCAGTCCCAGGCCGATCGGGATCGCCGTCTGCCACAGCACCGACAGGCTGAGCGTGCGCCGCCGGGTGCCGAAGGCGACCAGGGCGGACAGCAGCTTGCGGCGTTCGCGCAGCTGCTCCAGCTGGGAGACCAGCAGACTCGCCCCGATGAGCGCCAGCACGGCGGCGGCGCCGACGAACAGGCCCGTGCGGATGGTGTCGTAGCGCTCGGAGCGTTCGGTCGCGGACCAGGTCATCGGATACGCCAGCGGGTCGACCGCGGCCGCCGCGTTGCGCACGTGCTCACGGGCGAGGGGCACCGAGTCGTCGACCGACAGATACAGCTCCCCCTCGACCGCCTTCGCCAGGCCCGCGGGCATCGCGCCCCGGGTCAGCAGGAAGCCGCCCCGCTCGTTCCCGGTCGGGTCCTTGATGGAGTCGGCCTCCTTCAGCTCCTCGGGGACGGTCCACGTGATGTCCTCCGAGCCTTCCTCGTCGTACCACGGCTGGTACAGCTTCTGGCCGGGCCTGCTCAGCGAGGGCGTGTCCGTGTCGTACTCGCCGCCCCGGACCGCGAACACGTCGCCGTCCGCGCACGAGGGCAGTTCCGCCACCTTGCGCAGGGTCGCGCAGTCACCGATGGTCAGCTGGGCGCCGCGCGGCTCCTCCTGTTCCTCGGGCCCGTCGAGGAAGTACCCCTCGGACAGCGGGTAGACCGCCTGGACGCCCTTGGCCGCCTCGAGCTTCGCCGTGGCGGCGTCGATGTCCGTGCCCTTGGGCAGGTGAATCTGCATCTGCGCCAGCGACACGTCGAAGCCGGTCTCCTCGGTGTAGTCGCTCTCCACTCCGGCGAACAGCATCTGCAGCGCGATCGCGCCGGCCACGGCCACGGCGATGCCGTTGACCATGCGGGCCGCCGCGCCGCTGGTCAACTGAAGGCGGCGCACCGCCAGTTGCCAGGAGACGCTGCCCGAGCCGAGCCGGGCGACGACCGTTTCCACGATCCACGGCAGCAGCGCGGTGACGCCGACCAGCAGGCAGATGACACCGCCGGTGACCAGGTAGCCGTTGAACTCGCCGTTCTCCCGGCCCTGACCGAGCATCGGGAAGAGCATGATGATGCCGGCCAGCGGGAACAGCAGCCGCCACCACAGCCGTCGGCGGGCCGGCCGCGCCGTGCGGACCACGCCCAGCGGTTCGATGACCACCCCGCGCAGCGCCAGCAGGGTCACCAGCACCGCGGCCCCGGGGACCGCGACCGCGACCAGCAGGGCCAGCAGCGGCGAGGGGTTCAGATAGCTCGGGAAGACGCTGACCCGGAACACCTCTACGGAGGCGGCGAACTCCCGCCCCGCCAGGAAGAACCCGGTGCCGAACACCAGCCCCAGCAGCGCCCCGCCGAGCGCCTCGCCCGCGGCGATCCGCCGGGTCATACCGCCGTCGGAACCGACCAGCCGCAGCGCGGCCAGCCTGCGGTCGCGCCGCTCGCCGCCGAACCGTACGGCCGCGGCGATGAAGACGCCGACCGGCATCAGCAGCACCACGAAGACGACCAGGACCAGCAGCATGAGGACCGGGTCCATCTCCTCCTGCGTCGGGTCGGGGTTCCCGAAGGAGTCGATACGGCCCACCGGCCCGTCGCCGGTCCGGTCCGCGAGGCCCTCGGCGCCCGCGTAGTAGGCGAGTTCCTGGGAGCCGATCAGTCCCTGCTCGCCGATCGTCCCCACAATCTCGTACGGCAGCCGCTCCCGCAGCAGCTCGCCGCCGTCGGAGTCGAGGAGTTCCCGCAGCGCGGGGGAGACCATCATGGTGCCCGTCGCGGGGAACTCGCGCAGGCCGGGCGGGAGCGGGGCCTTGTCGCCCTCCGGCTCCAGCAGCCGGCCGCGGATGCCCCGGCCGTCGAACTCCGTGTCGGTGTCCGCGGTCACCAGGGTGTCGTCGGCGCGCTCGATCTCCTCACCGAAGGTGTAGTTGAGCCGCGCCTCCTCCCGCCGGTCCCGCTCCGCCAGCGCACCGGGCAGGGCGGTGGTGAGCAGCAGCAGCGCCACGCCCAGTCCGACACCGACGGCGGTGAGCAGCGCCCGGATCCAGCCCTCCCGTCCGCCGGCGAAGGCGAACCGCAGGCCCATGCCGAGGTCCCGCGCCCACTGGCGTGACGCGCTCATACGGCGCGCTCCATGTCCCGTGACCTGCCGTCGCGCACGACGATCTCGCGGTCGGAGTACGCGGCCACCCGCGCCTCGTGGGTGACGAGGACGACGGCGGCGTTGGCGGACCGGGCGGCCTCGGTGAGCAGTTCCATCACCCGCTCGCCGTTGAGGGAGTCCAGCGCGCCGGTCGGCTCGTCGGCGAACAGCAGCCGCGGGTCGGTGACCAGCGCCCGGGCCACGGCGACCCGCTGCCCCTGGCCGCCGGAGACCTCGCCGGGCCGCTTCCTGCGGACGTCGTCGACCTCGAGGCGCTCCATCCAGGTCAGCGCGGCCCGCTCGGCCTCCTTGCGGGAGGTGCCGTTCAGCCGCAGCGGCAGGGCGACGTTCTCCACGCAGGTGAGCTCCGGCACGAGCTGCCCGAACTGGAAGACGAAGCCGAACTCCGAGCGCCGCAGCGCGCTGCGCTCGCCGTCGCTCATGGCGGTCAGCTCACGCCCGTCGTAGGTGATTGACCCGGAGTCGGGGGTGACGATCCCGGCGAGGCAGTGCAGCAGCGTCGACTTGCCCGAGCCGGAGGGGCCCATCACGGCGACGACCTCGCCGGGGTGGATGGAGAAGCCGGCGCCGTCGAGCGCCGTGGTCGGGCCGTACACCTTGCGCAGGTCCCGCGCGGCGAGCAGGGAACCGGGGGGAACGGTCGTGGTCATCGGGCCACCGCCTCACGGAGCTTGTCGAGACGCGCCGCGGTCAGCTCCAGCCAGCGCAGATCGGCCTCGAGGTGGAACAGGGCGTGGTCGCAGATGAGCTGGTCGGCGAGGTCGCCCTTGCGCTTGCGGTCGGTGAGGATCCGCATGCCGCGCAGATGCTCCGAGCGCTGTGTGTCGAGGATGTCGGCGGCGTCGCGGCTGGTGAGCAGTGCCAGGACGACCTTGGTGTAGAGGGTCGACTGGAGGTACGGCTCCGGCTTCTCCGGAGTGGCGAGCCAGCGCTCGACATCGGTGATGCCGGCCTCGGTGATCGCGTACCGCTTCCGCTCGGGGCCGCCGCCGGCCTCGATGCCGTCGACTTCGACGAGCCCGTTCTTCAGCAGCCGGGACATCGTCGAGTAGACCTGGCCGTAGTGCAGCGGCCGGTCGTGACCGAACTTCTCGTCGAAGGCCCGCTTCAGGTCGTAACCGTGCCGCGGACCGGACTCCAGGAGCCCCAGGAGGGTGTGACCGATGGACATGCGGAGCACTCTACACACCGTGTATACGCGGTATGTATACACGGAGTGTGGAGAGGGTGGCGGGGGGGTACGGACCCCCAGGTGGGGGCCGAATGTCACGGTTCCGCTACCGAGGCGGGAGGCCGTTCAGGCAGGCGGGTGCCCGGAGGTGGAACCCCCGGGCGGACGGCCGCGGCGCGGCAGGGGTCCCGCCTCGCCGGGCAACCGCCCGGCCTCCGCGAGGGCGCGTCGCAACAGGAACTCGATCTGCGCGTTGGCGGAGCGCAGCTCGTCGTTCGCCCAGCGCGCCAGCGCCTCGTACACCGCCGGGTCGAGCCGCAGCAGCACCTGCTTGCGCTGCGGCCGACCCTGGGGAGCCGGGCTCCCGGACGAGGCGGTCACTGGTAGAGCGTCCCGGTGTTGAGGACCGGCTGCGCCGAGCGGTCACCGCACAGCACGACCATCAGGTTGGACACCATCGCCGCCTTCCGCTCCGGGTCGAGCTCCACGATGTCCTGCTCCTGGATCCGGGCCAGTGCCGACTCGACCATGCCCACGGCGCCCTCCACGATCTGCTGCCGCGCCGCCACGACCGCGCCGGCCTGCTGCCGCTGGAGCATCGCCGAGGCGATCTCGGGTGCGTAGGCGAGGTGGGTGAAGCGGGACTCGATGATCTGCACCCCGGCCGCGTCCACCCGCGCCCGCAGTTCGACGGCGAGCTTCTCGGTGATCTCCTCGGCGTCGCCGCGCAGGGACAGGCCGTCCTCGTCATGGGCGTCGTAGGGGTACTCGATGGCGATGTGCCGCACGGCCGCCTCGGTCTGCGTGGAGACGAACTCGATGTAGTCGTCCACCTCGAAGGTGGCCTGCGCGGTGTCCTCCACCCGCCACACCACGACCGCGGCCAGCTCGATGGGGTTGCCGTAGGCGTCGTTCACCTTCAGCACGGCGGTCTCGTGGTTGCGCACGCGGGTGGAGATCTTGGTGCGGGAGGTGAAGGGGTTCACCCAGCGCAGGCCGTCCTGCCGGATCGTGCCCCGGTAGCGGCCGAAGAGCTGGACCACCCGGGCCTCGCCCGGCGCCACCATGTTCAGCCCGCACATCGCGACGAACGCGGCGAGCGCGATCAGGATGCCGCCGGTGATCAGGGCGGCCTTGCCGCCGGTCGAGTCGACCGCTGTCGCGACGATGATCAGCGCCGTGCCGATGAGCAGCCCGATCAGTCCGAGTATCAGCGCCAGCCCGCCGCCGATGCTGTGCGCCGGAACCTCCCGCACGCGCGGGGCCGGCATCTCCGGGACATCGGCCGTGACCTGCGGGTCGTGTGTGGACATGGGTGGTTCCCCCGTTTCTCCGGGCGCTCCGCGCGGCATCCGTACCGCTAGCGCCTGCCTATCCAAGTGATATCACTTTACCCTGTCATGGCAACCTCACACACCTCCCGCACGTCGATTCCTGTGGGGCGGGTGCTGATTGTCACGTCCGTAACGACCGCATCAGCCGCCCTTTGTCATAGCTCCCGGTGTTAGCTTTCTGAGCTGACCTGAGCGGCGAACCTGTGTGGCAACCGAGCACACATGAACGAAGCGGAGCGGAACGGGCGTATGGGACGAGCGGAAGAAAGACGCGCACGACAGCGCGGCGGACGCCGTGCGGCACCCGGGGGCCGCAGCTCGTCGGGCGCGACCGGCCGCAGCGGCATACGCCGGCTCTTCACCTGGAAGAAGATCCTCGGCACGTTCTTCGGCCTCTGCCTGCTCGGCATGGGCGCCTTCATCGTGCTGTACATGGTGATCGACATCCCGGAGGGGAACGCCGAGGCGGAGTCGCAGGGCAACGTCTACAAGTACCGCGACGGCTCGATCATGGCCCGCAGCGGCTTCAACCGCGAGATCGTCGACCTGGCCAGGGTCCCCAAGGACGTCCAGCGCACCTTCGTCGCCGCCGAGAACAAGACCTTCTACAAGGACTCCGGCGTCGACATCAAGGGCACCGCGCGCGGTCTGTTCAACACCCTCTCCGGCAAGGGCGCGCAGGGCGGTTCGACGATCACCCAGCAGTACGTCAAGAACTACTACCTGACGCAGGAACAGACCGTCACCCGCAAGATGAAGGAACTGGTCATCTCCCTGAAGCTGGACCGGGAGAAGTCCAAGGACTACATCCTCGCCGGCTACATCAACACCAGCTACTACGGCCGTGGCGCCTACGGAATCCAGGCCGCCGCACAGGCCTACTACCGCGTCGACGCCGAGGACCTGACCGTCGAGCAGGGCGCCTACCTCGCCGCGCTGCTCCAGGCGCCGAGCCAGTACGACTGGGCGGTCGCCGGCGAGACCGGCAAGAAACTCGTCCAGGAGCGCTGGAACTACGTCCTGGACAACATGGTCGAGCAGGAGTGGCTGAGCGCGGCGGACCGCCGGGGCATGGAGTTCCCCGTGCCCAAGGAGCCCAAGGCCGCCCCCGGCATGGAGGGTCAGACCGGCTATCTGGTGGAGGCGGCCAACAACGCGGTCAAGCGCCAGTTCGTCGAGCAGGGCATCGCCGAGGACGTGAAGCAGGCCGACGCCCTGCTGGACCTCGGCGGCTACACCATCACGCTCAACGCCGACAAGAAGAAGCAGGCCGCGCTGGAGAAGGCGGTCAAGGCCAAGCTCACCAGCAGGCTCGACCCGGAGAAGCGCGACGTCGACGCCGACGTCCAGGCCGGTGCCGTCTCCGTGGACCCCGGGACGGGCGCGGTCGTGGCGATGTACGGCGGTGTGGACTACGTCAAGCACTTCACCAACAACGCCACCCGCGACGACTACCAGCCGGCCTCCACCTTCAAGCCGGTGATCCTCGCCGCCGCCGTGGACCAGGACGCCGAGACCCAGGACGGCGTGCCGATCACGGCCGACACGATCTACGACGGTACGAGCAAGCGCCCCGTGAAGGACGGCGACCGCGAGGTCGGCTTCGCGCCCCCCAACGAGGACGACGTCGACTACGGCGACATCACCGTCCAGGAGGCGATGAACAAGTCCGTCAACTCGGTCTTCGCCCAGATGGGCATCGACGTCGGCATGACCGAGGTCGTGAAGGTCGCGGGCGAGCTCGGCATGGAGACCGAGGGCATGGAGGCCGTGCCCGCGCAGACCCTGGGCAGTATGGGCGCCAGCCCGCTGGAGATGGCGGGCGTCTACGCCACCCTCGCCAACCACGGCAAGAAGGTCACCCCGGCCGTCGTGAAGTCGGTCGAGCACAACGACCGCAGCGTCGAGTTCCCCGACCCGGTCGGCGAGCGGGTCATCAGCCGTACGGCCGCCGACACGGTGACCTCCGTGCTCACCGGCGTGGTCGACGACGGTACGGCCCGGCGGTCCGTGCGGGAGAACCCGCTGCGCGGCGGCCAGCAGGTCGCCGGCAAGACGGGTACGTCCGACAACAACAAGTCGGCCTGGTTCACCGGCTACACACCGGAACTGGTCACCTCGGTCGGCCTGTTCGGCGAGGACGCCGAGAACCAGAACCAGGTGCCGATGTACAAGGCGGGCGGCGTCGACCACCGCGTCAACGGCGGCGGCTTCCCCGCCGAGATCTGGGCCGCGTACACCTTCGGCGTCATGGACGGGGTCAGCAGGTTCGACCTGGACACCAAGCAGGGCGCGGAGGTGGGGCCGACCCGGACGCCGTCGGCCAGCCAGTCGCCCTCGGGGACCCCGAGCCAGGAGCCGACGACCGAGGAGCCCACCACCGAGGCGCCGCCGGAGACCTCGTCCGCGCCGCCGTCGTCGGAGCCGCCGACCCAGACGCCGTCGAGTGAGCCGCCGACGAAGACGCCCTCCGGCTCGCCGACCTTCGGCATCCCGGGCGACCCGGACGATCCGGACGACCCGCAGTTCGGCGAGGACCAGTAGACGGCGCGCGAGAGGGGCGCCCGGTGACCGCACCGGGCGCCCCTCACACGCGTACGACGGCTCAGCCGTGGTTCAGCTCGAACCACACCACCTTGCCCGTGCTCAGCCGGGTCGCGCCCCAGCGGCGGGCCAGCCGGTTCACCAGGTACAGCCCGCGCCCGCCCTCGTCCGTGGCCCGCGCCTGCCGCAGCCGCGGCAGCTGCGGCACGTCGTCACCCACCTCGCAGCGCAGCACGTCCGTGCGCAGCAGCCGCAGCGTGACCGGCCGCGTCGCGTACCGCACCGCGTTGGTCACCACCTCGCTGACCAGCAGCTCCACGGAGTCGCTCAGCTCCTCCATGCCCCAGCGGGACAGCGCCCGCCGGGCGAGGCGGCGGGCCCGGCCGGGGGCCGCGTCCTCCGGCTCCAGGAACCAGTACGCCACATCGCTCGGCGCGATCCCGTCGAAGCGGGCGGCGAGCAGCGCGATGTCGTCGTCCCGGTCGCCCGGACCGAGCATGTCCAGCACCTCGTCGCAGAGCGCCTCCAGCGGCGGCGGATGGTCCGGCCCGGTGAGCTGCGCGGTCGCGGCGAGCTTCTCCCGCAGCTGCTCGATGCCGGTCCACACGTCCCGCAGCCGCGACTCGACCAGGCCGTCGGTGTACAGCAGCAGGGTCGCCCCGGCGGGCGCGTCCAGCTCCACCGCCTCGAAGTCCACCCCGCCCACACCGATCGGGGCGCCCGCGGGCACCCGCAGCACCTCGGCCCGGCCGCCCAGCTCCAGCAGGATCGGCGGCGGATGACCGGCGTTGGCGATGGTGATGCGGTGCGACACCGGGTCGTACACCGCGTAGAGGCAGGTCGCCATGCGGTCCACGCCGAGCCGCTGCGCCTGCTCGTCGAGGTGGTGCAGCACCTCCTGCGGGGGCAGGTCGAGCCCGGCCAGGGTCTGCGCGGTGGTGCGCAGCTGGCCCATGATCGCCGCGGACGTCATGGAGTGCCCCATCACGTCACCGACCACCAGCGCCACCCGGCTGCCCGGCAGCGGGATCGCGTCGTACCAGTCGCCGCCCACCCGCGCGGTCTCCGCGGCCGGCAGATAGCGCGACGCCAGCCGTACGCCGGTGCAGCGCGGCAGGTTCTCCGGCAGCATCGTGCGCTGCAGCTCGTCCGCGATGTACGCCTCCCGCCCGTACAGCACCGCCTTGTCGATGCCGAGGGCGCTGTGCGTGGCGAGCTGTGCCGCGACCAGCAGGTCGTCGGCCTCGAACGGGATCCGCTCCGGCCGGCGCAGGAACAGGGCCGCGCCGATCACCCGGCGCCGGCCGCGCAGCGGCGCGAGGATCGCCCGCTGCCCGTCCGGCACGGTGGACGCGCCGTCCTCGCCGAGGAGTTCGGGCAGCGCGGCCCGCGCGGCCGGCGCGTCCGTGAAGACCGGACGCACCCCGCGCAGCACCTCGGCGAGCGCGCTGCCGGGCCGCACCGTGCACAGCTCCTCGCCGACCGAGTCCAGCTCCGACGGCTCCGGCGGCGCGGCGACCGGCATGAAACCGCTCTCGGTGTCCCGTTCGGCCGGGATCCGGTCGCTGCGGCGCAGCCGCAGCACCAGCGGGCCGGTGGGCCGCTCGTCGCCGACCGGCAGCGGATCGCGCAGATAGACCAGGATCGCGTCGGAGAAGGTGGGCACGGTGGCCCGGCACAGCCCCATCACGATCTCGTCCAGGTCGATGCCGCGGGCGATCCGCCGGGTCGCGGCGCCCACGAAGCGCAGCCGGTCGCCGTCCCGCCGCATCGGCGTCGGCCGCCCGGGCCGGGTCACCTGCCCGGTACGGCGCTCCTGGCCGTCCGGCGCCTGCCCCGCCCGGTCCTGCCCTCCGGCAGGCTGCACCGGGATGCCCTCGGGCGCGGGACGCGGCCGGTGCGTGTCCGCCCCGGCGCCCTGCCCGGCGCCCGGCTGGGAGTGCTCGGAGCCGGGTTCCGCGCCGGCGTCCTGGCCGGTGCCGCCCGGCGTCACCGTCCCGGGCGACGTGGCGCCCGGCGGCCCCGGGGACGCGGCCCCGGACGCGGTCGGCTCACCGCCGGAGCGGCCCTGTACCGGTAAGGCGGACCCCGTGCCCGGCACACGGGCCGGTGGCGGGGTACGCAGGAGCGCCCCGCGGGGATCCGCGGGGTCCACGCCCGGCTGCGGGCGTTCGAAGGAGGTCGGCTGCTCCGTCACGCGTGTCGAGTCCATCCGTCCGGCGCACGCCGTGCGCGCGGTTCGTCCCGCCGAAACTCCGATACCCGGAACAGATGCCCCCGGAACGGATTTCGCGTGTGGTCAGAGGTTGTTGCTGTGCCGCCGGCCGGCCGTCCCCGGCCGGTGCCGGTGTTTCCGTACCCCTCGCTCACGTCCTGCCGCCCCTCGGTGACGTTCGGTCAAGCCCAGCGCGCGCTCCGGTAGTTGCTGCCCCGCGCCTTGCGGACGACGATCCTACGTTTCCCGCCCGGGGGCGCAGCAAGGGTCTCACGAGGACACATGCGCGGGAGTGCGGTCCCAGTCCCGTGGAAGCGACGGTACCGTCCAGGACGGATCCGGGCGCCAGTTCTCCCACCCGTCCGAGAACGGCGGCCCCCAGGCGTCGATCACCTCGGCCGCGGCCCGCCCGGCCGCCCGCACCCGCTCGGCCAGCGCGGAGTCCACCAGACCGTCCCGCCGCGCCTGGGCGAACTCGTCCTCGTCCTGCCATTGCCGGCCGCCGTCCGGGTCCACGGAGATGTCCAGGAAGTGATCCTCGGAGTCCACCCCGCCCGCCCAGCGCGCCAGCGGCTCCTCCAGGTTGACGTACCAGTTCTTGAACCGCCAGCCCGGCTCCCAGAACAGCCACACCGACCAGGGGTCGCCGGGCCGGGCGAGCTTCAGCACCCCGGTGCCGGACCAGTGGCCGCGCAGCACCGTGCGCGGTCTGGTGTACCGGGTGGCGAGGGGCTCCTGGTGCACGGGCGTGCCGTCGGCGAGGACCGGCCGCACGCACTCGGTGCCGGGCGCCAGCCAGACGGCGAGCAGTTCCGGATCGTCGCGTACGACCGTGACGGGGCGCGCGATGTGGATGCGCGCGCCGCCGTTCTCCCGGTAACGCCACAGGATCCGTGTCCCGGGCTCCCAGTGGCCGGACGTGCCGTCCGCCCGGTCGCCCCTCGTCGCTCCACCCTCTGTCATGGGCAGATATTAGATGCCCCGGGCACACGGTGCCGCGCCGCCCGTCACGGTTCACTCCGGCTGTCACGTCGACTCCGGCGCGGACCTCTAGGGGCGGGTCATGCGCAGGACGTCCAGCGCCTCGTCGAGCTGGGCGACGGTGAGGTCGCCGCGTTCGACGTAGCCGCCCTCCAGCACCACCTGCCGGATGGTCTTCCGCTCCGCGAGGGACTTCTTGGCGACCTTGGCGGCCTCCTCGTAGCCGATGTACTTGTTGAGCGGGGTGACCACGGACGGCGAGGACTCGGCGTACTCCCGGGCCCGTTCCCGGTCGGCGGTGATCCCGTCGACGGTGCGGTCGGCGAGGAGCCGGGAGACGTTCGCGAGCAGCCGCACCGACTCCAGGACGTTCTTGGCGATGACCGGGAGCATCACGTTGAGCTCGAAGTTGCCGGAGGCGCCGGCCGTGGCGACGGTCGCGTCGTTGCCGGTGACCTGCGCGCACACCATGAGCACGGCCTCCGGGATCACCGGGTTGACCTTGCCGGGCATGATCGAGGAGCCGGGCTGGAGATCGGGCAGGGCGATCTCCGCGAGCCCGGTGCGCGGACCCGACGCCATCCACCGCAGATCGTTCGCGATCTTGGTGAGCCCGACGGCGATGGTGCGCAGCTGCCCGCTGGTCTCCACGATGCCGTCCCGGGCGCCCTGCGCCTCGAAGTGGTCCCGCGCCTCGGTCAGCGGCAGCCCGGTCGCGCGGGCGACCTCCTCGATGACGGCGGCGGAGAACCCCGGCGGGGTGTTGATGCCGGTGCCGACGGCGGTCCCGCCCAGCGGCAGCTCGGCGAGGCGGGGCAGGGAGGCGTTCAGCCGCTCGATCCCGTACCGCACCTGGGCCGCGTACCCGCCGAACTCCTGACCGAGCGTCACGGGCGTGGCGTCCATCAGGTGCGTACGCCCGGACTTCACCACGTCGGCGAACTCCTCGGCCTTGCGTTCGAGAGCGGCGGCGAGGTGGTCGAGGGCGGGGATCAGGTCCCGGGTGACGGCGGCGGTCGCGGCGATGTGGATGGACGACGGGAAGACGTCGTTGGACGACTGGGAGGCGTTGACGTGGTCGTTGGGGTGCACGTCCCGGCCCAGCCGCTCGGTGGCGAGCGTGGCGAGGACCTCGTTGGTGTTCATGTTGGACGAGGTCCCGGAGCCGGTCTGGAACACGTCGACGGGGAAGTGCGCGTCCCACCGCCCCCCGGCGACCTCACCGGCCGCCTCGCGGATCGCCTCGGCGATGTCCTTGTCCAGCACCCCGAGCCGGGCGTTGACCTCGGCGGCGGCGCCCTTGATGTGGGCCAGGGCCTCGATGTGGGCGCGCTCCAGGCGCTGCCCGGAGACGGGGAAGTTCTCCACGGCGCGCTGGGTCTGCGCGCGCCACTTGGCGTCGGCGGGGACCCTCACCTCTCCCATGGAGTCGTGCTCGACGCGGTAGTCGCGGTCGTCGTCCGTGGTCGTCATCGTCGTACCTCCGAAGATGCACAGCAGGGTCCCGGACGAGCGTATTCCCGGCGGACGTCCTCCGCCCCGCCGCGACGGGCACGGCGGGGCGGAGCACGGCGGGGCGGAGCACCCGTGGGGGGCGTCAGCCGTTCTGCAGGCTCACGTCGTCCAGGACGAAGCTGGTCTGCAGGCTGTAGTCCTCGGTGGCGGTGAACGTCAGGGTGACCGTCTGTCCGGCGTACGCCGACAGGTCGACCGACCGCTGCACGTAGCCGCTGCCGGCGTTCACGTTGGACAGCGTGGCGAGGGTGGTGGCGCCGGCCTTCACGGTGAGCCTGTCGTACGCGCGCGAGCCGGACTCGTCGGTGTCGATGTGCAGCCAGAAGTCCAGGGACGCCTGGGTGCAGCCGGGCGGAACGGTCACCGTCTGGCCGATCGACTCGGTGCTCGTGGACCCGTTCCCGGCCAGCCAGGCGAACCGGGTCCCGCCGTGCGGCGACCGGCCCGAGTGGGCGCCGATGGTGCCGGTGTTCCCGGTCCACGGCGAGGTCCCGCTCTCGAACCCGCCGTTGCCGACGGCGCCGGCGGTGTCGCAGTCGCCCCCGGTGCCGGTGTCGACGGCCCGCTGCCAGAGGGTGTACGCGATGCCGTCGGCCGCGCGGTCGAGGCCGGTGGTGTTGATGTTGGCGAGGGTGTCGCAGGAGCGGTGGTAGCAGGGGTCGTACGCGGATCCGGCGGTCCCGCCCCACTTGGCGGCCTGCGCGGAGGTCTTGCGGGCGCCCGCGCCCATGGCGTACCCGGAGGTCGGGATGCCGTACTGCTCGAAGGAGTAGTCGTCACTGCGTCCGGCGCCCTCGGTGTTCTCCTCGGGACGGAGGCCCAGCGAGTCCCAGTACGCCTTCATCGGCGCGGCGGCGGCGGAGGTGATGTGGTTGATGAAGTACCCGCCGTTGGTGGAGGCGACCATGTCGAAGTTGTAGTAGGCCTTGATCTTCGCGCGCTCGGCCGAGGACAGCGAACGCACGTAGAAGTCGGACCCGTTGAGCCCCTGCTCCTCGTCGGTCCACCAGGCGAAGCGGACCCGGTTGCGCATGGCGGGGTTCTGCTGTGCGAGCGTCAGGGCGTTCTCGAGCAGGGCGGCGGAACCGGAGCCGTTGTCGTTCATGCCCGGTCCGGCGGAGACGCCGTCGAGGTGGGCGCCGAACATGTACACGTTGTTCGCGTCGCCGTGCGGCCACTCGGCGATCAGGTTGGGGCCGGCGCCGCTGGTGCAGCCGGAGGTGCACGGCTGCTCGGTGACGGTGTAGCCGGCGGCCTGCAGTCTGCCCTTCACGTAGGCGACGGAGTCGTCGTAACCCTGGCCGGTCGACCGGCGGTTGCCGCCGTTGCGCCCGGCGATGGCGCTCAGCTCATTGAGGTGCGCCTTCACCTTGTCGACGTCGACGTCGGGTGCGGCGGTGGGGGCGGGGGCGGTCGGTGCGGAGTCGGCGGCCGCGGCGGGGAGCGTTCCGCAGCCCAGCACGACGGCGAGTGCGGCGCCCGCCATGGCGAATCTTCGTTTCACCTGGTCTCCTCCGGCGAGGATGGACATGGCATGTGCATGTCTGAGCACGGAGAAGACTCACGGCGATGGTTGAGCGAGTCAACAGAAGGGACAGGGCGGAGCCCACGTTGTCCGAAAGCAGCACACGAGGTCCGCTATGCGGACGGGCTGAGATCAGCCCGTCCGGCGTTCGAGGACGAGGCCCGAAGGGCCGAAAGGGGGTCCGGGGGCGCAGCGCCCCCGGGGACGGGAAGGGGCGGCGGGGGCGGAAAAGCTACAGCCCGGGCCCCCGCACCGGAATCGACGTGAACGTCGGCACCTGCGGCGCGGGATCCTGGAAGAAGTCGTTCCCCTTGTCGTCCACGACGATGAACGCGGGGAAGTCCTCCACCTCGATCTTCCACACCGCCTCCATCCCGAGCTCCTCGTACTCGACGACCTCGACCTTCTTGATGCAGTCCTGCGCCAGCCGCGCCGCCGGCCCGCCGATGGACCCGAGGTAGAACCCCCCGTGCGCACCGCACGCGTCCGTGACCTGCTTGCTCCGGTTCCCCTTCGCCAGCATCACCTTGGACCCGCCCGCCGCCTGGAACTGCTCCACGTACGAGTCCATCCGCCCGGCCGTCGTCGGCCCGAACGACCCCGACGCGTACCCCTCCGGCGTCTTCGCCGGCCCGGCGTAGTACACCGGGTGGTCCTTCAGGTACTGCGGCATCTCCTCACCCGCGTCCAGCCGCTCCTTGATCTTCGCGTGCGCGATGTCCCGCGCCACGACCAGCGGCCCGGTCAGCGAGAGCCGGGTCTTGACGGGGTGCTTGGACAGCTCGGCCAGGATGTCGTCCATCGGCTGGTTGAGGTCGACCTCGACGACGTCACCGTCCGACGACTCCAGCTGCTCGTCCGTCGTCTCCGGCAGGAACCGCGCCGGATCCGTCTCCAGCTGTTCCAGGAACACGCCCTCGGCGGTGATCTTCGCGACCGCCTGCCGGTCCGCCGAGCACGACACCGCGATCGCGACCGGGCAGGACGCCCCGTGCCGCGGCAGCCGGACCACCCGCACGTCGTGGCAGAAGTACTTGCCCCCGAACTGCGCCCCGATACCGATCTTCTGCGTCAGCTCGAAGACCTTCTCCTCCAGCTCCTTGTCCCGGAAGCCGTTCCCGAGCGGGGAACCCTCGCTCGGGATCTCGTCCAGGTAGTGCGCGGAGGCGTACTTCGCGGTCTTCAGCGCGTACTCGGCCGACGTACCGCCGACCACGATAGCCAGGTGGTACGGCGGGCAGGCGGCCGTGCCCAGCGAACGGATCTTCTCCTCCAGGAACTTCATCATGGAGGCCTCGTTCAGGACGGCCTTCGTCTCCTGGTACAGGAAGCTCTTGTTGGCCGAACCGCCGCCCTTGGCCATGAACAGGAACTTGTACGCGTCACCGTCCGTCGCGTACAGCTCTATCTGCGCGGGGAGGTTGGAGCCGGTGTTCTTCTCCTCCCACATGGTGAGCGGAGCCATCTGCGAATAGCGCAGGTTGAGGTTCTTGTACGCGTCGTAGATGCCCCTGCTCAGGGCCTCCTCGTCACGCCCCGCCGTCAGCACGTTCTGCCCGCGCTTGCCCATGACGATCGCCGTACCGGTGTCCTGGCACATGGGCAGCACGCCCGCCGCCGCGATGTTCGCGTTCTTCAGCAGGTCCAGGGCGACGAACTTGTCGTTGCCCGACGCCTCCGGGTCGTCGATGATCCGGCGCAGCTGCGCCAGGTGCGCGGGGCGCAGGTAGTGCTGGATGTCGCGGATGGCCTCCTCCGCGAGCTTGCGCAGCGCCTCCGGCTCCACCTTGAGGAACGTCCGGCCGTCGGCCTCGAAGGTGGACACACCTTCGGAGGTCACCAGCCGGTACGGGGTGGTGTCCTCTCCCATGGGGAGCAGATCGGCGTACTCGAACTCAGGCATCTCGCCCATTCCTCACTCGACAGAAGACCGCCCGCCTCCGTCGGCGGGCGGGCACCAGCCTAGGACCTGCCGTCGGCGGCGGACTTGTGAGGTTGTCCTCAGTTGTCCGCCCCAGAGGGTAGTCGCGATCTATCGCGTTTGGGTAGGCTGCTGCCGTGGACCTTCAGAAGCACGCCCAGCAGCCGGACACGGCACCGCGGACGGCCGAGCTGCGCGCCTCCGACGCCGACCGGGACCGTATCGCCGACATCCTGCGCGAGGCCCTCGCCGAGGGCCGTCTGAGCGCCGACGAGCACGCGGAGCGCGTCGAGGGCGTGCTGGCCGCCAAGACGGTGGGGGAACTGGATGTGTTCATCCAGGACCTGCCCATAGCCCACCAGCGCGGAGCGGCCCGCGCCGCCGCCCCGCACCGCCCGACCGCGGGCGCCATCCCGATGGAGCCCGATGACAACGTGGTCGCGGTGTTCAGCGCCGCCGGCCGCAAGGGCCGCTGGCGGACCGGCCGCCGCATCCACGCGTACGCGATCTTCGGCAGCGTCGAGATCGACCTCAGCGAGGCCATGTTCGACCACCAGCAGGTGATGATCAAGGCCTTCTCCGTCTTCGGCAGCGTCGAGATCCGCGTCCCGGAGAACGTGTCGCTGCGCGGCACGGGCGGCGGCGTGCTCGGCTCCTTCGAGGTGGACACCCTGGACGCGGCCGACGAGCAGGCCCCGGTGGTCTTCGTCGACGGCTGGGCGATCCTGGGCAGCGTCGAGGCGCGGCCCCGGCGCGGCAAGCTCGTCGCGGACATCCTCGACCGGGTGCACCGCAAGGTCGACAAGAGCCTGCGCAAGCATCTCGGCCACTGACTCCGGGACGGGCGGAGCCCGCCGGGAACTCAGTGCATAGGCTCGCGCACATCGGGTAAGCCTTGCTGCATCGTGTCTCGCTTGCGAAGCCGTCGTCAGGAGTAGACCGTGCTGCAACCGCCGCATTCGTCCCTGCAGGTAGCCGCCGTTCCGGACCGGCGAGTGGCAGCGCGGGACAGGGACCAGGACGCGCCCTGGCACACCGAGGCGGTGTGCCGGCGCGACGAGGCGGGGCTGTTCTTCGCACCGTCGAAGGAGCCCACCGCCGCCCGGCTCTCCCGCGAGGAGGCGGCCAAGCGGGTCTGCGCCCGCTGTCCGGTCATGGTCGAGTGCCGCGAACACGCCCTGCTCCAGCCCGAGCCCTACGGCGTCTGGGGCGGCCTCACCGCCGCCGAACGCCGCGTGGTCCTCGCCCGCCGCAGGCGCCGCGACATGGAACTGAAGAAGACCACCCGCCAGAACCGCATACCCGCCGCGGGCTGACCCGCTCACGAGGAAGAGGCGCCCCCTCCGCACAGGGGACGCCCGTTTGAACACCGTGCCCGTCGAGTGCGCCCGGCCGTGTACGCGCCGGGTCCCGGTGAGCGCCGGGCAACGGCAGCCGACCAGGGGCGCGGGGCGTGACACATGCGGCTGGCGCCGCTCCGGCGGGGCGGGGCGAGGAGCGGGCCCGGCGCCGCGGCATCTGCGCCTCCGTCGCGTGGGCGCGACCGGCCCACCCCCACTGCCGCCCCGGCGGAGTCCTACTTGGCGCGGTCGAAGTCAACCGCGCTGTACGCCCGCAGCTTGCTCAACCGATGCTCGGAATCGATCCTCCGCACCGTCCCCGACTTCGACCGCATCACGATCGAGTCCGTCGTGGCCGTCTCCGACCGGTACCGCACCCCACGCAGCAGCTCACCATCGGTGATCCCCGTCGCCACGAAGAACACGTTGTCCCCGGTGACCAGGTCCTCCGTGGTCAGCACCCGGTCCAGGTCGTGCCCCGCGTCGACCGCCCGCTGCCGCTCCTCGTCGTCCTTCGGCCACAGCTTGCCCTGGATGGTGCCGCCCAGGCACTTCACCGCACAGGCCGAGATGATGCCCTCGGGCGTCCCGCCGACCCCCAGCAGCAGGTCGATGCCGGTGCCCTCGCGCAGCGCGAGGATCGAGCCCGCCACATCGCCGTCGGAGATCAGCTTGATGCGCGCGCCGGTCTCCCGGATCTCCTTGATGATGCCCTCGTGCCGCGGCCGGTCCAGGATCACCACGGTGACGTCCTCGGGGGTGACCCGCTTCGCCTTGGCGACCCGCCGGATGTTCACGTTCACCGGCGCGTTGATGTCGACGAAGTCGGCCGCCTCCGGGCCGGTGACCAGCTTGTCCATGTAGAACACGGCCGAGGGGTCGAACATCGAGCCGCGCTCGGCGGCGGCCAGCACGGCGATGGCGTTCGTCATGCCCTTGGCGGTCAGCGTGGTGCCGTCGATCGGGTCGACGGCGATGTCGCACTCCGGTCCGGTCCCGTCGCCCACGCGCTCCCCGTTGAAGAGCATCGGGGCCTCGTCCTTCTCGCCCTCGCCGATGACGACGACGCCGTTCATCGAGACGGTGGACACGAGCGTGCGCATGGCGCGTACCGCGGCCCCGTCGGCGCCGTTCTTGTCGCCGCGCCCTACCCAGCGGCCCGCGGCCATCGCCGCGGCCTCGGTGACCCGTACGAGCTCCAGGGCGAGGTTGCGGTCGGGGGCCTCGGAGGGGACATCGAGCTCGGACGGCAAATGATGGTGTTCGGTCATCGGAGCGCACCTTTCTGTACGACGACGGCCGGATGAGGGTGTGGGCCAAGACTCTATCGCCAGGCAGACAAAATGAGCAGGGGCCCCCACGGATGAGCGCTCCGGGCACCTGCGACGATAGGGGGCGTGGCAGGAACGAACAGCATGCAGAAAACGGCCCGGGACATGATCCTCTCCCTGGCCGTCATCGTGCTCGTGGCGGGAGTGGTCTGGCTGTTCAACTCCCAGGAGGACGGTCCCCCGGACCTCAAGCGGGTCGACTACCGGGTCGACCTGCTCACCGCCCGCCGGGCCGCCCCCTACCCCGTGGCCGCCCCCGTCGGCCTGCCGGAGGCGTGGAAGCCCACCTCCGTGCGCTTCCGGGGCGCCGAGGCCGACGCCTGGCACCTCGGCTACCACGCCCCGAACGGGCAGTACGTGGCGGTCGAGCAGTCCACGGACAAGCGGGCGAAGTTCATCGACGAGAAGACGCAGGGCGCGGAGAAGACCGGCACCACCCAGCAGATCGACGGCAGGACGTGGACGCGTTACGAGGGCGACCACTACGACGCGCTGGTCCTGGAGGGCACCGAGGGCTCCACCACCCTGGTGACCGGCACCGGGTCGATCGGGCAGCTGACGAAGATGGCCGAGGCGCTGCGCACCGAGTGAGCGGGGAAGCGCGCACGGCGTGAGCGGGAACCGCGCATCGAGTGAGCGGGCAGACGAAAGGGGCGGGGCTTCGCCGGATCGGCCGATCCGGCGAAGCCCCGCCCCCTTTGCGCCGTACGGGCGGCCGGGGTCAGACCGTGGTGACGACCTGCTCGAACTCCAGGCGCGGGCTGCGCGGGTACCAGGCGTCGGGGCCGGGGCGGCCGATGTTGACGACCATCAGCGGGGTGTGGTCGTCGTCCAGGAACTCCTTGCGGACGCCCTCGAAGTCGAGACCGGTCATCGGCCCGGCGGCCAGGCCGGCGGCGCGGACGCCGACGATGAAGTAGCCGGCCTGGAGGGTGGCGTTCAGCGCGGCGGAGCTCTCCCGCACCGGGCGCTCGCCGAAGACGGCGTCCTTGGCCTGCGGGAAGTGCGGGAAGAGCTGCGGCAGCTCCTCGTGGAACTCGTTGTCCGCGGACAGGATCGCCACCAGCGGGGCGGTGGCCGTCTTGGCCCGGTTGCCCTCGGCCATGTGCTGGACCAGACGCTCACGGGCCTCGGGGGAGCGGACCAGCGTGACGCGCAGCGGCGACTGGTTCATGGCGGTGGGGCCGTACTTGACCAGGTCGTGGATCGCCCGCACCTGCTCGTCGGTCACCGGTTCGTCGGTGAACGTGTTGGCGGTGCGCGCCTCGCGGAACAGCAGGTCCTGGGCGGCGGCGTCGAGAACGAGAGACATACGTGAACCTCTTGCGGGGGTACGTCGGTCCGGGCTCCGTGCAGGGGCCATGGACCTGTTGGCGGACTCGACCGTACGCCCATGAAGTTCAACGCTCAACTAAATCCGGAACGGGGTGATCCATTTCACGGATCAGCCTTCGCCACCGCCCTCCTCCTCGGCCTCCTCCGCCAGCGCCGCGTCCAGCCGGGCCCGCGCCCCCTCCAGCCAGCGCCGGCACACCCTGGCCAGCTCCTCCCCCCGCTCCCAGAGCGCGAGGGACTCCTCCAGCGTCGTACCGCCCGCCTCCAGCCGCCGTACGACCTCGATCAGCTCGTCCCGCGCCTGCTCGTACCCGAGCGCCTCGGCCGCCACCTGCTCGGATTCCGTCTCCGTCTTGCCGGTCATGCGCCCACCCTAAACATCGACTCGGACAGTGAACTCGCCCTCGGACACCCGCGCCCGCAACGCCTCCCCGGCCTCCACCTCGCCCGGAGCGCGCACCGCGTGCCCGTCCGGCCGCTGGAGCACCGCGTACCCGCGCTTCAGCGTCGCGGCGGGGGAGAGGGCCACCACGCGCGCGTGCGTGTGCGTCAGCTCGGAGTCGGCCCGGTCCAGCTGGTGCCGCAGCGAGCGGCGCCCCCGTTCCAGCAGCGCCGTGACCTCCTCCGCGCGGGCGTCGATCATCCGGTGCGGGTCCTGTATCGAGGGCCTGGCCAGTGCGTGCGCCAGCCCGCGCTCCTCCCGGTCCACCAGCGCCCCCACACAGCGCCGCGCGCGGTCGCGCAGCATCCGTACCCGCTCGAACTCCTCGCCCACGTCCGGCACCACCTTCTTCGCGGCGTCGGTCGGCGTCGAGGCGCGCAGGTCGGCGACATGGTCGAGCAGCGGATTGTCCGGCTCGTGCCCGATCGCCGAGACCACCGGCGTACGGCACGCCGCCACCGCCCGCACCAGCTGCTCGTCGGAGAACGGCAGCAGGTCCTCCACGCTGCCGCCGCCGCGCGCGACGACGATCACGTCCACCTCGTCGATCGCGTCCAGCTCCTTCACCGCCTGGACCACCTGCGGCACCGCGTGCACCCCCTGCACCGGCACGTTGCGCACCTCGAAGCGCACGGCCGGCCAGCGGTGCCGCGCGTTCTCCAGCACGTCCCGCTCGG
Organism: Streptomyces sp. NPDC030893; assembly: GCF_055571535.1. Classification (NCBI taxonomy): domain Bacteria; kingdom Bacillati; phylum Actinomycetota; class Actinomycetes; order Kitasatosporales; family Streptomycetaceae; genus Streptomyces; species Streptomyces sp. NPDC030893. Next base: position 7,782 of record NZ_JBVIFC010000002.1, on the reverse strand, counting down.
CCGCCGAGGCCCGCCCGCACACCAGACCGATCAGCTGCGGCAGGAACGGCAGCGGCTTCTTGCGCTCCGGAGCGAACAGCCCCTCCCGCGCGAGGGACTTCTTCAGCTGCTCCAGCCGCGCCAGCAGCTCCCCGACCCCCACCGGCCGGATCTCGGCGGCGCGCAGCGACAGCTGCCCGCGCGGCGCGTACCACTCCGGCTTGCAGTGCACCACCACCCGCGCGCCCTCGCTCACGACGTCCGCGACCGCGTCGAACACCTGCCGGTAGCAGGTCACGCCCACGGAGATGTCGTACGACGGGTCGCGCAGCGTCAGGAACACCACCCCGGCGCCCGGCCGCCGCGACAGCTGGGTGATCTGCCCCTCCACCCACACCGCGCCGAGCCGGTCGATCCACCCGCCGATGAGCCGCGACACCTCCCCGACCGGGATGGGAGCCTCCGCAGACGTGTTGACAGCCATGCCGCGAGAGTAGTGCGCCCCACTGACAACACACCGTGACCGGACCCCCGGGACGTGGCCCTTACGATGGGAGGCATGACCGCTTCGCCTGGCCGCCGTGTCCTGCTCGCCGCCCCCCGTGGCTACTGCGCGGGTGTGGACCGCGCCGTGATCGCCGTCGAGAAGGCCCTGGAGCAGTACGGGGCCCCCGTCTACGTCCGGCACGAGATCGTGCACAACAAGTACGTCGTGCAGACCCTGGAGAAGAAGGGCGCGATCTTCGTCGAACAGACGGAGGAGGTCCCCCCGGGCAACATCGTGATGTTCTCCGCGCACGGCGTCGCCCCCGTCGTCCACGAGGAGGCCGAGCGCGGCCGGCTCGCCACCATCGACGCCACCTGCCCGCTGGTCACCAAGGTCCACAAGGAAGCCGTCCGCTTCGCCAACGACGACTACGACATCCTCCTGATCGGCCACGAGGGCCACGAGGAGGTCATCGGCACCTCCGGCGAGGCCCCCGACCACATCCAGCTCGTCGACGGACCGGGCGACGTGGCCAAGGTCGAGGTCCGCGACCCGTCCAAGGTCGTCTGGCTCTCCCAGACCACGTTGAGCGTCGACGAGACCATGGAGACCGTCGACGCCCTCAAGGAGAAGTTCCCCCAGCTGATCTCCCCGCCCAGCGACGACATCTGCTACGCCACGCAGAACCGCCAGCTCGCGGTCAAGCAGATGGGCGCCGAGGCCGACCTGGTGATCGTGGTCGGCTCCCGCAACTCCTCCAACTCCAAGCGCCTGGTCGAGGTCGCCAAGCTGGCCGGCGCCCGCGCCTCGTACCTGGTCGACTTCGCCGACGAGATCGACGAGGCCTGGCTGGAGGGCGTCTCCACGGTCGGCGTGACCTCGGGCGCCTCGGTGCCGGAGATCCTGGTCGAGCAGGTCCTCGCATGGCTGTCGCAGCGCGGCTTCGAGGACGTCGAGATCGTCAAGGCGGCCGAGGAGTCCATCATCTTCTCCCTGCCCAAGGAGCTCCGCCGCGATCTGCGCGAGGAGGCCGCCGCCCTGGTGGCCGAGCGCGGCGGCACGGGCACCGGCGAGGATTCCGCTTCCGCGCGGTGACGTCCGCGTCCGCGCGGTGACGTCCGTACGACGGACGCCGGCGGTCACGGAGGGCGACAGGGCGACCCCGTGACCGTCCGTCGTACGTCGTAACGTGGAGGCATGCAGATCTTCGGCGTGGACATCGGCGGATCCGGGATCAAGGGCGCCCCGGTCGACCTGGACAAGGGGGACCTGGCGCAGGAGCGCTGCAAGGTCCTCACCCCGCACCCGGCCACGCCGGACGCGGTGGCCGACGGCGTGAAGCAGGTCGTCGACCACTTCGGCTGGACCGGCCCGGTCGGCGTCACCTTCCCCGGAGTGGTCACCGGCGGCACCACGGTCCGCACCGCGGCCAACGTCGACAAGAGCTGGGTCGACACCGACGCGCGCGTGCTGCTCGGCGACCGCCTGGGCGGCCTCCCGGTGACGGTGGTGAACGACGCGGACGCGGCGGGCGTCGCCGAGATGCACTTCGGCGCCGGACGCCACCACCGGGGCACGGTCATCCTGCTCACCTTCGGCACCGGGATCGGCAGCGCCCTGTTCGTGGACGGCGTCCTCGTCCCCAACAGCGAGCTCGGCCACCTGGAGCTGCACGGCCACGAGGCGGAGAAGCGCGCCTCCAGCAAGGCCAAGGAGGACCACGACCTGTCGTGGGAGGAGTGGGGGCACCGGGTGCGGAAGTACCTGGCCCACGTGGAGATGCTGTTCTCGCCCGAGCTGTTCATCATCGGCGGCGGCGTCAGCCGCAAGTCCCACAAGTTCCTGGACCACATCACGGGCATCAGGGCCGAGGTCGTCCCGGCGCAGCTGCAGAACAACGCGGGCATCGTCGGAGCGGCGATGCGCGCGGCGACGGGCGCGTAGCGGGCGGCGTACGGCCGGGGCGGGCCGCCTACGGCCGGGCGGGCCGCTTGCGCGCCGCGCCTGCGGCGGCCGGCCGGTCGGCCTCCCGCACCCGGCGCGCCGCACGCACCGTGTGCACCCTGCGCACGAGCACGATCACGCCCGCGACGAGCGTCCCGCCGTAGAGCCACCCCGCCTGGGTGGCGAGGCCCGTCACCATGCCCATCACCCGGTCGAGGGCGCCTCCGCCGCCGGTGTCGGCGACCGGGACCAGCCCCACGGCGAAGGCGATCGGCAGCACCACGGGCGCGATGAGCACATCCCCGCCGCGCACCCACAGCGCGGTCAGCACGCACACCGGCAGGAACAGCACGCCGTACACCGTCTGGGACGCCCCGAACAGCGTCTCGGTCAGCAGCCCGAACGCGAGCATCACCAGCCCGCAGAACAGACCGCCGCCCAGTCCGGTGAGCCGCGGGTTGGGCAGCCGACGAGCGGCCGGCGCGGAAGCGGGCCGCCGCTGCGGCACCCGGGCGGGCCGGGCCGCCCGCGGTGACCGTACGACTCCCCCTCCCGCCGCCCGCCCGGCCTGCGGAGGCAGCGAAGACCTCCCCGGCCGGGACGGGCCGGGCGGTCCGGGCGCCGCTTCACGTCGCGGTCCGTGCTGCGTGGGTCGCGTCCTGTGTTGCTCCACCGGACCAACTTAGGTCGTTTTATGTGCCGAACGGCCTGTCAGACACGCCGGTGACCGGTAATGGGCCATGTGGTCAGGCGTTCGACACACCGGCCGGACGCGCACGCCCACGCCGTAGACTGGTGGACCGCCCCACACAGCCCGTAGGGCGAGTCCACCCTCCCCTCCATCCTCACGTACGGGAAGTCGCAACGTGTCGCTCACGATCGGAATCGTCGGTCTGCCGAATGTCGGCAAGTCGACCCTGTTCAACGCCCTGACCAAGAACGACGTGCTGGCGGCCAACTACCCGTTCGCCACGATCGAGCCGAACGTCGGCGTGGTCGGCGTCCCCGACCCCCGCCTGACCAAGCTGGCGGAGATCTTCTCCTCCCAGCGCGTCCTCCCGGCCACCGTCGACTTCGTCGACATCGCGGGCATCGTGCGCGGCGCGTCGGAGGGCGAGGGCCTGGGCAACAAGTTCCTCGCGAACATCCGCGAGTCCGACGCCATCTGCCAGGTCATCCGAGCCTTCAAGGACGAGAACGTCGTCCACGTCGACGGCAAGGTCTCGCCGAAGGACGACATCGAGACGATCAACACCGAGCTGATCCTCGCCGACCTCCAGACCATCGAGAAGGTCCTGCCCCGCCTCCAGAAGGAGTCGCGGATCAAGAAGGACATCGCACCCAAGGTCAAGGCGGTCGAGGAGGCCAAGGAGATCCTGGAGAAGGGCGACACCCTCTTCTCCCAGGGCATCGTCCAGGGCACCGAGCGCGCGGAGCTCCTCCACGACCTGCACCTCCTCACCACCAAGCCCTTCCTCTACGTCTTCAACGTCGACGAGGACGAGCTGACCGACGAGGACTTCAAGAACGAGCAGCGCGCCCTGGTCGCCCCCGCCGAGGCGATCTTCCTCAACGCCAAGCTGGAGGCGGACCTCGCCGAACTGGACGAGGACGAGGCCCTCGAACTCCTCCAGTCCGTCGGCCAGGAGGAACCCGGCCTCGCCACCCTCGCCCACGTCGGCTTCCGCACCCTCGGCCTGCAGACCTACCTGACGGCCGGCCCCAAGGAATCCCGCGCCTGGACCATCAAGAAGGGCGCCACCGCCCCCGAGGCCGCCGGCGTCATCCACACCGACTTCCAGAAGGGCTTCATCAAGGCCGAGGTCATCTCCTTCGACGACCTGGTCGAAACCGGCTCGGTCACGGAGGCCCGCGCCAAGGGCAAGGCCCGCATGGAGGGCAAGGACTACGTCATGCAGGACGGGGACGTGGTGGAGTTCCGCTTCAATGTTTAATTGAAAGTTAAACCACTTTCTTAGGTTTCGGAAACTGCAGTTCAGAAGGGGTTCGCCTTTGAGGTGGACCCCTTTTCTGATAGTCGGAAGGTGCTTACTGAGCTTGAACTCGTGGTGTCGCCTTCGGTGATCAGGGGTTGATGGTCAGCCCCGTCTCGGTAAGACAGCCGTCTATGAGGTGGTTGCGGTACTGGATGTGGCGGAGACCGCGCCGGATGCGCTGGACGAGGTGTTCGGGGGTGCTGAAGGCGACGTTGGAGAGCCAGCCGCGTCGCAGAAGCGACCAGATGCCTTCGACAGGGTTGAGGTCGGGTGCGTAGGGCGGGAGGTAGTAGATGGTCAGCCAGTCCCGGGCTGCCGCCCATTCCCGCAGGCCGGCGGCCCTGTGGACGTTCAGATTGTCCCAGATGAGTACGATCGGGCCACCGAGTTGCTGGTGTGCTGCGATCAGCAGGTCCCGGTAGTCGCGCCAGGAAAAGCTCTTCCGGCCGTCGCGGTTGCCGTCATCGCGGCGGGGCCGGTAGATCAGCCGGGACCGGTGGCCGGGCTTGTAACAGGTCAACGCTGCGATGGAGATGCGTCTGCGGGATCGGCCGCGAACTCGCACCCACTGGGGTGCGGCCGCGCTGTGACCAGGTCCTGGCCTGCGGCGGCGTCATGGAGAATCCGGCTTCGTCCTCGAAGATCAGCCAAGCTCCACGGGCCGCCGCGAGTCTTCCGCGCAGGGCCACACCTCCTTGACCCACCCGGCCACCGCCTCGTCGTCCCGCTCCATCGCCCGTCGGGCCGGGAAGCTGGGGAGTGGGCGGGCTGGCGAGGCACTGGGATGGGCTTCACGCAAGCGCTCGGGAACGTTGATCGCCACAACATCCAGAAGCGCGCGGATGCCAAGCGCTACGCGTTCGGGGTCCTCGGCGTCGGAAGCCTGATTCTTACCCAGCTTCGGCACCAGCACGGTGAGGACCTGGCACTGGACGAGTAGCGGCTTCCTCGATCCTGAAGCGCTCTGCCGCTCAATGGGGCGGCAGAGCGCTTTGGTATGTCGGCGCAGAAGCCTGCGCCGACATACCGTTGGATCGCCCTGTTCTCGGTCGAGGCCGCAGGCACCGAAGGTCTCGAAGCTCCACGACCTTTGGCCAGCGCAGCGTTGATCGTGCCGTTCAAACTCTGGGAGGCCGGTCGCCCGTCAGCTGCTCGTAGGTGCGGCGGGATCTACCCGAGCGATCTTGAAGAGGGCCACAGTCCCCAAGAACGGCGACGGGCCGCCGGTAGGAGAATAGTCGTCCCTCGTCGCGGAGTAGAGAGCAAGCCCCTTCGCGGCAAGCTCCTCCAGGATGGCCGCGATACTTCGCTGTGCGTCCCGTACCGAGGAACGAGAGAACTCGATGTCTCCTGAGATGTCGCTCCAGTCCCGGAGGTTGGACGGCGCCGTCAGATCACGGGTGGCTAGACGATGCGGATGACGGGGGCGGGTTTGATGTCCTGGGCGTCGATGAGGGTGCGGATGTCGTCCGGGTCCGAAGTCCAGATGATGGCCCCGAGGCTGGCTGCCATGGTCACGACGGTGGCGTCGACGATGTCGGAGGTGCCGGCCTTGCCACAGAGAATGCCTGCGGTCTTGGCGGTTTCGAGGCCGACGGGTACGACGTGGCACCCGGCGAGGAACTTGCCGAGTCTGACCTGGCGGCGGGAGTCCCGCCATGCCTGGCTGACGACGACGGACGGGACGTGGATGTCCCGGCCGTCGTCCAGGGCCAGACTGTGGCGGGCCCACATGCGTCGGTCGTCGTTATCGATGGCGATGAGTACCCCGGCGTCGTACAGGTAGGGGATGTTCACGCGGCCGAGGCTCCCGAGCTGCTGAGGTACTCGGCGTCGGCGGCGGCCAGGTCCGCGCGGGCGGCGGCGAGCTCTTCCGGGGTGAAGGCGCCGTGTTCCGCCTGCCACTCCTGGATGACGGCCCGGCCAGCCCGCAAGCGCAGCTCGCGTTCGGCTGCTCCGGCGACGAGGCGGGAGAGTGGGATGCCTTCTTCCTCGGCGGCTCCGGCCAGGGCTTCGGCCAGGGCTTCGTCGAGAGTGATAGTCACCTTCTTGGTAGCCATATAGCAACCATAGCGCGGTATGGCCTTCGGTGCTGATACACCGATCACGTGCTGACGAGCGCGGAAGGTGCGAGCGCATCCGGCGAGGAGGGGCCTCGCCGACTCGATGGCCTGCGGGGCTGCGGGTGGGACTGGTCCACATTCGCCTAAAAGGGCGGATTGGTGATGAATATCGTGCTCGGCTGTGGGGTGACGGTGCACGGTTTCGAGCACGGGCCAGGCGACGGATAGGGGCTTGGGTGGCGAGCGTTTTTCAGAGGTGCAAGAGGGACGTCCGGAACCGGAATTTTCCCTGTGAACCGGGTGGTAGGCGCGGGCGTCAGCGGGAGAGGTCGTTTCCCCGTCGGGTGGGCTCGGATGGTGCGGACGCTTTTGCCGACAAGGTCGAGAACGACAAGAAGGCCGACGTTCGCTTCGATCCTGCGCGAGGGCTTGTGCCGTTGCGGTCCTGGGCCCAGGAGTGGCTGGAGCGGATGGCGTCCCGCTGTGTGGTGTAGGGGATCTCCGCGGTTGAGTGCGCGGGTTCTGCTCCCTGGGGTGCACCGTCTGCCGGTGTCTGCTCCCTGCTCAACTGGCAGGCCACCGTGCAACTGTCCGGAGTGAACGGGCAGTTCGACCCCAGGGGGTGCACGGTGGCCTTGTCCCAGCATGACCTACTTCGCCTGCTTGAGTAACTACGTTCGGCAGATGGTCTTGAACTCGTCCGCGAGGTCGCCGAGCGGCTGCTGCAGGAACTGATCGAGGCCGAGGCCACCACGAAGATCGGCGCCGAGTGGGGCGAACACACCGACACCCGCACCACCTGGCGCAATGGGCACCGGGAGAAGACGGTGACCACGCAGGCCGGCGACCTCGAGCTCGCGATCCCGAAGCTGCGGGCCGGGAGCTTCTTCCCCAGCCTCCTCGAGCGCCGGCGGCGCATCGACCAGGCCCTCTACGCGGTCGTCATGGAGGCCTACGTCCATGGCGTCTCCACCCGCTCCGTCGACGACCTCGTCAAAGCCCTCGGATCCGACACCGGGATCTCCAAGAGCGAGGTCTCCCGGATCTGCGCGGACCTCGACGAACAGCTCGACGCCTTCCGGACCCGCCCGCTGGACCACATCCGCTTCCCCTACCTGTTCCTCGACGCCACCTACGTCAAGGCCCGCGTCGACCACCGCATCGTCTCCCAGGCGATCGTCATCGCCACCGGCGTCACCCAGGACGGCGGCCGCGAAGTCGTCGGGGTCATGGTCGGCGACAGCGAGACCGAAGCCTTCTGGACCCAGTTCCTGCGTTCCTTGCGAGAACGCGGCCTGAGTGGCGTCCGCCT
>NZ_JBVIFC010000001.1:794896-1050073 GCF_055571535.1 Streptomyces sp. NPDC030893 | reverse complement strand
TGATGGTTCCCCGTCAAGGGACGAGCCCTGGCCCCGACCTTCCTGGTGGAAAAAAACATAACGTCTCCGGGGGCGCGGGGCCGTGCCGATGCACGGCCCCGCCGCGCGCCCGCCGGACGACCTCACAGGGGCTCAGGCACCGAAGGCCCGGGGCCACCGAGAAAATCTCGGTGGCCCCGGGCCTTCGGCGTTGTGTCCGTAGCACACAGCGCCCCCTCTCGAACAGCCGGCGCAGCACAAGGGGCGGGGGGCCCGGTTCCCTGCCCCCGGGGTCCCCCCCCCTAACCCCTCTCCCTTTTCCCCCTCCTCTTCCCCCCCCCCCCCCCCCCCCCCCCCCCCCCCCCCCCCCCCCCCCCCCCCCCCCGGTCGCCCCCCCCCCCCCCCCCCCCCCCCCCCCCCCCGCCCCTGAACGCTGCCGACTGCTACGCCCTACTCATGGCCGGAGGGCCGTCAGTTGTCGTCCTCGTCGATCAGGAAGCCGCGCATCGGCGAGGGCGCCTGACCCATCGGCGAGGGGCCCTGCGGACGCACCGGCGCCATCGGCTGGGTCATCGCCGGCTGCATCTGCTGCTGACCGCCGTACGACGGGCCGGACGGGCCGCCGGGGCCGCCGCCCATGCCCTGGTTGCCGCCGTAGGACGGCGCACCGGCACCGGCCGGAGCCATCGAGGGCGCCGGGGACGGCGGCAGCGACGGAGCGGCGCTCGCGGGCTGACGCGGCGGGGCGAGCGAGTCGTCCGCCTGGGTCTCCAGCTGACGCAGCTGCGACTCCAGGTAGGACTTCAGCCGCGTGCGGTACTCGCGCTCGAAGCCGCGCAGGTCCTCGACCTTGCGCTCCAGCGTGGCGCGGGCGGACTCCAGGGAGCCCATCGCGACGCGGTGCTTCTCCTGCGCGTCCCGCTCCAGGGCGTCGGCCTTGGCGCGGGCGTCCCGCTCGAGGCCCTCGGCACGCGAACGCGCCTCGCCCACGATCTTGTTGGCCTCGGAACGGGCCTCCGCGATCGCCTGGTCGGCGGTCTGCTGGGCCAGCGACAGCACCCGCGCGGCACTGTCGCCGCCGGGGCCGCCCTGCTGCTGACCGGGAAGACCGGGAGGACCGCCCATGGGGCCTCCCATCGGGCCGCCGTGGCCCATCTGCCCCTGCATCGGGCCGCCCTGGCCCATCGGCCCGGGACCCTGACCCATGGGGCCGGGACCCTGCGGGCCGCCCTGTCCGCCGGGGCCGGCGGGCAGCTGGGGAGCACCGCTCGGCAGCTGGGGCGGGCCACCCATGGGGCCACCCATCTGCTGCTGCGGCGGGCCCGATATGCCGGCGGGCACGGGAGCGCCGGGACCTCGCATGCCCTGCTGGGGCATGCCCGGAGGCGGCCCCTGCTGTTGCTGCTGGTCCTGCGGCTCGGGAGGCTTGCGCATGTTCTGCTGGTTCTGCGCGGCGGCACGCGTGGCCGCGGCCAGCTTGGCGCGCAGGTCTTCGTTCTCGCGCAGCAGGCGCGTCAGTTCGGCTTCGACCTCGTCGAGGAAGGCATCGACCTCGTCCTCGTCATAGCCTTCTCGGAGGCGGACGGTCGTGAACTGCTTGTTCCGCACGTCCTCGGGGGTCAACGGCATCTCTTCACCTCAACGTAGTCATCGGCAGTCGGCAAGACCGTATCGTCCACAGTCACCTCGCGAGATTGCCCACGATCGAGATCAGGATGTAGACGATGATCATCAGGACGAAGAAGGACAGGTCGAGCGCCACGCCCCCGAGACGCAGCGGCGGGATGAACCGCCGCAGAAGCTTCAGCGGTGGATCGGTGACAGTGTAGGTGGCCTCCAGGACGACCACCATCGCCTTGCCGGGTTGCCACGAGCGGGCGAACTGGAACACGTAGTCCATGACCAGCCGGAAGATGAGCACGATGAGGAACACCATCAGCGCGATGTAGATCACCTGCGCGAACACGCTCATGGCCTGCTTTTCCCTCTCCCCTGTGCACTGCTCGGTCCGGTCCTGCGTCTCAGCTCTGGTTGAAGAACCCGCCCTCTGCGATGCGGGCCTTGTCCTCCGCCGTGACATCGACGTTAGCAGGCGACAACAGGAACACCTTCTGCGTCACCCGCTCAATGCTGCCGTGAAGACCAAACACCAAACCGGCCGCAAAGTCGACAAGTCGCTTCGCATCTGTGTCATCCATCTCAGTGAGATTCATGATCACCGGCGTGCCCTCACGGAAGTGTTCCCCGATGGTACGGGCCTCGTTGTAGGTCCGGGGGTGAAGCGTGGTGATCCGGTAAGGCTCTCGTTCCGACACGACCTTGGGCATGATCACCGGTGCGTTCTTCTCCAGACTTGCGCGTTCTTGTGTGATGGATGCCACGGGCGCGATGCGCGCCGGGCGTGGCGATTCCGCGGGGAGCGCGGCGGCACGGGCGACCGGTTCGCGCGGCGCGGGAGGGTGTACGACTCGTACCTCTTCGTCCCTTTGGGGCTGATGTGAGCCGTGGGGCTGGTGCGACGGCTCGTGCCGCCGGTGGTCCCGCTCGGGCTCCGGGTCGAGTTCGGGTTCAAAGTCGTCGTCTGGGTCGAATCCGCGGCCGTCGTACCCATCGTCCTCCACGAGGCCGAGGTAGACCGCCATCTTGCGCATCGCGCCGGCCATGCTCCGAGTCCTCCGCTCTGTGGTGGATCCGCTGACGACCGCCAAGTGCCCGCGATCCACAAGGTCTTTACGTCCGCCGTTCGGCGGAACTGACCATATTTTCTGCTGTGGTCCGACTTCTTGGCGACGTTACCGGAGCCCGGGGCGGACTCCGAGTACCGCACTGCCGACGCGCACATGTGTCGCTCCGGCGGCCACGGCCTGTTCGAGGTCCGCACTCATCCCTGCCGAGACCATGTTCGCAGCCGGATGGGCCCTGCGCAGGTCGGTCGACAAATCCACCAACCGCTCGAAGGCCGCCTGTTCACGTCCGGCGTACTCCCCGGTGAGCGGGGCGACCGTCATCAGCCCGGCCGGCCGCAGCCCTTCGGCCCCGGCGACCAGACCGGCCAACTCCGCGATCCCGGAAGGCGCGACGCCCCCGCGCTCCCCCCGGCCGCTCGCACCGGCGTCGAACGCCACCTGGATCAGACAGCCGATCTCGCGCCCGGCCCGCACGGCCTCCTTGGAGAGAGCCGTCACCAGCCGGGAACGGTCGACGGAGTGCACGAAGTCGGCGTAACCGACCACCGAACGCACCTTGTTGGTCTGAAGTTGACCCACGAAGTGCCAGGTAAGGGGCAGATCGGCGCATTCGGCCGCCTTGGGGGCGGCGTCCTGGTCGCGGTTCTCGGCGACGTGCCGCACACCGAGTTCCGACAGGATCCGCACATCGGCGGCCGGGTAGGTCTTGGTGACCACGACGAGGGTGACCTCCTCGCGCGCACGTCCGGCGGCGGCGCACGCGGCGGCGATCCGCTCCTCCACTTTCGCCAGGTTCGAGGCGAGTTCGTCCTTACGGTCCGTCATGTCCCATCAGTCCAGCCACACATAGCCCGCGAGCCGCCCGGTGGTGCGGTCGCGGCGGTACGAGAAGTGATCCGCCGACTCCAGCGTGCACACCGGCGACTGCTCCCGGTCGCGCACCCCGAGCCGTTCGAGCTGGGCGTGCACTCCCGCGGCCACGTCGACCGCCGGCGTGCCCCGGCCCGTCGTGGCGTGCGCCGCCGGTTCGACGGCGGCCACCTCGGCGCGCATCGCCTCGGGCACCTCGTAGCACCGGCCGCAGACGGCGGGTCCGGTGCGGGCGACGATCCTCGCCGGGTCGGCCCCGAGTCCGGTCATGGCCCGTACGGCGGCGGGGACGATCCCGGCGGCCATGCCGGGCCGGCCGGCGTGGGCCGCGGCGACGACTCCCGCGACGGGGTCGGCGAGCAGCACCGGTACGCAGTCGGCGGTGAGCACCGCGAGGGCGAGTCCGCGCCGCGCGGTGACGATCGCGTCGGTCTCCGGTACCGGGCGGTCGCCCCACGGCCCGTCGACCACGACGGCGTCGGCCCCGTGCACCTGGTTCATCCAGACCACGCCGGCCGGGTCCAGGCCGAGGGACTTGGCGGCCAGTTCCCGGTTGGTGCGGACGGCTCCGGGATCGTCGCCGACGGCTCCGCCGAGGTTGAGCTCCGCATGGGGAGCGGCGCTCACCCCGCCCCACCGGTCGGTGAAGGCGAAGTGCGCGCCGCTCACGCTCTCGCGCAGTCCTATCACTTCAGGAAGTCCGGTACGTCCAGTTCCTCGGCCGCGCTGTCGTACGTCCGCGACGGCGGGACCGGGGGCTGGACGGCCGGGATGTCGGCCACCGGCTCCGGGGCGACCGGCTCCGGGTCCTCCTTCGGCGTGACGCTGCCGAGCGAGCCGAAGGACGGGCGGCTCTCCGGCCGGCCGGCCGGGGCCGGCTCCTCGCGCTTGGCCGAGGACGAGCCGAGCACGTTGTCCCGCTTGGCGGGCGGCTGGCCGCCGTCGAAGCCGGCCGCGATCACGGTGACGCGGACCTCGTCGCCGAGGGCATCGTCGATCACCGCGCCGAAGATGATGTTGGCCTCGGGGTGGGCGGCCTCGCTGACCAGCTGGGCGGCCTCGTTGATCTCGAACAGACCGAGGTCGGAACCGCCGGAGATGGAGAGCAGCACACCGCGGGCGCCGTCGATGGAGGCTTCGAGCAGCGGCGAGGAGATGGCCATCTCGGCCGCCGCCACCGCGCGGTCGTCGCCGCGGGCCGAGCCGATGCCCATGAGGGCCGAACCGGCCTCGGACATGACCGACTTGACGTCGGCGAAGTCGAGGTTGATCAGACCGGGGGTGGTGATGAGGTCGGTGATGCCCTGCACACCGGAGAGCAGGACCTGGTCCGCCGACTTGAAGGCGTCGAGGACCGACACCTGGCGGTCGGAGATGGACAGCAGCCGGTCGTTCGGGATCACGATGAGGGTGTCGACCTCTTCGCGGAGCTCCGCGATGCCGTCCTCGGCCTGGTTCGCACGGCGCCGTCCCTCGAAGGTGAACGGGCGGGTGACCACGCCGATGGTGAGGGCGCCGAGCGAGCGGGCGATGTTGGCCACGACGGGCGCGCCGCCGGTGCCGGTGCCGCCGCCTTCACCGGCCGTCACGAAGACCATGTCGGCCCCCTTGAGGACCTCCTCGATCTCCTCGCGGTGGTCCTCGGCGGCCTTGCGGCCGACGGCCGGGTTGGCTCCGGCGCCGAGTCCGCGGGTGAGTTCGCGGCCGACGTCGAGCTTGACGTCGGCGTCGCTCATCAACAGCGCCTGCGCGTCGGTGTTGATGGCGATGAACTCGACGCCCTTGAGACCGACCTCGATCATCCGGTTGATGGCATTGACACCACCGCCGCCGACACCGATGACTTTGATGACTGCGAGGTAGTTCTGCGGTGCTGCCACGTCGAAGGCCTCTCGCCTCGAGTTACGTGTCGCCTTCTCGCGGGTGCGCCGCGATCCGACGACTGATGCCGAATGGGACGGTCCGTATCGCCGACCCGAACCCTAACGTTGAAGTTTAGGGTTACCAGTGTGTCCGTTCCCTGGAGTCTTCTGAACAGGACACTAAGTCGACAAGTGGCGCACGTTCAACGAACACGCCGAACCTCCCGTTTTTCTTTTCACCCTATGTGATCAGCCGTAGCGCTGCCCAACCAGGGTGCTGGCCTGCACGGATACCCGTCAACTCCCTGATGACGCCGGGGCTGTGGGAACGCTGACGTCGAAGTGCCGCGCGCGGGGCTCGGCTTTCATCAGCGCGGTGAGAGTACGGCCCTTCTCGGCGCCCTTCTCACCGCTCCCCCAGTCGACCGTCCGGCCGTCCGTCAACTCCAGCGAGATGTCGTCGTAGGAACGGACCTTGACGCTCCGGACCGTCCGCGCCACGGAGTCCGGAACGGCGCCGGCCACCCGCACCGCCGCCCGCACCAGCCGGTCCTCGCCGAACCGGCGCAGGCTCGCCGAGGCCGAACCCCTTCGGGGGGTCTCCCATTTCAGCTCGGGTACACCTTTGACGGCCTTGGAAACCGTGGCGAACCGGACACCTTCATCGTCCACTTCGATGAACTTCCCCTGTTTGTGGACGAGAAGGACCGGAGTGCGTTCCGTGACTTTCAGCGTGATGTCGCGCGGCCAGGAACGGACCACGTCAATGGTGTCAATTCGGGGCAATGCCTTCGCGAGCCGGGCTTCGATCGCCCCGGTGTCGACGGAAATCAGCTGTTCCCCGAGGGGGACGTCGGCGGCCTCGCGCACCTGGTCCGCCGTCAGGACGCGGGTGCCGGAGACCGACACCCGTTCCACACGCACCAGATCGGACCCGTACAGCAGCCAGAACGCGCCGCTGCCGACGAACACCAGAACAACCGACGATGCGATGATCCGACGAAGTCGCCGTCGCCCGAACCGCCGGACGGGCGGCGGGCCGGACGACTCCCGCTTGCGTTCACCGCGCTCCGCGGTGGTCGATCCGGCCACGCTCCCTGCCTTCCGTCATACGCGTCTAGCGGTGCGCACGGGCGGCGATCGCCTCGTACACCATGCCGACGAGCAGGTCGTCGGCGTCCCGGCGGCCGAACTCGGCGGCGGCGCGGGACATCTCGTACAGCCGGTGCGGGTCGGCGAGCACCGGCAGCACGTTCTGCTGGACCCACTCGGGCGTGAGCTCCGCGTCGTCGACCAGCAGTCCGCCGCCGGCCTTGACCACCGGCTGGGCGTTGAGCCGCTGTTCGCCGTTGCCGATGGGCAGCGGGACGTAGGCGGCCGGGAGTCCGACGGCGGAGAGTTCGGCGACGGTCATCGCGCCCGCGCGGCAGAGCATCATGTCGGCGGCGGCGTACGCGAGGTCCATCCGATCCAGGTAACTTACCGGCAGATACGGGGGCATTCCCGGCATCTGCTGCACCTGCGGCAGTTCGTTCTTCGGGCCGACCGCGTGCAGGATCTGGATCCCGGCCTGCTGGAGCCACGGAGCGACCTGCTGCACGACCTCGTTGAGCCGGCGGGCGCCCTGCGAACCGCCGGAGACCAGCAGCGTCGGCAGGTTGGGGTCGAGCCCGAACGCGGCCCGTGCCTCCGGGCGCACGGCGGCCCGGTCGAGGGTGGCGACGGAGCGGCGCAGCGGGATGCCGATGTAGCGGGAGTTGCGCAGCTTGCTGTCGGGCGTGGAGACGGCGACCTGGGCGGCGTAGCGCGAGCCGATCTTGTTGGCCAGGCCGGGGCGGGCGTTGGCCTCGTGGACCACGATCGGCACACCGAGCCGCTTGGCCGCGAGGTAGCCGGGCAGGGCGACATAGCCGCCGAAGCCGACCACGGCGTCCGCCTTGGTGCGCTCCAGGATCTGCTCGGTCGCCTTGATGGTGCCGCGCAGCCGGCCCGGCACGGTGATCAGCTCGGGGGTGGGCTTGCGCGGCAGCGGTACGGCGGGGATCAGCGCCAGTTCGTACCCGCGCTCGGGTACGAGTCGGGTCTCGAGGCCGCGTTCCGTGCCCAGGGCCGTGATGCCCACGGCCGGGTCATGCCTGCGCAGGGCATCCGCGAGGGCGAGCGCGGGCTCGATATGGCCCGCGGTTCCTCCGCCGGCGAGTACGACATGCACCGAAATTCACCGCTCTCCGGACGAACGCGCCACCGGGGCGCGCCGTCGCATCGTGTTCCATCTCCGGGGCCGCTGAGATCCCCTGACCCGCTTTTTACCAAAGCGGGGTTGCCGCATCGCAAGCGCCATCCGCGCAGCGGGGTCCTCACGCGCGAAGGCGATCAGCAGCCCGATGGCGAACATGGTCGGCAGCAGGGCGGACCCTCCGTAGGAGAACAGCGGGAGCGGGACACCGGCGATCGGCAGCAGACCGAGCACCGCACCCATGTTGATCACGGCCTGGGCCGTGATCCAGGTGGTCACGCCTCCCGCGGCATACCTCACGAAGGGGTCCTCCGTGCGTCCGGCCACGCGGATACCCGCATAGCCTAGAGCCGCGAACAGGGCGAGCACCGACAGCGTCCCCGCCAGGCCCAGTTCCTCACCGGTGACGGCGAAGATGAAGTCCGTGTGAGCTTCGGGGAGTTGGCCCCATTTCTCCACGCTCGCACCGAGTCCGGAACCGAAGATGCCGCCGGAGGCGAGGGCGTAGATCCCGTGCACGGCCTGCCAGCAGTCGACCGGTCCGGACTGGGGCTCGGTGGCGCCGAGGCAGGCGAGCCGGGCCATACGGTTGGGGCTGGTGCGGATGAGGATCGCGCCGAGCAGCGCGGCGATCGACAGCACGCCGACGAACAGCCGGGTCGGTGCTCCGGCCAGCCACAGCAGGCCGAAAAGGATCGCCGTCAGGATGATGGCCGTGCCCATGTCGCCGCCGAGCATGATCAGCCCGAGCAGCATGAACGCGGCCGGTACCAGCGGCACCAGCATGTGCTTCCACTGGGTCAGCAGCCGCTTGTCCTGTTTGCGGGCCAGCAGATCGGCGCCCCACAGCACCAGCGCGAGCTTGCCGAACTCACTGGGCTGGAGCTGGAAGGTGCCGCCGAGGGCGATCCAGTTCTGGTTGCCGTTGACCGCGACTCCTATCCCCGGCACCTGCACCAGGGCCATCAGGACGACGGCACCCGCGAGGATCGGGTAGGCCAGCGCGCGGTGCAGCCGCACCGGCATGCGGGAGGCCGCGAGCAGCAGGACGGCGCCGATGCCGGCGGCCAGCAGCTGCTTGCGGAAGAAGTAGGAACCCGGCAGCGACCTCTGCAGCGCGGTGATCTGGGAGGCCGAGTAGACCATCACCAGGCCCAGCACGATGATGAGCAGACTGCCGCCCAGGATCAGGTAGTAGGCGGTCAGCGGCCGGTCCCAGGCCCTGCGCGCCCGGTCGATCAGGGTGCGGAGGGGGTTCTCGCGCGGGGGTCCGGGCACGGCGGGCCGGCCCGCGGCCCGCCGCACGGGCGGCCGGCCGGTACGGCTACTGGGCATCACGGCCTCCACGGCACGCCGGACAACAGGCCCTAGACGGTCCCACGCGTCCCTCCCAAGGTCGCCCGGCACCAGGCGGGCCGGGGGTCAGGCGCCGAGCTCGCGCACCGCCTGGGCGAACGCGTCACCGCGCTTGTTGTAGTTGGCGAACATGTCCATCGAGGCGCAGGCGGGGGCCAGCAGCACCGTGTCGCCCGGCCGGGCCAGCCGCCGGGCCTCACGGACAGCCTGGAGCATCGCCCCAGTGTCGGTCCGCCCGAGGTCGACCACGGGTACTTCGGGGGCGTGTCGCGCCAGGGCTTCGCGGATGAGGGCGCGGTCCCTGCCGATCAGCACGGCGCCGCGCAGCCGCTTCGCCGAGCCGGCGACCAGTTCGTCGAAGGTGGCGCCCTTGGCGAGGCCGCCGGCGATCCACACGATCGACTCGTACGCGGCCAACGAGGCGCCGGCGGCGTGGGTGTTGGTGGCCTTGGAGTCGTCCACGTAGGCGACGCCGTGCAGGTCCGCGACGTGCGCGATGCGGTGGGCGTCGGGGGTGAAGGCCCGCAGGCCGTCCCGTACGGCGCTCGCGGGCACCCCGTAGGCGCGGGCGAGGGCGGCGGCCGCGAGGGCGTTGGCGATGTTGTGCGGGGCCGGGGGCGTGACGTCGGAGACCTCGGCGAGCTCCTGGGCGCTGCGGTGCCGGTCCTCGACGAAGGCGCGGTCGACCAGGATGCCTTCCACGACGCCGAGTTGGGAGGGTCCCGGCGTGCCCAGGGTGAAGCCGACGGCCCGGCAGCCCTCCTCGACGTCGGCCTCGCGGACCAGGTCCTCGGTCGCCTTGTCGGCGGTGTTGTAGACGCAGGCGACCCGATTGCCCTCGTAGACACGGCCCTTGTCGGCGGCGTACGCCTCCATGGAACCGTGCCAGTCGAGGTGGTCCGGGGCCAGGTTGAGGACGGCCGCGGAGTGGGCGCGCAGCGAGGGTGCCCAGTGGAGCTGGTAGCTGGACAGCTCCACGGCGAGCACGTCGTACTCCTCCTCGCCGAGCACCGCGTCGAGGAGGGAGACGCCGATGTTGCCGACGGCGGCGGTACGCAGGCCCGCCGCCTCCAGGATGGCGGCGAGCATCTGGACGGTGGTGGTCTTGCCGTTGGTGCCGGTGACCGCGAGCCAGGGGGCCGCGCCGGGCTTCCTGAGCCGCCAGGCGAGTTCGACGTCGCCCCACACCGGCACGCCGGCCTCGTCCGCCGCCGCGAACAGCGGCTTGTCGGGCCTCCAGCCCGGGGCGGTGACGATCAGTTCGGTGCCTTCGGGCAGGGTGTCGCCGTCGCCGAGACGGACGATGACGCCGAGCGCCTGAAGTTCGGCGGCCTGTTCACGCGCCCGTGCGTCGTCGCCGTCGTTGACGACGGTGACCTTCGCGCCGAGTCCGTGCAGCACCCTGGCCGCCGGGACTCCGGAGACGCCGAGTCCGGCGACGGTGACGTTCTTCCCCTGCCAGTCGGTCACTTGTCCGCTGCCCATCCCGCGTAGAAGAGGCCGAGTCCGACGATCACGCAGATGCCCTGGATGATCCAGAAGCGGACCACCACAAGGACTTCGGACCAGCCTTTGAGTTCGAAGTGATGCTGGAGCGGCGCCATCCGGAAGACCCGCTTGCCGGTGAGCCGGAAGGAGCCGACCTGGATGACCACCGACATGGTGATGAGGACGAACAGACCGCCCAGGATGGCCAGCAGCAGCTCGGTGCGGGAGCAGATCGCGAGACCCGCGAGCACACCGCCGAGCGCCAGCGAACCGGTGTCGCCCATGAAGATCTTGGCCGGGGAGGTGTTCCACCACAGGAAGCCGAGGCAGGAACCCATCAGCGCGGAGGCGACGACCGCCAGGTCCAGCGGATCGCGCACCTCGTAGCAGGCACCCGGGTTGGTCAGCGTCTCGCCGTTGGCGCAGGACTCCTGGAACTGCCAGACGCCGATGAAGGTGTAGGCGCCGAAGACCAGGACGGAGGCGCCGGTCGCCAGACCGTCCAGACCGTCGGTCAGGTTCACGCCGTTGGACATGGCGAGGATCATGAACAGCGCCCAGACCACGAACAGCACCGGGCCGATGGTCCAGCCGAAGTCGGTGATGAACGACAGCTTGGTGGACGCCGGGGTCTGCCCGCGGGAGTCCGCGAACTGCAGCGAGAGCACCGCGAACGCGATGCCGACGATGAGCTGGCCGGCCATCTTCGCCTTGGCCCGCAGACCCAGCGAACGCCGCTTGACGATCTTGATGTAGTCGTCCAGGAAGCCGACCATGCCCATGCCGACCATGAGGCCGAGCACCAGCAGCCCCGAGAAGGTCGGGGGTTTACCGGTGATCACCTTGGACAGGAAGTAGGCGGCGAGTGTCGCCAGGATGAAGGCGATACCGCCCATCGTCGGCGTACCGCGCTTGCTGGCGTGCTCGCGCGGTCCGTCGTCGCGGATGTACTGCCCGTAGCCCTTGCGGGCGAGCAGCTTGATCAGCAGCGGGGTGCCGATCAGCGTCAGGAAGAGGCCAATGACTCCTGCGAACAGGATCTGATTCATCATCGGGCGGCGACCTCACCCTCGGCACCGGTCTCGAGCAGCGCCTGCGCCACGCTCTCGAGCCCGACCGAACGGGACGCCTTCACGAGTACGACATCCCCCGGGCGCAATTCGCTGCGCAACAGGTCGACCGCCCCCTGTGCGTCGGACACGTGCACCGACTCCTCACCCCACGAACCCTCGTTATATGCGCCCAGTTGCAGCCAGGCGGCTTCCCTGCCCCCGACCGCGACGAGCTTGCTGACGTTGAGCCGGACGGCGAGCCGTCCGACCGCGTCGTGCTCGGCGAGCGCCTCGTCCCCGAGCTCGGCCATCTTGCCGAGCACCGCCCACGTACGACGCCCCCTGCCCATGGCCACCAGCGCGCGCAGCGCTGCCTTCATGGACTCGGGGTTCGCGTTGTAGGCGTCGTTGACGACCGTCACGCCGTCCGGGCGCTCGGTGACCTCCATCCGCCAGCGGGAGAGGGAGCCCGCCTCGGAGAGCGCACGGGCGATCTCGTCAGCGGACATGCCCAACTCGTGGGCGACGGCGGCCGCGGCGAGCGCGTTCGACACGTGATGCTCACCGTACAGGCGCATGGTCACATCGGATGCACCGGAGGGTGTGTGAAGCCTGAAGGAGGGCTGTCCGCTGTCCGTGAGTCGCACGTTCTCGGCCGAGACGTCCGCTTCGTCGGACTCTCCGAAAAGGATCACCTTCGCCTTCGTACGGGATGCCATGGCCCGTACGAACGGGTCGTCCGCGTTGAGGATCGCGACGCCCCCCTCCTCGGCCGGGGGCAGGGACTCCACCAACTCGCCCTTGGCCTGGGCGATCTGCTCCCGGCCGCCGAACTCGCCGATGTGGGCGGAGCCGACGTTCAGGACCAGGCCGACCCTCGGCGGGGTCAGACCCGTGAGGTAGCGGATGTGGCCGATTCCGCGCGCTCCCATCTCCAGCACGAGGAACCTGGTCTCCTCGGTGGCGGTGAGCGCGGTCAGCGGCAGCCCGATCTCGTTGTTGAGGGAGCCGGGGGTGAAGACGGTCGGCGCCTTGCTGCCGAGCACCTGGGCGATGAGGTCCTTGGTGCTGGTCTTGCCGGCGGAGCCGGTGAGCGCGACCAGGGTGGCGCCGAGCCGGCCGACGACATGCCGGGCGAGGGCGCCGAGGGCCGCCTGGACGTCCTCGACGACGATCGCGGGCACGCCGACGGGCCGGGAGGCCAGCACGGCTGCCGCGCCCGCCTCGACGACCGCGGCCGCGTAGTCGTGTCCGTCCGCGCGTTCGCCGACGAAGGCGACGAACAGGCTGCCCGGACCCGCCTCCCGCGAGTCCCGGACCACCGGCCCGGTGACCTGGACGGACGGGTCCGGTATGTCGTGCGTCTGTCCGCCGACGACTTCTGCGATCTCGGCGAGGGAGAGGGCGATCACAAGTTCATCCCCTGGGTCTTCCTGATGGCTTCGCGAAGCACCTGGCGGTCGTCGAAGGGACGTACCACCCCGGCGATGTCCTGGCCCTGCTCGTGGCCCTTGCCCGCGACCAGCACGGTGTCGCCGGGCCGCGCCCGGGCGACGGCGGCGGCGATCGCGGCGGCCCGGTCCTCGAAGACCTGCACCTCGCCGCGCTCGTGGGCGGGCACCGAGGCGGCGCCCTGGAGCATGGCGGCGAGGATCGCGAGGGGGTCCTCGGAGCGGGGGTTGTCGGAGGTCAGTACGGCGGTGTCGGCGAGCCGGGCGGCGGCGGCGCCCATCGGCTCCCGCTTGGTCCGGTCGCGGTCGCCGCCGCAGCCGAGCACGATGTGCACCTGGCCCTCGGTGACCCTGCGCAGGGCGCGCAGCACCGATTCCACGGCGTCGGTCTTGTGGGCGTAGTCGACGACGGCGAGATAGGCCTGTCCGGCGTCCACGCGCTCCAGCCGGCCCGGCACACCGGGCACGGCGGCGACGCCGTCGGCGGCGGCCTGCGGGTCGAGCCCCGCGACGGCGAGGGCGACGATCGCGGCCAGGGTGTTGGCCACGTTGAAGGGGCCCGGCAGCGGGGAGCGGGCGGTGATCCGCTCACCCTCGGGGCCGACCACGGTGAACGTGGAGTCCAGCGGGCCCACCTCGACGTCCTCGGCGCGCCAGTCGGCGTCGGGGTGCCCTTCCGCGGAGTAGGTGACGACCGGGACGCCGGCCTCCTTGACCAGGCGGCGGCCGTACTCGTCGTCCGCGTTGACCACGCCGAGCCGGCTGCGGGCGGGCGTGAACAGCTGCGCCTTGGCCTGGAAGTAGTCCTCCATCCCGGAGTGGAACTCCATGTGCTCCGGGCTGAGGTTGGTGAAGACGGCGATGTCGAAGACGCAGCCGTCGACCCGGCCGAGGACCAGCGCGTGGCTGGAGACCTCCATGGCGACCGCGTCGGTGCCGCGTTCGCGCATGACGGCGAACAGCGCCTGCAGGTCGGTGGCCTCGGGCGTGGTGCGCTCGGACTTGATGCGCTCGTCGCCGATGCGCATCTCGACGGTGCCGATCAGACCGGTGCTCCGGACGGTCCTGAGGCCGCCCTCGACCAGGTAGGCGGTGGTGGTCTTGCCGGAGGTTCCGGTGATGCCCAGTTGGAGCAGGTCACGGCCCGGGTGGCCGTAGATGGTGGCGGCCAGTTCGCCCATCCGCGCGCGCGGGTCGTCGACCACCAGCGCCGGCAGTCCGGTCGCGGCGACGCGCTCGGCCCCGGACGGGTCGGTCAGCACGGCGACCGCGCCGAGGCCGGCCGCCTGGGTGACGAAGTCGGCTCCGTGGGCGCGGGCGCCCGGGAGGGCGGCGTACAGGTCGCCGGGGCGGACGGCGCGCGAGTCATGGGTGATGCCCGTGACGTCGGCGGCCTGCTCCGGGGCGGCGGCACCCAGCTGACCGGCGAGTTCCGCGAGGGGTGTGGCGGAGACCCGGTCCGGGCGGGGCGGTCCCGGATATGTCACGGGGTGGCCCTTCTGGGCGGTTCGGTACTGATCAGCGTGTGGCACGGCGGTGAGCGTACCGGGCGCGGTGGTGGCGGGGCCAAGCGAGGTGTGGGGGGTGTGCTGGTTCCCGGGGTCCGGGGTGATCGTTGTCACGAGGTGGTTCCTGGTGGCTCGGTGCTCGGTACGGGTCAGGGCTTGAAGGTGACCGGAAGGTCGGCGGGTGCGGCGCCGGTCGGCGGCACCTGGAGGGTCTTCAGGGCGAACTCCATGACCTGCTTGTACACGGGTCCGCAGATCTGGCCGCCGAAGTAGCTGCCCTCGGTGGCGTTCTGGATGACGCAGTAGACGGTGATCCTGGGTTTGTCGGCGGGCGCGAACCCGGCGAAGGACGAGGTGTAGCCGTGGTACTTGCCGGTGGCCGGATCCACTCGGTTCGCCGTACCGGTCTTCCCCGCGACCCGGTAGCCCGGGATGCGCGCCTTGGTGCCGGTGCCCTCCTCGTCGTCCACGACGGACTCCAGCATCCGGGCGAGCGTCTTCGCCGTCTTCTCGCTGACGACCCGGGTCTCCTTGGGCTTGGGGGCGGGGGTGAAGCGTCCGTCGGGCCCCTTGGAGCCGCGGACGAGCGTGGGTTCGACGCGGACGCCGCCGTTGGCGATGGTCGAGTAGACGGAGGCGGCCTGCATGGCGTTGATGGACACGCCCTGGCCGAACGGGATCGTGTACTGCTGCGAGGTGGACCAGGCGTCCGGCGGGGCGAGGATGCCCTTGGTCTCGCCGGGGAAGCCGAGGCCGGTGTGGCTGCCGAGGCCGAACTTGCGCAGGTACTGGTAGAGGACCTTGTTGGCGGCGGACTGGGTCTTGCCGAGCTGGCCGGTGGCGAGGATGGTGCCGATGTTGCTGGACTTGGCGAGCACGCCGTTGAGCGTGAGGTACCAGGTCGGGTGGTCGACGTCGTCCTTGAAGAGCCGGTCGCCGCGGTGCAGCCGGTTGGGCACCACCACATGGGTGCCCGGGGTGGCGGCGTTCTCCTCGAGGACGGCGGCCATGGAGAGGACCTTGGCCGTGGAGCCGGGCTCGAAGGCGTCCTGCAGGGCCGCGTTGCCGAGTGCCTTCGGATCGGCCTCGGAGAGGTTGTTCGGGTCGAAGCCCGGCGCGTTGGCCATCGCGAGGACCTCGCCGGTGCGGGTGTCCTGGACGATGACGTAGCCGCGGTCGGCCGCCGACTTCTCGACCTGCTCGCTGATGGCGTTCTGCGCGGCCCACTGGATGTCGCGGTGGATGGTCAGCTCGATGTCGCTGCCGGGGACGGCGGGGGTCTCGGTGGCGCCGCCCGCGGTGGGCACCAGACGGCCCCCGGACTGGGCGTAGCGGATCTTGCCGTCCTCGCCGGCCAGCCGCTTGTCCAGCTGGAGCTCGATGCCGCCGCCGCCCTTGCCCTCGGCGTTGACCCAGCCCAGTATCCCGGCGGCGAGTTCGGTGTTGGGGTACACCCGCTTGCTGGTGGGCACGGAGAAGACACCGGCCAGGACGTTGACGGTGGACTCGTCGTGCTCGGCCTTCTCGGCGAGGACGCCCTTGAGTTCCTTGATCTGCTTCCAGACCTGCGGGGTCTGGCGGCCGGCCAGCTTGACGTAGCGCAGGGCCTTGTTCTCCGGCCGCAGCTTCTCGACCAGTGCGTCGGGCTCCGCTCCGAGGATGGGGGCGAGGAGCGCGGCGGCCTGCTCGGGGCCGTCGGTGATGTCCAGCTCGTCCGGGGCGAACATGGTGGGGTCGGCGGTGATGTCGTAGGCGTCCTCGCTGGTCGCGAGGGCCACGCCGTTGCGGTCGGTGATCTCGCCGCGCTCCGCGGCCAGCACCTGGCCGACGTAGCGGTTCTGCTCCGCCTTGCCGGCGTAGGTACTCGCGTCGACCGCCTGGACCTGGAACAGGCGTACGACGAAGGCGAGCAGGACGAGGGTCAGGGCGACGCCGATCAGGCGCAGCCGGGGGCGCGGGCTGCCCAGGCGGATGACCTTCGGCGCGCCGGGCCGCGGGCCCGCGGGGCCGCGGGAGGGGCGGGCGCCGGGTCCGGGGCGGCGTACGGCACCCGGGCCGGCGGGTCCGGGCACCCGGCGGCGGGGCGGTTCCCTGTCGGACACTTCCGTCACCTGCCGGGGGTCGGGGTCGTCGCGGAGGAGGGCGCGGGGGCGGCGGCCGACGGGCTCGGCGCCCCGGTGGGCGGCGGGACGGTCGCGGTGGCCAGCGCCTCGGGGGCGAGGACCAGGGGGGCGCGGACGGCGGAGGCTGCGCTGGGCACGCCCCTGACCTTGCCGCCGGGGTCCAGGAAGGCGGGGTCGCCGCCGGGCACCATGCCGAGTTCGCGGGCGCGGCGCTGGAGCGCGTCGGGGGCGGAGTAGGCGTCGATGTCCCGCTGCAGGGCCTGTTCCTCGTCGGTGAGGTTCTTGGTCTCCCGCTGGAGGTCGTCGAGCTGGAAGGCGCCCTCGCTGAGGGCGGAGTTCAGCACCAGCAGGCCGATCAGCCCGCCGCCGAGGAGGACGACGACGAGGAGGACGAAGGGGGTGCGGGCCGCCTGGGCGCGGCCGGTGGGCAGGAGCCGCGCGAGCCGGGCGGCCCGGCCCTTCAGCTCGGGTCGCCCCCGCGGTTCGGGTTTCCTACTCACTCACGCTCCCCTGAGTTCGCTCGTCCCACCCGTGTGCCCGGCCCGTCACCCGCCTCAGGTGCCGTCCGTGCCGTGCCGTCCGTACCGTCCGCGCCTCAATCGACGTCCTCCCGGATCCGCTCGGCGCCGCGCAGCCGCGCGGGTGCCGCGCGGCGGTTCTCGGCGATCTCCTCCTCGGTGGGAAGTTCGGCACCGCGCGTGAGCAGCTTGAGCCGGGGCTGGTACTGCTCGGGGACGACCGGGAGTCCGGGCGGGGCGGTGGTGGCGGCGCCGGCCGCGAACACCTGCTTGACGAGCCGGTCCTCCAGGGAGTGGTACGACAGCACGGCGATGCGTCCGCCGACGTCGAGGGCCTTCACGGCCGCCGGGATCGCCCGCTCCAGCACCGACAGCTCACCGTTGACCTCGATCCGCAGGGCCTGGAAGGTGCGCTTGGCCGGGTTGCCTCCGGTGCGCTTGGCGGCCTGCGGCAGCGCGTCGCGGATCAGCTCGACCAGGCGGGCGCTGGTGGTGAACGGCTCCTTCTCGCGTTCGCGCACGATCGCGGAGACGATGCGCTTGGCCTGCTTCTCCTCGCCGTAGGCGCGCAGGATGCGGACGAGTTCGCCGGGCGGGTAGGTGTTGAGGACCTCGGCGGCGCTGACGCCGGCCGTCTGGTCCATGCGCATGTCGAGGGGGGCGTCCTGGGCGTAGGCGAAGCCTCGGCCGGCCTCGTCGAGCTGCATGGAGGACACCCCGAGGTCGAACAGGACGCCCCGCACGCGCGGGATGCCGAGCCGGTCGAGGACGTCGGGGAGCTCGTCGTAGACGGCGTGCACCAGGGTGGCCCGCTCACCGAAGGGGCCGAGCCGCTCGCCGGACAGGCGCAGGGCCTCCTTGTCGCGGTCCAGGGCGACGAGCCGGGCCTCGGGGAACCGCCGGAGCAGGGCCTCGCTGTGGCCGCCGAGGCCGAGGGTGCAGTCGACCACCACCGCTCCGGGCTGTTCCAGGGCGGGTGCCAACAGGTCCAGGCAGCGCTGGAGCATCACCGGGACGTGTCGACTGTTGCTCAAGTGACCCTCTCAAATCCGGCGGGCGTCCACGCACCGCCGGGTCCCCGCCCTCCCCGGATGCAAGGGGCGGCCGGCGCCACAGGCGTCGGCCGAGCGGCGGCGGGAGGAGGCCGAGCCGTACGTACGCGCCGCGCACGCGGGGAGATTCCCTGGTCGTGGCCGGGGTCTCCGGGGGAATTCAGTGCAGCGGGCGGTCTCGCCTCCCGCTTGGCGTCACTTTAGTCCACGGTTCCGCCCGGTCAATCAACCGGCCTGCGCGTCGCGGTCCGCACGGCGCGTCAAGGGACATACGGGTCCCATCACTCGTGGGAGGGGTGTCACACGGGTCCTGTGGATCGCCTCACAACAAGGATCACTGGCGTTCTTTGTCCCGTCTCACGACGCGCCCGGCGCCCTTCCGAGCATTACCGTCATGAGTATGACGACTTCCGCATCGGTTCCCGCAGGCTCCACGAACGCCACCGCCACCCCCGGCACGGTCACCGACCGTCTGGTCGACGCCAACGGCCAGTACGCCGCCGCCTTCACCGATCCCGGGATGGACGCGCGCCCGGTACTGAACGTGGCCGTGGTGGCCTGCATGGACGCCCGCCTCGACCTGCACGCCGCGCTGGGCCTCTCGCTCGGCGACTGCCACACCATCCGCAACGCGGGCGGCGTCGTCACCGACGACGTGATCCGCTCGCTGACCATCAGCCAGCGCGCGCTCGGCACCCGCAGCGTCGTCCTCATCCACCACACCAACTGCGGCCTGGAGTCCATCACCGAGGAGTTCCGGCACGACCTGGAGATGGAGGTGGGCCAGCGCCCCGCCTGGGCCGTGGAGGCCTTCCGCGACGTCGACCAGGACGTGCGCCAGTCGATGGCCCGGGTGCGCACCTCGCCGTTCCTGCTGCACACCGACGATGTGCGCGGATTCGTCTTCGACGTGAAGTCGGGCCTGCTGCGCGAGGTCGACCCCGCCTGACCTGGCCGCCCGCCCCGGAGACCGTTCGAATTCCGGAGCCGCTCCCGGTCGTAAAAGCTGACATATCGCTGTCAGTTGTCCACAGGCGAGTGACACGAATCGGTAACGGCGGCAACAATGCGGGAGTGGTGTCACGCGGAACTTTTCCCGCGTGGTGTCCGTGATTCGGGGTGGGCCGCCGCACACAGCAAGGCGTCGGCCCGGGACATTTGGGGTGACCCCGCTCCTTTCGGAGCGCGGGGAAAGGCCGAGGAGGGCCGGGTGACGACCTATGACGATCGAGCGAGCCTCACTGATCTGACCGCCGTCGTGGAGCGCGTGCGGGAGTCTGTGGAAGGCGTGATCGAGGGAAAGCCCGAGGTCGTACGGCTCTCGCTGACCGTACTGCTCGCCGAGGGACATCTGCTCATCGAGGATGTCCCGGGAGTCGGCAAGACGATGCTGGCCAAGGCACTGGCACGGTCGATCGACTGTTCGGTGCGACGGATCCAGTTCACGCCGGACCTGCTGCCCTCGGACATCACCGGCGTGTCCATCTGGGACCAGCAGCGCCGTGACTTCGAGTTCAAGCCGGGTGCCATCTTCGCGCAGGTGGTGATCGGCGACGAGATCAACCGCGCCTCGCCGAAGACGCAGTCCGCGCTGCTGGAGTCGATGGAGGAGCGCCAGGTCACCATCGACGGCAAGACCTACGAGCTGCCCAGCCCGTTCATGGTCGTGGCGACGCAGAACCCGGTCGAGATGGAGGGCACCTACCCGCTGCCGGAGGCCCAGCGCGACCGCTTCATGGCCCGCGTCTCGGTCGGCTACCCGAGCGCGGAGGCCGAGCTGCAGATGCTGGACGTGCACGGCGGGGTCTCCCCGCTGGAGGACCTCCAGCCGGTGGCGCACGCGCACGAGATCGTGAAGCTGGTCGAGGCGGTGCGCGACGTGTACGTGGCCGAACCGATCCGCCGGTACGCGGTGGACCTGGTCGCCGCCACCCGCACGCACCCCGATCTCAGACTCGGCGCCTCGCCGCGCGCGACGCTGCATCTGCTGCGCGCGGCGAAGGCGTCGGCGGCCCTCGGCGGCCGGGACTACGCCCTGCCGGACGACGTGCAGGCGCTCGCCGTCGCCGTGCTCGCCCACCGGCTGCTGCCCACCGCGCAGGCCCAGCTCAACCGCCGTACCGCCGAACAGGTGGTGCAGGAGATCCTGCAGCGCACCCCGGTGCCCGCGGACCGGCCGCAGGCACCGGCGAACGCCCCCGTCAGCGGCCTCGGCCGAGGCGGCCCGGGCTACGGCCAGCAGCCGCCCCGGAGGCTGTGATGACCGACGCCGGCGCCGTCCACGCCGAGGGCGACACGGGCGACCGGAGCGGTGTCAGGACCGCCCTGGCGGGGCTCACCACCCGCGGGCGCTCCTTCCTGGCCGCCGGCGTGGCCGCCGCGATCTGCGCCTATGTGCTGGGGCAGAGCGATCTGCTGCGGGTCGGGCTGCTGCTGGCGGTGCTGCCGCTGGTGTGCGCGGCCGTGCTCTACCGCACCCGCTACCGGGTCGCCGGCAGCCGCCGGCTCTCCCCGGGGCGGGTGCCGGCCGGCTCCGAGTCGCGGGTCCACCTGCGGATGGACAACGTCTCCCGGCTGCCCACGGGTCTGCTGATGCTCCAGGACCGGGTGCCCTACGTGCTCGGCCCGCGCCCGCGGTTCGTCCTGGACCGGGTGGAGGCGGGCGGACGCCGCGAGGTGTCCTACCGGGTCCGCTCCGATCTGCGCGGGCGCTATCCGCTGGGCCCGCTGCAGCTGCGGCTGTCCGACCCGTTCGGGATGTGCGAGCTGACCCGGTCCTTCTCCACGTACGACACGCTGACGGTGATCCCGCGCGTGGTGCCGCTGCCGCCGGTGCGGCTGAGCGGCGAGGCGAAGGGGTACGGCGACGGGCGGCAGCGTTCGCTGGCGCTGGCCGGCGAGGACGACGTCATCCCGCGCGGCTACCGCTACGGCGACGATCTGCGCCGGGTGCACTGGCGCTCCACCGCCCGCTACGGCGAGCTGATGGTTCGCCGCGAGGAGCAGCCGCAGCGCGCCCGGTGCACGGTGCTGCTGGACACCCGGGCCATCGCCTACGAGGGCGCGGGACCGGATTCGGCGTTCGAGTGGGCGGTGTCGGGCGCGGCCTCCGTGCTGGTGCACATGCTGGAGCGCGGCTTCTCGGTGCGGCTGCTGACCGACACCGGAAGTTCGGTGCCGGGCGAGGGGTCCGACGGTTTCGCGGGGGTGAACCAGGAGTCGGCGGACGCGGCCGGGCTGATGATGGACACCCTGGCCGTGGTGGACCACTCCGAAGAGGACGGCCTGTCCCGCGCCTACGACGTGCTGCGGGCCGGCAACGAGGGGCTGCTGGTGGCCTTCCTCGGCGACCTCGACGAGGAGCAGGCCGCGGTGCTGGCGCGGATGCGGCACCGCAGCGGCGGTGCCCTGGCGTTCGTGCTGGACAGTGAGACCTGGCTGCGGGAACCGGCGGACCTGGCCGGTCCGTTGGACGAGGGCGAGGAACGGCTGCGGATGCTGCGTGAGGCGGGCTGGACCGTCGTGGGAGTACCGCGGGGCGCCTCGCTGGACGAGCTGTGGCGGCAGGCGGACCGGGAGCGTTCGGGCCTGGCCGCGGCGAGCGGTGGGGAGGGACCGTGATCAGCGGGCGGGCGAGGCTGGCCATCTGTGCGTGGGCGGCGACACTGATGGCGGCGTGCGCCCTGGTGCCGCTGGTCGACAACGCGACCTGGCTCGTCCAGTCGGCGCTGCTGCTGGCGGTGCAGTCGGGTGTGGGCGCGGCCGCCCGGCGGGTGCCGCTGGCACGCCCGGTGACGGTGGCGGCGCAGGTCCTCGTGACGCTGTTGCTGCTGACCCTGTTCTTCGCGCGGGAGCACGCCCTCGCCGGGCTGATACCCGGCCCGGACGCCGTCCGCTTCTTCGCCGACCTGCTGGAGCAGGGCGGCGACGACGTCAGCCGGTTCGCGATCCCGGCACCGCTGACCGACGGCATCCGGCTGATGCTGGTCGGCGGGGTCCTGGTGATCGGCCTGCTGGTGGACACCCTCGCGGTGACCTTCCGCAGCGCGGCCCCGGCCGGCCTTCCGCTGCTCGCCCTGTACTCGGTGGCCGCGGGACTGTCCGACAACGGCATCGACTGGCTGTGGTTCCTGCTGGCGGCGGTCGGCTACCTGATGCTGCTGCTCGCCGAGGGGCGCGACCGGCTCTCCCAGTGGGGCCGCGTGTTCAGCGGCACGGCGCGCGGTCCGGGCTCGGACCAGCCGGGTGCCGTGGCGCCGGTGCGCACCGGGCGGCGGATCGGTGTGCTCGCGGTGGGCATCGCCCTGGTGGTGCCGCTCGGCCTGCCCACGATGAACGGCGGCCTGCTGGACCCCGCCGGTTCGGGCGTCGGCTCGGGCGGCGGCGGGGGCGGCACCATCTCCGCGGTGAACCCGCTGGTGTCGCTGCGCGACTCGCTGAACGTGGACGAGGACCGCCAGGTGCTGTCGGTGCGCACCGAGATGGCGGACACCTCGGACCTGTATCTGCGGATCGTGTCCCTGGACGACTTCGACGGCACCACGTGGAAGCCGTCGAAGCGTTCCATCACCACGGTGCCCGACGACCGCTTCCCGACCCCGCCGGGCCTCGGCCCGGGCATCGGGCGCACCGAGGTGGGCACGACGGTCTCGACCGCCGACTGGTACGCGCAGGACTGGCTGCCGATGCCGTACCCGCCGAGCGGGGTGAGCATCCGGGGCAACTGGCGCTACGAGCCGGTCGGCATGACGCTGGTCGGCGACCACGGCCAGAACACCCGCGGTCTGTCGTACGAGGTGCGCAGCCTCGACGTGCAGCCCACGGCGGAGCAGCTGGCCGCCGCGCCGGAGCCGTCGCCCGGCCTGAAGCGCGAGTACACCGAGCTGCCGGAGTCCCTGCCGGCGGTGGTGTCCCAGACCGCCCGGGACGTCACCGCGGGCGCGGACAGCGCCTACGACCAGGCGGTGAAGCTCCAGGAGTACTTCACGCTGAACGGCGGTTTCGAGTACGACACCGAGGTGGACGTCGGCAGCGGTTCGCGGGCGATCGCCCGTTTCCTGCGCGACAAGCAGGGCTTCTGTGTGCACTTCTCCTTCGCGATGGCGTCGATGGCCCGCTCGCTGGGCATACCGGCACGGGTAGCGGTGGGCTTCGCCCCCGGCACCCCGCAGGCGGACGGCACGATCTCGGTCGGGCTGCGGGACGCGCACGCCTGGCCGGAGCTGTACTTCGAGGGCGCGGGCTGGACCCGCTTCGAGCCGACCCCGACCCGGGGCTCGACGCCGGCGTACACCGTGCCGGAGGCCTCCGACAGCACGCTGCCCGATCCGGCCCGGCCGTCCCAGGCGGCCCCCGAGGAGTCGTCCGCGGCGCCCTCGGAGAGCGAGAGCTGCTCGCCGGAGCGCAGGAGGCTGGACGGGTGCGGCAGCGAGTCGCCGCAGGTGGCGCTCCCCTCGGGCGGTGACGGACCGAAGTGGTACGCGCTGCTGCTGTGGGCGCTGGCCGGTCTCGCCGTGCTGGCACTGCCCCTGTCGCCGATGCTGTGGCGGCTGCGGACCCGGGCGGTGCGGCTCGGCGGGCACGGTCGGTCGGATGCGGACACGGCGCCGTACGTGCTGGCCCTGTGGGACGAGCTGACCGACACGGCGTGGGACCACGGCATCTCGCCGGACGAGTCGCTGACCCCGCGCGGGGCGGCCGCCCGGATCGTGCGGCTGGGCCGTCTCGACCAGAGCGCGGCGGTCTCGGTGCACCGGGTCGCCGACGCGGTGGAGCAGGTCCTGTACGCGCCGCGGCCGCGGCCGGTGGCGGGTCTGGCGGACGAGGTGCGGCAGGTGATCGCGGGGCTGCGCGGCACGGCCGGCCGGCGGGAACGGCTGCGCGCGACGTTCGCTCCGCGGTCGGTGGTCCGGGTCGTCTGGGCGGTGTCGGCCCGGTGGGCGGACCTCCGCACCCGTCTGCTCTCCCTCCGCCCGGCCTGGCGCCGACCGTTCCGCCAGCAGGGCTGAGCCGAACGGCGGAGCGGCCCGCGGGTCCACCTGCGGGCCGCTCCGCCGTTCTCTCGGGCGGATCTGGCCGTCGGACTCCCCCGGGCTTCCCCGGGCTTCCTCGGGACGCCCGCACAGCAACATGGTCGAGGGGGTGACCACCCGCGTGGGTGGTCACCCCCTCGACCATGTCTCGATGCGCCAGAAGGCGGACCTAACGCCCGCCCTGCTCGTCCCTGCGCCGCTGCCACCGCTCTTCGATGCGGTCCATCATGGAGCGACGCTGTCTGCCCTGACGCCCCGCCTGCGGGGCGGCACCGGGCCCGCCGGCACCCTGCTCGCCCGGCTTCGGGGCCTTGCGCCAGCCGGTCACGGCGAGTACCGCGCAGCCCAGCATCACGAGGAACCCCACGACACTGAGCCAGACCTGCTGGGCGACCATACCGGCCATGAGGAGCGCAATACCCACGAGGAAGCCCGCGACCGCCTGGTAGACCCGTCGCCGGGTGTACGTACGCAGTCCGCTTCCCTCGAGCGCCGTCGCGAACTTGGGATCTTCGGCGTACAGCGCTCGCTCCATTTGCTCGAGCATGCGCTGCTCGTGCTCCGAGAGCGGCACGGAGTCCTCCTCATCGTGCAGTCGCCGGGGCGACCCGGGGGGTCCCTTCAGGATAGGCAGGGAATCGCCCCCGTGAAACCCGCCCCTCTGCGCCAATTGGCCAACCGGTTCCAGCCATCACGTCCCGGCCCGCTGAGGCTTCTCATTCCCCGGCGGCCGACCCGTCATGCCGGGCGGTCTCCCTCGATCATACGGCGCCCGGCCGCCATTCGGGGGGCCTGTGGCGCACTCCATGCACGGCGGGGCCGCCGGACGCGTCGCTGATCAGCGGCGCGCCACAGCTCTGACTCAGGCCCCCCGGGCCCCTTCCGTCTCACCGAGCACATGGAGCTGGGTGGCCACGGAGTGGAAGGCGGCGAGTTCGGCCGCCGCGGCCTCCAGCTTCAGCAGGGCGTCCAGGGCGCCGGGCTCGGTGTCGACGAGCGCGCCGGGGACCAGGTCGGCGAAGACCCGTACGCCGTGCACGGCGGCGATCCGCAGGCCCGCGCCCTCCACCAGCGCGGTGAGCTGTTCCGCGGTGAAGCGGCGCGGCATCGGATCGCCCGTGCCCCATCGGCCGTTCGGGTCGCCGAGCGCCTGCTGGGCCTCCGCGAAGTGGCCGGCGAGGGCGCGGGCGAGCACGGCGCCGCCGAGGCCCGCGGCGAGCAGGCTGAGGACGCCCTCGGGGCGCAGTGCGGCCACCGCGTTGCGCATGCCCTCGGCCGGGTCGTCGACGTACTCCAGCACGCCGTGGCAGAGCACGACGTCGTAGCCGCCGCGCTCGGCCACGTCGAAGAGGCCGTGGGCGTCTCCCTGGACGCCCTGGACCCGGTCGGCGGCACCGGCCTCGGCCGCGCGGCGCTCCAGGGCGAACAGCGCGTTCGGGCTGGGGTCGACGACGGTGACCCGGTGGCCGAGGAGGGCGAGGGGTACGGCGAAGTTGCCGCTGCCGCCGCCGGTGTCGAGGATGTCGAGCGCCGGCCGCCCTGTCGCCTTGACCCGGCGTTCCAGGGCGTCCTGGAGGACCTCCCAGACCACGGCGGTACGGAGAGCGGCGCGGGGTCGCATCGGGTCCGACACGGTAGTGACTCCTCGGCGGGGTCCCGCCGGGGCCCGGCGGGGTGGTTGGGCTGTGCTCCCCACCCTATGGCCTGCGGCGCGGGGGCTGGTCACCTGGCTGGGGGCTTGGGGGCCTGGAGTGTGGAGGTGTCCGGTTCGCCCCCGCCGCCCCTTCCCGTCCCGTCCCTGAGGGCTCCGCCCCCGGACCCCCGTTGCGCCCGCGCGGCGGAGCCGCATGTCGGTACAGCCCCGCACCCCTCGGGGTGCCTAGGGGTGGAGGAGCGGCTGGGGGGAGAGCATGTGTTCCACCAGGCGGAGGAACATCGTCACGTCGCGTATCAGGTCGTCGGCGTCGCGGGTGGTCGCCGCGCCCTGGATGCCGGCCTCGGCGCGGGCGCGGCGGCGGGCGCCGGAGGCGAACAGCGCGCTCCACTCGGTGAGTTCGGGCGCGATCTCGGGGAGCACTTCCCAGGCGCTCCGTATCCTGGCCCGCCCCCGGGGCGAGGTCTCCGGCCGGCCGCGGGCGGCGAGTACGGCGGCGGCGGTGCGCAGGGCGGCGAGGTGGGCCGTCGCGTAGCGCTCGTTCGGTGTTTCGAGGACGGCGGCCTCGTCGAGTCCGGCACGGGCCTGGGCGAGCAGGTCGAGGGCGGCGGGCGGGGCCGCGGCGCGGCGCAGCACGGGGTGGACGTCGCTCGCCGGGCCGTTCAGTGAGGGGGCAGGGCCGGCTGCGCGGCGCCGACGTGCGGCGGCTGCGGACGAGTGGGCCATGACGAACCTCCTGTCGTCTTCGTGACGGCACGCCCCGAGACGGGTGGCCGTATGACACATCGTGAGGTATGGCACTGACAATCCGTTCCGACCTGGGCTTTTGCTTCGAGCGGTCGTTCGGGCTAGTTTTTGCACTGACCAGTCAGTTCAAAAAGTGGGGGGCGCTGTGGACGATCCGCCCGGACTCGCCGTCACGGCCGACGACTTCGGCCTCAGGGGCCCACGGGGGTGGGCCTTCCGCGGTGTCTCGGCCGACGCGGAACCCGGCTCGCTGATCGCGGTGGAGGGGCCGTCCGGTTCGGGCCGTACCTGCCTGCTGCTCGCGCTCACCGGGCGGATGCGGCCCACGGAGGGCACGGCCGCCGTCGGCGGGCTGGAACTGCCCGGGCGGATGGCCGCCGTGCGGCGCCGCAGCGCCCTCGCGCACGTCGGCGGGGTGACCGACCTCGACCCGGCGCTCACCGTCGGCGAGCACCTGCGCGAACAGGCGCTGATGCGGCGCCGTTTCGGCGGCTCGTTCACCGAGGTCCTCACGCGTTCGCGCGGTGGGCGCGCGCGTGAGGAGAAGGAACGCGTCGGCACCGCGCTGACCGCGGCCGGCCTGGACCCCGCCCGCCTGCCCAAGGGCCCGCGAACGGCCGTGCGGGACCTGGAGCGGGTGGAGGCGCTGCGGCTGTCGCTCGCGCTGGCACTGCTGGGGCGTCCCCGGCTGATCGGGGTGGACGACACCGACCTGAAGCTCTCCCCCGCCGAACGGGAGGAGATCTGGACCCTCCTGCGGTCCCTCACCGAGACCGGCACCACCGTGCTGGCCGTGTGCCGCGAGGCACCGCGCGACGCGGTCGTCATCCGCACGGCGCCCGGCCGGGACGACCAGGCGGACCCGCACGAGGAGGCGGACCCGCACGACGAGACGGACACCCACGACCAGGCGAAGGAGGCGGCGGCCGATGCGTGCGCCGAGACTGGCCGCTCTTGAGCTCCGGCGCTTCGGCCGGGGCGCCCTGCCGCGCGCGGCGCTGGTCGCCCTGCTGGTGCTGCCGCTGCTGTACGGCGCCCTGTACCTGTGGTCGTTCTGGGATCCGTACGGCCGCCTGGACCGGATCCCGGTGGCGCTGGTGAACGACGACAAGGGGGCGAGCGCCGACGGACGGCGGATCACCGCGGGCGACGACATCGCCGAGGGGCTGCGCGACAGCGACACCTTCGACTGGCGGGAGGTGAGCGCGGACGAGGCCCGGCGCGGGGTCGAGGACGGCACCTACTACCTGTCGCTGACCATGCCGGCCGACTTCAGCCGCCGTATCGCCTCCGGTTCGGGCGACTCCCCCGAGACCGGTGCCCTGCGGGTGCGGACGAACGACGCCAACAACTACATCGTGGGGCAGATCTCCCGGACGGTCTTCGGCGAGGTGCGCCAGGCCGCGTCCACCAAGGCCTCGCGCACCTTCCTCGACCGGATCTTCGTCTCGTTCTCCGACATCCACGGCGAGACCGTGAAGGCCGCGAAGGGCGCCGACGAACTGAACGGCGGCATCGGCAAGGCGGAGAAGGGTTCCAGGGACCTCGCCGACGGCCTGACGGACGCCCGTAAGGGCAGCGGGAAGCTGTCCAAGGGCCTGAAGGGCCTCCACGACGGTGCGGGCGACCTGGAGGACGGCTCCAGGAAGGTCGCGGACGGGACGCGCCGGCTCGCCGACAGGGTGAACGCGGTCGACGCCGAGGTGGGGCCGTTCCTGAAGGACAACGAGAAGGCCATCGGCGCCACCGCGCGGTTCGTCGCCGACTCGGCCGGCCGGCTCCGCGGCGATCTGGACGCGCTGAAGGAGCAGGCGCCGGCCGCCGCGAAGGACGCCCGCGCGGCGTCCGGCACCGTGGACGGCGTCCACAAGGCGCGCTGCGAGGACGCCGCCCTGCCCGATCCCGCCTGCGCGGACCTGAAGAAGGCCAGGGACGCGGTGGCCACGGCGGCGGCCGCAGCCGAGGACGTGGGCGCCCTGGTCACCGGCCACCGCGCGGAGTGGAAGAAGCTGGACGGACAGCTCGCCACCCTGGAGAAGCAGGCCCGGACGCTCGCCGAGCGCGCCCCGCACCTCTCCGAGGACCTCGAGGACGCCGTCACCAGGATCAACGAGCTCGACACCGGGGCCGGCAAGGTCGCCGCCGGCGCGAAGAAGCTGCACAAGGGCCTCGGCACCGCCGAGACCGGCGCCAGGAACCTGGACAAGGGCGTCGGCGACCTGAAGACCGGCGCGGACGACCTCGAGGGCGGTCTGTACAAGCTCGCCGACGGCTCCGGCGAGCTGGCCGGCGGCCTGCACGACGGCGCGGAGAGGATCCCGGACTACGACGAGCGGGACCGTGACCGGCGCACCGAGGTGATGGCCGACCCGGTGCGGCTCGTCTCCAGCGATCCGCACAAGGCGCCCAACTACGGCACCGGTTTCGCCCCGTACTTCATCCCGCTGTCGCTGTGGGTGGGCGCGATGGTGGCGTACATGCTGATCGCGCCGATGAACCGGCGCGCGCTCGCGGCGGGCGCCCCGGCCTGGCGGATCGCGCTGGCGGGCTGGCTGCCCGTGGTGGCCATCGGGGTGCTGCAGACGGTGGCCCTGATGTCGGTACTGCACTGGGCGCTCGGGCTGCAGATGGCGCGGGCGGCCGGGACGGTGGGCTTCCTGTTCCTGGTCACGGCGTGCTTCGCGGCGATCGTGCAGTGGCTGAACGCGCGCTTCGGCGCGGCCGGCCGCATCCTCGTCCTCGCGCTGCTGATGCTCCAGCTGACCTCGGCGGGCGGCACGTACCCCGTACAGACGAGTCCGGCGTTCTTCAACGCGCTGCACCCGTTCCTGCCGATGAGCCACGTCGTGGAGGCGCTGCGGCGGCTGATCACGGGCGGCGGTCTCGGGCCGGTGTGGCAGGCCTGCGCCGTGCTGGCGGCCTTCACCGCGGGGGCACTGGCGCTGACCGCGCTGTCGGCCCGCCGCCGCCAGGTGTGGACGCTGGACCGGCTGCACCCGGAACTGACCTTGTGAACGGGCGGACCGGTGCTCCTGTGACAATCAGGACCATGGAAAGCAGCAGCACCACGCCGGGCGGCAGTCCCCGCCGCGAGGCCACCCGGCAGAAGCTCTACGAGGCGGCCGTCACCCTCATCGCCGAGCAGGGCTTCTCGGCCACGACCGTCGACGAGATCGCCGAGCGGGCGGGGGTCGCGAAGGGCACCGTCTACTACAACTTCGCGAGCAAGTCGGTCCTCTTCGAGGAGTTGCTGCGGCACGGGGTCGGACTGCTGACCGCCTCGCTGCGGGAGGCGGCCGAGCGGACGGCCGGGGAGGGCGGCGGCAGGGTCGACGCGCTGGACGCGATGATCCGCGCGGGGCTGGTCTTCATCGACCGCTACCCGGCCTTCACCCAGCTGTACGTGGCGGAGCTGTGGCGCACCAACCGGGCCTGGCAGTCCACCCTGCTGGTGGTGCGGCAGCAGGCGGTGGCGGTGGTCGAGGGGGTGCTGCACGACGGTGTGGCGAGCGGCGAGTTCAGCGAGGAGATCGACGTGCCGCTGACGGCCGCGGCACTGGTGGGCATGGTGCTGGTGGCGGCGCTGGACTGGAAGTCGTTCCAGCCCGAGCGCTCCCTGGACGAGGTGCACGCGGCGCTGTCCCGGCTGCTGCAGGGGCGGGTCAGCGGCCGCCCCTGAGCCTCTTCGGAACACATGAAGGCGCCGGTCCGGCGGTGGCCGCGTCCCCCGCGGGCCACCGGTCGGACCGGCGCCTTCCCTGCTCCCCCGTACATTCCCCCGTGAACCCCCGTTGCGGTCGTCCCCCGGGTTCCCCCGTGCCTCGCTTCCGCCGACGGCGCCGGCGGAAGGAGCGGATCGCGGGCCCGGTCCCCGTTCCGGCGCCCCGTGCCGCCGGTTCCGGGGGCCGTGCCCCTCTCCGTGGTCTCCACTCTCTCGTTCCCGCAGGTCGGCCCCCATCCGCGTGCGTACTCAACTGGGCCTCTAGGTACGGGTACTCAGACGTGCGCACCCGGCCCCACGGCCGCCGCCGGGGCGGCTGGTCACCCGGACGGGGGCGCGGGTACTCGGGGACGGGCTGTCGGTGCCTGCGGATAAAGTCCCGGACATGGCACGGATTGCGGTGATCGGCGCCGGGATGGGCGCGATGGCGGCCGCCGCCCGGCTGGCCGTCGCGGGCCACCGGGTGACGGTGTACGAGCGGACGGAGACGTACGGCGGCGCGCTGCGCCGGGTGGAGCGGGA
Source organism: Streptomyces sp. NPDC030893 (assembly GCF_055571535.1). Lineage (NCBI taxonomy): Bacteria > Bacillati > Actinomycetota > Actinomycetes > Kitasatosporales > Streptomycetaceae > Streptomyces > Streptomyces sp. NPDC030893. The sequence goes on along the minus strand of NZ_JBVIFC010000001.1, from coordinate 1,019,215 downwards.
GGGGTTCGCCTTCGACACGGGGCCGGGCCTGCTGCCCCTGCCGGCCGTCCACCGCGATCTGTTCGTGAAGACCGGCAAGGAGCCGCTGGAGGCCTGCGTCGAGCTGGTGCAGGTCGATCCGTCGTCGCACCACGTGTTCGCGGACGGCACCCGCGTGTCGCTGCCCGACGCCTCCCGCGCGGGCGTCGTCGCGGCCCTGGAGGAGTCCCTGGGCCCTGTCGCGGCCCGGCGCTGGGGCGACTTCCTGGTGCGGGCCCGGGAGGCCTGGGACCGCTCGCGCCGGCCGCTGCTGGAGGAGCCGCTGTGGCCCAACTGGCGGGTGCTGGCCGAGCGCGAGCCCTATCCGGCGGTCCCGCACAAGCGGCTGCTGCGCACGCGCACGGCGGGCACGCTCGCCGAGGTCGGCGCGTGGGAGCTGCGCGATCCCCGGCTGACCGCGCTCCTGGAGAGCCACGCGCTCGCCCACGGGCTCGATCCCCGTGACACCCCGGCGAGCGCGGCCGTGCTGCCGTACATGGAGCACGCCTTCGGCACCTGGTACGTGCGGGGCGGCATGCGGGAGCTGGCGCGGGCGGTGTACGAGCGGTGCCTGGCCCGCCGGGTGGAGTTCCGCTTCCGCGCGGAGGTCGCCGGGGTGCTGGAGAAGGACGGCCGGGCGGCGGGGCTGGAGCTGGCCGACGGCTCGGTGGCGGAGGCGGACTTCGTGGTCGCCGGGGTGGCCCCGGGGGTGCTGGACCGGCTGAGCCGGGGGACACCGGTGCGCGGTGCCGGGGAGGTGCCCGCCCGGCGGGGGGCGGCGAGCCGGGTGACGGTGCTGCTCGCGCTGCGGGGCGGGCGTCCGGAGGGGACGGCGCACCGTACGGTCGTGCACGCGCCGGACCGCCGGGCGGAGCTGGAGGCGCTGTTCGGTGCCCCGGGGAGCCTGCCCGAGCGCCCCACGGTCACCGTCCTGCGGCCGGACGATCCGGCCCTGGTCCCGGACGCGGACCACGAGGCGGTCACGGTGACGGCCGCGGTGCCCGTGGCAGCCACGGACGCCCCGGACGCCCGGGACGCCCGGGAGGGGCACGCCGAGAAGCTGATCGCCGTCGCCGAGCGGGCCGTACCGGGGCTGCGCGACCGGCTCCTCTGGCACGAGGTGCGCACGCCGTCCGACATCGCCGCGGAGACGGGCGCGGAGGGCGGCGCGGTGCCGGTGCCGGCGCTGGCCGCGGCGGGCGGCCGGCTGCTGCACCCGGCCAACGCCACAGGGCTGCCGGGGCTGTTCACGGTCGGCGGCTGGTCGCACCCCGGCGGCGGACTGCCGCACGCCGGGATGTCGGGGGCGCTGGTCGCGGGGCTGATCGTGGAGGGGCCGGAGTTCCGCGGCTCGCAGTGAGCCCGCGTCAGAAGCGGTACTGCTCGTCGTACCCGTTGCCGTTGCCGTGCGTCTGCCCGTTGTCCTGGTACGGGTACTGCTGCTGCTCCGGCGGGAGTTCACCGCCGTACGGGTCGTCGGCGCTGCGCTGCTGGGGGACCCACAGCCCGCCGGCCGGGGTCTCGCCGCCGTAGCCCGCGCCGTACCCGTCCTGGCCGTAGCCCTGCTGCTGGCCGTACTGCTGCGGGTCGGCGTAGCCGGTGTCGTACGACCCGTTGCCGTACGTCGTGTTGCCGACGTACGGGTCGGAGTAGGCGGCGTACTGCTGGCCCGTGGTGTCGTAGCCCTGCTGCTGGCCGTAACCGGAGTAGTCGTAGGCGTAGTTCTGGTCGGCGCCCTGGGTGGCTGCCGCGTACTGGTCCTGGGCCGGGGCCGCGTACCCCTGGTCGCCGCCGTAGACGCCGTAGGAGCCGGTGTCGTCGGGCATGGGCTGCGGTTCGTAGACGGCGGTGGTCTCCGCGGCCGTCGGCTGGTCGGGGCGGGCGGCGGGGGTGAACACGTCGTCGCGGTCGTCGTCGTCCGCGCCGTAGCCGGTGCGGTCGTGGTCGTCCTCGTCGCCGTAGCCGTCGCGGGACGTCTCCAGGTCGGAGACCTCGAGGGTGGGTTCCTGACGCCCGCGCCCGCCGCGGCCGCCCTTGGCGGCGGCCAGCGCGGGCGCGTTGACCGCCCAGCCGGCCGCGAAACCGCGGCGGAACGACAGCGTGACGTAGGTCTGGCCGACCGCGAAGGCGGCGGCGCCCAGTCCGATGACGATCACGGACGGGATCAGCACCCCGAGCACGACGCCGAGGAAACCGGCGAAGGCGAGCAGCCGCCAGCGCAGCCGCGCCTTGTACTGCAGCAGCACCTCACCGAGCAACCACAGCGCGACGATGCCGAACGCGATGTAGAGGACCGCCCAGCCCATGTACGCCCCTCTCCCAGTGGTCGCTACGCAGTGTGTCGTATGTCCGTGCGACCGGTCTAGGCCCGCGGTGGGTGGTGCAGGCCCAGGTTCTCGTAGATTTCCAGCGTCGCCGTGGAGTTGTTCAGCGTGATGAAGTGCAGTCCCGGCACTCCCTCGGCCAGCAACCGCGCGCAGAACTCCGTGGCGAAGTCGATACCGATGGAGCGTACCGCCGCCGGATCGTCCTTCGCTGTGAGGATCCGCTCTTTCAGGGCGTCGGGGAACACGGCGTTACTGAGCTTTGGCAACCTCTCCAGCATCTTCACGCTGGTCACCGGCATGACCTCGGGGATCACGGGGGTTTCGCAGCCCGCGGCGTGGACTCGGTCACGCAGCCGCAGATACGACTCGGGCCGGAAGAACATCTGGGTGATCGCGTAGTCGGCGCCCGCCCGGCACTTGTCGACGAAGTGGGCGACGTCGGTGTCCCAGTCGGCCGAGCGCGGATGCATCTCCGGGAAGGCGGCGACGCCGACACAGAAGTCGCCCGACTCCTTGATGAGCCGGACGAGATCGGCGGCGTAGGTGAGGCCCTGGGGGTGCGGCACCCAGTCGCCCATGGGGTCGCCGGGCGGGTCGCCGCGCACGGCGAGCATGTTGCGGATCCCGGCGTCGGCGTACTGGCCGATGATGTTGCGCAGTTCGGCGACGGAGTGGTCGACGGCGGTGAGATGGGCGACCGGGGTGAGGGTGGTGTCGGCGGCGATCTGCTCGGTCTCGCGGACCGTGCCGGCGCGGGTGGAACCGCCCGCGCCGTAGGTCACGGAGACGAAGTCGGGAGCGACCGCCTCGACCCTGCGCAGCGCGCTCCACAGGTTCCGCTCGCCCTTGGGGGTTTTCGGCGCCGAGAACTCGAAGGAGTAGGTCGTCTTGCCGGTGGCGAGCATGTCGCGCACGGTGCGTGCGCGGTCAGTCCTGGTGGATGCGGTTCCGAGGGCCATACCGGCAGGTTAGCCAGGGTGCCGCGGTCCCCCAACCAAAAGCGGGAGATTTGTCTTATTTGTCGACTTGCTGTCCACCCTTTGGACAGTTCTGAGACGCGCGGGGGTCATCCGGCGTCCGGAGCGGCCTTCCGCAGCCGCTCCGCGAACTCGGCGGCCGCCGCTCCCGGGTCGTCGGCCTCGGTGAGCGCGCGGACCACGACGACCCGGCGGGCGCCCGCGTCCAGGACCGCGTCGAGGTTGCCCAGGTCGATGCCGCCGATGGCGAACCAGGGGCGCTCGGTGTCCAGGGCGGCGGTGTACCGGACGAGGTCCAGTCCGGGGGCGTGGCGGCCGGGCTTGGTGGGGGTGGGCCAGCAGGGGCCGGTGCAGAAGTAGTCCACCCCGGGCTGGACGGCGGCCGCGGCGGCCTCCGACTCGGCGTGGGTGGAACGGCCGATCAGGATGTCCTCGCCGAGGACGGCGCGGGCGGCGGGGACGGGGAGGTCGCCCTGGCCGAGGTGGAGGACGCCGGCGCCGGCGGCGTGGGCGACGTCCGCGCGGTCGTTGACCGCGAGCAGCTTGCCGTGCCGGGCGCAGGCGTCGGCGAGGACGGCCAGATGCTCCAGTTCCTCGGCGGCCTCCATGCCCTTGTCCCGCAGCTGCACGATGTCGACCCCGCCGGCCAGCACCGCGTCCAGGAACTCGGGCAGGTCCCCCTGCCGCTTGCGCGCGTCGGTGCACAGATAGAGCCGGGCACCGGCCAGCCGGTCGCGTGCGGTGTCGGTCATACGGGTGTCCCCCCAGGTGTCATGGACGTACGGACCGGACGGGCGTGTTCCCGCCCGGTGGACGGCGGCGAGCCCCGCCTGCCCGGCGGGACGACAGCGAACCCGCCCCACCCGCCACACCGGCGCACGCGGGTCCCCGGCCGGGGCTCCGGGCGCCCCGACCGGTGCGGTGCGGACTTCCGGGTCGGTCGGGGGCGGGTCAGACCGCGAGTGCCTGGGCCCGGCGCTTCACCTCCGTGCCACGGTTCTCGCCGAGGGCCTGCGCGGGGGTGCCGGGCAGGGTCGGGTCGGGGGTGAAGAGCCACTCCAGCATCTCTTCGACCGTGAAGCCGTCGTCCCGCAGGAGCGTCAGGGTTCCGGTCAGGCCCTTGACCACCTTGTCCCCGTCGATGAAGGCGGCGGGCACGTGCAGCGCGCGGTTCTCACCCCGGCGTACGGCGATGAGCTGGCCCTCCTTGACCAGCTGCCGTACGCGCGTCACCTCGACGCCGAACTGTTCGGCGATGTCGGGGAGAGTGAGCCACTCGGGGACGAGGGCATCGATCTTTGCGTCAATCTCGGTCACGGGACAAGCCTGCCACCTGCCACTGACAGTCGGAAGCCAGCCCCCGCCACCCGGGCGGACGCGTCGCGCGTCACGCCATCGCGGACTTCAGCGGCCGCGCCGGGTCCGCCAGCAGCCCCGCGTCCATCGCGGTGCCCGCCTCGATCAGCCGGCGGCCCTGCGCCAGGTCCCGGGGCCGCCCCACCACGAGCAGCGCGACCAGCCGGGACCCCCGCAGCCAGCAGACGCTCCACGCCGCCCCGTCCGGGTCCCCGCGCCACACGGTGCGGTCGGCGTCCGCGTGGTGTCCCGCGTACTGGACGAACCGCCCGAACTGCTCGGACCAGAAGTAGGGCACCGGGTCGTACACCGCCGGTTCCCGGCCGGCCGGCCCGCCCAGGATGTTCGCCGCGACCGTGCGCGGCCCCTGAAGGGCGTTGTCCCAGTGGTGGACCAGCAGACGCCCGCCGTAGCGCCCGGACGGGAACGACGCGCAGTCGCCGACGGCGTACACGTCCGGCACGGAGGTCCTCAGACGGCGGTCGGCGACGACCTCGCCCCGCTCCCCGAGCTCCACTCCGGAACCCGCCAGCCAGGCCGTGGCGGGCCGGGCCCCGATGCCGACGACCACGGCGCCCGCGGGCAGCCGCGTACCGTCGTCCAGGACCACGGCACCCTCCTCGACGCGCCGCACGCGCGTGTGTGTGCGCAGCGTGACGCCCGCCTCGGCGTACCAGGCGGTCATCGGGGCGGTCACCTCCGCGGGCAGCGCCTCGGCCAGCGGCCGCTCCGCGGCCTCCACGACGGTGACCTCGCAGCCCGCCTCCCGGGCCGCCGTGGCGAACTCGGCGCCGATCCAGCCGGCGCCGACGACCACGATGTCGTGCTGCCGCGCGAGCACCGGGCGCAGCCGTTCGGCGTCGTCCAGGGTGCGCAGCAGATGCACGCCGGGGATGCCGTCCGCGCCCGGCAGCCGCACCGGTTCCGCACCGGTGGCGAGCACCAGCACGTCGTACGGGACGGGCCCGGCCTCCGTGTCGAGCTGATGGTCGGCGGGGCGCAGGCCCAGCACCTCGCAGCCGAGCCGCAGTTCGATGCCGAGTTCCTCGAAGTCGACGTCGAAGGCGGAGTCCTCGGCCTTGCCCAGCAGCACCGCCTTGGACAACGGCGGCCGGTCGTAGGGCTGGTGGGGCTCCGCGCCGATCAGGGTCACGGTGCCGGTGAACCCCTGCTCCCGCAGGGCGGCCGCGGTCTGCACACCGGCCATGCCCGCGCCCGCCACCACGACCCGCCGCGGTGCGGACCGTCCCGGTTCCTGCGTCTGCTCGCTCACCCGATCACCTTAGACACCCGGGGCGCCTCGCCCGGCGCCGCTCGGGCCGAGCTGCTCCACCACGCTCGTCCCGCTGCCGGGCTGCGACTCCCACTCCCAGTCCTCCTCCAGCCGTATCCGCCCGTCGGTCAGTTCGACGACCGTCGAAACACAGTGTCCGGAGGACGTCGTGCCGTCCCGCTTGAGCTGCACGTACCGGAAGTCCAGCCGGTCCCCCGCGCGGGTGCCCACCAGGTGCCCGCGGACGACGTCACCGCCCTCGTACTCGGCCCAGATCTCGCCGTCCCGCTCGTGGTAGTGGAACCGGGTGCGGGTGCCGACCTGGCCGGGGGCCTGGTCGGCGACCGGGGCGAGGACGAGTCCGTCGAGAGATCGGGCCACTTGGAGGCTCCCTTGCAGGCGCGTTGCTAGGGTGGCCAACGTAAAGCACTCGCGGGAGCCCGGACGCACCGGGCTGAGAGGGAGGCTGGCGGCCTCCGACCGTACGAACCTGATCCGGGTCATGCCGGCGAAGGGAGGGGCTGGACGCCCATGTCGCCCACGCGCACCTCGGACGTCCTCGTCGTAGGGGGCGGGGTCATCGGTCTGGTGACGGCCTGGCGGGCCGCGCAACGCGGGCTCGCCACGGCCGTGGTGGACCCCGAGCCGGGCGGCGGCGCCGCCCGGGTGGCCGCCGGGATGCTGGCCGCCGTCACGGAACTGCACTACGGCGAGGAGACCTTGCTCGGTCTGAACCTCGCCTCCGCGCGGCGCTACCCCGGCTTCGCCGCCGAACTCGCCGAACTGACCGGCCAGGACCTCGGCTACCGCCGCTGCGGCACGCTCGCCGTCGCCCTGGACGCCGACGACCGCGCCCATCTGCGCGAACTGCACGCCCTGCAGCAGCGGTCGGGGCTGGAGTCGCAGTGGCTGTCCGGGCGGGAGTGCCGGCGTCTGGAGCCGATGCTCGCGCCCGGGGTGCGCGGCGGGCTGCGGGTGGACGGCGACCATCAGATCGACCCGCGGCGGCTGGCGGCCGCCCTGGTGACCGCGTGCGAGCGGGCGGGTGTGCGGATGCACCGCGCGTGGGCCGAGCGGCTCGTCGTCACGGGCGACCGCGCGACGGGCGTGGTCACCTCCGACGGTACCGGGCTGGGCGCCGGGCAGGTGGTGCTCGCCGCGGGCAGCCTCAGCGGACGCCTCGACGGCGTCCCGGCGGACGTGCTGCCGCCGGTGCGGCCGGTGAAGGGGCAGGTGGTGCGGCTGACGATGCCCGAGCGCCCCGGCCCCTTCCTCAGCCGGACGGTGCGGGCCGTCGTGCGCGGCAGCCACGTCTATCTGGTGCCGCGCGAGAACGGCGAGCTGGTGATCGGCGCGACCAGCGAGGAGCTGGGCTGGGACACCACCGTGACCGCGGGGGGCGTGTACGAGCTGCTGCGCGACGCCCACGAGCTGGTCCCCGGCATCACCGAGCTGCCGCTGACCGAGACCCGGGCCGGACTGCGTCCCGGCTCCCCCGACAACGCGCCGCTGCTCGGCCCGACCGGGCTCGGCGGGCTGCTGCTGGCCACCGGCCACTACCGCAACGGCGTCCTGCTGGCGCCGGTCACCGGGGACGCCATGGCGGACGTCCTGACCACCGGCGAACTGCCGGCGGAGGCCCGCCCGTTCACCCCCCGGCGCTTCGGCGCCGCCGTCCTCACGGAGCAACCGGTATGAACATCTCCGTCAACGGGGAGCCCCGGGTGTTCTCACCCGGCACGGCCCTCGACCTCGTCGTGCGGTCCCTCACCGCGGCGCCCTCCGGGGTGGCCGCCGCCCTCAACGAAACCGTCGTCCCGCGCGCGCAGTGGCCCACCACTCCCCTCACGGAGGGGGACCGGGTGGAGGTCCTCACCGCCGTCCAAGGAGGCTGAACCATGGCCGACGATCCGCTCGTCCTCGGCGGTACGTCCTTCACGTCCCGTCTGATCATGGGCACGGGAGGGGCGCCGAGCCTCGATGTGCTGGAGCGGGCGCTGGTGGCGTCCGGGACGGAGCTGACGACCGTCGCGATGCGGCGGGTGGACGCCTCGGTGCACGGGTCCGTGCTGTCGGTGCTGGAGAGGCTGGGCATCCGGGTGCTGCCGAACACGGCGGGGTGCTTCACCGCCGGGGAGGCGGTGCTCACGGCGCGGCTCGCGCGGGAGGCGCTCGGTACGGACCTGGTCAAGCTGGAGGTCATCGCCGACGAGCGGACGCTGCTGCCGGACCCGGTGGAGCTGCTGGACGCGGCGGAGACGCTGGTGGACGACGGGTTCACGGTGCTGCCGTACACGAACGACGATCCGGTGCTGGCGCGGAAGCTGGAGGACGTCGGGTGCGCGGCGGTGATGCCGCTGGGCTCGCCGATCGGGTCGGGGCTGGGGATCCGCAACCCGCACAACTTCGAGCTGATCGTGGAGCGGGCGGGGGTGCCGGTGATCCTGGACGCGGGGGCGGGGACGGCGTCCGACGCGGCGCTGGCGATGGAGCTGGGGTGTGCGGGGGTGATGCTGGCGTCGGCGGTGACGCGGGCGCAGTCGCCGGTGATGATGGCTTCCGCCATGCGGGGGGCGGTGGAGGCGGGGCGGCTGGCGTGGGGGGCGGGGCGGATTCCCCGGCGGTGGTTCGCGCACGCGTCCTCTCCTGCGGAGGGCTTGGCCGTGCTGGATCCGGAGCGGCCGGCGTTCTAGGTGCCGCTCGCCCGGGGCTGGGCGGGGGCGGGTCTCGCTTGCACGGCTGCCCGCAGCCGTGTCGGCGACGCACGTCACAGGTCCGCTTCAACGGGGGAGCGAGCGGTCGGGGGTGTCGGTGTGGCCTCGTAGACTCGCTGCGTGGACACGACCCTTCAGGACCCTCTGGTCGGGCAGGTGCTCGACGGCCGCTATCGCGTCGACGCGCGGATCGCGGTCGGCGGGATGGCCACGGTCTACCGGGCCATGGACACCCGCCTCGACCGCATCCTCGCGCTCAAGGTGATGCACCCCTCCCTCGCCGCCGACGGCTCCTTCGTCGAGCGGTTCATCCGCGAGGCCAAGTCCGTCGCCCGGCTGGCCCACCCGAACGTGGTGCAGGTCTTCGACCAGGGCACCGACGGGGCGTACGTCTATCTGGCGATGGAGTACATCGCCGGCTGCACCCTGCGCGACGTGCTGCGCGAGCGCGGGGCGCTCCAGCCGCGGGCCGCGCTGGACATCCTGGAGCCGGTGCTGGCCGCGCTCGGTGCCGCGCACCGGGCCGGGTTCGTGCACCGGGACATGAAGCCCGAGAACGTGTTGATAGGGGACGACGGCCGGGTCAAGGTCGCCGACTTCGGGCTGGTCCGCGCGGTGGACTCGGTGACGAACACCACGGGCACCGTGCTGGGCACGGTCTCGTACCTGGCGCCGGAGCAGATCGAGAACGGCACCGCCGACCCCCGGGTCGACGTCTACGCCTGCGGCATCCTGCTGTACGAGATGCTGACCGGTGAGAAGCCGCACGACGGCGACTCCCCCGCGATCGTGCTCTACAAGCATCTGCACGACGACGTGCCGCCGCCGTCGTCCGCCGTGGCCGGGATGGCCTACGAGCTGGACGAACTGGTCGCCTCGGCGACCGCCCGCAACCCCGAGGTGCGACCGCACGACGCGGTGGCGCTGCTCGCGCGGGCCCGCGAGGCGCGCGGCCGGCTCACCGACGAGCAGCTCGACGCGGTGCCGCCGCAGGCGCTGGCCTCGGAGCACGATCACCACGACAACACGAACGACCGTACGAGCGTCATCCCGCGTGCGCCCGCGATGCCCCGCCCGCTGCCCGTCAACGAGGACGAGGGCGCGGACCCGGTGCGTCACACCAGCCGTTTCCAGTCGCCGCCGCCGCTGCCGCCCCGGCGCCGCGCGGCGCTGCCGCGCGGCCCGATGGCGATCGTGGTGGCCGTGCTGCTGGTGCTCGGGCTCGGCGCGGGCGTGTGGTACATCAACTCGGGCCAGTTCACCAAGGTCCCGCCGCTGCTGGGGAAGACCGAGCAGGAGGCCCGGGACCGGCTGGCGGACGCCGGGCTGGACATCGGGCCGGTGGAGGAGGCGTACAGCGACACGGTGGAGCGGGGCGAGGTGATCAGCACCGACCCGGAGGCCGGCGCCCGTATCCGCGGCAGCGGTTCGGTGTCGCTGACCGTCTCCAAGGGCCCGCAGACCGTGCGGGTGCCCGACCTCGACGGCTATCCGCTCGACAAGGCGCGCTCGCTGCTGGAGGACGAGGGCCTGAAGCCGGGCATGGTCACCCGGGAGTTCAGCGAGACGGTGTCCCGGGGTTCGGTGGTCTCCACGCAGCCGGGCAAGGGCACCAAGGTCCGCGCGGACTCGGCGGTGGCGCTGACGGTGAGCAAGGGCCGTCCGGTGGACGTGCCGGATGTGACGGGTGACGAGCCGGCGGACGCGCGCGCCGAGCTGGAGGAGGCCGGCCTGAAGGTGGAGGTCGCCACCGAGCGGGTCAACTCCGAGCACGACGCGGGCGAGGTGGCGCGGCAGAGCCCCGCTCCCGGCCGGCAGGCCGCGGAGGGCGACACCGTGACGCTGACCCTGTCCAAGGGCCCGGAGATGGTCGAGGTGCCGGACGTGGTCGGCGACAGCGTGGACGACGCCCGCCGGCGGCTGGAGGGTGCCGGTTTCCGGATGAAGGAGGACCGCGGACTGCTCGGCCTGTTCGGCGACACCGTCAAGGGCCAGTCCGTGGACGGCGGCGACACCGCGCCCAAGGGTTCGACGATCACCGTCGAGATCCGCTGACGGGAGGGGGCCGGGCGGGCGACGTGCGCGCTCATGTCACCCTTGACGGGTGAAGAGTCACCCGTCCGGCCCCGCCCGCAACCCGATCGGCGGCCACGTTCCCGTGGCCGGCGGCCTGCATTCCGTCGGCCTGTCCTACGCCCGTGAGCTGCGCGCCGAGACCGTGCAGGTCTTCGTCGCCAATCCGCGCGGCTGGGCCACCCCGCCCGGCAACCCCAAGCAGGACGAGGCGTTCCGCGCGGCCTGCGCCGCCGAGTCGATCCCGGCGTACGTGCACGCCCCGTACCTGATCAACTTCGGGTCGCACACCGAGGCGACCGTGGAGCGGTCGGTGGAGTCGCTGCGGCACTCCCTGCGGCGCGCGCGGCAGATCGGCGCGCTGGGTGTGGTGGTGCACACGGGCAGCGCGACCGGCGGACGGGAGCGGGCGGTGGCGCTGAAGCAGGTGCGGGAGCAGATGCTGCCGCTGCTCGACGAGCTCACCCATGACGACGACCCGTTCCTGCTGCTGGAGTCCACCGCGGGCCAGGGCGCCTCGCTGTGTTCGCGCACCTGGGACTTCGGGCCGTACTTCGAGGCCCTGGACGCCCACCCGAAGCTGGGTGTCTGCCTGGACACGTGCCACGTCTTCGCGGCCGGACACGATCTGGCCGGGCCGGACGGGATGCACCAGACGCTGGATCTGCTGGTGGACACCGTCGGTGAGGGACGGCTGAAGCTGATCCACGCCAACGACTCCATGGATGTGGTCGGCGCCCACAAGGACCGGCACGCCAATATCGGTGACGGACACATCGGCGAGGATCCGTTCCGGGCGCTGATGACGCACCCGGCGACCGCGGGCGTACCGCTGGTGATCGAGACGCCCGGCGGCAAGGAGGGACACGCGGCGGACGTGGAGCGGCTGAAGAAGCTCCGGGACTCCTGAGGCGTACGCCGCTCAGAGCTCGGGGCCCTCCCCGGGCTCCTCCTGGTAGGAGTAGCGCTGCTCCTTCCAGGGGTCGCCGACGTTGTGATAGCCGCGCTCCTCCCAGAAGCCCCGGCGATCGGCGGTCATGTACTCCACGCCGCGGACCCATTTGGGTCCCTTCCAGGCGTACAGATGGGGGACGATCAGGCGCAGCGGAAAGCCGTGCTCGGCGGTCAGCAGCTCGCCGTCCTTGTGGGTGGCGAAGAGGGCACGGCCGGACAGGAAGTCCGCCAGCCGCAGGTTGGAGCTGAATCCGTACTCCGCCCACACCATCACATGGGTGACCCCGGGCGCGGGCGGGGCGATGTCCACGACGGTGCGCGCCGGTATCCCGCCCCACTCGGCGCCGACCATGCTGAACTTGGTGACGCAGTGCAGATCGGCCACGACGGTGGTGTACGGCAGGGCGGTGAACTCCTCGTGGTTCCAGGAGTGCTTCTCGCCGTCGGCGGTCGCGCCGAAGACCCGGAAGTCCCAGCGTTCGGGACGGAACTTGGGGACCGGCCCGTAGTGGGTGACCGGCCAGCCCTTCTGCAGCCGCTGCCCCGGCGGGAGCTCGGGATGCGCCGCTCCCGGCGCTGTGCGCTCCCCCGTTTCGCGTTCCGCCGGCTGACCCATGTCTCCATCCTGACAGACCGGGGGCGATGCCCCTGAACCGGGCCCGGGCAGATTCGGTCAATCAGGTACAGAGTGGTACGGAACGGACTAAGTATGTACGTACTTACTAAGTCAACACTTACTGGACGATCTTCCGCACCGGGTGCAATCATGCGGCCCAACCTGCCAGTTCCCCGCGCGGAAGGAGCCACACGATGCAGGGCGACCCCGAGGTCATCGAATTCCTGAACGAGCAGCTGACCGCCGAGCTCACGGCGATCAACCAGTACTTCCTGCACTCGAAGCTGCAGGACCACAAGGGCTGGACCAAACTCGCCCAGTACACGCGTGCCGAGTCCTTCGACGAGATGCGGCACGCGGAGGTGCTCACCGACCGCATCCTGCTGCTCGACGGCCTGCCGAACTACCAGCGGCTGTTCCACGTCCGGGTCGGGCAGACCGTCACCGAGATGTTCCAGGCCGACCGGGAGATCGAGGTCGAGGCGATCGACCGGCTGCGCCGCGGGGTGGAGGTCATGCGCAGCAAGAACGACATCACCTCGGCCAACGTCTTCGAGGCGATCCTCGCCGACGAGGAGCACCACATCGACTACCTGGACACCCAGCTCGAGCTGATCGAGAAGCTGGGCGAGGCGCTCTATCTGTCCACGGTCGTCGAGCAGTCCCAGCCCGACGCGTCCGGTCCCGGAACGGGCGGCTTCTCGACGCACTAGCCGCCGAGGCGCAGCCGGCCGGGCTCGGCTAGGCGGCTTCCGGAAGCTCCGCGGTGAGCGGCTGCCCGCCCTGGTCGATGAGCTGCCGGCGCGGGCAGGAGCCGCGGCCCAGCAGTGCCTGGATGCGCCGCACACAGCCGCCGCAGTCGGTGCCGGCCTTGCAGGCCGAGGCGATCTGCCGGGGCGTACACGCTCCGGCCTCCGCGTGTCCCCTCACCTGTTCCTCGGTCACGCCGAAGCAGCTGCAGACGAACACGCGGGTCACCTCCCGACGGAGTACTGGGTCGAGCCGAACCGACCCTGGATCGGTGAGGCTAACCTAACCTTACCCGGCGTCCAGAGGGCACAGAAGAGGGGTGGGGCGCGATCCGATGTGATACGCGCCCCACCCCTTTTCGCCGGGTCACCGGCTCGTCCCGCTACTGGTCGCGGTACATCTCCGCGACGAGGAACGCCAGGTCGAGGGACTGGCTGCGGTTGAGGCGGGGGTCGCAGGCCGTCTCGTAGCGCTGGTGCAGATCGTCGACGAAGATCTCGTCGCCGCCGCCCACGCACTCGGTGACGTCGTCACCCGTGAGCTCCACATGGATGCCGCCCGGGTGGGTGCCGAGCTCCTTGTGGACCTCGAAGAAGCCCTTCACCTCGTCGAGCACGTCGTCGAAACGACGGGTCTTGTGGCCGGAGGCCGCCTCGAACGTGTTGCCGTGCATCGGGTCGGTCACCCAGGCCACGGTGGCACCGGACGCGGTGACCTTCTCGACCAGCTCGGGCAGCTTGTCGCGGATCTTGTCCGCGCCCATCCGCACGATGAAGGTCAGGCGGCCGGGCTCACGCTCCGGGTCGAGCCGCTCGATGTACTGCAGCGCCTCCTCGGCCGTCGTGCTCGGGCCGAGCTTGATGCCGACCGGGTTGCGGATCTTCGAGGCGAACTCGATGTGCGCGTGGTCCAGCTGCCGGGTGCGCTCACCGATCCACACCATGTGCGCCGAGACGTCGTACAGGTGCCCGGTGCGGGAGTCCACGCGGGTCAGCGCGGACTCGTAGTCCATCAGCAGCGCCTCGTGCGAGGAGAAGAACTCGACGGTCTTGAACTCCTCCGGCTCCGCGCCGCAGGCCCGCATGAAGTTCAGCGCCTGGTCGATCTCGCGGGCGAGCTGCTCGTAGCGCTGGCCGGACGGGGACGACTTCACGAAGTCCTGGTTCCAGGCGTGCACCTGGCGCAGGTCGGCGTAACCGCCGGTGGTGAAGGCGCGCACCAGGTTCAGCGTGGACGCCGACGCGTGGTACATGCGCTTCAGCCGCTCGGGGTCCGGGATCCGGGCCTCTTCGGTGAAGTCGAACCCGTTGACGGAGTCGCCCCGGTAGGTGGGCAGCGTCACCCCGTCGCGGGTCTCGGTGGGCTTGGAGCGCGGCTTGGAGTACTGACCGGCGATACGGCCGACCTTCACGACCGGCACGGAGGCGGCGTAGGTGAGGACGGCGCCCATCTGGAGGAGCGTCTTCAGCTTCGCCCGGATGTGCTCGGCGGACACCGCGTCGAAGGACTCGGCACAGTCACCGCCCTGGAGCAGAAACGCCTCACCTCGCGCGACGGCCGCCATACGCGCGCGCAGCTGGTCGCACTCGCCGGCGAACACCAGAGGGGGATACGTTTCGAGCTCGGCGATCACATCGCGCAGAGCCTCGGCATCCGGGTACTCGGGCTGCTGCGCCGCAGGCAGGTTTCGCCAGGTCGCCTGAGCGGCGACGCTTTGAGAATCAGCGTTTACGGTCACAAGCCCCACAGTACGCGGTCGCATCGGCCGTCCATCCCGTCGCTCAGCAGATGAGACGAGGGCCGCTGGGCCGGTGGATGCGCTAGGGTCGGGGCCATGTTCGCGCACTCGACCCGCACCTGGTGGTGGCCCGCTTCTCCGGCGGCCCACTGACTGCGCGTACGTACAGACTTCGCGAAGGCCGCCCGAGGGGCGGCCTTCGGTGTTTTCCGGGGTCGTTCCTCACGCTCATGACAGCGACGAGACGAGGGACACCCCATGGACCTGGCACAGCTCCCGCACGACGACCGCCCCTTCGCCCTGCTGCGCCGCCGCACGCCGGGCCACGACCACGAGGTGGTCGAGCTGCTGATCGGCCCGGTCGGCACCCGTGACCTGCTGGCCGATCTGCCCGACGAGTGCCTGGCGGTCGTCCCCTTCCGGCAGATCCGCGAGCGCGGCTTCGACGTGCGCGACGACGGCACCCCGCTGCTGGTGCTGACGCCCGAGGAGCGGTACGAGATCCCGCTCGCCGAGGCCCTCGGCGGCCTTCCCGGTCATGACGTCCGCGTCGAGGGCGGCGGCTTCGACGTCGGCGACGAGGAGTACGCGGAGATCGTCGGCCGGGTCCTCGACGAGGAGATCGGCCGGGGCGAGGGCGCCAACTTCGTGATCCGGCGGACCTACGAGGGTGAGATCGACGGGTTCGGGCGGGCCGACGCGCTGAGTCTCTTCCGCCGGCTCCTCGAGGGCGAGCGGGGCGCGTACTGGACGTTCGTGGTGCACACCGGGGACCGGACGCTGGTCGGGGCCAGCCCCGAGGTGCATGTGCGGGCGTCCGGCGGGACGGTCGTGATGAACCCGATCAGCGGAACCTACCGCTACCCGGCCGGGGGGCCGACCGCGGAGCAGCTGCTGGAGTTCCTCGCCGACGGCAAGGAGATCGAGGAGCTGTCGATGGTCGTCGACGAGGAGCTCAAGATGATGTGCACCGTCGGCGACATGGGCGGGGTCGTGATCGGCCCCCGGCTGAAGGAGATGGCACATCTCGCGCACACCGAGTACGAGCTGCGCGGCCGGTCCTCGCTGGATGTGCGCGAGGTGCTGCGGGAGACCATGTTCGCGGCGACCGTCACCGGCTCGCCGGTGCAGAACGCCTGCCGGGTGATCGAACGGCACGAGGCCGGCGGGCGCCGCTACTACGCGGGCGCGCTCGCCCTCCTCGGCCGGGACGAGGGCGGCGCCCAGACGCTGGACTCCCCCATCCTCATCCGGACCGCCGACATCGACGCGGCCGGGCGGCTGCGGGTGCCGGTCGGCGCCACGCTGGTGCGCGGCTCGGACCCGGCCGGCGAGGTGGCGGAGACCCACGCCAAGGCGGCCGGGGTGCTGGCCGCGCTGGGGGTGCGTCCCGGGCGCCCGCGCGAGGAGTCCGTACGGCCGGGGCCGGCCGACGACCCGCGGGTGCGGGCGGCGCTGGACGGTCGCCGGTCCTCGCTGGCGCCGTTCTGGCTGCGGATGCAGGAGCGATCTCGGGCGCTCACCGGTCACGCCCTGGTGGTGGACGCGGAGGACACCTTCACCGCGATGCTCGCCCATGTGCTGCGGGCCGCCGGTCTGGAGGTGACCGTGCGGCGGTACGACGAGCCGGGCCTGCGGGAGACGGTCCTGACGCACGAGGGCCCGCTGGTGCTGGGCCCCGGTCCGGGCGACCCCTCCGACCCGGCGGACGCGAAGATGCGGTTCCTGCGCGCGCTGGCCGCCGACGTCATCGGGGAGAACCGGCACGGTGTGCTCGGGGTCTGCCTCGGCCATGAGCTGATCGCGGCCGAGCTGGGCCTGGAGATCGTACGCAAGGAGGTGCCGTACCAGGGGGCGCAGACGGAGATCGATCTGTTCGGGCGGCCGGAGACGGTCGGCTTCTACAACAGCTTCGTGGCGCACTGCGACGACGACACCGCGCGGGAGCTGGCCGCGCACGGCGTGGAGGTGAGCCGCTCGGCGGGCGGTGAGGTGCACGCCCTGCGCGGACCGGGCTTCGCGGGCGTGCAGTTCCACCCCGAGTCGGTGCTGAGCCTGAACGGCGCGGAGGTCGTGCGGGAGCTGATGGGTCAGCTGCGGGGCACGAGCACGTTCTCGGAGCGCCGGCCGGCGGTGTAGTCGAGGACGTTGTTCACCGTCGTCCCGACGATCTGTCCGACGGCGTCCTCGGTGTAGTACGCCTGGTGGGAGGTGACCAGCACGTTCGGGAAGGTGACGAGGCGGGCGAGGGTGTCGTCGTCGACGGCCTCCAGGGACTTGTCGAGGAAGAACAGCCCCGCCTCCGCCTCGTACACGTCCAGGCCGACGCCGGTGAAGCGGCCCTCGCGCAGTTCCGCGACGAGGGCCGCGGTGTCGACGAGGCCGCCCCGGCTGGAGTTCACCAGGATGGCGTCGTCCCGCATCGCCTTGAGGGCGGCGCCGTCGATGAGGTGATGGGTGGCGGGCAGCAGCGGGACGTGCAGGCTGACCAGGTCGGACTCGGCGAGCAGTTCCTCCTTGGGGACGTAGGTCATGCCGAGGTCCCGGCAGGCGGGGTTCTCGGCGACGTCCCAGCCGAGCAGGCGCATGCCGAAGCCGTGGGCGATCCGGGCGAACGCCTCGCCGATCTTGCCGGTGCCGAGGACGCCTGCGGTGCGGCCGTGCAGGTCGCGGCCCATCAGCCCGTCGAGCCGGAAGTCGAAGTCGCGGGTGCGGGTGGAGGCGCGGACGACCCGGCGGTTGACGGCCATGGCGAGGGTCCAGGCGAACTCGGCGACGGAGTACGGGGAGTAGTACGAGACCCGGGCGACGGTCAGGCCGAGGTGCTCGGCGACCTCGAGGTCGATGTTGTTGAAGCCGGTGGAGCGCTGGGCGACCATCCGGGTGCCGCCGGCGGCGAGGTTCGTCAGCACGTCGGCGCCGAGGTCGCAGTTGACGCTGGTGGAGACGATCTCGTGGCCGGCGGCGATGGGGGCGGTGTCGGTGTTGAGGAAGACGTCCAGTCCGCGCACGGGGTGGTGATCCTTGAAGGCCCGCTCGATGAGGGGTTTCTCGTCTGCTTGTACGCCGAAGGCGAGGATCTCCACGGGGTCCCTCCGGGGGGTGGGCCGGGGATGGGGGCTGCTGGCGAATATACGGGGGCGGGGGTGGGGTGTGCCTGGGCCGAACGGGCACGTTGGTTGTTCGTGGGTGCCCGGGGTGGGTGCTGGGCGGGGGGTGTTCGCGCAGCCCGGCGCGAGCGGGGTGCCGTCGCGCCCACCCGTGCCGCCCTGCGGCACGACTGCCCGCGGAGGGCGGATCGCGGAGGGCGGCGGCGTGGCTGCTCGCGGAGGGGTGGGAGCGGGGGCTGCCCGCGGATCGCGGAGGGCGGGGGTCAGCCGAAGAAGGTGGTTGCTTCCTTGTAGAGGACCGGGTTGACCGTTTTCAGGCGGGCCGTGGCTTCGGCGATGGGGACCCGGGTGATGTCCGTGCCGTTGAGGGCGACCATCTTGCCGAAGTCGCCGTCGCGTACGCAGTCGATGGCGTGCAGTCCGAAGCGGGTGGCGAGCCAGCGGTCGAAGGCGCTGGGCGTACCGCCCCGCTGGACGTGGCCCAGGACCGTCGTGCGGGCCTCCTTACCGGTGCGTTTCTCGATCTGCTTGGCGAGCCATTCGCCGACCCCGGAGAGCCGGACGTGTCCGAAGGAGTCCAGCGACTGGTCCTTGAGCACCATGTCGCCGTCCCTCGGCACGGCGCCCTCGGCGACGACCACGATCGGCGCGTAGGAGGCGCGGAACCGGGAGGTCACCCAGGCGCAGACCTGGTCGACGTCGAAGGGGTGCTCGGGGAGCAGGATGACGTTGGCGCCGCCGGCCAGGCCCGAGTGGAGGGCGATCCAGCCGGCGTGACGGCCCATCACCTCCACGACCAGCACCCGCATGTGTGACTCGGCGGTGGTGTGCAGCCGGTCGATGGCCTCGGTGGCGATACCGACGGCGGTGTCGAAGCCGAAGGTGTAGTCGGTGGCGGAGAGGTCGTTGTCGATGGTCTTGGGCACGCCCACGCACGGGATGCCGTACTCGTCGAAGAGGCGGGCGGCGACGCCGAGGGTGTCCTCGCCGCCGATGGTGATCAGCGCCTGCACGTCCAGCGCGGCGAGGTTGTCCTTGATCCGGCGGACGCCGTTCTCCTCGTTCAGCGGATTGGTGCGCGAGGAGCCGAGGATGGTGCCGCCGCGGGGCAGGATGCCGCGTACGGCGGGGATGTCGAGGGGGACCGTGTGCCCGTCGAGAGGGCCGCGCCAGCCGTCCCGGAATCCCGTGAACGCGTAGCCGTACTCCTGGACGCCCTTGCGGACGATGGCCCGGATGACGGCGTTGAGCCCGGGGCAGTCGCCGCCTCCGGTCAGTACTCCGACCCGCATGGAAGTGTCCCTTCGCCATGGTTGCCGAAATGCCGTTCGTTCCCACCTGGCACGGTAAGGGTGATCCGGGTCACACCGACATGGCCGGGACGGTCAATTCGTGGGCGGAGAGGGGTTATTGGGGTTACTCGTCGTCGAGGCCGCGCTCTATGGCGTAGCGGACGAGTTCCACCCGGTTGTGCAGCTGGAGCTTGCCGAGGGTGTTCTGCACGTGGTTCTGCACGGTGCGGTGGGAGATGACGAGCCGCTCGGCGATCTGCTTGTAGCTGAGGCCCTTGGCGACCAGGCGCAGCACCTCGGTCTCGCGGTCGGTCAGCCGGGGCGCCTTGCTCTCGCCGTCGGCGGGGGCCGCTCCGGCCGGTTCGGAGGCGAGGCGGCGGTACTCGCCGAGGACCAGTCCGGCGAGGCCGGGGGTGAACACCGGGTCGCCGGCGGCGGTACGGCGTACGGCGTCCTGGAGCTCCTCGGTGGAGGCCGACTTGAGCAGGTAGCCGGTGGCGCCGGACTTCACGGCCTCCAGCACGTCGGCGTGCTCACCGCTGGCGGACAGGACGAGCACCCGGACGGCGGGGGCGGCGGCGAGGACCTCCTTGCAGACCTGGACGCCGGGTTTGCCGGGCAGGTTCAGGTCCAGGACCAGGACGTCGGGCGTGGCGGCCCGGGCACGGCGCACCGCCTGGTCGCCGTCGCCGGCGGTGGCGACGACCTCGAATCCGGACTCGGACAGGTCGCGGGCGACGGCGTCGCGCCACATGGGGTGGTCGTCGACCACCATGACCCTGACCGGGTTCCCGTGCCTGCCGGTGGTGTCCGTCATCGCTGCTCCGCCTTCCCCCGCGGGTCGTTCACGTTCTTCGTCTCCTTGGGCACCTTCAGCTCGACCTCGGTGCCCTGCCCCGGTACCGAGATCAGGTCGGCGCTGCCGCCGAGGTCGCGCAGCCGGCCCCGGATGGAGAGGGCGACGCCGAGCCGTCCCTCGCCCTCGGCCTGGGCGAGCCGTCCCTCGGGGATGCCGGGTCCGTCGTCGCGGACGGTGACGATCACCTCGTCGGGTTCGTCCTCGACCAGGATCCAGGCGCGGGCCCCCTCCCCGGCATGCTTGCGCACATTGTCCAGGGCGGCTCCGACGGCGGCGGCCACCTCCCGCGCGGCGGCCGGTGCCAGCAGCACGGGCGCTCCGGGTTCGGCGAGGCCGACCAGGGCCCCGGCGTGGGGGGCGAGCAGGGAGCGCAGGTCGACCGGCCCGTCGCCGTCCCCGGTGTCGTCCTCGTCGAGCTCCACGGCCCGTACGACGGCACCCCGCGCGGTGTCCCGCGAGGCGCGGGAGACGGGGACGAGGCCGCCGGAGACCAAGGTGCGCAGGGCCACCTCCTGCTCGCCGGCCATCCGGCCCAGTTCGGCCGCCTCGCCGCCGATGACCGCGCCGCGCCGCTGCACCATCGCCAGCACCTGGAGCACGCTGTCGTGGATGTCCCGCGCGAGCCGCTCCCGCTCCCGGGTCGCGGCCTCGATCTCCAGGGCGCGGGCGAGGGTGCGCTCGGAGGCGCGGGCGACCTCGACGACGTAGCCGATGGCGATGGAGGCGACCCAGACCAGGATCACGTTGTGCACGGTGTCGCGGGCGGGGCCGCCGCGCTCGATCAGGTTGGCGACGGCGACGAGGGTGGAGGCGAGGGCCGCCCAGCGCCAGCCGCCCTTGATGGCGAAGGCCAGCACCGAGCCCGCGGTCCAGATCGACGGCAGGGTGGGGCCGCCCGCCTGGACGCGTTCGGCCGCGTCGGCGACGGGCGTGAGCAGGATGCCGGTGAGCGCGATGGTCAGGTCGGCGGCGAGGAAGCGTCTGGTGCAGGCGGCGGCGCCCGCGACCTTGGGCAGGGTGGCCAGCGTCCACACCGCCAGTACGGCGAAGAAGCCGAGGGCGAGCCAGGGCCGGGCGAACTCCTCGTGGGCGGCGGCGAACAGGCCGACCGCGTACACCATGGTGAGGACCCGGTAGCCGGCGAGGGCGCGCCACAGCGGCTGCTCGACCGACATGCGCATGACTCTCTCGCGCTTCGTCATGGTCCGTCCCCCCACTCCCGCCCCGCTCCCCCGCCAGGTCCCGTCGACGACAGGCCCTAGGACCTAGGGGCCGGACCGTCTCCCGGGCTGGTCCCGGTCCGTCTGCTCCGTCGCGGCCTTCAGCTTCTCGGCCTGTTCCTTCTCCGCGCGGGCGAGGGCGGCCTTCGCCGCCTTCTCCGCTTCCTTCTCGGCCTTGGCCGCCTCCGCGAGCTGCCGCTTCATGGCGGTGGCGTACATGTCGACGTATTCCTGGCCGGAGAGCTTCATGATCTCGTACATGACCTCGTCGGTCACCGCGCGGAGGATGAAACGGTCGTGCTCCATGCCCTGGTAGCGGGAGAAGTCCAGCGGCTTCCCGATCCGGATGCCGGGGCGCATCAGCTTCGGCCTGACCTGTCCGGGCGGCTGGATCTTCTCCGTGTCGATCATGGCGACCGGGATCACGGGGGCCCCGGTGGCCAGCGCCACGCGTGCGAGGCCGCCCGGCTTGCCGCGGTAGAGGCGGCCGTCGGGCGAGCGGGTGCCCTCGGGGTAGATGCCGAACAGCTCGCCGCGCTCCAGCACCTCTATGCCGCTCTTGATCGCGGCCTCACCGGCGCCGCGCGCGCCGGAGCGGTCCACCGGGAGCTGGCCCACGCCTTTGAAGAAGGCGGCCGTCATCCGGCCCTTCACGCCCGGTGTGGTGAAGTACTCGGCCTTGGCGATGAAGGTGACCTTGCGGTGCAGCACGGCCGGGAGGAAGAAGGAGTCCGAGAACGACAGGTGGTTGCTGGCCAGTACGGCCGGTCCCTCGGCGGGGATGTTCTCCAGGCCCTCCACCCAGGGCCTGAAGGCGAGCTTCAGCGGCCCTCCGATGGCGACCTTCATCGTGCCGTACAACAACCGAGTGCCTCCCGTGCGTGTTGGTCAGACCATATCCCGGAGAGCCGTCAAAGGACCCGACGGCCCTGGTCGGTGTCAGTGCGGTCGCGTACGGTGAAGGTCCTGCAATCCGTGTGCCGCCCCGTGCCCCGGCCGTCGAGACGCGCCGGCCCTTCCCAGCGACCCATCGAACAGGAGGCCGAAGGTGTCGGTCCTGCCCGGAGCTGAGCCGTACCGCCACGACGGCGGGGAGACCGCCGTCCTCCTCTGCCACGGCTTCACCGGTTCGCCGCAGTCGCTGCGCCCCTGGGCGGAACACCTCGCCGCGCGCGGCCTGACCGTCTCGCTGCCGCTGCTGCCCGGGCACGGCACCCGCTGGCAGGACCTCGGGGTCACCGGCTGGCAGGACTGGTACGCGCAGGTGGACCGCGAGCTGCGGCTGCTGCGGGACCGCTCCGAGCGGCTCTTCGTGGCCGGTCTGTCGATGGGCGGCGCGCTGGCGCTGCGGCTGGCCGCGCGGCACGGGGACTCGGTGAGCGGGGTGATGGTCGTCAACCCGGCGAACAAGGTGCACGGGGTGGCCGCGCACGCCCTGCCCGTGCTCCGTCACCTCGTCCCGGCGACGAAGGGCATCGCGAGCGACATCGCGAAGCCGCTGACCAGGGAGCTCGGGTACGAGAAGGTGCCGCTGCACGCGGCGCACTCCCTGCGGAACTTCTTCCGGCTCGTCGACGGGGAGCTGCCCCAGGTCACCCAGCCGCTGCTGCTGATGCGCAGCCCGCAGGACCATGTGGTGCCGCCCGCGGACTCGGCGCGGATCCTCGGCCGGGTGTCGTCGGCGGACGTGACGGAGATCCTGCTGGAACAGAGCTACCACGTGGCGACGTTGGACCATGACGCGGAGCGGATCTTCGAGGAGAGCACCGCGTTCATCGGCCGACTGGCGCCCGGGGCCGTCAAGGAGCCCGGTCTCGGCAAGGAAGGGACGACCACAGGTGGCTGAGCACGACTCGGACCGTGAGGGCCGCGAGCCGGAGGAGAAGGGCGTCCCCTTCGACGAGGCCGCCGCGTGGGAGGCGATCGTCGCCGGATACGGCGAGGAGCCGCCGGACCCGCCGGGTGCCAAGCCGTTCAAGTCCGTCGAGGACCTGGCGCTGCTGGAGACCGAGACCAACGACGAGGACGGCGCCGGGACGAAGGCACCGCCCCGGAAGGCCGAGGAGAAGCCGGCCAAGCCGCTCGGCGGCTCCGTCTCCTTCGCCCCCGGCGTCGGCGGCGGAGGTCCGCGCGACTACAGCGTGGCCGAACCCTCGGACGACGACCTCGACGATGCGGACGAGGGCCACTTCGTCCCGCCGGAGCCCCCGCCGCTGCCGGAGACCGACGTGACCTCCCGGTTCGCCTGGCTCGGCGTCCTGGGCGGGCCGCTGCTCCTCCTGCTGGCGATCCTGCTCGGCTGGGAGACGACCTGGTGGCTGACCACCCTGTGCATCGGCGGCTTCCTGGGCGGTTTCGCCACCCTGGTGATGCGGATGCGCACGGACGACGAGGACGAGGACGACCCGGGTCGGGGCGCGGTGGTCTGAGCGTTCCGGCTACGCGGCCGGGACGCGCAGGGCCGCCAGCACCGGCAGATGGTCCGTGGCCGCCGCGAGGTCGCCGTCGCTCACCCCGGGCTGGTCCAGCGGCACCCCGCACCCCAGCACCTCGACGCCCTCGCTGACGAAGAGGGCGTCGATCCGCCGGTGGGGTTCGCTGCGGACCCAGGTGTCCTCACCGCCCCAGGGCGCGGCGGCCCAGCAGTCGGTCAGGGTCTCCCCGAGCCGCCGGAAGGTCCGCCCGTCCGGCCGCTCGTTCAGGTCTCCCCCGGCCACGACGTGCTCGACGCCCATCCCGGCGAGCCGGTCGAGGAGCATGCCCCCCTGCTCGTACCGCTCGCGCTCGTCCAGGGACAGATGACAGCTCACCGCCCCGACCCGCGCCCCGCCGAACCGCACCACGGCGGTGGCGAGCCCGCGCCGGTGCTGCCCCGGGGTGAGCGGCAACAGCACGTCCTCGGTCCGCTCGACGGTCGCCCGCAGCGAACACAGCAGCGCGGGCCCGGCGGCGGTGGCACCCCCGGAGAGCATCACCAGCCCGGACTCCGACGCCAGCCGGGCCAGCTTCTTCCGCCACCGGAAGAACCGGGGCGCCTCCTGGAGCAGCACCAGATCGGGTGAGCAGGCGCCGATCACCCGGGCGAGCGCCTGAACGTCGTCCCGCATCGACCGGATGTTGTAACTCAGCACCCGGACAACGGCCGAACCGTCGGACTCGGTCCGGGACCCGGGCAGCAGCGAAGTCGTCGCCATACGGATCAAGATACGCCGACCCGCCCGAGCGGACGCGGCTCAGCGCTCCACTCGGCCGAGGAATCGGCGCCGGGCGACTCCGGAAGCGACGAGCTGCGGGCCCGTCCGTCTTCCTGGAACCCCGCACGCCGATGAGGACTTCCCTAGGGGATCCCGCAGTCCGTCTCCGGAGGGCAGAAGTGGCTCGTCGCCGTGCCGGCGATGGAATGTTCTTCGGTCAGGTCCGGGTCGTCGGCCTGCCAGGCGGCCACGCTGTACTGTTTGCCGTCGGCCGCTCGGAAGCGGATGTCGACGACATACCAGGTCCCGTCCGTTCCCCCGTCGAGGCGGTACGCCAGGCGTCGGCCGGTGGCGGTGTCCCGCTCGAAGGGTTCGGGGTCGGCCAGTTGCTCGAACCCCTCCCGTCGGCCGACCGCTTCGACGGACTTCTCGAGGGTGGCCTCGGCCACCTCGGACACGATGAGGTGGCGCGCCGTGTCCTCCGGCGACTTGTAGGGCACCCAGAACGTACCGCCCGATCCGTCCGGGGTGCCTCGCTTCCACCCCTCGGGAACCACTGTGCTGAAGCCCTCCGCGTCGTGGACCGGCCGGTAGCCCTCGGGCAGGGCGGCACCGGCCGGGGTGGTGGTCCCTGCGGACGGCTCACCGCCGGCTCGGTCGGCCCGGCCGTCCCCCGCGATCCGGGGCACCATCGCACCGGCGACCACGACCGCGGCCACGGCGGCCACCACCCAGAGGCCACGGCGGCCGGCCCGCGGGGTGCCGGGGCCTGGAGCGGGGGCCGCCGGGGAAGGCGACACCCCGGCGGGCGGCGTACCGGGGTCGCCTCGCTCGTCCCACCGCTGGGCGTCCTCGTTCCAGTAGCGCCCTGTCCCGCTCATCGCACTCGTCCTCACATCCCGAGCAGCCCCGCGACCGCTCCCGCCGAGGACAGCACGGTGGTCAGGGAAGCCGCGTCGGTGAGAAGTTCCCGCAGCCGCCGCAGACGGCGCTCGTCCGCGCTTCCGGCGCGAACGATCTCCTCCTCGGTGTCGGCGAGGGCCGCGTCCAGGCCGGCGGTCTGCTCGCTCGCCCCCACCCTGACCAGATCCGCTCTCAGCTGCCTTACGACGATGAGGAGTTGCTCGCTGTGGTCATCGCGTGACGTCGACGGCGTACCGTGATGGCTCTCCGCCCGCGCGTGACTGCCGACGGCGAAGGTGCTGCCGGACACGTCGCCGATGGTGACGTGGGGCTGAGCCCGTTCATCGGCCATCGTCGGCTCCCCTCTGCGGCGACGGCTGCGCGCCGCTGGTAGTGGCGTGGGCGTGGGCGCCGATGGCGAAGGTGCCGCCCACGACCGAATCGATGTTGACGCCGCCGTTGCTGATGTGGACGATCTTCTGGGCGAATTCACCGGTTTGGTATCCGGCTTCCGCCAGCGCCGCCTTGACCCCGTAGGCGATGCGGTCCTGCACGCTCTTCAGATAGCGGTCGACGTCCATGGTCTGGAACAGCGACCCGACGGGCTCCGCAGCGAGTTCGCGCACCGACAGGGCCGGCCCGCCGGGCCCGGTGCCGTCGGCCTCACCGGTGAGTCGGCGCCAGCCTCGCAGGGCGTGACGGCCGAGCGTCATGAGGGCCTGTCCGGGAGCCCCGGCCACCAGGGTGACGAGGTGCACGGTCTTGCCGAAGGCGTTCATGTCGGCGAAGCGATAGGCGAGATGATCGGCGTCCTTGAAGTCCTCCCGTACCGGCAGGAGCGCGTGCGGGGCGATCTCGAGCATCAGCATCCGGCCCTGCGTGTGGATGCGCACGAAGACCGTGACGACCAAGCCCTCCTCCCAGCCGTCGACCCTGACGCGCAGGAAGTGCCGGCGTTTCTCACCGCCTTCCTCCACGGACCGCGCCCGGTGGGCCTCGAACGATGCCTGGCCGTACGGCGCCTCCTCACGGTGCCGCAGGCCTTCCATCGGCAGGAAGACGCACTCGTCGATCCGCAGATCGCGGAGTCGGTCCCGTACGGCCCGGCCGCTCCCCTCGGCAGACTCCGCCACTTCGCGCAGCTGCTCGATGAAGGGGCGCATCGCGTCGAGGACCGTCGTGTTCCCGAGGGCCCGTGTCTCCCTCGCTCCGTCCGGCCGCAGTTCGACCGCGAGGACCCAGGGGTCCTGGGCGGTGCCGGCGCCGCAGAAGGGGTGTGCCTCGTGGTACATCACCAGCGGGGAGTGCTGCTCGACCCGGATGCGGCGTGCGACCCGCAGGAAACGCCGTCCCCGGAACCGCTCGGCCCGGTCGACGGCGGCGCTCGCGAAGCCCCGCGGGGACAGCTCGCCGCGCAGCACCCGCACGAAGTGCAGCTCCTGCCCGGCGACGCACACCCCCAGTACCAGCAGCACCGCCAGCGAGAGCCATGCCTCCCATGGCGGAATGTCGCGGGCCACGAAATCCAGCACGGTCTGCAGGGCGGAGCGGTTGCCGGACTCCTCCCCGGTCCCCGCCTCCTTCCCGGTCCCCGCCTCCTCCTCGGCCGTCCCTCCCAGGCCCTGGGTCACGCTGTAGTACACCAGGTAGGCGAGGAGCAGCCGTCCGGCCCAGCGCAGCATGAAGGACGGCAGACGTCGGTGGACCGGCGGGCCGTCCGCGACGCCCCTGATCGTCTTTCCGAACGTCATCAGCAGCCCGGGAATCAACAGGATCAGCAGCCAGCGGGAGACCACCGCACCGAGCGCCATGAGCAGGATGACCGCGACAGCCCAGGCCAGCTCCACCCGCCGGGCACGCAGCGCGTGGGCCAGGACCCGGGCGGCGTCGAACCCGAACGAGGGCGCCACGACCCGCTGTTCGCTCACGTACAGCTCGTCGATCACCTGATCGCGGTACTTGGTGTCCAGGTAGGTTCCCGCGCAGAGCAGGCGGCAGGCATCGCTCACCCGCGGGGCGACGGCCGGTGGTCGTATGGCGACGTGCGGTGACTGTTGCGGCGGTAAGGGGTACGACAGCACGTGGTCGGTACTCAATGCACTCCTCGGCAAAAAGCCTTGTGCAAAACGCCGGTCAAGGACCTTCAGCATAGAGCGGCGGCAGAGGAGAGACTCATGAAACGCGGTGACTCGTCGTGCCGTCGGGCAGGGCGCGGCGGGGCGGAGACTGTGAGGGCCCACGCAAGGACGTGGAGTGCCGCCCTGCCCGGCATCCCGGAGGGCTGCCGGGCAGGGTGCGGGACGGCCGACCGGCAGCCGGAGCCGCACCCGGCGTTCCGGACCGGCCGTGTCGGCAGGCGCGGCACCGGTGGCCGATGACGACGAACCCGGTCAGCGGCGCAGGGCCGAGGGCTGGGCGGCCGGGCGCATCGCGGCGTCGGTGCCGCCGTCCACGTACAGGACGGCGCCGGTGGTGAAGCGGGCCTCGGGGCGCAGGAACTGTTCCACCCAGAAGGCGATGTCGCCGGGCTCGCCGAAGATGCCCAGCGGCATCGGGGTCGGGAAGGAGTCGATGTCGAAGTCCTTGTCCGCGCCGGTGGAGCCGGTCATGAGCGGGGTCAGGACGGCGCCGGGGGCGATCGCGTTGACCAGGATGCCCTTGCGGCCCCATTCGGGGGTGGCGGCCGTGCGGCGCACCCAGTGGGCGAGGGCCAGCTTGGAGGTGGCGTACGCGGAGATGCTGGGGCTGGTCTCCGACAGGGCCGGGGGCGTCGCGCTCTGGGCCTCGGCCGCACGGGTGCGGGCGCCGTCCTCGTCACCGGCGAGCAGCAGCTCCGCCAGGGTGTCGTCGATCATCGGGACGGTGCTGGCGGAATTGGAGCTGATCACGACGGCGCGCGGTGCCTCGGCGCGCTCCAGGGCCTGGCGCAGCCCGTCGAGCAGGGCGACGGGGCCGAAGTAGTTGATGGACACCACGGCGGCCGCGTCCTTGAGGTTCGGCCCGACGCCGGCGACGGCGGCGACGCCGTCGATGACACCGCCGCTCTGCTCGAGGATCGCGGCCACGGCGGCCTGCCTGCCCCCGGGGGTGCCGAGATCGGCGACGACGTCGGCGGAGCGGAGGTCCACGCCGATCACCCGGTGACCGGCCGCGCGCAGCCGGTCGGCGCTGGCGGCACCCATGCCCGACGCGGATCCGGTGACGACGAAAGTACTCATGGTGGTGCTCCTGTGCTGCGGGTTCGCGGCCTTCGCCGCGCTCACTCCCAACGTAACCCAATCACTGATTGAATGCCGATAGGGGCCCGTCCCGGGCTCGGCGCCGCCCGCTCCGCCGGCTGTGCTGGAATGTCGGGATGAGCAGGTCCAGTGATTCCCCCACCCGTGAGCGGCTCCTCTCCGCGGCCAAGAAGCTGTTCCTGGAGAACGCCCCGGACCGGGTGTCCGTACGGGCCATCAACGCCGAGGCCGGGCTCAACGCCGGGGCCGTGCACTACCACTTCGGCTCCCGGGAGGGGCTGGTCTCCGCCCTGCTCGAACGGGAGCTGCGTCCGCTGTGGCTGGAGCGGATGGTCCCGTTGACGCGTGGACCGGCCGGCGCGGTGTCGGTCCACGATCTGACGGCGGGCGTGGTCGAGCCCTTCGCCGAGCTGGTGCGCACGCCGGAGGGCCGGATGCTCTGCCACCTGCTGGCCCGGTCGGCCCTGCCGACGGGCCGGCTGCCCAACGTCTCCACGCAGTTCCTGCCGGCCCCGTTCGAGGTCATGATCGGCCGTGCGCTGCCCGAGCTGTCGGTCGACGAGGTCACCGAGCGCTGTGCGCTGGCCTTCGGCCTCATCCTGGAGACGTACGGGCGTCCGCTCACCGGGACTCCCACGGCGTCGTTCCCGTTCCCGCACCCGGCGACCGTCGTCGCGTTCGTCACCGCGGGACTGACCGCCCCCTCCGTCCTGCCGCCGTCCCCCGCGCGTGAGCCGTAGGCGGCGGAAACGGCTGCGCCCGCCGTCCCCGGGGAGGGGATCGGGCGGGCGCGGCCGTGCGTGCGAGGGAGGCGGCTACATGACGGGGTCCGGTTCGCGGGCCAGGTCGGCCGCGCCGACGAGGCCGGCCTTGTTGCCCAGCCGGGCGCCGAGGACGTCGGCGACCGGGCGCCAGTTGCCGCCGACCAGCCACCGCTTGTACGACTTGCGGATCGGGCCGAGGACCAGTTCGCCCTCGTCGGAGAGGCCGCCGCCGACGATGAAGGCGGAGGGGTCGAAGAGGGAGGCCAGGTCGGCGAGGCCGGCGCCGACCCAGCGGGCCAGCTCGCGGTAGGAGTCGACGGCCACCCGGTCGCCCTGGCGGGCGGCCATGGAGACGTGCTTGCCCTCGATGCCCTCGGGGGTGCCGTCGCCCAGCGAGAGCAGCGTCTCCGCGTGCTCGGGCGTGGCGTTGGCGCGCTGCTTGGCGTAGCGGACGAGGGCGCGGCCGGAGGCGTACTGCTCCCAGCAGCCCTGCGAGCCGCAGCCGCACAGCAGACCGTCGGGCACCATGCGGATGTGGCCGAACTCGGCGGCCACGCCGAAGTGACCGCGGCGCAGCTTGTTGCCGATGATCACACCGCCGCCGAGGCCGGTGCCGAGCGTGATGCAGATGACGTTGCGGTGTCCCTTGCCCGCGCCGAACTTGTACTCACCCCAGGCGGCGGCGTTGGCGTCGTTCTCCACGACGACCGGGAGGCCCGTGCGGGCCTCGACCTTCTCCTTGAGCGGCTCGTTGCGCCAGTGGATGTTGGGGGCGAAGTAGACCTCGGAGCGCTGCCGGTTGACGTATCCGGCCGCGCCGATGCCCACGCCGACGATCTCGTGTCCGGCGCGCGCTCCTTCCACCGCGGAGGCGATGGCGTCCACGATCCCCTCGGGCGTGCCCGGGGTCGGCACCTTGTGGGTCGAGAGGATGTTGCCCTCCTCGTCGACCACGCCCGCCGCGATCTTGGTGCCGCCGATATCGACGCCGATGGTGAGTCCCATGAATCCCTCAGTTCCGGTCGAGCCCCGCTACGCCAACGGTACCCGAGGCGCCTCCCGGGACGTCCCGGTGTCCGTACGGTGGGCGACCCGGCGGACACGAGGGGTGTGCCGCCGGGGACCGTGGTCTCAGTCCAGGTCGATGTGCTCGCCGGGGCCGGTGCCCGGCTCGTCGCCCCGGTCGCGGCGCTCGTCGGCGTCACGGGAGACGTCATGGGCAGGGGTGTCGCGGGCCGTCCAGCGGCGCTCCTGGTCCTGGACGGCGGAGCGGTAGGCGGCGAGGAGCTCGTTGCCGGCGGCGGCGAGGTGGTCGAAGACGTCCGGGTTGCGCTCGATGACCGGTTCGACGGCGGCCTTCGCCTGCTGGACGACCTGGCGCACCACCTGCTGGGCCGCAGGTCCGGCGACCGCGCCGAGGAGCGGCGACCGGAGGCCGGAGAGCTTGTCGGTGACCGCGTCGACGAGCTTCCTCAGCTCCTCGGCGGCCGAGCCGGGGGGCGGTCCGTACTGGGCGCGCCGGCGGGCCTTCTCCGCCTCGAGGTCCTCGGCGGCGGCGGTCGCCCAGGCGTCGGCGTGGGTCTCGCCGCCGGCCGTCCGTGCGTCGTCCACCGGCTTGCCGGCGATCTCGTCCCCTGCGTCGTCGGACGGGGGGAGCTGTTCGCTCATGACGGACTCCTTGACTGCGGGTGGCACTGTCGACGGTACCCGAACGACCGGCGCCGCTTCACCGGGTGCGCGGCCACAGCCGTTCGTCCGGCCGGAACCTGATGCGCAGTTCGTCCTCGCGCAGGGCGGCGCCGTCGACGGTGCAGCGGCGCAGGGCCGAGGGCAGCGGGACCGTGCGGCGGAACGGTCCCGCGGTGACGACCAGTTCGTCGCCGCGCCGGATCAGGTCGAGTTCGTCGCGGCGGGCGCCGGGGAGGGGGAGGTGCCAGACGAGGACGCCGTCCTCGGCGAGCCGGTCGGTGACCGGCCAGTCGGTGGTGCCGGTCGCCGTGGGGGCGGCGGGCACCGCGAGCGCCGCGAGGTCGTCGGTGCCGCGCGGGTCCCGTCCCAGGTGGGCGACGGGGTGGACGTCGTACGACTCGCGCCAGTCGTCCAGGGTCTTGCGCTGCTGGGCGACGGGGCCGGCGAGCCAGCCGTCCGCGTCGCTCTCCGGCAGGACGCGGGTCGCGATCAGCAGGTCCGTGCGCAGTCCGCGCAGGGCGAGGCCGAGGGCCGCGGCGCGGATCGCGTCGGCGCCGGCGGGGCCCGGTTCGGCGACCAGGCGTACGGCGGTGTCGCGGTCGGCGAGCACGGCTTCGACGGCGGCGAGCTGAAGGTCCAGGCGGGCCGCCGTCTCGTACAGCCACTCGGCGGGCAGCGGGACGCCGGCAAGACGGCCGAGTACGGGGCGCAGGGCGCGGGCCGCCTGCCGCTCGGGCGGGAGGAGGCGGCGCAAGTGGCGGCGGAGTTCCTCGGGGAGGGCGAGGAGGGAGAGGGCGCGGGGGGTGGGCGGGAGGTCGACGACGAGGAGGTCGTAGGCCGGCTCCGCGAGGGCGGCGTCGCGCAGGGCGCGCAGGATGGCGAGTTCCTCGGCGCCGGGGAGGGGGGCGGTCTCGTCGGGTTCGAGGCGGGCGGCGCCGAGGAGGTCCAGGGCGGGGGCGGCGCGGTTCTGGAGGGCGGCGAGGTCGTCGCGGAAGCCGGTGTCGGGGTCGGTGCGGCGGACGGTGAGTGCGGGTGGGGGCGCGGTGCCCAGGACGGGGGTGAGGGTGTCCGTGCGGTCGGTGCCGAGGAGGAGCGTGCGCGTGCCCTCGCGGGCTGCGGTGAGGGCGGTGGCGGCGGCGGTCGTGGTGCGGCCGCTGCCGCCGGGGCCCGTGATCAGGAGGGTGCGCATGGGGGTGAACGGTAGCTGAGGCTGGGCGGGGCGGGTTTCGCTCACCCGCGCGTGCGGGGTGCCGCCGCGCCCACCCGTGCCGCCCTGCGGCACGATTGCCCGCGATTACGGCGACGTGCCCGCGGGGTGCCCGCGGCTGCGGGGGCGGCCACGGTTGCGGCAGGGCGCCCGCGGCTGCGGCTGCGGCTGCGGCGCGGGCGACCACGGCTGCGGCGGGATACCCGCGATTGCGAGTGCGTCAGAGTGCCCGCAGTTGCTGCGGGGGCGACCAGGGCTGCGATGCGGCGACCGCGGGTGCGGCAAGGGCGCCCCGCAGTTGCGGTGCGGCGACCACGATTGCGGCGCGGCACCCGCAGTTGCGGCGCGGCGACCGCGGCTACTGCGGGGTGGCCGTGGTTGCGGCGGGGGCCGTGGTTATGCGGATGCTTCCACTCGTTTTTTCAGGCCTGCCAGGGCTCGGTCGATGATGACCTTTTCCGCCTTGCGCTTGATCATGCCGAGCATGGGGATCTTGACGTCGACGGTCAGCCGGTAGGTGACCTCGGTGGTGTCCGGGCCGGCCGGGGTGAGGATGTAGGAGCCGTCGAGGGAGCGGAGCATCTGGGACTTGACCAGCGTCCAGGAGACCTCGTGCCCGCCGGTCCAGGTGTACGCCAGGGTCTGGTCGTCCTTGATGGCGCCCGCGTCCATGACGAGACGCACCTGCTCGGCGCGGCCCTGGTCGTCGGTCGCGAGGACCTCCGCCTCCTTCACCTCACCCGTCCAGTCGGGGTAGCGGGCGAAGTCGGCGATCACCCCCATGACGTCGGCCGGTGCCGCCTCGATCGTGATGCTCGAGCTGGTGTGTTCCGCCATCGCCGTGGCTCCTCCAGATGCGGGCCGGTAGTCGTCCTGCCGTGCGCGGATCGCACAGCGTACGCGCGTGCAGCGGAAGGCTACCGTGCACCGGACCGGCGGAACTCATCCGACCTGGGGCATCCGTACCGTTCCGGCCTCACCACTCCAGCGCCCAGGGCCGTCCGGTGCTCGCGAAGTGGCCCACGTTCACGCATTCGGTGGCCCCGATCCGCATCCGCCGCACCAGCGGCTGGTGCACGTGCCCGAAGAGGGAGTAGCGGGGCCCGGTGCGCCGGATGGCGTCCAGCAGGGCGCGGCTGCCGCGCTCGAAACGGCGGGCGACGGTGTCGTAGACCAGCTCCGGCACCTCCGGCGGGATGTGCGTGCACAGCACGTCGACCTCGCCGACGGCCTCGATCTTCGCCGCGTACTCCTCGTCACCGATCTCGTACGGCGTGCGCATGGGGGTGCGCAGGCCGCCGCCGACGAAGCCGAAGGTCCAGCCGCCGATCTCGACCCGCTGACCGTCCAGGACGGTCGTGCCGGGGCCCGCGTACTCCCGCCACAGGGGCGGTATGTCGACATTGCCGTACGTGGCGTACGTAGGCGTGGGGAAGGCGGGGAACAGTTCGGCGTACTGCTTGCGGACGCCCGTCTCGATCGCCGCGGCCCGGTCCACGCCGATGCCGGCCCACAGCCCCCGCTGGAACTCGCGGGCCTCCTCGAAACGCCGCGCGGTGCGCAGTGCCACGATGCGGTCGGCGTTCTCGGCGCCGAACAGGTCGGGGAAGATGCCGCGCGAGTGGTCGGCGTAGTCGAGGAAGAGCACCAGGTCGCCCAGGCAGATCAGCGCGTCGGCGCCGTCGCCGGCCCGGGCCAGGTCGCGGGCGTTGCCGTGCACGTCGCTGACCACGTGGACGCGTGTGCGCCGGTTCCCGCCTGGTGTGGATGCCATGGCGATCAAGGGTAGACGGGCGCGGCCGAGGTGAACAATGACGGGCCTACCTGCGGTTACTGGCTCGTCGGTTCGGGCGTGGACTACTGTGCGCGATGGAACACCAACCTGTGTGACGCAGCGAACATCTGGCGGGGACCCCCTGTCCCAGAGGCCATACCGACGGGTAACGTCCGGGCAGTCCAGTCATGCTCGGGATTTCAACTTGTGAATTCGCGAGCACCCGCCCGAGCCTTGGACCGCACCGTCGCATCGCACAACGTCGTGGCGCCGGCGCCCTAAGAGGAGCATCAGTCTTGCGCGAGTTCAGCCTTCCGGCTTTGTACGAGGTCCCCGCGGACGGCAACCTGGCCGACATCGTCCGCAGAAACGCCGCGCAGCATCCCGATGTCGCC
Source organism: Streptomyces sp. NPDC030893 (assembly GCF_055571535.1). Taxonomy (NCBI): domain Bacteria; kingdom Bacillati; phylum Actinomycetota; class Actinomycetes; order Kitasatosporales; family Streptomycetaceae; genus Streptomyces; species Streptomyces sp. NPDC030893. The sequence goes on along the minus strand of NZ_JBVIFC010000001.1, from coordinate 984,773 downwards.
GTCATCGCCCGCAAGGTCGGCGGTACCTGGCAGGACGTGACGGCCACGGCCTTCCTCGCGGAGGTGCGGGCGGCCGCCAAAGGCATGATCGCCGCCGGTGTGCGGCCGGGTGACCGGGTCGCCCTGATGTCCCGGACGCGCTACGAGTGGACGCTGCTGGACTTCGCGATCTGGAGCGCGGGCGGGATCACCGTACCGGTGTACGAGACCAGTTCGGCGGAGCAGGTGGCGTGGATCCTCAGCGACTCCGGCGCCACCGCCTGCGTCGTGGAGCTCGACGCGCACGCGGCGACCGTGGAGTCCGTACGCGACCGGCTGCCCGCGCTGAAGAACCTCTGGCAGATCGAGGCCGGCGGCCTGGACGAGCTGAACCGGCTGGGACAGGACGTCACCGACGAGACGGTCGAGGAGCGCGCCTCGGTCGCGACGGCGGACGACCCGGCGACCATCGTCTACACCTCCGGCACCACCGGCCGCCCCAAGGGCTGTGTGCTGACCCACCGCAGCTTCTTCGCCGAGTGCGGCAACGTCGTGGAGCGGCTGCGGCCGCTGTTCCGCACCGGCGAGTGCTCGGTCCTGCTGTTCCTGCCGCTCGCGCACGTCTTCGGGCGGATGGTGCAGATCGCGCCGATGGTGGCGCCGATCAAGCTGGGCCTCGTGCCGGACATCAAGAACCTCACCGACGAGCTGGCCTCGTTCCGGCCGACGCTGATCCTCGGTGTGCCGCGGGTCTTCGAGAAGGTCTACAACGCGGCCCGGGCCAAGGCGCAGGCCGACGGCAAGGGCAAGATCTTCGACAGGGCGGCGGACACCGCCATCGCCTACAGCCGGGCGCTGGACACGCCGTCCGGGCCGTCGATCGGCCTGAGGATCAAGCACAAGGTGTTCGACAAGCTGGTCTACGGCAAGCTGCGCGCGGTGCTGGGCGGGCGCGGTGAGCACGCCATCTCCGGCGGCGCCCCGCTGGGCGAGCGCCTCGGCCACTTCTTCCGCGGTATCGGCTTCAGCGTGCTGGAGGGCTACGGCCTGACCGAGTCGTGCGCGGCCACCGCGTTCAACCCGTGGGACCGGCAGAAGATCGGCACGGTCGGCCAGCCGCTGCCCGGGTCGGTCGTCCGGATAGCGGACGACGGCGAGGTGCTGCTGCACGGCGAGCACCTGTTCAAGGAGTACTGGAACAACCCGGCCGCGACCGCCGAGGCGCTGGCCGACGGCTGGTTCCACACCGGGGACATCGGCACCCTCGACGAGGACGGCTATCTGCGGATCACCGGCCGGAAGAAGGAAATACTGGTGACGGCGGGCGGGAAGAACGTCGCCCCGGCGGTCATCGAGGACCGGATCCGGGCGCACGCGCTGGTCGCGGAGTGCATGGTCGTGGGCGACGGGCGCCCGTTCGTGGGCGCGCTGGTCACCATCGACGAGGAGTTCCTTGGCCGTTGGTGCGCGGAGCACGGGAAGCCGGCGGGGGCGACGGCGGCGTCGCTGAGCGAGGACGCGGATCTGCTTGCCGCGATCCAGGCGGCGGTGGATGACGGCAACTCGGCGGTTTCCAAGGCGGAGTCGGTGCGGAAGTTCCGGGTTCTGCCGGCGCAGTTCACCGAGGAGTCGGGGCACTTGACGCCTTCGCTGAAGCTTAAGCGGAATGTTGTCGCCAAGGACTACGCCCACGAAATCGAGGCGATCTACGCGAAGTAGGACTTCGGCGCCCATAAGGGTGCCGGGGGCGCTCGTTCGGCGGCTGCGGGTTGTCCGTGGCTTGTCGCGCAGTTCCCCGCGCCCCTGGGGAGCTGCCCCTGACGGCGTTTTCAGAGCAGCCTCTTCAGGTGCTCCGCCAACAGGTCCCAGCGCCATTTCTCCTCGACCCATTCGCGGCCGCGCCGGCCCATGCTGCGGCGGAGTTCCTCGTCGGCGAGGAGGGTGGTGACGCGGTCGGCCGTCTCGGTCGGGGAGTTGCCGGGAACGACCCAGCCGGTTTCGCCGTCGAGGACCGCGTCGGGGGCGCCGCCGGAGTCGCCGGCGACGACCGGGAGGCCGGTCGCTGAGGCCTCCAGGTAGACGATGCCGAGGCCCTCGACGTCCAGGCCCCCGCGCCGGGTGCGGCAGGGCATGGCGAAGACGTCGCCGGCGCCGTAGTGGGCGGGGAGTTCGGACCAGGGGACGGAGCCGGTGAAGCGGACGGAGGCGGCGACGCCGGTGTCCTGGGCCAGGCGGCGCAGGTCCTTCTCGTAGGGGCCGCCGCCTACGATCAGCAGCACGGCGTCCGGTTCGGCGGCGAGAATCGCGGGCATCGCCCGGATCAGCGTGTCCTGGCCCTTGCGCGGCACCAGCCGGGAGACGCACACGACCACCGGGCGGTCGGTCAGCCCGAGACGCGCCCGGACCTCGTCGCCGCCCGAGCCCGGGTGGAAGGTCTTCTCGTCGACGCCGGGCGGGAGTTGCACCATCCGGGAGGCCGCTTCGGGGGTGAGCGCGGTGGCGATCCGGGAGCGCGTGTACTCGCCGAGGTAGGTGATCGTGTCCGTGGACTCCCCGATGCGGCACAGCAGTTGCCGTGCGGCGGGCAGCTGGGCCCAGCCGGCCTCGTGGCCGTGGGTGGTGGCCACGAGCCGCTCGGCGCCCGCGCGGCGCAGTGCCGGTGCCATCAGCCCGAGGGGGGCCGCCGCCCCGAACCACACCGAGGTGCACCCGTGTTCGCGCAGCAGCCCGACGGCCCGCCGGGTGACGGCGGGGGTGGGCAGCAGCATCGTCGTCCGGTCGCGTACGACGGTGAAGGGCTGCTCGGCGTCGAAGGCCGCCGTCGCCTCGACGCCCTCGCGGGAGCGCTTCCAGGTGGAGGCGTAGACGACGAGGCGCTCGGGGTCGAGCCGCAGCGCCATGTTGTGCAGGAACGCCTGGATGCCGCCGGGCCGGGGCGGGAAGTCGTTGGTCACGATCAAGGTCTTGTGCATCGCCGCAGACCCTATCGAACGGCGGTTCCGCCGTCCGCCACGGCGGCGCTCTGTGGCACGTACACACGTGTCCGGGACATCATGACTCCCTCACGACGACACACCGGACGGGCAGGCATCACGTGAAGACGACGGCCGCACGAGGGTCACTCGCAGGGCTTCTGGTCATCTGGGGGCTGACGAGGACGGCACTGCTGCTGTGCGTGCTGAAGGTGATCGTCTTCCCGGGCCCGGACGTCACCAGTGACGTGTCGGTGATCTACCGGGGCTGGTACGACGTCCTGAGCACCGGAACGTTCCCGCTGGACGACGTGACCTGGCAGTACCCGCCCGCGGCGGCGCTGGCGATCCTCTCCCCCGGTCTGCTGCCGTTCCTGGAGTACGCCACCGCGTTCTTCGTCCTGGCCCTCGTCGCCGACCTGGTCACGCTGGCGCTGCTGCTGTACGCCGGCCGCGGTCCCGGGCGGGCGCGGCGCGGGGCCTGGGTGTGGGTGGCGGGCGTGCCGCTGCTCGGGCCGACGGTGTACGCGCGCTACGACGTGATGGTGACGGCGGTGGCGGTGGCCGCGCTGGTCGCCGGCGCCCGGCACCCGCGGGTGCTGGGGGCGCTGGCGGCGTTCGGGGCGCTGCTGAAGGTGTGGCCCGCGCTGCTGCTGCTCGCGGTGCGGGAGCGCGGGGCGTGGGTGTCGGCGCTGGTGACCGGGGTGGGCGTGGCCGGGCTGTTCGCGGTGCTGATGCCGGGGGCGTTCGCGTTCCTCACGTTCCAGCGGGACCGGGGGACGGAGGTGGAGTCGCTGGGGGCGCTGGTCTTCCATGTCGCCCGGCACCACGGGTGGGAGGGCGAGGTGCTGCTCAACTACGGGTCGGTGGAGTTCCTCGGGCCGTATGTGAGCTGGGTGAGTACGGCGGCGCTGTGTCTGTCGGGAGCGGCGCTGGTGTGGCTGGTGCTGTGGAGGGCGCTGGCGAATCGTTTCGAGCCGCACACGGTCGCTGACGCGGCGTTCGTGGGCGTGCTGCTGTTCACGACCACGTCCCGGGTGATCAGTCCGCAGTACATGGTGTGGCTGGTGGGGGTCGCGGCGGTGTGCCTGTGCTTCCGGGGAAGCCGGATGGGCGGGCCGGTGGGGCTGGTGCTGGTGGCGTGCCTGGTGACGGTGCTGGAGTTTCCGGTGTGGTTCGCCCATGTGGTGGCGAGTGACACGTTGGGCGTCACGCTGCTGGTGCTGCGCAACGGGTTGCTGGTGGGGGCGACGGTGTGGGCGGCGCGGGTGCTGTGGTGCGCGACGGTGCCGGGGCGGCGGGCGATCCCTCCGGTGCCGGGGCAGGCCCGTGCGGCGGAGGCTCCCGTCTCGTCGTGATCCCGGGTGTGTGCCGCGTCCCGGCGCTGCGCAAGGGCCCGCGTGGGTGCGGGCCGGGGGGGGAGGCACGGACTGCCCGCGGAAGCGGGGGCGGACCGCGAGGGCGTGGGGTCAGGTCAGGGTTGTTTTCACGTAGTCGTGCCACTGGAGAGTGAAGGTTTCCGGGGTGGTGTCGAGGATCTTCCTCATCGCGGACTCGACCGCGCCCTCGCGGGTCCCGTGGGCGCCCACCGCGCGGTAGAAGTCGATGAGGTGTTGCTCGCCCCAGTGGTCGGCGATGAGGCGGCAGGCGAGCCAGCCGCCCTCGTAGGCGCGGGCCAAGCCGTCCGCGTCGCCGGAGAAGCCGAAGTCGTCGTCGGTGGGGAGGGCGTCGGGGACGTCGCCGCGGCTCACCGCGTGGGCGAGTTCGGGGGCGGCCTCGGCGGGGGCGCGGTCGCCGTCGCGGTAGCCCACCCAGTCGGCGAACCCCTCGGACAGCCACAGCGGGGTCGCCGCCGAGGTGTGGGCGCGGGTGGCGACGTGCGTGGTCTCGTGCGTGAGGACGACCTGCCGGCCGGAGTCGCCGAGCAGTCCGAAGGCGTCCGGGTTGACGATGACCCGGTCCGCCGGGCCGCGTCCGTCCGTGCCGGTGGCGCCGGTGGTGACCGCCGCGATGCCCCGGTAGGAGGAGGCGGGCGAGCCCAGCAGGCCCGCCATGTCCTCCAGCGACTCCGGGACCAGTACGACGACGCGCCGTGGCCACTCCCCGCTCCAGGCGTCGGTCACGGCGGGCACCGCGCGGTCCGCCAGCGCCGCGTACTCGCGCAGCTTCCCGGCCGGCTGCCCGACGCCCAGCACCAGGCTCCGCTCGCCCCGGACGGCCCGTGCCGCGCCCTGGTCCCACAGCTGCTCGCCGGACTCGCGCGCGGGGCGGTCGGCGTCGACGGACCAGCGGCCGTCCCCGTCCCGGCTCAGGGTCAGGGAGCGGCCGGTGACGACCGCGGACCGGTCGTGGCCCTCGACGCGGTAGCTCAGGTCGGCGGAGGCGGTGGCCGAGTCGCCGGTGCGGTCGAGGGCGGTGACCCGGTAGGACCAGTCGGCGAGCGGCACCCCGCGCAGGTTGTCGAACCCGGCCCGGGTGCCGGTACCGGCGTAGGCGGCGGCGTCGCGGTCGAGGACGGCCCGTGCCCGCCGGTCGAGGAGTGACTGCACCTCCGCGCGGGCGCCGTCGACGGCGGGACCGCCGCCGCACGCCACCAGCGAGACGAGCAGCAGACACAGCGCCACCACCGACGCCCCCGACACCCGCCTTCGACCAGCCACCTTCCGAGGGTACGGGCGCCGGGCCGCCGGGGTCAGACCCTGGTGACCGACGAGACCGGCATCATCCCGACCGGATCGTAGCGCACCGGGGCGCCCGGGTAGGGCGCGTGGATCACCTGGCCGTTGCCCGTGTACATCGCGACATGGCTGGCGTCGGAGCGGTAGACGACCAGGTCGCCGGGGCGTGCCTCGGAGAGCGGGACCTGCCGGCCGGCGTACCGCTGGGCCTGCGAGGTGCGCGGCAGCGCGACCCCGGCCTGGGCGTACGACCACTGGGTGAGCCCGGAGCAGTCGAAGCCGGCGGGGCCGTTGGCTCCCCACACGTAGGGCTTGCCGAGGGCGGAGCGGGCAGCGGCGACGGCCGCGGCCGCGCGGCCCGAGGCGGCCTCGGCGCCGGGGGCGGGCAGGTCCGTACGGGCGGAGCGGCCTGCGCGGTCCCAGGCGGCGCGTTCGCCGTCCGGGAGGGAGTTGAGCAGGCGCCGGGCCTCGGCGAGTTTGCTCTCCACGGTCCGCTTGTGGGCGGCGGCGGCCCTGCGGCTCCGGTCCAGCGCGCCGAGCTTTCCGGCCGCCTCCGCGCGGTCCTGGGCGAGGGAGCGCAGGGCGCCTTGGAGTTTCCTCAGCTCACCGGCCTGGTGGACGGTGATCCGGTCGAGGACGGAGGCCTTCTCGAGGTAGTCCTCCGGGTCGTCGGAGAGCAGCAGGGCGAGGGCCGGGTCCAGGCCGCCGGAGCGGTACTGGGCGCCGGCCAGCGCTCCGAGCGACTCGCGCATGGTGTTGACGCGCTGCTGTTTGCGGGCGATCCGGTCCTGCGCGGCGGCGATCTGCCGGCGCAGGCCGTCGGCGCGCTCGCCGGCCGCGTTGTACGCCTCGGTCGCCTTCTCGGCCTCCTGGTAGAGGCGGTCCACGTCGGCCGCCCGGGTGTCGTCGGACGGTGCCGCCGCGGCCGGTGCCGCGCCGAGGGCGGTGGCCGCCGCCGAGAGCAGGCCGAGGGCGACGACGGCACTCCGGTCGGATCCGGAGGACGGTGCGGTACGGCGATGGGACCCCACGGGAAGCCGCGCTCCTTGTGCTGACGGACAGGGAAACGCGGCAGACAGTAGCGTCGGGGGCGGCGGGCGGACCAACGGCCAGGACCCGCACATACGGTGACGCCCCGCCTGTGACCTGCGTCGGAGGCGGGGCGTGGGGCCGGGCGGCGCCGGTGCGATTCCCTCGAACGGACGCACCGGGCCGCGGCGGAAGCGCTAGACGCGGACGCCGAACATGAACGGGCCGCCGATGGTGTTCATCGACTCGTAGCGCACGACGGTGCCGGTGCGCGGGGCGTGGATGATCTGGCCGTTGCCCGCGTAGAGACCCACGTGGTGCAGGTCGTTGAAGAAGAAGACCAGGTCGCCGACCTTGAGCTGGCTCACCGAGTAGATCTTGGTGCCGTCGCCGGTCTGCGCCTCGGAGGTGCGCGAGATGCCCACGCCGGCCTGCGCGTAGGCCCAGGAGGTCAGGCCGGAGCAGTCGAAGGAGGACGGGCCGGTGGCGCCGTAGACGTAGGGGGTGCCGAGCTTGCTCTGGGCGGCGGCGAAGGCCGCGGCGGCGCGGCCGGAGCCGGCCGGGACGTTGACGGAGAGGGCTTCGCGCTCGCTGGTGCGGGTGGCGCGGTTCTCCTCCTGGGCGAGCTCGGCCTTCTGCTCGGCGGTGAGGGTGTTGAGCAGCTTCTGCGCGGAGGCGAGCTTGCCCTGGACTTCCTTCTTCTTCTTGCCCAGTTCGGTGCGCGTGGAGGAGAGGTCCTTGAGCTTCTCGGACGCCTCGGAACGCTGCTGGGCGAGTTCGCGCTGCTTCTCCTGGATCTTCTTCAGCGCGTCGACCTGCTGGGTGCTCAACTGGTCGAGGGTGGACGCCTTGTCGAGGTAGTCGTCCGGGTCGGCGGAGAGGAAGAGCTGCAGGGAGGGGTCTATGCCGCCGCTGCGGTACTGGGCGCTGGCCATCGTGCCGAGGCCGTCGCGCAGGTCGTTGAGCTCCTGCTGGCCCTTGGCGACGTTGTCCTGGATCGTGGAGATCTCCTTCTGGAGCTTCTCCTGCTTCTCCTTGGCGCCGTTGTACTTCTCGGTGGCCTGCTCGGCCTGCTCGTAGAGCTTGTCGACCTTGGCCTTGACCTCGTCCTTGCTCGGCTTCTCGCTCGGAGCGGCGTTGGCGGCCTGGGAGCTCATGACGACGGCAGCTGCGGCAGCGGTGGTGAGCACGGTCACGCGTGCGCGGCTCGGCTGCTTGGGACGACGGTGGGACGCCACGGAGACGAGCTCCTTCTCGAGAGTGATCGCGCGAGCGCGGGTTCGAAGGGAGACCTTAGTGATTCTCTTGTGATCAGTTCAAATCCCCGGACACAAAATCTCCGTCACAGCGGGTTTGCGCGGCCTCAACTCACCTGCAGTGATGCCTGCTTGACGCTACGTTGCGTGACGGTTCCGTCAATTCGGGCAATCGGCCTTGTACGTTGCACGAGGGACGGACGTGCATCAGATACTAGGAAAGCCTTTTGAGGAGCACCGCCGACGCGACGGGGCGTGCGCCCGCGCGGGCGACCCCGTCGGCGACCTCGCGGTCGGTGGAGGCGACGATGACGGGCCGCCCCGGCGGCTCCGCACGCACCAGCTGGCGGATGAGCTCGTCGGCGGTCACGCCCGGCTTGGAGAACAGCACGCGCACTCCGCGCGGCGGGGCGAGCAGCACCGGCGCGGCCAGTTCGGCGCCGTCGAAGACGCAGGTGACCTCGGCGCCGGTCTGGGCGGCGAGCTGGGCGAGCTGGCCCAGCAGGCGCAGGCGCTGCTTCTCCAGCGGCATCTGGGGATAGCCGGTCTTGGTCACGTTGTAGCCGTCGACGACCAGATGGGCCTGGGGCAGCGCCAGCAACTGGTCGACGACGGCCGGGTCGTTCTCGGACAGCGCGCGGGCGGCGATGTCCTTCGGGGTCATGCGACCCGGCTCCACGGCGTCCACGGTCTCGGCGGGCCGGACCGACACGGGAGGCAGCGCCAGCTCGCGCCGCAGCCCCTGGGCGGCGTCCAGCACCGTGTCGAGCAGCAGCCGTACCCGCATGTCCTCGACGCTGCGGCCCTCCCGGGCGGCCCGGCGCGCGGCCTCGAGGGCGGCCTCGGTCTCCCCCAGCCGGGCCTTGAGGCGCCGGCTCTCGCTCTCCGCGGCCGACACCTGGGCGTGACCCTCGGCGCGCGCGGTCTCCGTCTCGGCGCGCAGCTTGCGCAGGGCGGCCTCGCCGCGTTTGACGTCGCTGAGGGCGGAGCGCAGCTTGCGGTGGAGCGACTCGGTCTCCTTCTTCGCCGCTTCCAGCTCGGCGCGCAGCCGTTCGGTCTCGGACCTGGTGTGCTCGCGGGCCCGGTCGAGTTCGGCGCGCAGCCGCTCCAGCTCGGCCCGGGTCTCCTCGTCGGCGCGTTCGGCGTCGGCGCGCTGGGCCTCCTCACCGGCGGCGGCCACCAGTTTGACCCAGCCGGCCGGGCGGAGCACATAGGCCGCGGCCGCCACGTCGAGCGGGTCCGCGGCCGGGGGCGGGGAGCCCGAGTCGAGGGCACCGGTCAGTTCCGGCTGGGCCTCTCTGAGCTTGTCCCCGATGCGCTGCCGGAACAGCGGATCGGTCTCCAGCGCCGCCGCCATGGCGTTGCCGGCGAACTTGGCGCGGCGGTTCGGCGCGAACCGGGCGTACTGCCGGAGCTGGGTGGGGAGCTCGGCGACCGTGAGCCCGCCGAAGCCGTCGGCGACGATCTGCACGACCCGGCGGCGCACCCCGTCGGGCAGCGGACGGTCGAGCACCTCGGCGGCGCCGTCCTGCGGCCCCCCGCCCGTGGTCTCCACCATCCGTCACACCCCAATTGCCTGTGCGCGGCCCCGTGCGCGGGGTCGCCCGTCAGCGGGGCCCGCTCCGCTTCAGGAGCCGGCGCCCGGCCTGTCCACGAGTTCCACCTGGTCCACGGCGTTGCACCAGCGGCACCGCACCGACTCGATCGTCTCATCGAGCACCTCGCGCTCCTCGACCCTGGGCTCTCCGGCCAGGTCGAGGTGGACGTACTCGACGACCTTCGACGAGCGGGTCACGTCGAAGCGGGTGAGGTTGCCGCACAGGGTGCAGCGCCACCGCGTCGAGGCGGTCGGCAGAGGAACCGTCATCGTGGCTGTTCGCCTTCCTTCCAGTGTCCGTGACGCACCGGGCCGACCGGTGCGTGTGGCTCGTAACCCTACGGCCTGGCGGGTCCCCGCCGCCCGCCCGTCCACGGCCGCGAGGCGGTATGCGGGGTTCCGTCCGGTTGCGTCGTGCTCCGTGTCCATGATCCGCGACCGTGCGCGCCGGTCACCCGCACAGGGGGCCACCATCCCGCAAACTTGTTCGAAGCATGCCCTCGGGCCGTCCCGGCCTTCGGCTGGGGTTCCGGCCGGGCGACTACAGTGAGGTCCGCCCCTGCTCCGGCCCCCGAGGGAGAGAACCAGCCGTGATCACCGCGATCGTCCTCATCAAGACCAGCGTGGACCGGATCCCCGAGATCGCGGAGCAGATCGCCGCGCTGGACAGTGTCAGCGAGGTGTTCTCCGTCACCGGTACGTACGACCTGATCGCGATGGTGCGGGTGCGCGAGCACGAGGATCTGGCGGAGGTCATTCCCGGGCGGATCAGCAGGATTCCGGGGGTGGAGGGGACGGATACGCATGTGGCGTTCCGTACGTATTCGCAGCACGATCTGGAGGCTGCGTTCGCCATCGGGCTGGACAGCTAGCGCATTCTTTCGCCCCCGCCGCCCCTTCCCGTCCCGTCCCCGGGGGCGCTGCCCCCGGACCCCCGCTCCTCAAGCGCCGGAGGGGCTGAGTTCACGGGAGGGGCCGAGTTCAGCAGGATGAAGAGTTCTTCATCCCGGGTTCATGCCGGGGCTCCGGTGGGGTGGGGAGGATCGGGGCATGGTCTTCACTCGCCGGATGGCGGCGCTCGCCGCCGTCGTGCTGATTCCGCTGGGCGTCGCCGCGACCAGCTTCGCGCTCGCCGACAGTCCCGAACCGCCCAAGGTGCCGCCGCAGGTCGAGCTGGACAGCGGCTCCCCGACTCCCACGCCCACGGCCTCGTCCACGCGGCCCGAGCCGGCGCCGAGCGACGAGGTCGTCTCCCGGCCACCGGTGACCGACAGCCCAGCGGGTGATGACGATGACGACGACCGAGGCCAGGACACCTCGGACGACGACGGCCCCGGCGGTGACGACGGACCGGGCGACGACAACTGACGGCATCCGCCGGCGGATCTCCGCACGGGTCCGCATCCTGCTGTGGCTGCTGTTCGTCATGACCGTCGCCTTCGCGTCCGTCGCCATGACCACCCGCTCCTTCCTGCTGCGGGACGTCGACGCCCGGATCAACGGGCTGCTCTCCCAGGAGGCCGGCGAGTTCGCCAACTTCGAGCAGCGGGGCTTCGACCCGGAGACGGGCCGGCCCTTCACCGACCCGGACCGGCTGCTGCGGGTCTTCCTGGAACGGCAGTACGCCGACCCGGACGAGGAGCTGATCGGCCTGGTGGCCCGGCGCGGCGGCGGCCCGGCACAGATCATCCAGCCGCGCGACCTGCCCGTCGCGCTGCCGCTGCACCGGGACGCCGACGCCCGGCGGCGGATCTTCGCCTCGCCCGACGCCTCCGGGGTGCTGGAGCGGCCCGAGGGGGAGATCCGCTGGGCGAAGGTGCCCGTGGCCCGGCACGGCGGCGGCGATCCGGAGGCGGCGTTCGTCGTCGCCTTCCACCCCGAGCGCGAAGTGGCGCGCGTGAACGAGGTGTTCCAGGTGCTGCTCGCCATCTCGGGCGTCGCCCTGCTGCTGACCACCGGCATCGGCTGGGCGGTCGCCGGGCGGATCCTGCAGCCCGTACGGCTGGTGCGGACCGCCGCCGCTCAGCTCACCGAGCAGGACCTCACCCGCCGTATCCCGGTGCGCGGCCACGACGACATCGCCGCCCTCGCCGACACGTTCAACGCGATGCTGGACCGGCTGGAGCGGGCCTTCGCCGCGCAGCGCCAGTTCGTCGACGACGCCGGCCACGAACTGCGCACCCCCATCACCATCGTGCGCGGCCACCTGGAGCTGATGGGCGACGATCCGGCCGAGCGCGAGGAGACCGTCCGGCTCGTCACCGACGAACTCGACCGGATGAGCCGCATCGTGGAGGACCTGCTGCTGCTCGCCAAGGCCGAACGCCCCGACTTCGTCCGCCCGGAGCCGGTCCAGCTCGCCGAACTCACCGCCGACGTCTACGTCAAGGCCCGCACGCTGGGCGAACGCGACTGGCAGCTCACCGACATAGCCGACCGGGAGACCGAGCTGGACCCGCAGCGGATCACCCAGGCGATGGTGCAGCTCGCGCAGAACGCGGTGCAGCACACCACCACCGGCCAGACCATCCGCATCGGTTCGCGCGCGCGGGGTGCGCGGATCGAGCTGTACGTCGCCGACTCGGGGCCCGGGGTCCGGCCGCAGGACCGGGAGCTGATCTTCGAACGCTTCCGGCGCGGCACCTCCCGGCGCGGGGCGCGCGGCTCCGGCGCCGGGCTCGGCCTGTCGATCGTCAAGGCGATCGCCGAGGGCCACGGCGGCCGGGTCCGGCTGCACGACACCGAGGGCGGCGGCGCCACCTTCGTACTCACCCTGGAAGAGGCCCGCCATTGAACCGGATCCTGATCGTCGAGGACGAGGAGCGCATCGCGTCCTTCGTGGAGAAGGGCCTGCGCGCCAACGGCTTCACCACCACCGTCGTACCCGACGGCGAAGCCGGCTACGAGTACGCGCTGACCGGCGGTTTCGACCTGGTCGTCCTGGACATCGGACTGCCCGGCCGGGACGGTTTCACGGTGCTGCGCGAACTGCGCGAGTCGCGGGTGACGACCCCGGTGATCGTCCTGACCGCGCGGGACTCCGTACGGGACGCCGTGGCCGGCCTGGAGGGCGGTGCCGACGACTGGATGACCAAGCCGTTCCGCTTCGAGGAACTCCTCGCGCGGGTACGGCTGCGGCTGCGCACGGCGGCCCGGGCGCCGGAGGTGACGGTGCTGAAGTCCGGGTCGCTGAGCCTGGACCTGCGCACCCGCCGGGCCCGCGCCGGGGAACGCACCGTCGACCTGACGGCCCGTGAGTTCGTGCTGCTGGAACTGTTCCTGAGGCACCCCGGGCAGGTACTCTCCCGCGAGCAGATCCTCTCCCACGTGTGGGGCTACGACTTCGACCCGGGCTCCAACATCGTGGACGTCTACGTCCGCGCGTTGCGCAAGAAGCTCGGCGCGGAGAAGGTGGAGACGGTCCGCGGGATGGGCTACCGGCTCCCCGCGTGAGGGCCCGCGGCGGGCCGGACCCGCCGGGTGAAGTTCCCTTCATCTTCGGCTCATCGACGGCTCACCGCGCGGGTGAATCGTCGATGGCGTGACACTGAACCCCCGCTTGACCGTGGCCCTGTGCGTGGCCCTGTCGCTGTGCGCGCTGCTCGCGGTCCCCGGCAACTTCCCCGGTCTCGGCGGGGACGCCCGGCTCACCCTCTCCGTGTTCGCGCTGGCGACGTGCGCCTGGATCGGTACGCCGATCGACGACACCTACATCGCGCTGGGCGCCGGCCTCGCGCTGACGGTGACCGGGGTGATAAGCAGCGACACCCTGTTCGGCACCCTGGGCGACTCGACGGTGTGGCTGCTGATCTGCGCGTTCGTGCTGGCGGCCGCGGTCGCCCGGACCGGGCTGGCGGGGCGGGCCGCCGCCTTCCTGGTCGGCGGGGCGCGCACTGTACGGCAGTTGACGCACCTGACGACCGCCGCCCTGGTCGTCACGGCGTTCGCGGTGCCGGCCACCTCGGGCCGGGCCGCGCTCGCGCTGCCGGTGTTCCTCGCCCTCGCCAAGGCGCTCGCCGACCGGAAACGACTGGTCGTGATGCTGGCGCTGCTGTTCCCGACCGTGATCCTCCTCTCCGCGGTGGCGACCCTGATCGGCGCGGGCGCGCATCTGATCACCGTGTCGGTGCTGTGGGAGGCCACCGGGGACCGGGTCGGCTTCACCGAATGGCTGCTGCTGGGGCTGCCGCTGGCCGTGGCCTCCTCCCATCTGGCCGCCGAGGCCGTGCTGCTGACCACCACCCGGCGCGAAGACCGCACGGGCCCGGTGCACATCACCGCCGAGGAGATCCAGCGGCACAGCGACCGCCCGGTCACCGGAGCCTGGACGCAGGCCGAGAAGCGCTGCGCCCTGCTGCTGGCCACGGTGGTCGCCCTGTGGTGCAGCGAGCCGCTGCACCGGGTGCCGCCGGCCGTGGTCGCGCTGATCGGCGCGGTCGTCGCCGCCTCCCCGGCGCTCGGCACCGTACGGCTGAAGGACGCGCTGAAGACGGTGCCGTGGTCGCTGCTGCTGTTCATGGCGGCGACGATGGCGATGGGCGTGGCCCTCGCCGAGTCGGGCGCGGCGAAGTGGCTGGTCGGCGGGCTGCCCGCGGGCATCACCCCGGTGATGTTCCTGGCGGTCGTCGTCGCGGTCAGCACGGCCGCCCATCTGGTCCTGCAGTCCCGCTCCGCCCGCTCCTCCGTACTGGTCCCGCTGGTGGTCGCGGCGGCCGTCGGCGCCGGGGTGAACCCGGTCGCGGCGGCCCTCGCGTCCACCGCCGCCGCCGGCTTCTGCCACACGCTCCCGGCCTCCGCGAAGCCGGTCACCCTCTTCGCGGAGATCCCCGGCACCCCCACCTACACCCCGCGTGACCTGCTGCGGCTCTCGGCCGTACTGGCCCCGCTCACCGCCGCCCTGGTCCTGCTGTTCGCCGTCGCGGTGTGGCCGCTGCTCGGCGTCCCCGTGACTCGCTAAGGAGTTCCTCTCATGCTGAACCGTGTCGTGGTCGCCCCCAGCGGCTTCAAGGAGTCCCTGTCCGCGCAGGCCGCCGCCGACGCCATCGCGGCGGGCGTCCGCCGGGTGCTCCCGGACGCCGAGATCGACCGGATCCCCCTCGTGGACGGAGGTGAGGGCACCGCCTCGGCGCTCGCCTCCGCCACCGGCGGCCGGCTGGTCGCCCTGGCCGCCACCGGGCCGGTCGGCGAACCGGTCGGCACCCACTTCGCGGTGCTCGGCTCCCAGGACACGGCGGTGGTGGAGATGGCGGCGGTGGCCGGCCTCTCCCTGGTCCCCCGCACCCGGCGCGACCCGGGCGCCACCACCACCTACGGCGTCGGGGAACTGATCCGCGCCGCCCTCGACCGGGGCGTACGGCGGATCCTGGTCGGCTGCGGCGACTCCGGCACGTCCGACGGGGGTGCGGGGGCGCTCCAGGCGCTCGGCGTCCGGCTGCTGGACGCCGACGGCTTCGAACTCGGGCACGGGGGCCGGGAGCTGGCGCGGCTGGCACGCGTCGACGCGGCCGGGCTCGATCCCCGCCTCGCGGACGTGGAACTCCTCGTCGCCTGCAACCCGTACAACGTGCTGTGCGGGGAGCGGGGCGTGGCCCGGGTGTTCGGTCCGCAGAAGGGGGCGACGCCGGGGCAGGTGGAGGAGTTGTCGGCGGCGCTGGAGAACTGGGCGCGGGTGCTGACCTCGGACCTCGCCGTCAGGGATGTCGACCTGCGCCTCGGGCGCGGCACGGGTGCCTCCGGGGGGCTGGGCGCGGGGCTCGCCGCGCTGGGCGCGTCGCTGGTGCCGCGCTTCCCGGTGCTGCTCGACCACCTCGACCTGGACGCCCGGCTGGCCCGGGCCGATCTGGTCGTCACCGCCGAGGGGGCCCTGGACCACCAGACGCCGCGCGGCAAGGTGCCGGCGGAGGTGGCCAGGCGGGCGAAGCTGTCGGGGCGGCCGGTGCTGGCGCTGGCGGGGACGCTGGGTGAGGGGGCGGGGGAGGTGCCGGGGGTGGATGCGTGCCATGGCATTCTGCCGGCGCCGATGGCTCTCGCGGAGGCGCTGGTGCGCGGCGCCGAGCTGTTGACGGATGCGACGGAGCGGGCGCTGCGCATGATCGTGCTGGGCGCCCGGCTGCCCGTGCCGGCCCACCAGTAGTCCCGCCCCCGCCGCCCCTTCCCGTCCCGAACCTGGGGCTCCGCCCCGGACCCCGCTCCTCAAACGCCGGAGGGGCTGATTCCAGCCCCTCCGGCGTTTGAGGAGCAGGTCCGGGGGCGAGGGAACGCTCAGTTGCGCGCGCCGCCCTCGACCAGCTCACGCACCGCCCGTACGAACCGCTCCACGTGCTCGTCCGGCGTACCCGCGCCGAAGCTCACGCGGAGCGCACCCGCGGACGGCTCACCGCACCCTCCCCGGTCCTCCCCGTCACCACCGAGCAGCCTCCGCACCAGCGGGTGCGCGCAGAACAACCCGTCCCGCACCCCGATGCCGTACTCCGCGGACAGCGCCGCCGCGAAGTCGGAGCTGTTCCAGCCCTCGACGACGAAGGAGAGCACGCCCACGCGCGGGGCGTCGTCCCCGAACAGCGACAGGAACCGCACCTCCGGCACGTCCGCGAGCCCCTCGCGCACCGCGCGGATCAGCCGCTCCTCGCGCGCGGCCAGCGCCTCGAAGCCGGCCTCGGTGAGCGCCTTGCAGGCGGAGGCGATGGCGTGGGCGCCGATGACGTTGGGCGAGCCGGCCTCGTGCCGGGCGGTGCCGTCGTGCCACTCGACGTCCACTCCCCCGTCCGCGCCCCGGCCGACCCTGCGGCTGGCGCCGCCGCCCGCGAGGTAGGGGTCGGCCTCGCGCAGCCAGTCGGCGCGGCCCGCCAGCACACCGGAGCCGAAGGGGGCGTACAGCTTGTGCCCGGAGAAGGCGACCCAGTCGACGTCCAGGTCGCGCACGCTCACCGCGTGGTGCGGGGCGAGCTGGGCGGCGTCCAGCACGATCCGCGCGCCGTGCGCGTGCGCGGCGGCGGCCAGCTCCCGTACGGGCCACAGCTCGCCGGTCACGTTGGAGGCGCCGGTGACGCAGACCAGGGCCGGACCGTGGGGCTCGCGGTCGGCGAGGGCGCGCTCCAGTGCCGTCACGGCCCGGCGGGGACTGTCGGGGGCGTCGAGGAACGTGACGCGGGCGTCGCGCCAGGGCAGCAGGGAGGCGTGGTGCTCGGTCTCGAAGACGAAGACCTCGCAGCCGTCGGGGAGGGCGGCGGCGAGCAGGTTGAGGGAGTCGGTGGTGGAGCGGGTGAACACCACCTGGTCCCCGGTCCGGCAGTCGAGGAACTCCGCGACGGTGCGGCGGGCGTTCTCGAACAGGTCGGTGGAGAGCTGGGAGAGGTACCCGGCGCCCCGGTGGACACTGCCGTAGTACGGCGCGTACGCGGCGACGTCGTCCCACACCCGCTGGAGGGCCGGGGCGCTGGCGGCGTAGTCGAGGGCGGCGTAGGTGACCTCGCCACCGGTGACGAGGGGAACGGTGACGTCCCGGCCCAGCACGGGCAGCGGGGCGCGGACGGACGGGTCGGCGGCGGTGGTGGCGGAGAGGGACATGGCGGAACTCCCGTGGGGCAGGCGGAATCCTCGCGCGAGCGGACGACGCTCAAGCGCGGAAGGAGAAGGAAAGGGGGTGCGCGGGCGGGGCTCGACGGCCCTAGGGCCTGTCTGACAATTCCCGCCGTCGCCCGGAGGGCGGCCCCGCGGCGTCAGGTGCGTGCTCTCGCTGTGCCGGGCGTAGAGCCTCGTACTGGATGTACTTGGCTCTGCGCCCGGTGCGGCGAGAGTACGTGCATGGCGTCGCGGGGCAGGCGGGAATTGTCAGACAGGCCCTAGCACATTCGCTTGCTCATGGGAGGCTCCTCGACGACCAGGACCCCTGCCCTCATCGAGGAAGCAAAAGCGTCGAGGGGTCCGCGCTTGCCGTAAACCTCGCTGCCTACGGCCTGGTCCTCACCCGGGGCACCCCGCCACGGACGGAGGGTTGCCGGACAGCCGGCCGGGGCCTGATGGCTGTCACTCATGACCTGGACAGGAAAGTACGTGAAGTGATCGATGTCCCGCAACCCCTGTCCGGATCGCGGGACATGGACCGGCGTCGGACGGTTACGCGTTGCTGACGGCCACCCAGCGTTCCAGGACCCGCTTGGCGGCTCCCGAGTCGATGGACTCGGCCGCCTGCGCCATCCCGCCGCGGATCCGCTCGGTCAGGGTGCCGGAGCCGGGCTCCAGGGCGACCAGGGCCGCCGCCGAGTTGAGCAGCACCGCGTCCCGCACCGGGCCCCGCTCGCCGTCCAGCAGGCGGCGGGCGACCTCCGCGTTGTAGGAGGCGTCGGCGCCGCGCAGGGCCTCCACCGGCACCAGCTCGATGCCCACCTCGCGGGGGTCGAAGGACTCCTCGTCGACCTTGCCGTCACGGACCACCCACACCTTGGAGGTGGCGGTGGTGGTCAGCTCGTCCAGGCCGTCGTCGCCGCGGAAGACCAGCGAGGAGTGGCCGCGCTCGGCGAAGACCCCGGCCATGATCGGCGCCATCCGGGGGTCGGCGACGCCGACCGCCTGCGCCTTGACCTGCGCCGGGTTGGCCAGCGGGCCGAGGAAGTTGAACACGGTGCGGATGCCGAGCTGGCCGCGCGCGGCGGCCACATGGCGCAGCGCGGGGTGGAACTTCACCGCGAAGCAGAAGGTGATGCCCGCCTCCTCGGCGACCTCGGCGACCCGTCGCGGGGTGAGTTCCAGGTTGACGCCGAGCTTCTCCAGGACGTCGGAGGCACCGGACGCGGAGGAGGCCGCCCGGTTGCCGTGCTTGACGACCTTCGCTCCGGTGCCGGCCACGACGATCGAGGACATCGTGGAGATGTTCACCGTCTTGGCGCCGTCACCGCCGGTGCCGACGATGTCGACCGTGGCGCCCGGCACCTCGATCACATGCGCGTGGGCGTACAGCGCCCGTACGCAGCCGGTGATCTCCTCGACGGTCTCGCCCTTGGCCCGCAGGGAGACGGCGAAGCCGGCGATCTGCGCGTCGGTCGCCTCGCCCCGCATGATCAGGTCCATCGCCCAGGCGGTGTCGTCGGCGGACAGGTTCGTGCCGTCCAGCAGTCCGTTCAGCACGGCGGGCCAGGAGCGGCCCGCCGCGGTGTCGCCTCCAGCGGGGGTCACAGCGCTCATGGCCGCTCCAGATGGTCGTAGAAGAGTCGCGGGAACCGGAAGGGTCCCGGGTTCCACCCTATCCAGCCCCGGGGACGCCGAAGGGCCCCCGTCCGCAGAACGGACGGGGGCCCTTCGCCGTCGTGTGGCGACTGGGGTGAGGCGCGGAAGGTGATCAGTGGTGGCCGTGGCCGCTCGTGATCTCCTTGTACTCCTCGACGGTCGGCTTCGGAATCTGGGACTCCTCGCCGTAGTAGCCCTCGCTGAGCTTGGCGCGCAGCCGCTCGCTCATCTTCACCTTGCGCCGGACGCCGTTCTCGTCGACCTCCGGGCCGATCTCGAGCGGCTTGTACTGCTCGTGCGCGGTGAGGGTGTGCAGCTGCTCCTGGCTGAGCGGCTCGTGGACCTCGATGAACTCACCGTGCGGCAGGCGCTTGATGATGCCCGCCTCGCGGCCGTGCAGCACCTTGTCCTTGTCCCGGCGCTGGAGGCCGAGGCAGATCCGCTTGGTGACCACGAACGCGACGACCGGTGCGACGAAGAAGCCGATCCGGACGAACCAGGTGATGGCGTTGATCGACAGGTCGAAGTGGGTGGCCCACAGGTCGTTGCCACCGCCGACGAGGAGCACGAAGTACAGCGTGATCCAGGCGACACCGAAGGCGGTGCGCGTCGGGGCGTTGCGCGGGCGGTCCAGGATGTGGTGCTCGCGCTTGTCGCCGGTGATCCAGGACTCGATGAACGGGTAGACCGCGATCGACACCAGGACCAGCGGGAAGATCATCAGCGGGACGAACACACCCAGGGCGAGCGTGTGACCCCAGAAGTTGATCTCCCAGCCCGGCATGACACGGATCAGGCCCTCGGAGAAGCCCATGTACCAGTCGGGCTGGGCGTTCGTGGAGACCATGTCCGGCCGGTAGGGGCCGATGTTCCAGACCGGGTTGATCGTGGCGATCGCCGAGATGGCCGCGAGCACACCGAAGACCAGGAAGAAGAAGCCTCCGGCCTTGGCCATGTACACCGGCAGCAGCGGCATGCCGACGACGTTCTTGTTGGTCTTGCCGGGACCCGCGAACTGCGTGTGCTTGTGGTAGAAGACCAGGATCAGGTGCGCCACCACGAGGCCGAGCATGATGCCCGGCAGCAGCAGGATGTGGACCGAGTAGAACCGGGCGATGAAGTCGTCACCCGGGAACTCGCCGCCGAAGATGAAGAACGCCAGGTACGTGCCGACGATCGGCACGGACAGGACCGCGCCCTCCATGAAGCGGATACCGGTGCCGGAGAGCAGGTCGTCCGGGAGCGAGTAGCCGGTGAAACCGGTGAACATGCCGAGGACGAACAGCAGGAAGCCGAACAGCCAGTTGATCTCACGCGGCTTGCGGAACGCGCCGGTGAAGAACACGCGCATCATGTGCACGAACATGCCGGCCAGGAAGACCAGCGCGGCCCAGTGGTGGATCTGCCGGATGAGCAGACCGCCACGGACGTCGAAGCTGATGTCCAGCGTCGACTTGAAGGCCTCACTCATCAGCTGTCCCTGCATCGGGACGTAGCTGCCGTGGTACTCCACCTCGTTCATCGACGGGTGGAAGAACAGCGTCAGGTACACACCCGTGAGGATGATGATGAGGAAGCTGTAGAGGCAGATCTCACCCAGCATGAACGACCAGTGGTCGGGGAAGATCTTCCGCATGTTGGCCTTGGCCAGGGAGTAGATCCCCAGCCGGCCGTCGGCCCAGTCGGCGACGCGTTCGCCGGCCGGTGCCTTCCCGCGCGAGCGGGACTCGGGCGTGGTTGCAGTACTCATCCGCGCTCCCAGAAGGAAGGACCGACGGGCTCGTCGAAGTCGCCGAGCGCTTCGAGGTAGCCCTCGTCGTTCACGCCGATGCGCAACTGCGGCAGGGCGTGACCGGCGGGACCGAAGATCACCTTGGCACCGTCGGAGAGGTCGAAGGTGGACTGGTGACAGGGGCACAGCGCGTGATGCGTCTGCTGCTCGTACAGGGAGATCGGGCAACCGACGTGGGTGCAGATCTTCGAGTAGGCGAGGATCCCCTCGTGCGACCACTCCAGCGACTGCTTGTCCTTGATCTCGTCCGGCTGGATGCGGACGAGCATCAGGGCGGCCTTGGCGATCTCGGTCATGTAGCCGTGCTCGTGCGGGTCGAGACCCTCGGGCTGGGCGAAGGTGAGCGAGCCGACGATGATGTCGGACGGCCGCAGCGGCTCGTTCGTGTTCATGTTGACCAGCAGCTTGCCCTTGGACCACGCGGTCTCGCGCAGCTTGGTCCCGGGCAGCGGTCCGAGGTCGCGCAGCAGCACCACTCCGGAGAGCGGGAACAGGGCGAGCGCGCCGAACATGGTGTTGCGGATCAGCTTCCGGCGGCCGATCACCGACTCCTTGGCACCCTGGCGGAAGTCGTCCATGACCTTCGCCTTGACCTCGGGGGAGGCCTCGATCGGGTGCCGCTCGTCGGCGATCTCGTGGTCCGACATCAGCGTGCGGGCCCAGTGGACCGCGCCGGCGCCGATGGCGAACAGCGCGACACCGAGGGTCATCCCCAGCGCGAAGTTCAGCGCGCTGATGTGACCGAGCATGAAGATGTAGACGGTCTTGTCGACCGGGATCGTCACGAACGAGGCGATGAAGCCGACGGTGGCCAGCATCGACAGCGTGAACAGCAGGGCGACCGTACGCTCGGACCGCTTGGCGGCCCGCTCGTCCAGGTCCTGGATCCGGGGCTCGTGCGGCGGCAGGCCCGGGTCGGCGAACGGGTTCTTCTCGTCCGCGAGCTTCACCGCGCCGTGGGGCGTGTCCTGCCCCGCGGGCAGGTTCTCTTCGGGAATGTCTTGGCTACTCATGACTTCTTGGCCTTTGCGGTCCGAGCGGCGACCCAGACGGCGACCGCGATCAGCGCGCCGAGTCCGAAGACCCACGCGAACAGACCCTCCGAGACCGGGCCGAATCCGCCGAGCGACATGCCGCCGGGGCTCTCGGAGTCATCGCTGTTGACCGTGTCCAGGTACGCGATGATGTCCTTCTTGTTCTGCACGGACAGCGTGGTGTCCGGGAAGGAAGGCATGTTCTGCGGGCCGGTGAGCATGGCCTCGTAGATGTGCTTCGGCGCGACGTCCTCGAGGTCCGGGGCGTACTTGCCGTTCGTGAGCGCGCCGCCCTTGCCGGTGAAGTTGTGGCACTGGGCGCAGTTGTTGCGGAACAGTTCACCGCCCTTGGCGATGTCGGCACCCTCGGGACCGTACTGCTCCTCGGTGGGGATCGCCGGACCGGCGCCCAGGGAGGCGATGTACGCGGCAAGCTGGTCGATCTCGGCCTGCGTGTAGACGGCGGGCTTGTCGGGCAGCTGCGCGGCCTGCGAGGTGGCGGCCGGCATACGGCCGGTGCTCACCTGGAAGTCGACCGCGGCGGCGCCCACGCCCACCAGGCTCGGACCGTCGGTGGTGCCCTGACCGCCGGTGCCGTGGCAGCTGGCGCAGCCGACCGCGTAGAGCTTCTTGCCCTCCTCGATGGTGAGGGACTGGGCGGTTTCGTCGGCCTGCGCCTTGTCCGCGGGTGCGAACACGGCGTAGAGCCCCCCGGTGCATGCCAGCGCGAGGAGTAGGACGACGAGCGCCGCCAGCGGGTGGCGTCGTCGTGCGGAGAGCTTTTTCACGGATTACCCCGGTGTCAGGATCTTCTGCGTCGATGCTTCTGGTTGGTGCGCTGCTTCGGAGCGCGCAAGGCTGTGGGCCCGTGCTACTTGATCATGTAGATCGTGGCAAAGAGGCCGATCCAGACGACGTCGACGAAGTGCCAGTAGTAGGACACGACGATGGCCGCCGTCGCCTGCTCGTGAGTGAACCTCCGTGCCGCATAGGTCCGGCCCAGGACCAGCAGGAAGGCGAAGAGACCGCCCAGCACATGCAGGCCGTGGAAGCCGGTGGTCAGGTAGAAGGCCGATCCGTACGCGTCGGAGGAGATGGACAGGCCGTAGTGCTTGACCAGCTCGGTGTACTCGAGGACCTGTCCTCCGATGAAGACCGCACCCATGATGAAGGTGACGATGAACCACATCCGGAGCTTCTTCACGTCACCGCGCTCGGCGGCGAAGACGCCGAGCTGGCAGGTGAGGGAGGAAAGCACCAGGATCGTGGTGTTCCCCGCCGAGAACGGGAAGTTCAGGTAGTCGGCCTTCTCCGACCAGAACTCGGGTCCTGTCACCGATCGCAGGGTGAAGTACATCGCGAAGAGGGCCGCGAAGAACATCAGCTCGGAACTCAGCCAGATGATGGTTCCGACGCTGGTGAGGTTCGGTCGGTTGACCGACGGGTGCGCGTGCCCGGTGTCTACTGTCGTTGCTGTCGCCACGCCGACATTATGTCGGTCGCTTATCCCGCCCTCACTCCCGGGGGTGCCGTTCGGTGTGTTCCCCCGTCCTGGACTGCCCGGATGGCCCACCCGGAGCCCGGTCGGAGCCGGGTCGGAGCCCCGTCACGGCCGCCTTCGAAGCCGTGTCCGAACCGGTGTTGACAGGCGGTCCGAGGGGGTAGCATCCGCGCCATCGGTACCCGAAGTTCCCGACAGAGCCGTGCCCTCTCTCTTACGCGTGGAGGAACAATGCAGGCGACCGCCACGGTGCTGGTCTACAGCGACGACGCCAACACCCGGGAGCAGGTGCGGCTCGCCACCGGGCGGCGGCCGGCGCCGGACGTGCCCGTAGTGGAGTTCGTGGAGTGCGCGACCCAGGCCGCCGTGATCACGGAGTTGGACCGGGGTGGCATCGACGTATGCGTGTTCGACGGCGAGGCCGTGCCGATGGGGGGCATGGGGCTGTGCCGGCAGATCAAGGACGAGGTCTTCGACAGCCCGCCGGTGCTGCTGCTGATCGGGCGTCCGCAGGATGCCTGGTTGGCGACGTGGAGCCGGGCGGAGGCGGCGGTGACCTTGCCGGTCGAGCCGGTGGAGTTCGCGGCCGCGCTGGCGGCGCTGCTGCGGCAGAAGCGGTTGCAGAGCGCGTAGTGACTCCGTTGGTTCTGCGGTGTGGCGGCTGCGGGCCGTTGTGGCTGGTCGCGCAGTTCCCCGCGCCCCTTCGGGGGCGTTACACAGCCGTGGGCCGCAGGCGTGACGTCTCCTCGGTGTGCGGGGACGTGTTGGTGGTCAGGGCGCTGCCCTCGCGCCATGTGGGCCAGTCCAGGTTCCAGTCGCCGTAGCCGTTGCCGAAGGGTTCCATCGTGTCGCCGGCCGAGTTGACGACCTCCACGATGTCGCCCTGGCGGACGGTGTCGAAGAACCACTCGGCGTTCGCGGTGTTCATGCCCACGCAGCCGTGGCTGACGTTGGCGTAGCCCTGGGAGCCGACGGACCACGGGGCGGCGTGCACGTACTCGCCGCTCCACGTCACCCGGGTGGCGTAGCGGACGTCGAGGTCGTACGACTCCGCGGAGCCCTCGGCGATGCCCACGGTGCTGCTGCGCATCCGTACGAAGGGCTCCTTGGCGAGGACCACCTTGACGCCGTTGCGGGTCTCGAAGCCGGGCTTGCCGGTGGTGACGGGGATCTCCTTGATCTCCTCGCCGTTCTTGTAGACCGTCAGCCGGTGGGCGGCCGCGTCGGTGAGGGCTATCACCCGGTCACCGGTGCGGATCGTCAGCGGCTCGGAGGCGGTGCCCCGGAGCCGGTCGCCGACCCGGATGCCCTCCAGGGCGCTGCGGACGCGGATGGTGGCGTGCGCGGGCCAGTAGTCCTTCGGGCGGTAGTGCAGCTTCTTGTCGTCGACCCAGTGCCAGGCGCCGCTCACGGCGGGCGTGGAGTCGACCTTGAGGGCGCGTTCCACCACGGCCCGCTGGGCCCGGTCCCTGACGGGCTCGTTCAGCTCCGCGGTGAGGGGCTGGCCGACGCCGTACGTGCCCGCCTGGGGGCCGAAGGCGACGGCCAGGGGTTTGGCGGCGGCGGGTCTGCCGGTGGTGAAGGTGAGGACCTTGCGGCCGGGGGCGCCGTCCTCGTCCTCGGTGCTCACCCGGACCGTGTACTGGGCACTGGCGGCCAGCGGGGAGGTGCTGTGCCACCGGCTGCCGTCGGCGGCCAGTTCGCCCGCCAGGTGGCGCCCGGAGGCGTCCACGGCGGTGACGTCCGTGATGCGTCCGTCGGAGTCCTCGGCGACGACTTCCAGGGGCTTGTCGGGGTCGGCGGGCCCGCCCCCGTCGACGGAGCCGCTGAAGGAGATCTGGTCCGCCGCGTCGTACGGCTCGGCGGACAGCGGACTGCCGTCGGAGGAGCAGCCGGTGACGCCCGCGCCGAGGGCGATCACCAGCAGCGTGCAGCCGGCGAGGCGGCTCCGGCCGGCGCCCGCGCCACGGGGGGACTCTGTCTGTCTCATGGCCTCACGCTAGGAAGCGGGGCCCGCGTCGGCTCACTGGACGGTCCGAACGGGTGACGCGGACGGCAAAAGCAGGGGCCCGGACGCTCCTGACGGAGTGTCCGGGCCCCTGAACGCCGTGCGGCGTGTTACTGGGTGCGGTTCTCACCGCGGTAGTACTCGAAGACCCAGCCCCACAGGCCGATCAGCAGGACCGGGACCGAGAAGTACACCAGCCACCAGCCGACCGCGATGCCCAGGAAGATCAGGGCGCCACCCACGGCGAGGGCGAGCGGCTGCCAGCTGTGCGGGCTGAAGAACCCGACCTCGCCGGAGTCGTCCGCGACGTCCGCTTCCTTGTTGTCCTGGGCGCCCACGTCGACCCGCCGGGCGGTGAAGCCCAGGTAGAAGCCGATCATGATGCTCAGGCCGAACGCCAGGAAGAGGGCGGTGGTGCCGACCGGCTCCTTCGACCATACGCCGTAGACACCGGCGACGATCAGGAAGAAGAGGCTCAGCCACATGAACAGGTTGCCCTGGATCTTCACTTGCCTGCCTCCTTGCCACCGGCGAGAGCCTTCTCCCCGTGACCGGCGTTCTCGAGCTGGTCGAGCGCGGCGATCTCCGGGTAGTGCAGGTCGAACGCCGGGGATTCACTGCGGATCCGCGGCAGGGTGATGAAGTTGTGCCGCGGCGGCGGGCAGGAGGTCGCCCACTCCAGGGAGCGGCCGTAGCCCCACGGGTCGTCGACGCCGACCGGCTTGCCGTACTTGGCCGTCTTCCAGATGTTGTAGAAGAACGGCAGGATCGACAGGCCGAGCAGGAACGAGGCGATCGTCGACACCGTGTTCAGCGCGGTGAAGCCGTCGGCCGCCAGGTAGTCCGAGTAGCGGCGCGGCATGCCCTCGACACCCAGCCAGTGCTGGACGAGGAAGGTGCCGTGGAAGCCGATGAACAGCGTCCAGAAGGTGATCTTGCCGAGGCGTTCGTCGAGCATCTTGCCGGTGAACTTCGGCCACCAGAAGTGGAAGCCGGCGAACATCGCGAACACCACGGTGCCGAACACCACGTAGTGGAAGTGCGCCACCACGAAGTAGCTGTCGGAGACGTGGAAGTCCAGCGGCGGGGACGCCAGGATCACACCGGTCAGACCACCGAAGAGGAAGGTGATGAGGAAGCCCACCGACCACAGCATCGGCGTCTCGAAGGACAGGCTGCCCTTCCACATGGTGCCGATCCAGTTGAAGAACTTCACGCCGGTCGGGACCGCGATCAGGAACGTCATGAAGGAGAAGAACGGCAGCAGTACACCGCCGGTGACGTACATGTGGTGCGCCCACACGGTGATCGACAGACCCGCGATGGCGATCGTCGCGGCGATCAGGCCCATGTAGCCGAAGATCGGCTTGCGGGAGAAGACCGGGATGATCTCGGACACGATGCCGAAGAACGGCAGCGCGATGATGTACACCTCGGGGTGGCCGAAGAACCAGAACAGGTGCTGCCACAGCAGCGCCCCGCCGTTGGCCGGGTCGAAGATGTGCGCCCCGAACTTCCGGTCGAACTCGAGGGCGAACAGCGCGGCGGCCAGCACCGGGAAGGCCAGCAGGACCAGCACACCGGTCAGCAGCACGTTCCAGGTGAAGATCGGCATGCGGAACATCGTCATGCCCGGAGCGCGCATGCAGATGATCGTGGTGATGAAGTTGACCGAGCCGAGGATCGTACCGAAGCCGGAGAACGCCAGACCCATGATCCACATGTCGGCGCCGACGCCCGGCGAGCGGACCGCGTCCGACAGCGGGGAGTAGGCGAACCAGCCGAAGCTCGCCGCGCCGTCCGGGGTGAGGAAGCCGCCCAGCGCGATCAGCGAGCCGAACAGGAACAGCCAGTAGGCGAACATGTTCAGCCGCGGGAACGCCACGTCGGGCGCGCCGATCTGCAGCGGCATGATCCAGTTCGCGAAACCGGCGAACAGCGGCGTCGCGAACATCAGCAGCATGACCGTGCCGTGCATCGTGAACGCCTGGTTGAACTGCTCGTTCGAGACGATCTGCAGACCCGGCCGGGCCAGCTCGGCGCGCATCACGAGCGCCATCACGCCACCGATGACGAAGAAGGCGAACGACGTCACCAGGTACAGCGTGCCGATCGTCTTGTGGTCCGTGGTCGTCAGCCACTTGACGACGACGTTACCGGGACTCTTGCGCCGCACGGGCAGCTCGTTCTCGTACGAGTCCTCAGCTGCAGCGGCACCCTGGGGTTCGTTGAGGATGCTCACAGTTGGTTCGTCTCCCGGTTCTTCTCGTGGCCCGTCTGATCGATGCCTGCGGGAACGTAACCGGTCTGTCCCTTCTCCGCGAGGTCCTTCAGGTGCTGCTCGTAGCGCTCCTGGGAGACGACCTTCACGTTGAAGAGCATGCGGGAGTGGTCGACGCCGCAGAGTTCGGCGCACTTGCCCAGGAAGGTGCCCTCACGGCTGGGGGTCACCTCGAAGGCGTTGGTGTGGCCCGGGATGACGTCCTGCTTCATCAGGAACGGCACCACCCAGAAGGAGTGGATGACATCACGGGACGTCAGCACGAAGCGGACCCGCTTGCCCTCGGGCAGCCACAGGGTGGGGCCCGGGTTGTTGGTCTGCGGGTTGCGGGTGCCGGGGACACCGCAGTCGTAGACACCGCCGGCGTCGGCCGGGAACGCGTCCTTGTAACGCTGCGGGATCGAGTCCAGTTCCTTGGCCTTCTTGGCGTCGCCGGTGGAACCGTCCACGTTCTCGACGTAGTTGAAGCACCAGCTCCACTGGAAGCCGACCACGTTGACCGTGACGTCGGGGTTCTTCTCGAGCTTCAGCAGCTCGGATTCGTCCCGTGCGGTGAAGAAGAAGAACACCGAGACGATGATGAGCGGGACAACCGTGTACAGCGCCTCGATGGGCATGTTGTACCGGGTCTGCGGAGGGACCTCCACCTTGGTGCGGCTGCGCCGGTGGAAGAACACACTCCACAGGATCAGACCCCACACCAGCGCGCCGATGGCGAGCGCGGCAGCCCAGGATCCCTGCCACAGGGAGAGGATCCGCGGAGCCTCTTCCGATGTTGGGGTGGGCATACCGAGGCGGGGGAAGTCCTCCCACGTGCAGCCGGTGGCCGTCGCCAGGACCAGCCCCGCGGTCAGTGCCTGCAGCAGCTTCCGCCGCATGGGGCGCCGCGGCTTGGGGGTACCGCCCACGCCCTTCAGGCCGTGGGGGAGGTCGGAGCCGTTGGGACTCACGTAGCGCCTTCCCGAGAGTCTCGCCCGCGCTGTACGGCTGCGGCCTGGCCTTCTCGCTGGTCGGTCGCCGCCCTGCGTCGGGCAGGGGTTTGGATGTTTATGCGGACCAAACCCTAGCCGACGCCCTCCGGGGGGCTGCGAGGAGGGGGGCCTAGTGGGTGGGGCGGTTCGCTGATTTGGCGGGTGCGGGCCGCGTGTGGCTCGGCGCGCAGTTCCCCGCGCCCCTGAGGGTGCCGCCCTGGCCGGGGTTTAGCGTTGCCGTGTGTCCTACTTCGATGCTGCTTCCGGTGCTCCCCTTCATCGCGTCGCCCGTCAGGCGTTGACGGCCTCTCTGGACGAGGGGTGGGCGGACCCCGCGCGGCTCTACAGGGAGGGGCGGCGGGCGCGGATGCTGCTGGACGCGGCGCGGGAGGCGGCCGCGGAGGCGGTGGGGTGCCGGCCGGACGAGCTGGTGTTCACGTCGTCCGGCACGCGGGCGGTGCACTCCGGGATCGCGGGGGCGCTGGCAGGACGGCGGCGCGCCGGACATCACCTGATCGTGTCCGCGGTCGAACACTCTTCTGTGCTCCATGCGGCGGAGGTTCACCAGGCGGCCGGGGGGTCGGTCACCGAGGTCGCGGTGGACCGCGCCGGAGCGGTCGCTGCGTCCGGGTACGCCGAGGCGCTGCGGCCGGACACCGCCCTGGCGTGTCTGCAGTCCGCCAACCACGAGGTGGGGACCGCGCAGCCGGTGGCCGAGGTGGCCGCGGTGTGCCGGGAGGCGGGGGTGCCGCTGCTGGTGGACGCGGCCCAGTCGCTGGGCTGGGGGCCGGTGGAGGGCGGCTGGTCGCTGCTCGCGGCGAGCGCGCACAAGTGGGGCGGTCCGTCGGGGGTGGGGCTGCTCGTCGTACGCAAGGGTGTGCGGTTCGCGCCCCAGGGGCCGCGGGACGAACGGGAGTCGGGGCGGGCGGCCGGGTTCGAGAACCTGCCGGCGATCGTGGCCGCGGCGGCGTCCCTGCGGGCGGTGCGGGCGGAGGCGGCCGAGGAGGCGGTACGGCTGCGGGAGCTGACGGAGCGGATCCGGGCGCGGGTGCCGGGGCTGGTGCCGGACGTGGAGGTGGTCGGCGATCCGGAGCGGCGGCTGCCGGGGATCGTCACCTTCTCCTGTCTCTATGTCGACGGGGAGACACTGCTGCACGAGCTGGACCGCGAGGGGTTCTCGGTGTCCTCCGGGTCGTCCTGCACGAGCAGCACGCTGACGCCCAGTCATGTTCTGCGGGCGATGGGCGTGCTCAGCGAGGGCAACGTCCGCGTCTCGCTGCCCATGGGGACGCCGGAGGAGGACGTCGAGCGCTTCCTGGCGGTGCTGCCGGGGGTGGTGGCGGGGGTGCGGGAGAGGCTGGGCGCGCCGGTGTCCGCCGGGGAGGGCGTGACGCGGCGGAGCGAGGACACCGTGGTCGTGGACGCGCTGGGCCGCCGCTGCCCGGTCCCGGTGATCGAGCTGGCCAAGGTGATCGGTGACGTCCCGCTCGGCGGCACGGTCCGCGTCCTGGCCGACGACGAGGCCGCCCGCCTGGACATCCCGGCCTGGTGCGACATGCGGGACCAGGAGTACCTGGGCGAGGAACCGGCCCCCGGGGGAACCGCCTACCTGATCCGCCGCCGCACCTGACCTCCGGGGGCGCGGCCTTTCAGGGGCGCGGGGGACTGCGCGACCAGCCCCCACGCACCCGCTTCCGCGCCCCGCCCGCGCAGGCGGCTCAGTTGAGGTGGACCCGGACTTCCTCCGCCGCCTCGTCCCCGTACGCCTTCATGAACCGCTCCATGAAGTGCCCCCGCCGCAGCTGGTACTCCTGCGTACCCACCGTCTCGATGACCAGCGTGGCGAGCATGCAGCCGACCTGCGCCGCCCGCTCCAGCGGGACACCCCACGCGAGCCCCGACAGGAACCCCGCCCGGAACGCGTCGCCGACGCCCGTCGGGTCGGCCTTGCGCTCCTCCTCCGGGCACCCGACCTCGATCGTCTCCTCGCCGGCCCGCTCGATGCGGACACCGCGCGCGCCGAGGGTGGTGACCCGGTGGCCGACCCGGTCGAGGATCTCCGCGTCGCTCCAGCCGGTCTTGGTCTCGATGAGCCCCTTCTCGTACTCGTTGGAGAAGAGGTAGGTCGCCCCCTCCAGCAGTATCCGGATCTCCTCGCCGTTCATCCGGGCGATCTGCTGGGAGAAGTCGGCGGCGAACGGGATGCCCCGCGAGCGGCACTCCTCGGTGTGCCGGAGCATGCCCTCCGGGTCGTCGGCGCCGATGGAGACCAGGTCGAGGCCGCCCACCCGGTCGGCGACGGTCTTCAGCTCGATCAGACGGGCCTCGCTCATCGCGCCCGTGTAGAAGGAGCCGATCTGGTTGTGGTCGGCGTCCGTGGTGCACACGAAGCGGGCGGTGTGCAGGGTGTCGGAGATACGGACGGAGTCCGTGTCGACGCCGTGCCGGTCCAGCCAGGCCCGGTACTCGTCGAAGTCGAAGCCGGCCGCTCCGACGAGGATCGGGCGGGTGCCGAGCTGGCCCATTCCGAAGGCGATGTTCGCACCCACACCGCCCCGGCGTACGTCGAGGTTGTCGACCAGGAAGGACAGCGAGACCGTGTGCAGCTGGTCCGCGACGAACTGGTCGGCGAAGCGGCCGGGGAAGGTCATGAGGTGGTCGGTGGCGATGGAGCCGGTGACTGCGATGCGCACGGCGTCGATTCTCCTGGGGGGAGGCGGGTTGACACCTCACGCTACCGGGTGGGAGCGGCCCGTAGAAGCAGCCGAAACTACCCGATAGTAGGTCTTTCTTCGTGACCTTCGTCGTGCATACGGTGCGGACATGACGAACATCAAGTTCCACGCGTCCGCCCCGGTCGACCTCGAGGGCGATCTGGCGTCGCTGCGCGGCGACTGCGCCCGGATGGTTCCCCACTGGTCGGTGCCGGACCGGGCCGTCGCGCGGCCGGTGTCCCCGTCCCTGATCCACGGGGTGAGCGTGCCGCCCGCGTCCGCCCGCCTGCTGGACGCGATGTCCGAGTACGGCGACTGAGCGGACGCGGGGAACCGCGCGCTCCCCCGCTGCGTCCCATCGCTGTCCCCCGTAAAGGGGATACGGGATACGACCCCTCAGCAGTCCCGGTCCGACCGGGCAGGGTCCACTGGGACAGTTGTGCAGGCGAAGGAGCGATGCGGTGAACACCGAGCGACCCGACAACGACGACGCCGAGGCGCGCACCGCCGCCGGCAGCACGGGCGGCACCGGGGGCGCTTCGGGCAGCGACGGGGCGGAGCCCCTTGCCGGGGGGACGGGAGCGGCGAAGGACGCTCCGGGTCCCACCCCGGACACGCCCCACGCCGCGCGCGCCGAGGCATCGGGGGGCGACCCGGACCCGGCTCCGGACGAGCCCCTCGGGGCGAAGACGGACGCCCCGGACAACGACCCGGCCTCCACTCGGGACGAAGCCCCGACGGCGAAGACCGAAGCCCCGGAGGGCGAGCCCGGCCCGGCTGCGGACGAACCCCCGACGGCGAAGACCGAAGCCCCGGAGGGCGAGCCCGGCCCGGCTGCGGACGAACCCCCGACGGCGAAGACCGAAGCCCCGGACAACGACCCGGCCTCCACTCCGGACGAAGCCCCCACGGCAAAGACCGAAACCCCGGAGGGCGGCCCCGGTCCGGCTCCGGACAAACCCCCCACCGCGAAGACCGAAGCCCCCGAGGGCGGCCCCGGTCCGGCTCCGGACGCATCCCGCGCGGCGAGGGCGGACGCCCCGGGCCCCACCCCCGGCGGGACCGTCGGCCGGGGTGCCGGGGACGGTCCCGGGGACGAGGGCGCGGCGCGGCGGCGTTCGCCCGTGCTGGTCGCCTCCGTCGCCGCCGCCGTGCTGCTGGTCGGGGGCGGCGGGGCCTATCTGGCCACCGGTGCCACCGGCGGGCCGGGGGAATCCGGGGCCGGTACGGCCCCGGGGGCGAACGGCGACCCCACTCCCCCGCCGCTCGCCCTGGACGGCCACTCCGAGAGCGCCGCGAACGGCATCGCACCCGGCGAGCCCAACCCCTACGGCACCACCTACCGCGCCGACGGCACGCTCCCCGGGGGTCCCGGCTCCGCGCCGGTGTACCGGGTCGGGGGGGAGGTCACCGAGGAGCGGGTGGTCACGCTGGCGAAGGCGCTGGGGCTCGACGGGAAGCCGGTCGCGGAGGGCGGTGCCTGGCGGATCGGCGGCCAGGACGGCTCCGGGCCGACCCTGCGGGTGGACCGGGAGGCCCCCGGTTCGTGGACGTTCAGCGCGAACACCCCGGGCACCGACAACTGCAAGGGCGCCACCTGCAAGGCCCCCTCCGCGGGTGACACTCCCGTGGTGAGCGAGGCCGCCGCCGAGAAGGCCGCCGCGCCCGTGCTGAAGGCCGTGGGGCAGGACGACGCGAAGCTCGACGCGAGCCAGATCATGGGCGGCAGGCGTGTGGTGAACGCCGACCCCGTGGTGGGCGGGCTGCCGACGTACGGCTGGACGACCGGTGTGGTCGTCGGCGCCCGGGGCGAGGTGGTCGGCGGCAACGGGCGGCTCGCGGAGCCGGTGAAGGGGGACACCTACCCCACGGTGAGCGCCCGGAAGGCGCTGGACCTGATGAACGCGGCGCCGGCCGGCGCCCCGGGTGCCGGCATCGGCGGCTGCGCCACCTCCGTACCGCTGGACGGGGACGGGGACGGGCAGCAGGAGCAGTGCAGTCCGGAGACGAAGCCGGCCGGGGAGAGCGTCACGGTCCACGACGCGGTGTTCGGGCTGGCCGCGCACTCCGTGGACGGGCGGCCCGCCCTCGTACCGTCGTGGCTGTTCGAGGTGCGGCCGCAGGGCGCGCAGGCGTTCACGGTGACGTACCCGGCGGTCGACCCGGAGTTCCTGGCCCCGCGGTCCGGGGAGGCCGGTGGGACGACGCCGACGCCGCCCGGTGACGGGGCACCGCCGGCCGGGGAGGCCGCCGTCGAGGGCTACACGGCCGAGGGCAGGGAGCTGACCGTGGTCTTCACCGGCGGGGTGTGCGCCGACTACGAGGTGACGGCGAGCGAGGACGGCGACGAGGTGACGGTGCGGGTGACCGAGACGCCCTGGCCGGACAAGGTGTGCATCATGATCGCCAAGCGGTTCGAGAAGACGGTCTCGCTGGACGCGCCGCTCGGTGACCGCGAGGTGGTGGACACCTCCGGGGAGCCGGTGCCGCTGTACAAGGACGGTGCCCGGCTGCCGGCGCCGCCCACCCGGTAGCGCCGGGGCGGAGAAGGACGAAGGCGGCGGCCCTGTCGGAGGGGCCGCCGCCTTCGTCCCGTGCCGCCTGGGTGAGAACCCGGCTCAGCTGAAGGAGTCGCCGCAGGCGCAGGAGCCCGTGGCGTTCGGGTTGTCGATCGTGAAGCCCTGCTTCTCGATGGTGTCGACGAAGTCGATGGTGGCGCCGCCCAGGTACGGGGCGCTCATGCGGTCGGTGACGACCTTCACACCGCCGAAGTCCTTCAGCACGTCGCCGTCGAGCGAGCGCTCGTCGAAGAAGAGCTGGTAGCGCAGGCCGGAGCAGCCACCGGGCTGGACGGCGACGCGCAGGGCGAGGTCGTCTCGGCCTTCCTGGTCGAGCAGGGCCTTGACCTTGGACGCGGCGGCGTCGGTCAGAACGATGCCGTCGGTGACGGTGGTGGTCTCGTCCGATACGGACATCTACATCTCTCCCGGGTTGTACGGAGACTGCTTGCCGACGGTTGCAACCGGCCGGGCCGCGGATTCATTCCGCGCCTGGCGCGTGTTTCCTCGCCTCCCTCCTCATGCTCGCACACGCGGTGCGGAGCGGAAACCGGCTCCTGTGGGGCGCTGCCGGGAAGGGACCGGCGCCCGCCGGGATTCACGTCACATGGACGCTATGGCCGTCGTCAAAGTGACGTGAACCGGATATGATAGATAGCGTCATTTCGACGAGAAGTCGCCAGAACAGAAAGGGTGCGTGTCGTGACCACCGCCCAGTCCCGGGAGCTCGACGTACAGCCGACGCCCCTCGCCCTGCTGCTCCTCGGCCGTGAGGCCGACCCGAAGAGCGAGCGCGGTGTGGAGTGTCCCGGCGACCTCCCCTCGCCGTCCGACCCGGACCTGGTGGAGCGCGCCCGCGCCGCCAAGGAGAAGCTCGGGGACAAGGTCTTCGTCCTCGGCCACCACTACCAGCGCGACGAGGTCATCCAGTTCGCCGACGTCACGGGCGACTCCTTCAAGCTGGCCCGGGACGCCGCCGCGCGCCCGGAGGCCGAGTACATCGTCTTCTGCGGTGTGCACTTCATGGCCGAGTCGGCGGACATCCTCACCGGTGACGACCAGAAGGTGGTCCTGCCCGACCTCGCGGCCGGCTGCTCCATGGCCGACATGGCCACCGCCGAGCAGGTCGCCGAGTGCTGGGACGTGCTGACCGAGGCGGGGATAGCCGAGCAGGTCGTCCCCGTCTCGTACATGAACTCCTCCGCCGACATCAAGGCCTTCACGGGCAAGCACGGCGGCACCATCTGCACCTCCTCCAACGCCAAGCGGGCCCTCGACTGGGCCTTCGAGCAGGGCGAGAAGGTCCTCTTCCTCCCGGACCAGCACCTGGGCCGCAACACCGCGGTGCGGGACATGGGCATGTCCCTGGAGGACTGTGTCGTCTACAACCCGCACCGGCCGAACGGCGGGCTGACGGCGGACGAGCTGCGCGGCGCGAAGATGATCCTGTGGCGCGGCCACTGCTCGGTGCACGGCCGGTTCAGCCTGGACTCGGTCAACGACGTGCGCGAGCGCATACCCGGCGTGAACGTGCTGGTGCACCCCGAGTGCAAGCACGAGGTCGTGGCCGCCGCGGACTACGTCGGCTCGACCGAGTACATCATCAGGACGCTGGAGGCGGCCCCGGCCGGCTCCAAGTGGGCCATCGGCACCGAGCTCAACCTCGTACGGCGCCTGGCGAACCGGTTCGCGCCGGAGGGCAAGGAGATCGTCTTCCTCGACAAGACGGTCTGCTTCTGCTCGACCATGAACCGCATCGACCTCCCCCACCTGGTGTGGGCGCTCGAATCCCTCGCCGAGGGCAACCTGGTCAACCGCATCGAGGTGGACAAGGAGACCGAGGCGTTCGCGAAGCTGGCGCTGGAGCGGATGCTGGCGCTGCCGTAGCCGCCCCCACGGGACCCGAAAAGGCTCCGGCCCCGCCCGATCACCTTCGGTGTCGGGCGGGGCCGGAGCCTTTTCGGGTTCTCAGACCTTCGCGGTCTCCGTCTCCGCTTCGCCGGAGGCGTCCGCCTGGGCGGGGACCGTGCCCTTCTTCGCCGCCCGCTTCGCCGCGCGCCGCTCCTTGCGGAGCTCCAGCATCACGTAGAGCGTCGGGACGAGGAGCAGGGTCAGCAGCGTCGACGTGATCAGACCGCCGATCACCACCACGGCCAGCGGCTGGGCGATGAAGCCGCCCTCGCCGGTGACGCCCAGCGCCATCGGCAGCAGCGCGAAGACGGTCGCCAGGGCCGTCATCAGGATCGGCCGCAGACGGTGGCGGCCACCCTCCAGCACGGCTTCCACGACGCCGTACCCCTGCGCCCGGTACTGGTTGATCAGGTCGATCAGCACGATCGCGTTGGTGACCACGATGCCGATCAGCATCAGCATGCCGATCATCGCCGGGACACCCATCGGGGTGCCGGTGATCAGCAGCAGCCCGAGCGCGCCGGTCGCCGCGAACGGGATGGACACCAGCAGGACCAGCGGCTGGGCGAGCGACCGGAAGGTGCCGACCAGCAGCATGAACACGATCGCGATCGCGGCCAGCATCGCCAGGCCCAGGTTGACGAACGCCTCGTCCTGGTCCTCGGTGACACCGCCGATCTCGGCCGTCGCGCCCTCGGGCAGCGTCAGCGCGTCGATCTTCGTCTGGAGGTCCAGGCCGACCGCGCCCGTGTCGTCGCCGACCGGCCTGGCCGTGACGGTGGCCGAGCGCTGGCCGTCGATCCGGGTCATGGAGACCGGGCCGTCCACCACCTCGACGGTGGCGACGTCGCTCAGCTTCACCGGACCCAGCCGCAGGTTCTTCAGCTCCTCCACGGTGGTGGCCGGCTGCGCCGCGCGGATGACGACATCGCGCTCGGTGTCGTCGAGCACCGCCTTGGCGGCCGGGATGCCGCGCACCGCCTGGGCGACGGCCGCACCGAGGGCCTGGTCGTTCAGCCCGGCCGCGGCGGCCTTGTCGTTGGCCTTCACCGAGATGCGCGGCACGCTCTGCGCCAGGTCGCTGGTGACGTCCGTGACGCCGTCCAGCGAGGCCACCGCGTCCTGCACCTGGTCCGCCGCCTTGCGCAGCACCTGCGCGTCGGCCGCCTTGACGACCACGCTCAGGTCCTGGCTGCCGAAGCCGTCACCGGCCGCGATGGTGGTGGTGCCGATGCCGTCGAGCTCCGCGAGGCCCTTCTCCAGGCTGTCCGTCACGTCCTCGGACGACGCGTCGTCCTCCAGCATCACCTGGTAGGAGGCCTGGTTGGTGTCCGTACCGCCGCCGAAGGCCGCCATGAAGCCGGACGAGCCGACCGTCACCTGGTGGTCCTTGACGCCCTCGGTGTCGCCGATCAGCTTCTCGACCTTCTTCGCCTGAACGTCGGTCGCGGCCAGGCTGGTGCCGGGCTTCAGCTCCTGCCGGACGGTGAGGACCTGCTGCTCGCCCGCGTCGAAGAAGTTGGTCTTCAGCAGCGGCGCCATGGCGAAGGTGCCGATCAGCACCACGACCGCGATGGCGAGGCTCGCCATCCTGCGCCGGGTGGCGAAGCCCAGGACGGACAGGTACATGCGCTGAAGGCGGCTCCTGGCCTCCTTCTCCTCCGCGATCCGGCGCGCCTCCGCGGCGTCCTCGGGCGTGCCCTTCGGGGGACGCAGGAACCAGTACGACAGCACCGGGACGACCGTCAGCGACACCAGCAGGGAGGCCAGCAGCGCGGCGGTGACGGTGAGGCTGAAGGAGCCGAACAGCTCGCCCACCATGCCGCCGACCAGGCCGATCGGCAGGAAGACGGCGACGGTGGTGAGGGTCGCGGACGTCACCGCGCCGGCCACCTCGCGCACCGCCTTCATGATGGCCTCGTGGCGTTCCTCGCCGTAGCCGAGGTGCCGCTTGATGTTCTCCAGGACGACGATGGAGTCGTCCACGACCCGGCCGATGGCGATGGTCAGGGCGCCCAGCGTCAGCATGTTCAGCGACAGGTCGCGCGTCCACAGCACGATCAGGGCGAGGACCACGGACAGCGGGATGGACACCGCCGTGACGAGGGTCGAACGGACCGACGCCAGGAAGACCAGGATCACCAGGACGGCGAAGAGCAGACCGAGCGCGCCCTCGGTGGTCAGGCCGTCGATGGCCTTGGACACCGCCGGGCCCTGGTCGCTGACCACGGTGAGGGTGGCGCCGTCCCCGAGGTCCGCGCGCATCTCGGGGAGCTTGTCCTGGACGGCCTCGGAGATGGCGACCGCGCTGCCGTCGTGGTCCATGGTGGCCATCACGGCGAGGCTGGGCTTGCCGTTGGTGCGGGTGAGGGAGTCGGCCTTGGCCTCCTCCTGCGTCACCGTGGCGACGTCACCGAGGCGGACCGGCTTGCCCGCGCCGGGCTCACCGGTGACCATCAGGTCCTCGATCTGCGCCAGCGAGGTGAAGCCCCCACCGACCTGGACGGTGCGGTTGGCGCCGTCCTCGTCGAAGGAACCGGCCGGTACGGTCGCGCCGCCCGCCTGGAGGGCCGCCTGAAGCGACTGCGCGGTCAGGCCGGCCTTCGTCAGCTTCGCGGTGTCCGGGGCGACGGTGACCTGGAGGTCGCGCACGCCGTCCACCATGACCTGGCCGACGCCGTCGACGCCCTCCAGCGTGGGCACCACGGTACGTTCCAGCTCGTCGGCGAGCGCCTGCTGGTCCTTGTCGGAGGTGACGGCGAGCACCACGGTCGGGATGTCGTCCGTGGAACCGGCGACGACCTGCGGGTCGACATCGTCCGGGAGGAACGCGCCGGCCCGGTTGACGGCCTGCTGGACGTCGGCGACGAGCTGCTGGGTGTCGTTGCCGAAGTCGAAGGACGCCATGATCACGGCGTTGCCCTCGCTCGCCGTCGAGGTGACACCGGAGATGGCGTCGACGGCCTCCAGGCTGTCCTCGATGGGTTCGACGACCTGCTTCTCGACCACGT
Source organism: Streptomyces sp. NPDC030893 (assembly GCF_055571535.1). NCBI lineage: Bacteria > Bacillati > Actinomycetota > Actinomycetes > Kitasatosporales > Streptomycetaceae > Streptomyces > Streptomyces sp. NPDC030893. The sequence continues at coordinate 946,259 of NZ_JBVIFC010000001.1, read as the reverse complement.
CCGGGGACGCGCCCGGGTACGGGGCGATCACGGACACCATGGGCAGTTCGATGGTGGGCAGCAGCTGCTGCTTGAGCTGGGGTATCGCGATCGCCCCGAAGACGAGCGCGATGATCGACATCAGTCCGATCAGCGCCCGTTGCGCGAGGCTGAATCTGGACAGCCAGGACATGGGCAGGGTCTCTTTTCCGTGGAGCGGCAGAAGTCCGGAAAGCAGGCGCGCGCGAGTCGGCGCCCGCTCTACACCCTGGGCCATCGACGGGGGCCCATCCCTAGACCCGAGGTTCCAAATCCTTATGCGGCGCCTACTCCGTGCGCAGTACGCCCCGTGCGGCTCACTCCATCCTTGGACGGACCAGGCCCGACTCGTAGGCGGTGACCACCAGCTGGGCCCGGTCGCGGGCGCCCAGCTTGGCCATGGCCCGGTTGACGTGCGTCTTCACGGTCAGCGGACTGACCTCGAGGCGCTCGGCGATCTCGTCGTTGGAGTGACCGCCGGCGACCTGGACGAGCACCTCGCGCTCGCGCACGGTGAGCGACCGGAGTCTCTCGGCGCGGGCGGAGTCCCCGTCGGGGTCGGCCGGGCCCTCCTGGGCGAGGAAACGGGCGATCAGCCCCTTGGTGGCCACCGGGGACAGCAGCGCCTCTCCCCCGGCGGCGATCCGGATGGCGTTCAGCATCTCCTCCGGCTCGGAGCCCTTGCCGAGGAAGCCGGAGGCGCCGGCCCGCAGCGACTGCACCACGTAGTCGTCGACCTCGAAGGTCGTCAGTATCACCACCCGCACCCCGGCGAGCGCCGGATCCGCGCTGATCATACGAGTGGCGGCGAGCCCGTCGGTGCCGGGCATCCGGATGTCCATGAGGACGACGTCGGCGCGCCGCTCCCGGGCCAGCCGGACCGCCTCCGCGCCGTCGGACGCCTCCCCCACCACCTCCATGTCCGGCTCGGAGTCGACGAGTACGCGGAAGGCGCTGCGCAGCAGTGTCTGGTCGTCGGCGAGCAGGACGCGGATCGTCATACGGGCTCCAGCGGCGCGGTGGTCACGTGCGGTGGTCACGTCACGGGCGGCGGCGGGGACGGGCGGGAACGGCCGCCCCCGGCCGCGGCGTTGCGGGTCTTGACGGGAAGGATCGCATGGACGCGGAAGCCGCCGCCGTAACGTGGACCGGTGGTGAGGGTGCCGCGCAGGGCGGTGACCCGCTCGCGCATGCCGAGCAGTCCGTGCCCGCCGCCGGGCGTCTGGTCGTGGTCCTCGGCGCTGCCGTCGTCGAGGACGGTGATCTCGATGTGGGGTCCCACCCGTACGACGCTGACCTCGGCCCGCGCCTCGGTGCCGGCGTGTTTCTGCACGTTGGTCAGGGCCTCCTGGACGATCCGGTAGGCGGCCAGGTCGACGGCGGCGGGGAGTTCGGTGCCCTGGTCGGCGCGGGCGACCTCGACCCGCAGTCCGGCGCTGCGGAACGTGCCGGCGAGTTCGTCGAGGCGGTCCAGGCCGGGTGCGGGCTCGGTGGGCGCCTCGGGGTCGCCGGACTGGCGCAGCAGACCGACGGTGGCGCGCAGCTCGCCCAGCGCGGAACGGCTGGCCTCGCGGACGTGGGCGAGGGCCTCCTTGGCCTGGTCGGGGCGCTTGTCCATGACGTGGGCGGCGACCCCGGCCTGGACGTTGACCAGGGCGATGTGGTGGGCGACCACGTCGTGCAGATCGCGGGCGATGCGCAGGCGCTCCTCGGCGACCCGGCGGCGGGCCTCCTCCTCGCGGGTGCGCTCGGCGCGTTCGGCGCGCTCCCGGATGGCCTGGACGAAGGCGCGGCGGCTGCGGACGGCGTCCCCGGCGGTGGCGCCGATGCCGGTCCAGGCGAAGATCGCCAGGTTCTCCTGGGCGTACCAGGGCAGGGGTCCGACCGCCATCGCGGTGCCGGTGAGCACGGTCATGGTGAGCAGACCGATCCGCCAGGTGGTGGGGCGGTCGGTGGTGGAGGCGACGGTGTAGAGGGCGACGACGGCGCACATGACGACGGGGGCGCGGGGGTCGCCGGTGACGGACTCGGCGACGGAGACGCCGCCGGCGAGCGCGAGCACCGTGCGGGGGGCGCGGCGGCGGAAGACGAGCGCGGCGGCGCCGAGGGTGATGAGGAGGAGGCTGAGGGGGTCGGGGGTGCGGAGTTCCCAGCTGACGCCCTCGGGGCCGTGCGGGTCGACGAAGGAGCCGGCGACCATGCACAGGAGGACGCCGGCGGCGATGGCGGCGTCCAGTGCGAACGGGTGCGCCGTGATGCGGCGCCGGGCGCGTTGCAGGGTGCTCACGGCTGTTCACGGTAGCCGGGGGTCGGTCCGGCCGGGTGGGGTTGCGCGGCCCGGCGTTCGCGGGGTGCCTCCCGGGCCCTTGCGGCACCGGGGGAGGCACGACTGCCCGCAGTTACGTGCCGGGGATGAGGCCGTCGTCGCTGAGGAGGTTCCGGACCTCCTCGAGCGTCGCGTCGGGGGACGGGAGGATCAGGTCGGAGGGTTCCAGGGTGTCGTCCGGCAGGGGCTCGCCGAGTTCGTGGACCTTGTCCAGCAGGGCCTTCAAGGTCGCGCGGAAGCCGGGACCGTCGCCGTTCTCCATCTCGGCGAGCAGTTCCTCGTCCAGCTTGTCCAGCTCGGCGAGCCGGCTCTCCGCCAGCGTCACCTGCCCCTCCCCCATGATCCGTACGATCATGTCGCCCTCCTCGGCGTGGGCTACTGCTTGTCGAAGCGCGGAGTGTCCTGCGGCTGCTGCTGGGGCTGCTGCGCCGTGTCGCCGCCCTCGATGGCCTGTCGGTCACCGCTGCCGCCGCCGGCCAGCTCGGCCTTCATGCGCTGCAGTTCCAGCTCTACATCCGTACCACCGGAGAGACGGTCCAGCTCGGCCTGGATGTCGTCCTTCTGCATCCCGGACTGGTCGTCCAGGGCGCCGGAGGCGAGCAGCTCGTCGATCGCGCCGGCCCGCGCCTGGAGCTGGGCGGTCTTGTCCTCGGCCCGCTGGATCGCCAGGCCGACGTCGCCCATCTCCTCGGAGATGCCGGAGAAGGCCTCGCCGATCCGGGTCTGTGCCTGGGCGGCGGTGTAGGTGGCCTTGATGGTCTCCTTCTTGGTGCGGAAGGCGTCCACCTTGGCCTGGAGGCGCTGGGCCGCGAGGGTGAGCTTCTCCTCCTCGCCCTGGAGCGTGGCGTGCTGGGTCTCCAGGTCCGTCACCTGCTGCTGGAGCGCGGCGCGGCGGGAGAGCGCCTCGCGCGCCAGGTCCTCGCGGCCGAGCGCGAGCGCCTTGCGGCCCTGGTCCTCCAGCTTGCCCGACTGGGACTGGAGCTGGTTGAGCTGGAGCTCCAGCCGCTTGCGCGAGGTCGCCACGTCGGCGACGCCGCGGCGGACCTTCTGGAGCAGCTCCAGCTGCTTCTGGTACGAGTAATCGAGGGTCTCGCGCGGGTCCTCGGCCCGGTCAAGGGCCTTGTTCGCCTTCGCGCGGAAGATCATCCCCATACGCTTCATGACACCGCTCATGGGCTTCGCGCGCCCCCTTCTGACGGACTCCAGCTCCAGCGACTGCAACAGAACCCACAGTACGGGCCCTGACTCCATTACCGCACTGTTCGGGGACGGATGCGCTCATCCCCAAGGACGACTGCGTACCCTCCCGATCCGGCGTAGGGAGTAGGTGGTTCCCGGGTACGGCCTCGCGGGTCGTCCCGGAGAGCCGCACTACGTCCCCTCCTGTCCTTTTGGAGACGTCCGGTGTTGCCGGATCGTTCCCCATGGGGCTGGGGTCCAACCCCGGGCACCCCGTACCCTTGGGTTTTGTGTTCCGTAGCCGTGCCAAGGAAGAGAAGGCATCGGTCGCCGACAAGGCGACGGTGACCGACTCCAAGCAGACCCGTCACCCGGAGGCCCCGAAGGGCCGCCCCACACCCAAGCGCAGCGTGGCCCAGTCGCAGCGCCGCAGCGTGGCCAACACGTCGATGACGCGCAAGGAGGCCGCCAAGCGGCAGCGGGAGGAGCGCCGCGTCGCGCTGGAGAAGCAGCGCCAGGCGCTGGCCAGCGGCGACGAGCGTTATCTGCCCGCCCGCGACAAGGGGCCGGTGCGCCGGTTCGCGCGCGACTTCGTGGACTCGCGGTTCAACATCGCGGAGTACTTCCTGCCGATGGCCGTGATCATCCTGGTGATGAGCATGATCCAGGTGCCGCAGTTGCAGAACGCCGCGCTGCTGCTGTGGCTGGTGGTCATCGTGATGATCGTGCTCGACTCGATCGTGACCGGGTTCCGGCTGAAGAAGCAGCTCGCCGAGCGCTTCCCCGACGACCGCCGGCGCGGTGCGGTGGCCTACGCGCTGATGCGCTCGCTCCAGATGCGCCGGCTGCGGCTGCCCAAGCCCCAGGTCAAGCGCGGGGAGCGGCCCTGAGCACCACGCCGTTCGCCGACGGCGCGGCACCCGGCCGGCTGAGCGTGCCCGGCGGTCTGCGGGACGTCGTCCGGCAGGAGCTGGTGGCCCGCCAGCTGGAGGAGCAGATAGTCGGGCGCTTCCCGGTCGGGCGACGGCTGAGGGTGCTGGACGTGGGCATGGGCCGGGGCGCGCAGGCGCTCCGGCTGGCCCGGGCCGGCCACCAGGTGACCGGTGTCGAACAGGACGCGGCGATGATCTCGGCCGCGCGGGAGGTCCTCGCCGGGCAGCCCGAGGGCATCCGGGAGCGGATGCGGATCATCGAGGGGCAGGCCGGGGACACCGGTGTGCACTTCCTGCCGGGCAGTTTCGACGTGGTGTTGTGTCATGGCGTGCTCATGCACGTCGAGGAGCCGGACGCGCTGCTGGCGGGGGTGGCGCGGATGCTGGCGCCCGGGGGGCTGCTGTCCCTGCTGGTGCGCAACGGTGACGCGCCGGCGATGCGGGCGGGGCTGTCCGGTGACTGGGCCGGGGCGATGGCGGGGTTCTGTGCGACGTCCTACGGGCTGAAGAGGCTGACGTCGACGCTCGCGGGGATCGGGGCGCCGTTGCACGCGTGGTACGGGGTACGGGTGTTCAGCGACACGGTGCGGGCCGAGGCGGACGTTCCCCCGGCCGACCTGGAGGCGCTGCTCGCGGTCGAGGACCGGGCCGGACGGACGGACCCCTACCGGGGCGTGGCCTCGCTGCTGCACCTGTGCGGATTCCGCGGCTGAGCCTCCCCGACACGCGCGGGTGCGCCCCTTCAAGGGGCGCGGGGAACTGCGCGAAGGGTCCCTGGGGCGCAGCCCCAGGGACGGGACGGGAAGGGGCGGCGGGGGCGAAAATCCCTTCGGCCCCGCCGCCCGGGGCTCACGCCTCTTCCGTGCCCGCGCCCGCCTCCGCCTCCGCGTCCGCGTGGAGGCTCATCGGGCCGTAGATCTCCGTCGTGTCCTCCAGCAGCCGCACCTGATCGGCACCGCCCTCCGCGAGAGCCTTCCAGTTCTCCCCGATCCAGGACTCGGCGTCCCCCTGTGTGGGGAACTCCTCCGGCGGCACCGCGGGCTCGACCTGCGTCCCGTCGGCCTTCTCGAACCGCCACGTCCATGCCGCCATGTACGCCTCCCATGGGTGTGAGCACGCTGAGCACACTGTCACGACAGAAGCCGGATCTTGGTCCGGCTCCTGCCCGGAAGCCTAGTCGGACGGGCAGCGGTCGTGGGGACAGGAGAAAATCGGGTCCGTGGAACTGACTCTGCTCGGCACCGGTGCCCCCGCGGGACTGCCCCGCCCCGACTGTCCCTGCGCCACCTGCGCCTGCGCCCTCGGCGCGGACGCGCGGGCGGCGACCTCGCTGCTCGTGGACGGCGCGCTGCTGCTCGACCTCACACCGGGCGCGGCGTTCGCGGCCGCCCGCGCGGGCCGTTCGCTGGGCGGCGTGCGCCAGGTGCTGCTGTCGCATCCGCACGACGGCCCCGCGGTGGAGGTGCCCGCCGGGCTGCCGCAGCCGGGGCGGGTGCCGGACGGACGGGAGTTGGCGCTGCTGACGGGTCATCGGGTACGGGCGGTGGCGCTGGACGCGCCCGGCACCGGGTACGCGGTGACCGGGCCGGACGGGCAGCGGCTGCTGTACCTGCCGCCCGGCGGGGCGCCGGCCGGTCTCGAGGAGCCGGCCGAGTCGTACGCGATGGTGCTGCTGGACGTCGTGGGGCGCCCGGACGCGCTGGCGCGGCTGCGGGAGGTGGGCGCGGTCGGCCCCACCACGGACGTCGTCGCCGTCCATCTCGACCACGACGTGCCGCCGGGCAGGGAGGTGCGGCGCCGGCTCGCGGCGGCCGGGGCCCGCGCCGTACCGGACGGGATCACGCTGGAGGTCGGCGCGTACGAGGACGTGCCCGACGTGCCGCGCCGGACGCTGGTGCTGGGCGGGGCGCGTTCGGGCAAGTCGGTGGAGGCCGAGCGGCGGCTGGAGTCGTTCCCGGAGGTCCTGTACGTGGCGACCGGCGGGTCGCGGGGCGGGGACACCGAGTGGGCGGCGCGGGTGTCGGTGCATCAGGAGCGGCGTCCGGGGTCGTGGCGGACCCTGGAGACGTGCGATCTGGTGCCGCTGCTGAAGGACGACGGGCCGCCGCTGCTGGTGGACTGTCTGTCGCTGTGGCTGACGGACGCGATGGACGCCGTGGGGGCGTGGGACGACGCCGAATGGGCGGACGGCGGAGAGCGGGCGCTGCGGGAGCGGATGCGGGCGCTGACGACGGCGGTGCGCGAGACCCGGCGGACGGTGGTCGCCGTGTCCAACGAGGTGGGGTCCGGCATCGTGCCCGCCACCCCGTCCGGCCGCCGGTACCGGGACGAACTGGGGCGGCTGAACGCGGCGTTCGCCCAGGAGTGCGAGCAGGTGCTGCTGGTGGTCGCGGGGCAGGCGGTCGTCCTGCGGGGGTGACGAGGACGACGGGGGTGACGGGGTGACGGGAGTGACGGGGGTGGCGGGGTGGCGGGGACCCGGGCTCAGGGTTTCGGTTTGCGGGCGATGATCCGGTAGGCGTTGGCGAACGGGGTGTGGCGCAGCACCGGCGCGAGGGCGAGGTCGGTCATCGCGGCGGCGACCACCAGCGGGGTGCCCGCGCGGAGCAGCACCGTGCGCAGGTGCCGCTGGAGGGGGGTGGGCGGGACGGCGCGCCAGGGGGTGTCCGGGGCGGGCAGCGTGTGGGAGAGGGCGAGGGCGGTCAGTCCCGCCAGGTCGTGCGGCACGTGTGCGGCGCGGTGCCCGTCGGTGAGGAGCGTGCAGCCACGCTCCACGAGCTCCGCGCGGAGGTTGCGCCGGGGCATCAGGTGCAGCCGGCGGGGCTGGTCGTAGGGCAGCCACCAGCGGCCGAACAGGGCGGCGAACGCGCAGCGCGGGTCCAGGGTCTCGATCAGGAGGTGGCCGCCGGGGCGCAGGGCGTCGAGGGCCGCGTGGAGCTCCGCGCGGGGGTCGGTGGTGTGTTCCAGGTGGTGCAGCAGGCTGACCACGTCGTAGCGGCCCGCCAGCCGGGCCATGACCCCGGGGTCGGTCAGCGGCCCGATGTGGGCCTCCTCGACGCGGCCGAGCGCACGGGCCTTCTCCACGCGCGGGGTGAGGTCGGTGCCGTCGAAGGCCGTGTACGGGAAGTACTCCCGGGCGCTCTGCGGGAAGCGGGCGAGGCCGGTGCCGACGTCCAGCCAGCTCTCCGGTTCGCCGAAGGGGAGCATCGCGCGGGCGGCGGCACGGCGGCGGTGCCGTACGGCGTGCAGGGCGAGGACGCGTTCGGTGGCGGGGTCGCGGGGGGCGCCGCGCACGGTCCGCCGGTAGAAGGCGAGGCCCTCGGCGGTGAGTCGGGGGTTCTGGAAGGTGTGGCCGCAGTCCCGGCACTCGTCGACGGTGAACAGACCGGGCCGGTGCCGGCGCAGATCGCCGGTTCTCAGCCGGTTGCGCAGCCGCGCGGAGCCGCACCAGGGGCAGTCCCCGCGATGCGGCTCGTGCACCCTCGCGGAGCCGTGCGGAACGGGCAACGCGGCGTCTGGGGTGGGCGCGGACATGGGCGGCTCCCGGCGTGAGAACGTACGGCGCGGACGATGTCCGGCAATCCGAGCAAAACGTTACGTAGCGGAAGGCCGTCCGGGGTGCAACGGCGCCGGGGTGGCGTGGTGACGGCGAGGTCGTGCGCGCGGGGCCGGACGGCACCGCGTGGTGTTCGATCAGGGCCGGTACTGTTCGGCGAATGAGCTCGCTTAATCTCGACGACTTCACCGATCTGATCGAGCGTCCGGACGGCGGGGTGCGCCGTGACGCGGAGGCGCACCGGGAGCGCCGGGCGGTGCCGCCCGGATCGCTGGGCCGCCTCGACGACCTGGGTGAGTGGCTGGCGGCGGCGCAGTCCGCGGTGCCGGTGCGGCCGGTCGAACGGCCGCGGGTGGTGCTGTTCGCCGGGGATCACGGCGTCGCCGGGCTGGACGTCTCCGCGCGGGCCGCGGGCAGCGCGGTGGAGCTGGTGCGGGAGGTGCTGGACGGCGGCCGCCCGGTGTCCGTGCTGGCGCGGCGTCTCGGGGTGCCGGTGCGGGTCGTCGACATGGCCCTGGACTGCGATCCCGGGGCACTGCCGGAGGACGTCGTACGGCACCGGGTGCGGCGGGGCAGCGGGCGCATCGACATCGAGGACGCGCTGACCCCGGAGGAGGCGGAGGCGGCGTTCCGCGCGGGGATGGCCGTGGCCGACGAGGAGGCCGACTCCGGTACGGATCTGGTGGTGCTCGGCGATGTGAGCGTGGGCGGCACCACCGCGGCGGGCGTGCTGGTGGCCGCGCTGTGCGGGACGGACGCGTCGGTGGTGACCGGGCGGGGCGGGCTGGCGATCGACGATCTGGCGTGGATGCGCAAGTGCGCGGCGATCCGTGACGCGCTGCGGCGGGCCCGGCCGGTGCTGGGCGATCAGCTGCGGCTGCTGGCGACCGTGGGCGGGGCCGATCTGACCGCGATGACGGGGTTCCTGCTGCAGGCGGCGGTGCGGAGGATGCCGGTCGTGCTGGACGGGGTGGTGACGGCGGCGTGTGCGCTGGTGGCGCAGCGGGTGGCGTTCCGGGCGCCGGACTGGTGGCTGGCGTCGCATGCGAGCGGGGAGCCGGGGCAGGCGAAGGCGCTGGACCGGATGGCGCTGGAGCCGCTGCTGACGCAGGGGGTGAAGGTCGGGGAGGGCGCGGGCGCGCTGCTGGCGCTTCCTCTGGTGCAGGCGGCGGCCGTGCTGGCCGCGGAGCTGCCGGAGGCGGCGGAGAAAGCCGACTGACCTCGTCGGCGGCTTTTCCTCGCCCCCGCCGCCCCTTCCCGTCCCGTCCTCAAGGGGCGCTGCCCCTTTGACCCCGGACGCGCGGGTGGGTGGGGGTTTCTCGCGCGGTTCTCCGCGACCCTCCGAGGGGCGCGGGGAACCGCGCGAGGAGGCGGCAGGGGCGTGGACTCAGTCGCGATCCAGCGGGCGGGGAGGGTCCGGGCGGCCGGCCAGCCAGTTCTCGGCGGCCCGGCCGGGGCCGGACCAGCGGCGGTCGTAGCGGTAGGCCCGCAGGATCGCCCGGGCACGGGCCCGGTGCCGGCGCCGGTAGAAGCGCCGGGCCCACAGCGAGTCCGGACGGGCCAGCCGCACCGCCCCGACCAGCGCCACGACCGGAACGACCACCCCGAACACCGCGATCCGCGTCTTCCCCTTGCTCAGCGCGATCAGCGCGAAGAGGAAGTTCACGCCGATGCTCACGACGGCCCCCGCGCGGTTCTGCAGCTCGTCCTCGGAGGGGTCGTCGACGCCGAACGGGCTGAACCCCGCCAGCAGCAGCCCCACCAGCGCGGCGGTGACGACGACCATCTCCACGCTCTTGCGCCCCGCCTCGGTCCAGTACACGTCGTCGAGGTGCAGGATGAGCGCGAACTCGTCCAGCACCAGCCCCGCGCCGACGCCGAAGATCACCGCGCAGAGCGCCGGGCCGACACCGTGCCGCCCGCCCGCCACCGCGCCGAATCCGCCGATCACGGTGAGCACGACGCCGGGGACCACGTGGTGGATGTGCACCGAGCCCGCCGTGACGTTCCCGAAGGGTCCCCTGCCGGCCCGGATCATGCGGGTGATCACCCGGGTGATCAGGAAGGTGAGGACGAAGGCCGTCAGCGCGAGGAGCAGCGGCAGCTTGCCCGGCTCGATGATGTTCCGGTCCAGCCAGAGTCCCATATGCGCACTTTATCCACGGCTGCCGAAGGCGCTGCGGTGACCGCCGGGTAATCTGCGCCGGTGCCCGACCCTTCCCCCGTGCCGCCCGTTCCCGGGCCTCCCGCCTCCCTCTCCGACGGCCTCCGCTTCGCCTTCGGCACGCTCACCGTGCTCCCGGTCCGGGTCACCCGCTGGGACAGGTCCGCCGCCCGCGCCGGGATGCTGTGCGCCCCGTCGGCCGGGCTGGTGGTCGGTGCCGTGGCCGCCGCCACCGGGCTGCTGCTCCTGCTGCTCGGCGCGGGCGCCCTGCTCGCCGCCGTCGCCACGGTCGCCGTACCGGCCGCGCTGACCCGGGGGCTGCACCTCGACGGACTCGCCGACGTCGCGGACGGCCTCGGCAGCGCCAAGCCCGCCGGGGACGCGCTGCGGATCATGAAGCAGTCGGACATCGGCCCGTTCGGTGTGCTCACGCTCGTCCTCGTCCTGCTGGCCCAGGTGGCCGCCCTGGCGCAGGCGTACGGCGCCGGCCCCGCGCGGGGCGCGCTCGCCGCCGTCGTGTCGGCGGTCGTGGCGCGGCTCGCGCTCACCCTGGCCGCCCGCAGGGGTGTGCCGCCGGCCCGTCCGGAGGGGCTGGGCGCGGCGGTGGCGGGGGCGGTGCCGGTGGCGGGGGCGGTGCCGGTCGCCCTCGCGGTGGCGGCGGCCGCGGCGGCCGGGGGCGCCTTCCTCGGCGCGTGGGACGTGGTCCGTGCCGTCGCGGCGGTGGTGCTCGCGGTCGCCTGCGCCGAACTTCTCCTGCGGCACTGCGTCCGCCGCTTCGGCGGGGTCACCGGCGACGTCTTCGGCGGGGTCGCCGAGACCGCGGCGACGACCGCGCTCGTCGTGTCGTCACTGGGCTGACGGCGGCTCGGGCCTCGCGGCCCGCGCCGCACGGCGTCACCGGCGGGTGAGGACCGCGGTGATCACCGTGCCCGCGCCGCCCGCCAGCGCCACCGCCGTCAGGGCGACGCAGCGCGCCCGCAGCCGCCGGTAGCGGGCCTCGAACTCGGCGCGCAGCTCGGCGACCCGGCCGCAGATGCGCTCCAGGGTGTCCCGGGAGGTGGCGATCCGGTCGGCCCGGTACACGCGTGCCACCTCTTCGCGCTGGGCGGTCGTCAGCCACGGCAGTTCCGCGGTGAACCGGTCGGCCCTGCGCCGCGCCTCCTCGACCTCGGCGGCCCACAGGAGGTGGCCCTCGAGCCGGTTCAGACCGAGGGCGGTGTCCCGGCCGGGGTTCACGCTCCGCTCCCGCTTCCGGTACGCGCGCTCATCGCTGCTTGTCACCGGGGGCCACCGTCACGGAGGCGTCGGGACGGTTCTCCCGGTCGTCGATCGCGGCGACGTCCGGGTGGTGCAGGTCGAACGCCGGGGACTCGCTGCGGATCCGCGGCAGGGTGGTGAAGTTGTGCCGCGGGGGCGGGCAGGAGGTCGCCCACTCCAGGGAGCGGCCGTATCCCCACGGGTCGTCGACGCCGACCGGCTTGCCGTACTTGGCCGTCTTCCAGATGTTGTAGAAGAACGGCAGGATCGACAGGCCGAGCAGGAACGAGGCGATCGTCGACACCGTGTTCAGCGCGGTGAAGCCGTCGGCCGCGAGGTAGTCCGGATACCGGCGCGGCATGCCCTCCGCGCCGAGCCAGTGCTGGACGAGGAACGTGCCGTGGAAGCCGAGGAACAGCGTCCAGAAGCTGATCTTGCCGAGGCGCTCGTCGAGCATCTTGCCGGTGAACTTCGGCCACCAGAAGTGGAAGCCGGCGAACATCGCGAACACCACGGTGCCGAACACCACGTAGTGGAAGTGCGCCACCACGAAATACGAGTCCGTGACGTGGAAGTCCAGCGGCGGCGACGCCAGGATCACACCGGTCAGACCACCGAAGAGGAAGGTGACCAGGAAGCCGACGGACCACAGCATCGGCGTCTCGAACGAGAGACTGCCTCTCCACATGGTGCCGATCCAGTTGAAGAACTTCACACCCGTCGGCACCGCGATGAGGAACGTCATGAAGGAGAAGAACGGCAGCAGCACGCCGCCCGTCGCATACATGTGGTGTGCCCACACCGTGATCGACAGACCCGCGATGGCGATCGTCGCGGCGATCAGACCCATGTAGCCGAAGATCGGCTTGCGGGCGAAGACCGGGATGACGTCGGAGACGATGCCGAAGAACGGCAGCGCGATGATGTACACCTCGGGGTGGCCGAAGAACCAGAACATGTGCTGCCACAGCAGTGGTCCGCCGTTGGCCGCGTCGTAGATGTGTCCGCCGAACTTGCGGTCGTACTCCAGGGCGAGCAGCGCGCCGGCCAGCACCGGGAAGGCCAGCAGGACCAGCACACCGGTCAGCAGCACGTTCCAGGTGAAGATCGGCATGCGGAACATCGTCATGCCGGGCGCCCGCATGCAGACGATCGTGGTGAGGAAGTTGACCGAGCCGAGGATCGTGCCGAAGCCGGAGAGCGCCAGGCCCATGATCCACAGGTCACCGCCGAGGCCCGGCGAGCGGACCACGTCGGACAGCGGCGTGTAGGCGAACCAGCCGAAACTGGCGGGCCCGTCCGGCGTGAGGAAGCCGCCCACCGCGATCAGCGAGCCGAGCAGGAACAGCCAGTACGAGAACATGTTCAGCCGGGGGAAGGCCACGTCGGGCGCGCCGATCTGCAGCGGCATGATCCAGTTCGCGAAGCCGATGAACAGCGGCGTCGCGAACATCAGCAGCATGATCGTGCCGTGCATGGTGAAGGCCTGGTTGAACTGCTCGTTGGAGACGATGTGGGTACCGGGCCGGGCCAGTTCGGCGCGCATCACCAGCGCCAGGACCCCGCCCAGGACGAAGAACGCGAACGAGGTGCACAGATAGAGCGTGCCGATCGTCTTGTGGTCGGTGGTCGTCAGCCACTTGACGACGACGTTACCGGGACTCTTGCGCCGCACCGGCAGCTCGTCCTCGTAGGTCTCCTCGTCGAGCGAGTCCACCGTGCTCTTGTCCGCCACTGTCCACGTCCTCCTACGGCCTCGGGGAGAGTCCCCAGGGCAGCATGGCGAAAGGAGGACCGGCCGTGGCCGAAGCCGGGCGCCGTGGCGCGCTTTCCACCCGGCATTCGGGTGAACCCGCCCCCTCCTCGCACACACGTGTGAGCGCGGCCGGGGGGTCCGTGGCTCAGCACGGCCGGCGCCAGGCGTCCAGTTCGTACTTCTTGAGCAGGGAACTCAGCCGCAGGCGGCGGGAGTCGGGGCAGAAGCGGCCGGTGGGCAGCTCGTACTCGACGTGGAAGACGGCCTTGTCCGCCTCGATGAACGGCGTGAGCTCCGCGCACTCGCCGTACTGGGCGCACTGTTCGTTGACCGCGAAGTCGAAGTCGTCGACCAGCTGGGGGATCTGGCCGAGGTCGTTCTTCAGGCCCACGGCCAGTCCGCGCTCATGGGCGAGCCGGGCGATCAGGCGGTTGTAGCGGAGCTGGTCGGCGGCGGTGAGCGGGAAGCCGGTGCGGTTGCGGTAGCCGTCCATGTTGTCCGGCTCCACCGCGTCGAAACCCTTGTCGCGGCACATGTCGAGACGCTCGGCCATGAGCGGTTCCAGGACGTCGGTCCGGCGGATGTCGAGCCAGCGCTCGCCCTCCCAGCCGTTGCCCCGGCCGATCACCTCCCGGGGGAAGTCGTCCGCGTCCGGCCGGAAGTCCTCCCAGGCGCCGGTGGACAGGTAGCAGATGACCTTGCGGCCGTCGCGGTGCAGTGCGCCGACGGTCGCGCGGGAGTGGTCGAAGCCGTCGATGTCGTACACGGGTACGTCGACGGAGGTGTCGAGCCGGCCGCTGAGCTGCCACTGCCAGGCGGTGCCGGGACGGGGCCGCCAGCGGTCGCCGGGCGGTGACTCCGCGTCGGATTCCGGCGCGGTGGCGCAGCCGGCCGCCAGCAGGGCGAGCAGCAGGACGTACAGGAACGGTCGTTTCACCGGGCGGTCTCCATGGGGCGGGCGGCTGGTCGGTACGCGGGACTGGTACAGATGATCGTCGCCGCCCGGTGGTTCCCGTGGCGAGCCCCCGGCACGGCCCCGGCGTCGGCGGAAGGTGAGCACCCGGATGAATGAGCGAACGCGCGGACGCGCGTAGGCTCGTCCCGAGTGTCCGCCGCACCGGGAAAGGCCCCGACGGGACCGCATCCGAACAGCGCAACTAGGGTCGGCTGCCGGGCCCGGTCGACCCACACCTCTCGGCCATCGCAACTTCACATCGGAAGCGAGATTTCACCACCGTGACTGCTCTCACTCTCAGCACCGCCGCGGTCCCCGGCCTGCGGGCCGACGCGATCGTGATCGGTGTCGCCAAGGGCTCTGCCGCACAGGCCGCGGGCCCGGTCGTCGCACCGGGCGCCGAGGCCGTTGACCAGGCGTACGACGGCCGGCTCGCCGGCGTCCTGGAGACGCTCGGCGCGTCCGGTGCCGAGGGCGAGGTGACGAAGCTCCCCGCGCCGTCCGGCTTCAAGGCACCGCTCGTGGTGGCGGTGGGCCTCGGCACCCTGCCCGGGAAGGACTCCGGGTACGGCACCGAGGCGCTGCGCAAGGCGGCCGGTGTGGCCGCCCGTGCCCTCGCCGGTACCAAGAAGGCCGCCTTCGCCCTGCCCCTGACGGACGCCGCCGACGCCGGCGCGGTCGCCGAGGGCGTCCTGCTCGGCGCGTACTCCTTCGACGCCTACAAGGACAACGGCAAGGAGGGCGGCAAGGACGGCGGCAAGGACAAGAAGAACGGCAAGGCCCCGCTCGCCGAGGCCGCGCTGCTCGGCGGCAAGCCCCGCGACAAGGCGTACAAGGCCGCGGTCGAGCGCGCCACCGCGGTCGCCGAGGAGCTCAACCGCGCCCGCGACCTGATCAACACCCCGCCCAACGACCTCAACCCCGAGGCGTTCGCGGCCGTCGCCCAGGCGGCGGCCAAGGAGCACGGCATCAAGGTGCAGGTGCTCGACGAGAAGGCCCTGGCCAAGGGCGGCTACGGCGGCATCCTGGGCGTCGGTGCCGGCTCGGCGTCCGCGCCCCGCCTGGTGAAGCTGTCGTACACCTCCTCCAAGGCCAAGAAGCACCTGGCCCTGGTCGGCAAGGGCATCACCTACGACTCGGGCGGCATCTCGCTGAAGCCGGCCGGCCACAACGAGACGATGAAGTGCGACATGAGCGGTGCCGCCGCGGTGTTCGCCGCCGTCGTCGCCGCCGCCCGGCTCGGCCTGGAGGTCAACGTCACCGGCTGGCTGGCGCTGGCCGAGAACATGCCGTCCGGTTCGGCGACCCGGCCCGGCGACGTGCTGCGCATGTTCAGCGGCAAGACCGTGGAGGTCCTCAACACCGACGCCGAGGGCCGGCTCGTGCTCGCCGACGCGCTGTGGGCCGCCTCGCAGGAGAAGCCGGACGCCATCGTGGACGTCGCGACCCTGACCGGCGCGATGATGCTGGCACTGGGCAACCGCACGTTCGGCATCATGGCGAACGACGACGCGTTCCGCTCCGCGGTGCACGAGGCCGCCGAGGAGACCGGTGAGCCGTCCTGGCCGATGCCGCTGCCGGAGCACCTGCGCAAGGGCATGGACTCGGCCACCGCCGACATCGCCAACATGGGTGAGCGGATGGGCGGCGGCCTGGTCGCCGGCCTGTTCCTGCGCGAGTTCGTCGGGGAGGGCATCACCTGGGCGCACCTCGACATCGCCGGTCCCGCCTTCAATGAGGGCGGACCGTTCGGGTACACGCCCAAGGGCGGTACGGGCACCGCGGTGCGCACCCTGGTCCGCCTGGCGGAGCGGGCCGCCGCCGGCGACCTGAGCTGACCCTTCGTCCGCCGCCGGGGCCTCGCACGCGGGTAGGGCGAGGCCCCGGCGGCGGAAGTGGGACGTCTCACACCACGGCCCCGCGTCTCGTACGGCCCCGACAAGTGCGAGGATAGGGCTCGGCAGGACAGGGCCCACCCAAGGGCCGAGAACAATGAGCGGCCGGACACCAGCCGCCGACCGGTCACTGGAGACCGGCGTGGCGCACATGCATGGAGGACGTGACGTGGCGAACGACGCCAGCACCGTTTTCGACCTAGTGATCCTCGGCGGTGGCAGCGGCGGATACGCCGCGGCCCTGCGCGGGGCACAGCTGGGCCTGGACGTCGCCCTGATCGAGAAGAACAAGCTCGGCGGCACCTGCCTGCACAACGGCTGCATCCCCACCAAGGCCCTGCTGCACGCGGGCGAGATCGCCGACCAGGCCCGCGAGAGCGCGCAGTTCGGCATCAAGACGACCTTCGAGGGCGTCGACATGGCGGGGGTGCACAAGTACAAGGACGACGTGATCGCCGGCCTGTACAAGGGCCTGCAGGGTCTGGTCGCCTCCCGCAAGGTCACCTACATCGAGGGTGAGGGCCGGCTGTCCTCCCCCACCTCCGTCGACGTCAACGGTCAGCGCGTCCAGGGCCGCCACGTGCTGCTGGCGACCGGCTCCGTGCCGAAGTCGCTGCCGGGCCTGGAGATCGACGGCAACCGCATCATCTCCTCCGACCACGCCCTGGTCCTGGACCGCGTGCCGAAGTCCGCGATCGTCCTGGGCGGCGGTGTCATCGGCGTGGAGTTCGCCTCCGCGTGGAAGTCGTTCGGCACCGAGGTGACGATCGTCGAGGGCCTCAAGCACCTCGTCCCGGTCGAGGACGAGAACAGCTCGAAGCTGCTGGAGCGCGCGTTCCGCAAGCGCGGCATCAAGTTCAACCTGGGCACCTTCTTCCAGAAGGCCGAGTACACCCAGGACGGCGTGAAGGTCACCCTGGCGGACGGCAAGGAGTTCGAGGCCGAGGTCCTGCTCGTCGCCATCGGCCGCGGCCCGGTCTCCCAGGGCCTGGGCTACGAGGAGCAGGGCGTCGCCATGGACCGCGGCTACGTCCTGGTCGACGAGTACATGCGCACCAACGTGCCCACGATCTCCGCCGTCGGTGACCTCGTCCCGACGCTCCAGCTCGCGCACGTCGGCTTCGCCGAGGGCATCCTGGTGGCGGAGCGGCTGGCCGGTCTGAAGACCGTCCCGATCGACTACGACGGTGTCCCGCGGGTGACGTACTGCCACCCGGAGGTCGC
Organism: Streptomyces sp. NPDC030893; assembly: GCF_055571535.1. NCBI lineage: Bacteria > Bacillati > Actinomycetota > Actinomycetes > Kitasatosporales > Streptomycetaceae > Streptomyces > Streptomyces sp. NPDC030893. The sequence goes on along the minus strand of NZ_JBVIFC010000001.1, from coordinate 928,997 downwards.
CTCCGTCGGCATCACCGAGGCCAAGGCCAAGGAGATCTACGGCGCGGACAAGGTCGTCGCTCTGAAGTACAACCTGGCGGGCAACGGCAAGAGCAAGATCCTCAAGACCGCGGGCGAGATCAAGCTCGTCCAGGTCAAGGACGGTGCGGTGGTCGGTGTCCACATGGTCGGCGACCGTATGGGCGAGCAGGTCGGCGAAGCGCAGCTGATCTACAACTGGGAGGCGCTGCCGGCCGAGGTCGCGCAGCTCATCCACGCACACCCGACGCAGAACGAGGCGATGGGCGAGGCCCACCTGGCCCTGGCCGGAAAGCCCCTGCACTCCCACGACTGACGCCCTCAGTCACCGGGCGCGACGACCAGACTTCCGCACTTCTAAGGAGCAACCGAAACCATGGCGGTTTCCGTAACCCTTCCGGCGCTCGGCGAGAGCGTCACCGAGGGCACTGTCACCCGCTGGCTGAAGGCCGAGGGCGAGCGTGTCGAGGCCGACGAGCCGCTGCTCGAGGTCTCCACCGACAAGGTCGACACCGAGATCCCCGCACCCGCCTCCGGCGTGCTGTCCTCCATCAAGGTCGCCGAGGACGAGACCGTCGAGGTCGGCGCCGAGCTGGCCCTGATCGACGACGGCTCCGGCGCTCCGGCGGCCGCCCCGGCCCCCGCCGCCGAGCAGGCGGCCCCGCCGGCTCCGGCCCCGGAGCCGCAGGCCCAGCCGTCCACCGAGCAGCCCGCTCCGGCTCCGGCGCCCAGCGCCGAGGCCGCGGCCGGCGGCGGCTCCGCGCAGGGCACGGACGTGGTCCTGCCGGCGCTCGGCGAGTCCGTCACCGAGGGCACCGTCACCCGCTGGCTGAAGTCGGTCGGTGACACCGTCGAGGCCGACGAGCCGCTGCTGGAGGTGTCGACGGACAAGGTCGACACCGAGATCCCGGCCCCCGCCTCCGGCACGCTGCTGGAGATCGTGGTGGGCGAGGACGAGACGGCCGAGGTCGGCGCCAAGCTCGCCGTCATCGGCGAGGCCGGTGCCGCCCCGGCCGCCGCCCCCGCCCCGGCCGCCCCCGAGGCCCCGGCGCAGCCCGCGCCCGCCCCGGCCGCCCCCGAGGCCCCGGCGCAGCCCGCGCCCGCCCCGGCCGCCGCCCCGGCTCCGGCTCCCGCTGCCCCGGCTCCCGCGCCGGCCGCCGCGGCTCCGGCTCCGGCTCCGCAGCAGGCAGCCCCGGCGCCCGCTCCGGCTCCGGCCCCGCAGGCGCCCGCCCCGGCTGCCGCTCCGGCCGCCGCCCAGGCCACGGACGAGGGCGCCTACGTGACCCCGCTGGTGCGCAAGCTCGCCGCCGAGAACGGCGTCGACCTGTCCACCGTCAAGGGCACCGGCGTCGGCGGCCGTATCCGCAAGCAGGACGTCATCGCCGCCGCCGAGGCCGCGAAGGCCGCCGCGCCGGCTCCGGCCGCCGCTGCCGCCGCCGCGCCCGCCGCGAAGAAGGCCCCCGTCCTGGAGGCCTCCCCGCTGCGCGGCCAGACCGTGAAGATGCCGCGCATCCGCAAGGTCATCGGCGACAACATGGTCAAGGCGCTGCACGAGCAGGCGCAGCTGTCCTCGGTCGTCGAGGTCGACGTCACCCGGCTGATGAAGCTGCGTGGCCAGGCCAAGGACGCGTTCGCGGCGCGCGAGGGCGTCAAGCTCTCCCCGATGCCGTTCTACGTCAAGGCCGCCGCCCAGGCGCTGAAGGCCCACCCGGTCGTCAACGCCAAGATCAACGAGGCCGAGGGGACCATCACCTACTTCGACACCGAGAACATCGGTATCGCGGTGGACTCCGAGAAGGGCCTGATGACCCCGGTCATCAAGAACGCCGGTGACCTCAACATCGCCGGTATCGCCAAGGCCACGGCCGAGCTGGCGGGCAAGGTCCGCGGCAACAAGATCACCCCGGACGAGCTGTCCGGCGCGACCTTCACCATCAGCAACACCGGTTCGCGCGGCGCGCTGTTCGACACGATCATCGTGCCCCCGGGCCAGGTCGCGATCCTCGGCATCGGTGCCACGGTCAAGCGTCCGGCCGTCATCGAGACCGAGGAGGGTACGGTCATCGGCGTCCGCGACATGACCTACCTGACCCTCTCCTACGACCACCGCCTGGTGGACGGCGCCGACGCGGCCCGTTACCTGACGGCGGTCAAGGCGATCCTGGAGGCCGGCGAGTTCGAGGTCGAGCTGGGCCTGTGAGCCGCCCGGTGGTCCTCGGCCGCTGACACGGTCGTACGGTGCCCCCGTCCGGAAGCCGATCATGGCTTCCCGGGCGGGGGCATCGGCGTATGGGGCGTGTAAGTCTCGTCTCACCTGGGCGAAAGCGCCCCTGTGCGCCCCTGCGGGGCGGGCTCACGGCCGTATTGTCTATTCGTCAAAGCCCCCCGGGGGCCCGTGGGCCCCGCTAAGGAGCCCCTCATGACCGCGCCCGTCGTCCACTCGCTGCGCGAACAGATCCGCGAGCACATCCTGGAAGGGATCATCAGCGGACGCTGGAAGCCGGGCGAGCGGATCGTGGAGCGGCGGATCGCGACGGAGCTCGAGGTCAGCCAGACGCCCGTGCGGGAGGCCCTGCGGGAACTGGAGTCGCTGCGGCTGATCGAGTCGGCGCCGAACAAGGGCGTACGGGTGCGGAATCTGACGGCCGCCGACCTGGAGGAGAGCTATCCCGTCCGGGCCGGTCTGGAGGCGATCGCGGCGGAGCTGGCGGCGGGGCGGCTGGCGGAGGACTGCTCGGCGCTGGAGCCGCATGTCGCCGCGCTGTACGAGGCGGACCGGCTGTCCGACGGGACGGGGCAGGTGCGGCACACGGTGGCCTTCCACCGGGAGCTGGTGCGGGCGGCGGGGAACTCGGTGCTGCTGCACACGTGGGAGGGGCTGGGGATCGAGGTGTTCACCGCGCTGTCGATACGGTGGCTGGGGACGGTGCAGCAGTCGTACGCGGAGGAGCACGAGGAGTTGGTGGCGGCGTTCCGGCGGCGGGATCCGCGGATCGCGGAGCTGGTGAAGGCGCATGTGCTGGGGTGCGCGCCTCGGGCTTAGCGCCGGGGCGTTTTCGCCCCCGCCGCCCCTTCCCGTCCCGTCCCTGGGGGCTCCGCCCCCAGACCCCCGTCGCGCAGTTCCCCGCGCCCCTTAGCGGCGGAGCCCCGCGCCCCCTAAGGGGGGCACCCGCCATGGGTCAGAACCCTCCGGGCTCTTCTGCGCGCAGACCGTCTCACCTGCGCAAACAGTCACCCGGTGCCACCGCCGGAGGCACGCCGTGCCGACTTTCTCGGGATCGAGAGGTTTTACCCCTCAACCCTTTGATCGATCATCGATCAGGGAGTTATGGTCGCCGTTGGGCTCTCACCCGAGCCCTTCGCCCTGTCCTGCCAAGACCTAGGGCACCCCCCTTCGACTGAGGAAGGCGGCGACATGACGACCGACCCCAACGCCATCCAGCCGAGCGAGCTCGACCAGCTCCCGGACCGCGACCCCGAGGAGACCGCCGAGTGGCAGGCCTCCCTGGACGCCGTCACCAAGGCGGCCGGGCCGCACCGTGCCGCATACCTGATGCGCCGCACCCTGGAGCGCGCCGAGGGCGCCGGCATCGCGCTGCCGAAGCTCCTCGAGACCGACTACGTCAACACCATCCCCACCTCCGCCGAGCCCGCGGTGGACGGCGACGAGGCGATGGAACAGCGCATCACCGCCTGGAACCGCTGGAACGCGGCCGCCATGGTGACCCGGGGCGCCAAGTACGGCGTCGGCGGCCACATCGCCACCTTCGCCTCCGCGGCCTGGCTGTACGAGACCGGCTTCAACCACTTCTTCCGCGGCAAGGAGGGTGACGGCTCCGGCGACCAGCTCTACATCCAGGGCCACGCCTCCCCCGGCATCTACGCCCGCGCCTTCCTCGACGGCCGGATCAGCGAGCAGCAGCTCGACAACTTCCGCCGCGAGGCGGGCGGCAACGGCCTGCCGTCGTACCCGCACCCGCGCCGGCTGCCCTGGCTGTGGGAGTTCCCCACCGTGTCGATGGGCCTCGGGCCGATCTCCGCGATCTACCAGGCGCGCTTCAACCGCTACCTGACCAGCCGCGGCATCAAGGACGTCTCCGACTCCCACGTGTGGGCGTTCCTCGGTGACGGCGAGATGGACGAGCCCGAGTCGACGACCGCGCTCACCCTCGCCTCCCGCGAGCAGCTGGACAACCTGACCTTCGTCGTCAACTGCAACCTGCAGCGCCTCGACGGTCCGGTCCGCGCCAACTTCAAGATCGTGCAGGAGCTGGAGGCCCAGTTCCGCGGCGCCGGCTGGAACGTGATCAAGACCCTGTGGGGCACCGCGTGGGACGAGCTGTTCCAGCTCGACACCACCGGCGCGCTGGTACGACGCCTGCGCGAGGTACCCGACGCGCAGGTGCAGACGTACCAGACGCGCGACGCCGCCTACATCCGCGAGGACTTCTTCGGCAAGGACCCGGCGCTCGCCGAGATGGCGAAGCTGCTGAGCGACGACAAGATCCTCGAGTGCTTCCACCTCTCGCGCGGCGGCCACGAGTCCCGCAAGGTCTACGCCGCGTACAAGGCGGCGCTCGCCCACAAGGGCGCGCCGACCGTGATCCTGGCGCAGACCGTCAAGGGCCACACCCTCGGTGAGGGCTTCGCCTCCAAGAACGCCAACCACCAGATGAAGAAGCTCTCGGTGGACGAGTTCAAGGCGATGCGCGACCGGCTGGAGCTGCCGATCCCGGACGCGCGGTTCGCCGACGGCGAGGTGCCCTACGTGCACCCGGGCGCCGACTCCCCCGAGGTCCGCTACCTCCAGGAGCGCCGCGCCGCCCTCGGCGGTCCGGCCCCGGCCCGCCGCGTGCACCCGGTCGCGCCGCTGCCGCAGCCCGCCGACAAGGCGTTCACCGCCTTCGACAAGGGCTCCGGCGCGCAGAACGTGGCCACCACCATGGCCTTCGTCCGCCTGGTCAAGGACCTGGTCCGCGACAAGGAGACCGGCAGGCGCTGGGTGCCGATCGTCCCCGACGAGGCGCGCACCTTCGGCATGGAGAGCCTCTTCCCGTCCCTCGGCATCTACTCGCCGATGGGCCAGACGTACGAGCCGGTCGACCGCGACCAGCTGATGTACTACAAGGAAGCGAAGAACGGCCAGATCTTCAACGAGGGGATCACCGAGGCCGGCGCCATGGCCGAGTTCCTCGCCGCCTCGACGTCGTACTCGACGCACGGCGAGACGATGATCCCGTTCTACATCTACTACTCGATGTTCGGCTGGCAGCGCACCGGCGACCAGATGTGGCAGCTCGGCGACCAGCTCGGCCGCGGCTTCCTGGTCGGCGCCACGGCGGGCCGGACCACGCTGACGGGCGAGGGCCTCCAGCACGCCGACGGCCACTCGCCGGTCATCGCGGCGACCAACCCGGCGGCCCTGACGTACGACCCGGCGTTCGCCTACGAGCTCGGGGTCATCGTCAAGGAGGGCCTGCGCCGGATGTTCGGCGAGGGCAGGCCGGGCGAGGACCAGGACGTCTTCTACTACCTGACGGTCTACAACGAGCCGCTGCCGCAGCCCGCGAAGCCGTCGGTGGCCGGCATCGACGAGGGCATCGTCAAGGGCCTGTACCGCTTCAACACGGCGGAGACGGCCGGGCTGACCCCCGCCGCGAACGCCCCGCGCATCCAGCTGCTCGGCTCCGGTACGGCGATCCACTGGGCGCTGAAGGCGCAGCGGCTGCTCGCCGAGGAGTGGGGTGTGGCCGCCGACGTGTGGTCCGCCACCTCGTGGACCGAGCTGCGCCGCGACGCGATGGAGGCCGACGAGGCGCTGCTGCGCGGCGAGGACCGGGTGCCGTTCGTCCGGCGGGCGCTCCAGGGTGCCGAGGGCCCGGTGCTGGCGGTGTCGGACTACATGCGTCAGGTCCCGGACCAGATCGCGCAGTGGGTCGAGCAGGACTACTCGTCGCTGGGCGCCGACGGCTTCGGTCTGTCGGACACCCGTGACGCGGCCCGCCGCCACTTCGGTGTCGACGCCGAGTCCATCGTCGTCGCGGCCCTGGCCCAGCTGGCCCGGCGCGGCGAGGTCAGGGCGACGGCCGTGAAGGAAGCGCGCGAGAAGTACGGCCTGTAAGCGCCGGTCCTCGTGCGAGGAGGCCCCTGCCCGGCCGGTCCGGGCGGGGGCCTCTTGCATGATGGGCGCATGCGTGCTGCCCGGCTGATCAAGATGGTGCTGCTGCTCCAGTCCCGGCCCTCCATGACCGCGGCCGAGCTGGCGAGGGAGCTGGAGGTGTCGGAGCGGACGGTCACCCGGGACGCGCAGGCGCTGTCGGAGGCCGGGGTGCCGGTGTACGCGGACCGGGGGCGGATCGGCGGTTACCGGCTGGTCGGGGGGTACCGGACGCGGCTGACGGGGCTGGCGCGCGGTGAGGCGGAGGCGCTGTTCCTGTCCGGGGTGCCGGAGGCGCTGCGCGAGATGGGGCTGCAGGACGCGGCCTCGGCGGCCCGCCTGAAGGTGTCGGCCGCCCTGCTGCCGTCCCTGCGGGACGCCTCCCGTACGGCGGCGCAGCGCTTCCATCTGGACGCGCCGAACTGGTTCAGCGAGCCGGAGACGCCCGAGCTGCTGCCGGCCGTCGCGGAGGCGGTCTGGGACGACCGGCGGATCACCGCGCGGTACCTGCGGCGCGGTGGAAGTGAGGTGGAGCGGGAGCTGGAGCCGTACGGGCTCGTCCTCAAGGCGGGTGTCTGGTACCTGTGCGCGCGGGTGACGGGGCAGGGTTCCTTCCGGGTGTACCGGATCGACCGGTTCACGACGGTGGGCGTGGGTGAGGGGCGGTTCGAGCGGGCGGAGGACTTCTCGCTGCCGGCGTTCTGGGAGGAGCGGGCGGAGCAGTTCGCCCGGTCGCTGCTGGGGGCGGAGGTGGTGGTGCGGCTGTCCGCGGAGGGGGTGCGGAGGCTGCCGTACGTCGTGGATCCGGTGGCCGCGCGGGAGGCGCTGGCGGGGGTGGGCGAGCGGGATGCCGGCGGGGGTGAGTGGGTGACGGTGACGGTGGCGGTGGAGTCGGAGGAGGTCGCGCGGGAGCAGCTGATGGGGTTGGGGGCGGAGGCGGAGGTGGTGGCGCCGTGGTCCCTTCGGGAGTGGTTCGCGGGGGAGGCTGGGCGGATGGCGGGGTTGTACGGGGGGTGAGGGGGTGTCTCGCCTGGTCTTTTCGCCCCCGCCGCCCCTTCCCGTCCCGGCCCTGGGGCTCCGCCCCGGACCCCGTCGCGCCCACGCGGCGAAGCCGCGTATCGACACAGCCCCGCGCCCCTTGCGGGTTCTAGGGTGCGCCTGAGAGGTCCAGGGTCGATGCTTGACCTCGTGATGGACGAGACGGAGTTCTGGGAGTTGGTGGACGGCGCACGGGAGGAGGCCGCGGGTGATCCCGAGGAGCAGGCCGATCTGCTCGTGGAGCGGCTGCTGCGGCTGGACCCGGACGCGGTCCTGGACTTCGCCCGTCACTTCGAGTCCCGCTATCACCGCGCCTACCGCTGGGACCTGTGGGGCGCCGCGTGGGTGCTCCTCGACGGGGCGAGCGACGACGCCTTCGACTATTTCCGGTGCTGGCTGATCGGCCAGGGCCGCGAGGTCTTCGAAGGCGCGCTGCACGATCCGGACGCCCTGGCCGACCTCCTCGACGACGACTTCGACGAGGAGATCGACGGCGACGGCGAGGACCTCGGTTACGCGGCGGACGAGGCGTACGAGCAGCTCACCGGGACGGTGGCACCGGACCTGGAGCTGCCCCCGGCCCCGGCGGAGCCGGAGGGCGCACCGCTCGACTTCGAGAACGAGGCACTGCTCGCCGAACGCTATCCGCGGCTCTGGGAGCGGTTCCGGGAGTAGCGGGCGCCGGCGCGCGGTCTCACAGCCGCCGGTGGGGGCTCGGTGTGTGGCGCAGGGGTGCGGCGTTCGCCTGGGTGAGGGCGGAGGCGGTGTGGGCTGCCGGGCCGAGGACGACGGCCGCGGCGGCGCACAGCGCCGTCCAGGGGCGGCGCAGGGCGTCCGCCCAGGTGGTACTTCGTTCAGGGGTGTCACTCATGGGTGTGCTCTTCGTTCTGTGCGGCGTTCTGCTTCGAGGTGTGCGTGATGTCGGTGCCGGTGTCCTTTCGGAGGGCCTGCTCGGCGGTCTCGCGGCCCTGGATGCGGGCGGCGAGGGTCCTGATGTCGGGGAGTCGGGCCTGCAGGGCGGCGCCCGGGCAGCTGGTCATGTAGCCGTCGCTGTGGCCGGCGACCGCGTGCAGGGTGGCGGTGGTGCCGGCCGCGTAGCGGCTGCCGCCGTTGCTGGAGACCAGCCGTACCTCGGCGCGCGGGTCGGTGCCGGAGGTGCCGAGTTTCCACGCGGACAGCGCGGCGATCGCCTCCAGCATCTCGGACGGGACGTGGACGCCCTCGGTGAAGGTGCCGAGGGCGGCGATGCCGGTGGTGCGGTGGTTGAAGCCCTGGGTGTGGGCGCCGGTGACGGGGCGGTCGGTGCCGCCCGCGCGGCCCTCGTAGACGGTGCCGCAGCGGTCGACGACGAAGTTGTAGCCGAGGTCGTCCCAGTCGCGGGCGCCGGTCTGGCCCTCGTACAGGCCCTTGATGATGCCGGGCGCTTCGGCGCAGTCGTAGTCGTTGGGTGAGTCGGTGTGGTGGACGAAGACGGCGACGACCTCGTCGTCGTAGCGCGGCGGCGGCTGTTCGCGGGCGCTGTCGCCCAGCCAGGCCGAGCGCGGCAGGATCGGCGGCCGGGGCGCCTGGAAGGCGGGTGCGGTCCGCGCGGCGGAAGCGGCGCCGGCGGATCCCGCGGCCCGCTCGACGCCGTAGGCGCACAGCACCAGGGCGACGGCGGCGGCCACGCCCGGCAGACAGCCGAGGGCCGCCGTGGCGGCTGCGGGCAGCCGGGGGGTGCCGGGCCCGCCGGGTATCCGGGGGGCCCGGCGTCTCCGCGCTCCGCGCGGTCGTCTCGGGACACGCATGATCTCACTGTGGGTCCGATCGGCCGGGTCCGCGATATGTGCTGTGCCACCCGGTGGAACCATCGCCCCGGTCCGTGACGTTTTCCCCGGTACACGCGTGCGTGGCCGCTGCCCGGCGGCCGTCGCGCGCGTGGCTGATCACCGGGCCCCTTCCCCCACGTATAGGTGGACCCGAGAGAAAGGCGGCGTGCGTGGACCTGCTCGACATCCTGCTGTTGCTGGTCGTCCTGGCCTACGCGGCGTCCGGTTACCGGCGCGGGCTGCTGGCCGGCTGTGTCTCACTGGCCGGTTTCGTGGGCGGTGCGGTCATCGGTGTGTGGATCCTGCCGTGGGTCATGGACCTGGTGACGGCGGGGACGACGCGGGCGACGGTGACGGCCGTGCTCACGGTGCTGCTGCCGGCCGTGGTGGGTCATGAACTGGCGGGCCGGCTGGCGCTCCGGCTGCGGCGGGAGCTGGACCGGGGCCCGCTGAGGGTGGCGGACGGACTCGGCGGGGCGGTGGCCAACTCGGTGGCCGTGCTGATCGTGGCGTGGGTGGCGGCGAGCGTGCTGGGCGCGTCCTCCTCCCCGCTGGTGACGTCGGCGATCCGGGACTCCCGGCTGCTGGGCGCGGTGCAGGACGTGATGCCGGAGACCACTCCGGGCTGGTTCTCGCGGGCGACCTCGGCGCTGACCGAGGCGGGTTTCCCGCAGGTGTTCAACCCGTTCGAGAACGAGTCGACCGCCGAGGTCGCCGAGCCCTCCGGCGACAGCGTGACCGCGGCGGCGACCCGCGCGGCGCAGCGCAGCACGGTGAAGGTCGAGGGGGTGGCGGGCGCCCAGGGCCGTGAGGGGAGCGGGTTCGTGTACGCGCGGGAGCGTGTGATGACCAACGCCCACGTGGTGGCGGGCATCGACGAGCCGACCGTGCGCGTGGGCGGGGTCGGGCGGACGTACGAGGCGCGGGTGGTGCTCTTCGATCCGCGCAAGGACGTGGCCGTGCTGTACGTGCCGGGTCTGCGGGCTCCGGTGCTGGAGTTCGTGGACGACGCGGGGCGCGGTGATTCGGCGGTCGTGGCGGGCTATCCGCAGGACGGCGACCTGAACCTCCAGGCGGCGACGGTGGCGAGCCGGCTCCAGGCCAGGGGGCAGAACATCTACAACGACGCGCCGGTCACCCGCGAGATCTACTCCATCCGCTCCACGGTCCGCCCCGGCAACTCCGGCGGTCCGCTGCTGACCACCGACGGCCGGGTGTTCGGGGTGGTGTTCGCGCGTTCCACGACGGACGCCCGGACCGGTTACGTCCTGACGGCGGACGAGGTCGCGAGCGACGCCGAGCGCGCCGCGGACGCGACGGCTCCGGTGGACACGGGCGACGTGGTGGCCTCGTAGCCGAGGACGGCGCGGTCAGAGCAGCGAACGGCCCATCATGACGTCGTCGACGTAGGCGCCGCCGAGGAGGAACTCCTCCGGCTGCACGCCTTCCACCACGAAGCCCTCGGACTCGTACAGCGTGCGGGCGACGGTGTTGTGGCCGAGCACGCGCAGGGTGATCCGGCGGGCGCCGCGCTCCCGGGCCTCCTCGACGGCGGCCCGTACCAGGGCCCGGCCCAGGCCGAGACCGCGGGCCCGCTCCGCCACCGCGAGGCCGCGGATCTGCTGCACGTGCCGGTTGGAGGCGAGTTCGGTGGGAGGGCCGATGCGGACGTAGCCGGCGAGCCGCCCCCCGTGCTCGGCGACCCGGTGGTCCCGGGGGCCGGAACGCTCGCTGAAGAAGGTCTCGTACGGCGGCTGCGGCGGCGGGGTCACGGCGTGCAGGTGGGACCACGTCTCGCGGTCGAGGAGGGCCAGTTCGCCCTCGTCCTCGGGGCGGGCGACGCGTATGAACGGCTCGGGCATGAGGGTCACTGTACGGCGGTGCGCCGTGGCCCCGGCCGTGCCGTCCGGGCCGGGCGGGGCAGGATGGGCGCCATGGAGCGTTCGCGAATCGCGGTGGCCGGGGCGTCCGGGCTGATCGGCGGTGCCCTGGCACGGTCCCTGACGGCCGACGGGCACACGGTGGTCCGCCTGGTGCGGGGTGCGCCCCGGTCGGCCGGCGAGGTCCGGTGGGACCCGGAGCGGGGGTCCGTGGACGCGGCCGGGCTGGCCGGGTGCGACGCGGTGGTGAATCTGGCGGGGGCGGGCGTCGGCAGCCGCCGCTGGACGGACGCCTACAAGGAGCGGATCCGCGCCGGCCGGGTGCGGGGCACGGCCGCGCTCGCCGGGGCGGTCGCCGCGCTGCCCGAGGACGTACGGCCCCGGGTGTTCCTGAACGGCAGCGCGATCGGCTACTACGGCGAGACCGGTGACCGGCCGGTGGACGAGAGCGCGCCGCCGGGTGAGGGCTTTCTGCCGCGCGTGTGCGTGGAGTGGGAGGCCGCGGCGGCGCCCGCGCGGGACGCGGGCGTGCGGACGGTGTTCGCGCGGACCGGTCTGGTGGTGGCGCGCGGGGGCGGCGCGTGGGGCAGGCTGTTCCCGCTCTTCCGGGCCGGACTGGGCGGGCGGATGGGCGACGGACGTCAGTACTGGTCGTTCATCGCGCTGCACGACGAGGTGGCGGCGCTGCGTCATCTCCTGGACACCGGCGGGCTGTCCGGCCCGTTCAATCTGACGGCCCCCCATCCGGTGACCAACCGTGAGATCACCGGGGCGATGGCCCGTGTGCTGCGCCGGCCCGCGGTGTTCGCGGTGCCGGCGCCGGTGCTGCGGACGGTCCTGGGCGAGATGGCGGGGGATGTGCTAGGCAGCGCCCGGGTGCTGCCGGCGCGGCTGCTGGAGTCGGGCTTCCGGTTCGCGTTCCCGCGGATCGAGGACGCGGTGCGCGCCGCACTGTGAGCGGTCGCGATCGTATTCGACCGCTCCGTATACGGAACTGAGCCCCCTGCGACCTCATCGTGCCCATTCGACGTGCGTATGCGACCGTCGTGCGCCCGTGCACTGTCCATGCGCGACTGACCCGGTGGCCGGTCACGGACCTAACCTCGACCAGAACTCGGGTATCCCTGGGGCCTGTTGAGGGCATGACGTCTCCAGCGCCCGCGCAACCTCGAGGAGGGGCACGTGCTTGAGCCCACGTACCAGGCGGACGTCGTCGTCGTGGGAGCCGGGATCGCCGGACTCTCCGCGGCGCGACGACTGACCAGCGCAGGAGTCACCACCGTCGTTTTGGAGGCGGCCCATGAGGTGGGCGGCCGCATGGCGACCGAGAAGATCGACGGCTTCCGGCTCGACCGGATCGGCCGGTTGCTGTCCACGGCGTATCCCGCGCTGCGGGAGACTCCGGGGCTCGACGGGCTCGTGCTGAAGCCCTTCGAGCCCGGGGTCCTGCTGCACAGCGACGGGCGGCACCATCGCGCCGGCGTGCAGCCGGGGGCGCGCGGCGCGCGGGGCGCACTGCATGCGGTGCGCGCCCTGGCGAGCGCTCCCCGGCCGGGGGCCGGGCCCAGGAGGCCGGTGGCGGTGCCGGGGCGGCAGGTGTCCGTGCCGCGCAGCCGCAGCGGCGCCCCGCTGGGCACGGCGGTGGACCAGGCCCGGCTGGGGGCGGCGCTGACCCGGCTCGCGGGCACGCCCGTCGAACGGCTGCTGGCGCGGCCCGAACTGCCCGCCGCCGAGGCGCTGGCGGCCCGGGGCCTGCCCGCCCGCACCGTCGACGGCTTCCTGCGCCCGCTGCTCGCCGCGCTGTTGTGCGACCCGGAGCTCACGACCTCCAGCCGGTGCGCGGATCTGGCGCTGCACGCCTTCGCGAGCGGGCGGCTGTGTCTGCCGGAGGGCGGCGCGGAGGCGCTGCCGCAGCGGCTGGCACGGTCGCTGCCGCCGGGCACGGTGCACACGGGGGTGCGGGTCACGTCCGTGTCGACCACCTCGGTCACCACCGCGGAGCACGGTGAGTTCCGGTGCGGCGCGGTGCTGGTCGCGACGGGGGCGCGGGCGGCGGCGGAACTGCTGCCCGGGCTGCGGGTGCCGGGCTTCCACCCGGTGACGGTGGTGCACCACACGACCGACGAGGTTCCGGCGACGGGTGCCTCGCTGCTGCTGGACGCGGACCGGGGCGGGCCGGTGGCGCACACGGCGGTCGTCAGCGCGGTCGACCCGTCCCGCGCGCCGGCCGGCCGCACGCTGGTGACCTCCACGGTGCTGGGGCCGGCGACTCCGGGAGTGGACACGGCGGTGCGGATGCATCTGGCACGGCTGTACGGGGTGTCCACGGCGCGGTGGGAGACGCTGGCGGTGCGTCATACCGCGGAGGCGGTGCCGCGGATGCGCCCGCCGCACGATCTGCGGCGGCCGGTGCGGTTGCTGGCGGGGCTGTACGTGTGCGGGGATCACCGGGAGACGGGGTCCGTGGAGGGGGCGTTGCGGTCGGCTCGGCGGGCGGTGGGGGCGTTGCTGGGGGATCTGGGAGTGGGGGGATCGCTGCATACGGCGGAGCAGGTGTCGAGTGCTCGGGCGGCGGCGGCGTGAGGGGGGTGGTCGGCGGGCGGTGGCAGGGGGTGGACCGTGTTGGTGCGGGGCGGGGGTGGTTGCGCAGCCCGGCGTGTGCGGGGTGCCGCGCGCCCACCCGTGCCGCCCCGGGGGTACCCCCTCTGGGGGGGCACGACTGCCCGCGGAGGGCGGGAGCTAGGCATGGGCTGAGACTCTGTCCCGGTAGGTGCGGACCGGGGTGGCGTCGCGGTAGGGCTCCAGTTTGCGTTCGAAGTCGCGGACGTACTCCAGGGCCCGTACGGAGCGCATCTCGGCCGCCTGCCCCGCGGCCTCCGCCGCCAGCTGGCACGCCTGGTCGAGCTCGCCGAGGCCCAGCCGCGCGGTCGCCAGGACCATCCGGCAGAGCAGCCTGCTCCGGGCGTACCCCGGCGCACGCAGCTGCAGCGAGCGCTCCGCGTGCTGCGCGGCGGCCCGGAACTGCTGAAGGTCCCGGTGACAGTGGCCGAACTCGTCCGCGAGCTGTGCCTCGTCGAAGAAGCGCGCCCAGTGCGGCACCTCGTCCCCGGGCCGCGCGCTCTCCAGCGCGCGTTCCGCGCGGACCAGCGCCGCGGTGGACGCCCGTACCTCCCCGAGCACCGCGTGCCCCCGCGCCTCGGCGGCGTGCAGCAGCGACTGCACGGCGGCCGGCGCGGAACCCCCCGCCCCCTGCTGGGCGACCCGCGCCAGCTGCACCGCCTCCCGCCCGTGGCCGAGGTAGACGGCCTGCCGGCTCATGGTGACCAGGACGTACGCACCGTAGGCCCGGTCCCCCGCCGCCTGCGCGAGCCGCAGCGCCTGCACGAAGTAGCGCTGCGCGAGCCCGTGCGCGGCGATGTCGTACGAGGTCCACCCGGCCAGCCGGGTCAGGTCCGCGGCGGCGGCGAACAGGCGGCGGCCCGTCTGCTCGCCGTAGGTGCCCCGCAGCATCGGCTCGCACTCGTGCTCCAGGTACCGCACGAGGGCCTGGCGGGCGTGCCCGCCCCCGTAGGCGTCGTCGAGGGTGCGGAACAGCTCGCCGACCGACCGCAGCGCGGCGATGTCGCCGCCGGTGACCCGCTGCCCCGGCCCCCGTTCGGCGGTACCGCGCCCCCTGCGGGCGAGGAGGTCGGCGGGGACGAGGGGCCGGGGCCCGGGGCGCCCCTGGGCGGGCACCCGGGCCGGCGGCTCCGCGCGGGCCACCTTCTCGTCGGCGCGTCCGATGAGCCAGTCCCGGCTCGGCACCACCAGCCCCGCCGCGGTGAAGGCGATCTTGCGCAGCTCGGCATGGCTGCCGGAGTCCTTCCGCCACAGCCCGCTGACGATGTCGACGGCCTCCTCGGGGCCGGCCGCGAACTCCAGCCCCGCGTAGACGGGAGCGCAGGCGTCCAGCCCCAGGTCCTGGGCGGTCAGCCGGCGTCCCAGGCGCCGGGTGAAGACCTCGGCGATCAGCGCCGGTGTCGTCCCGCGCGGCTGCTGTCCGCGCAGCCAGCGGGTGACGGAGGTCTTGTCGTATCTCAGGTCGAGCCCGTGTTCGAGACCGAGCTGGTCCACGCGACGGGCGAGTCCCGCGTTGGAGAACCCCGCTTCTGCGATGAGCGCGGCGAGCTGTCGGTTGGGCGTGCGCTGCGCGGGTCGTTCCGTCATCTGCGGTGCGGTCTCCTGCCTTCCGGCTACGGGTGTGCCCGGATTGCGTGTGAGCAGCCCTTATGGCCTCATGGACGGCGCGAATGTAGCGGAGAGTAAGCACCCGATTGCGGGTATCGACCATCATTCATCCGATCGTGTGAGGATTGGCCGACAGGCTGACGGGCGGGCGGCGACCCGGCCCCGCTCCGGCACCCCGCGCCGGCCGCTGCTCGCCTGCCGATCGGGAACCGGCCGGACGGTCGTACAGTGGCGTGGGCGCGTTTCGCGCCTGACGACCTTCTAGGGAGGCGCTTCGCCGTGAGTGAGTTGCGGTTCGTCCGGATGGGCTTCGGGGCCGAGGCCGTCGACTATCAGCGGGCCTGGGACGAGCAGCGCCGGGTGCACGCGGCACGGTTCGCCGACGAGGCGCCCGACACCGTGATCCTCCTGGAGCACCCCCCGGTCTACACGGCCGGCCGGCGCACCGAGGCGAGCGAGCGCCCCCTCGACGGCACCCCCGTCATCGACGTGGACCGCGGCGGCAAGATCACCTGGCACGGCCCCGGCCAGCTGGTCGGTTACCCGATCCAGAAGCTCCCCCGCCCGGTGGACGTGGTCGCCCACGTCCGGCGCCTGGAGGAGGCCCTGATCCGTACGTGCGCGGAGTTCGGTCTGGAGACCACCCGGATCGAGGGCCGCAGCGGGGTGTGGGTGCTGGGCGACCCGGTGGAGCGGCGCCCGGCGCTCGGCGGGCTCTCCCTGGACTTCGACCCCCGGCTCCAGGACGACGAGTTCGACCCCCGCCTCAACGGTCCGGAGTACGCGCCGTCCAACGCCGGCCAGCGCCGCGAGGACCGCAAGATCGCCGCGATCGGCATCCGGGTGGCCAAGGGCGTCACGATGCACGGCTTCGCGCTGAACGTGAACCCCGACAACAAGTGGTTCGACAGGATCATCCCGTGCGGCATCCGCGACGCGGGCGTGGCCTCCCTGGCGAACGAGCTGGGCCGCGACATCACGATCGCCGAGGTCCTCCCCGTCGCGGAACGCCACCTCCGGGACATCCTGGAGAACGCGGACCTCAAACCCCGGGTCGTCGAGAAGACACCGGTCTGAGCACAGACCCCCGCACACACCCACGCCGGGTTTCAAATCAACGGGCGTACCCTTATGAACGCCGAAGAATCAATCGCTAGGGAGCCGGTCGTGTCCGCAGTCGCACCCGACGGACGCAAGATGCTGCGCCTGGAGGTCCGCAACAGCCAGACCCCCATCGAGCGCAAGCCCGAGTGGATCAAGACCCGGGCGAAAATGGGCCCCGAGTACACCAAGATGCAGAACCTCGTGAAGAGCGAGGGGCTGCACACGGTCTGCCAGGAAGCCGGCTGTCCCAACATCTACGAGTGCTGGGAGGACCGCGAGGCGACCTTCCTCATCGGCGGCGACCAGTGCACCCGGCGCTGCGACTTCTGCCAGATCGACACCGGCAAGCCCGAGGCCCTCGACCGTGACGAGCCGCGCCGGGTGGGCGAGTCGGTCGTCACCATGGACCTGAACTACGCCACCATCACCGGCGTCGCCCGCGACGACCTGGAGGACGGCGGCGCCTGGCTGTACGCGGAGACCGTGCGCCAGATCCACGCGCAGACGGC
The DNA here is from genome assembly GCF_055571535.1 of Streptomyces sp. NPDC030893. Taxonomy (NCBI): domain Bacteria; kingdom Bacillati; phylum Actinomycetota; class Actinomycetes; order Kitasatosporales; family Streptomycetaceae; genus Streptomyces; species Streptomyces sp. NPDC030893. Next base: position 912,256 of record NZ_JBVIFC010000001.1, on the reverse strand, counting down.
GGACCGCGCGGACGGCCGCACCAAGGTCGAGCTGCTGGCCCCCGACTTCAACGCCGTGCCGGAGCAGCTGGCGGAGGTCTTCTCCTCCCGCCCCGAGGTCTTCGCGCACAACGTCGAGACGGTGCCCCGGATCTTCAAGCGGATCCGTCCCGGCTTCCGCTACGACCGTTCCCTGAAGGTGATCACCGAGGCCCGTGACTACGGCCTGGTCACCAAGTCCAACCTGATCCTCGGCATGGGCGAGACCCGCGAGGAGGTCAGCGAGGCGCTGAAGCAGCTGCACGAGGCCGGCTGCGAACTGATCACCATCACCCAGTACCTGCGGCCCTCCGTGCGCCACCACCCCGTGGAGCGCTGGGTGAAGCCGCACGAGTTCGTGGAGCTGAAGGAGGAGGCCGAGCAGATCGGCTTCTCCGGGGTGATGTCCGGCCCACTGGTCCGCTCCTCGTACCGCGCCGGCCGTCTGTACCGGATGGCCGTCGAGCTGCGTGAATCGGCCGCTCCGCAGCGGGGCGGCGCGTACGTGGCCTCCCAGGCCGTCTGAAGCGGGCCCGGAACGGCCGGACAGGGCACCGGCCGGCGCCTGTGAATTCACGCACAAGGCCCTACCGGCCGGTAATGGCCGAGAGAACGCGGTCCCGACCGTCCTCGCAGATGAGGGCACAGGTCGGGACCGCGTCGGCGTTCCGGGACCCCCCACCGGGGCTTCATGCCTGTTTGACCGGCTGGTCACGCCCTGGTAACACCAGTCAGTGAGCCTGGAATCACCGCACGTACCCTTCTGCCCGCCCGCACCGAGGGAGACCTCCACCATGCAGGCCGCGCCCGTCCGCGCCACCGCCATCCCGTCCTTCACCACCGCACTGCGCGCCGTCGAGTCGCTGCTGATGAGCGGCGGTCAGCGCACCGCCCGCCGCAACGCCTGGACCTCCGTGCTCGAGGACCGCCGTCGCGCCAAGGACCGGGTCGAGACCCAGCGCGTGCTCGACCGGACCGTGTCCCCCCGTCCCTGACACCCCCTCGCCTCCGGCACTGCCGTCGAACGCGCTCCGGGGGGCACGTAGACTTCAGGCATGGCGAGGAAGGAAACCGCAGCGGACGCTGCGAACCCCGGGCGACTGAAGCAGATCGCCCTGACCTACAAGATGACCCGCAGGGCCGACAAGAAGATCGGTCTTGTACTCGCGGCTGTCGGAATCGTCACCTTCGGTGTCTTCCTCGCGATCGGTTTCTTGATCGGGCACCCCATCTATCTCGGCATCCTGGGCTTCCTGCTCGCCTTCCTCGCGACGGCGATCGTGTTCGGGCGCCGGGCCGAGCGGGCGGCCTTCGGGCAGATGGAGGGACAGCCGGGCGCCGCCGCGGCCGTGCTCGACAACATCGGCCGGGGCTGGACGACGACCCCGGCGGTGGCGATGAACCGCAGCCAGGACGTGGTGCACCGCGCGGTCGGCAAGGCCGGCATCGTGCTGATCGCCGAGGGCAACCCGAACCGGGTGAAGAGCCTGCTGGCCGCCGAGAAGAAGAAGATGAACCGCATCGTCGCGGACGTCCCGGTGCACGACCTGATCGTGGGCACGGGCGAGGGCCAGGTCGAGCTGAAGAAGCTGCGCACGACCATGCTCAAGCTGCCGCGCGTGCTCTCCGGCCCGCAGGTCACCGTGACCAACGACCGGCTGCGCGCCCTGGGCGACCTGATGAGCAACATGCCGCTCCCCAAGGGCCCGATGCCCAAGGGCATGAAGCTGCCGAAGGGCGGCGGCGGCCAGCGGGGCCGCTGAGCCTCTCCCACCTCTTCGCGGAGTACGACGACGGGGGCGCCGGAATCACTTCCGGCGCCCCCGTCGTCGTACTCCGACTCCGCGTCAGTGGCCGAGGAGGTCAGATCCGCACCTCGACCGTGCGCGCCAGCCGGTCGTGCAGACCGCGCCCGTCGCGGTCCCAGATGAGGGCGGGAACGGCGAGGCACAGCAGGATCGAGCGCACCAGGGCGCGCAGCGGCTGGACCCGGCCGGTGTCGAGGGCGACGACCCGCAGTCCGAACAGGCGCTTGCCCGGGGTGAACCCGACCGTGCCGACGGTCAGGATGCTCAGCACCAGGAACACCAGCAGCGCCCAGTTGCCGGTCGCCTGTCCGTCGTAGCCGTCGGTGATCAGACCGTATGCGATCAGCATGCACAGACCCCAGTCCACGGCGAGGGCGCCGATCCTGCGGCCGGGGCGCGCGATCGAGCCCGGTCCGTCCTGCGGCAGCCCGAGCTGCTCGCCCCGGTAACCGAAGTCGGCACCGGCGTCCTCCAGGGCCGCGCGCGGGCCGGAGAGCCATGATCCGATTGCTTGCCTGTTGTCCACCCGTCCACGGTACTGCGCCCGGAAATGACCGGGGGACGGCGGGGTGCGTCGGGGCTACCGTGGGAGAGGGCCCGGTTAACTTGTGCGAAACAAATGGGTCACGCACGAGAAATGACCCGTCCCTAGGGTCGAGTGCAGCGTGTGCCACCCGCACTGGCCGCACGAACGATCTACCACCCCGGCGGGACGGTCGGGAGTAGGAGGAGCTGGATGTTCCAGAACGCCGACGACGCCAAGAAGTACCTCGTGGACGAGGACGTCAAGTTCATCGACGTCCGGTTCTGCGACCTCCCGGGCGTGATGCAGCACGTCACGATCCCCGCCGAGGCGTTCGACCCCGACGAGGAGCTGGCGTTCGACGGATCGTCGATCCGCGGGTTCCAGGCCATCCACGAGTCCGACATGTCGCTGCGCGCGGACCTGTCGACCGCCCGGCTCGACCCGTTCCGCCGTGACAAGACGCTGAACGTCAACTTCTTCATCCACGACCCGATCACGGGCGAGGCGTACTCCCGCGACCCGCGCAACGTGGCCAGGAAGGCCGAGGCGTACCTGGCCTCCACGGGGATCGCCGACACCGCGTACTTCGGGCCCGAGGCCGAGTTCTACGTCTTCGACAGCGTGCGCTTCAAGACCTCCGAGAACGAGTCGTTCTACCACATCGACTCGGAGGCGGGCGCCTGGAACACCGGCGCGCTGGAGGACAACCGCGGTTACAAGGTCCGCTACAAGGGCGGCTACTTCCCGGTCCCGCCGGTCGACCACTTCGCCGACCTGCGCGCCGAGATGTCCCTGGAGCTGGCCGCGGCGGGCCTGAAGGTCGAGCGCCAGCACCACGAGGTGGGCACCGCCGGCCAGGCGGAGATCAACTACAGGTTCAACACGCTGCTCGCCGCCGCCGACGACCTGCAGCTCTTCAAGTACATCATCAAGAACGTCGCCTGGCGCAACGGCAAGACCGCGACCTTCATGCCCAAGCCGATCTTCGGTGACAACGGCTCCGGCATGCACGTCCACCAGTCGCTGTGGACGGGCGGCGAGCCGCTCTTCTACGACGAGCAGGGCTACGCCGGCCTGTCGGACACGGCCCGCTACTACATCGGCGGCATCCTCAGGCACGCGCCGTCGCTGCTGGCCTTCACCAACCCGACGGTGAACTCGTACCACCGTCTGGTGCCGGGCTTCGAGGCCCCGGTGAACCTGGTGTACTCGCAGCGCAACCGCTCCGCCGCGATGCGCATCCCGATCACCGGCTCCAACCCGAAGGCCAAGCGCGTGGAGTTCCGCGCGCCCGACGCCTCCGGCAACCCGTACCTGGCCTTCTCCGCCCTGCTCCTCGCGGGCCTGGACGGCATCAAGAACAAGATCGAGCCGGCCGAGCCGATCGACAAGGACCTCTACGAGCTGGCTCCCGAGGAGCACGCCAACGTGGCCCAGGTCCCGACCTCCCTCGGCGCGGTCCTCGACCGCCTCGAGGCCGACCACGAGTTCCTCCTCCAGGGCGACGTGTTCACGCCGGACCTGATCGAGACGTGGATCGACTTCAAGCGCCAGAACGAGATCGCCCCGCTCCAGCTCCGCCCGCACCCGCACGAGTTCGAGCTGTACTTCGACGTGTGATCCCCGCACCGGGGAGCGCGCCCGCTGCCCCGGTCCGTCGGCCGGTCCTCCTCCGGGAGGGCCGGCCGACGGCCTTCCCGGGGTCCTCAGTCGAGGCAGAACTCGTTGCCCTCGATGTCCCGCATCACGATGCACGACTCGTAGTCGGCATCGGCGACCATCACCCGCTCGCACTCCGCGCCGAGCGCGACCAGCCGCTCGCACTCGGCCTTGAGCGCGGCGAGCCGCTCCTCCCCCACGAGCCCGGTACCGGCCCGTACGTCGAGATGCACCCGGTTCTTGACGGTCTTGCCCTCGGGAACACGCTGGAAGTACAGCCGCGGCCCCACTCCCGAGGGATCCACGCAGGCGAACCCCTCCCCCTGGTGCTGGGGCGACAACGACCGGTCGTACTCCTCCCACGTGGCGAACCCCTCGGGCGGCGGCGGCACCACATACCCCAGCACCTCGCACCAGAACCGGGCGAGCCGCTCGGGTTCCGCGCAGTCGAAGGTGACCTGGAACTTCTTGATCGATGACATCGGCGCACCGTAGCAGCGTTGCGGGGGGACGGGCGACGGGGTTCCGACGTGTTCCGGCTGTCCGGAAAGCTTCCCTCTGCGGGCCCGGGGAGGGATCCTGGATCTGACACTGTTGTTCGAGAGAGGTCACGGGGATGTCCGAAAGGGACGACGAGGAGCGGGAGTTCACCATCAAGTGGGCGGACGGTGCGGAGCACAAGGAGCCGTCGGCCCGCGCCCGGATGCTCGCCGCGCGCTGGAAGGAGAACCCGCCCGGACCGGTCCCCTTCCGCGGTGAGCCGGACCACCGGGGCTCCTCCGGCCGCTCGTCCTGGGTCTCGACGGCGGTGGTACTCGGCTGCGTCGCCGCAGTGATCGTCCTGCTCGGCTACATCAACTTCCGGTCGTACTGAATCCCGCACCGGACCGACACCGGGCGCCCCTGGGGTGGGGCGCCCGGTGTCGGTTCCGGGGCTCAGCGGTTGTAGCGCATGAAGGCGCGGACCATGTGGCAGGTGGTGTCCGACGGGGGGTGGACGCCGATGAGGGCCGCCGTGGAGCGGATCTTCTCGTTGCGGGCCTGGCTCGGCAGGTAGACGCCGGAGTCGAGCAGGGCGATGGCGAGGCGCATCGCCTTGAGCCGGCGGTTGTGCGTGACGTACCACTCGCGCGGGCGGCCCGCGGGCAGCGGGCGCTTCTCCACCGGGGCGCAGGGCAGCTCCAGCAGTACGGGACGCTTCGCGGTGGACTGGGTGGGCAGGGGCTTCGGCTTCAGTGCGGCAGCGGGCACGGCATCCTCCTGTCGCGGTCGGGACGGTCGGCCGGGGTCCACGACGACCCCGGCGACTCTCTCGAACACTGCTTCCATTCTACCGGCCGGCACTGACATTCAGCAGACCCGAAGCGGTCGGCAAATGCGCTGGTGGGTATGGGTTTTGTTGTGGTGTCAGAGGGGTTCCGCACGGCATGCGCGAGGCGGTCTGGAATTCGAACAACCGGGGGGACGGCGTACGGTGTCGGGTATGGAGATCTGGATCAATCCCGCCTGTTCCAAGTGCCGCAGCGCCATCAGCCTGCTCGACGCCGAGGGGGCCGAGTACACCGTGCGGCGGTATCTGGAGGAGGTGCCCGGCGAAGAGGAGATCCGGGAGGTGCTGGAGCGGCTCGGGCTGGAGCCGTGGGACATCACGCGGACCCAGGAGGCCGAGGCCGGGGAGCTGGGGATCGGGGAGTGGGCGCGGGACGCCGGTGCGCGGGAGCGGTGGATCGCGGCGCTCGCCGCACACCCCCGGCTGATCCAGCGTCCGATCATCACGGCGGACGACGGCACGGCGGTCGTGGCCCGCACGGAGGAGGCCGTACGGGACGCCCTCTCCCGCTGAACGCCCCTGTGACGCAAGCCACTTCGGTGACTTGACCCGACCGCTGAGTAACTCCGTTCGGTATCTCGTACATAGCGGCGTACGCTCCCCTACCTCTTCAGGAGGCGCGCATGTCGCGCAGGAGAAGTCTCGGTCCGAAGAAGAAGCTCGCGCTGCTGCTGAGCGCCGCCACGGTGGCGGGAGGCGGAGCCGTCGTCATGGCGACCACGTCGAACGCCACCCCGCCGGCGGCCACCACCAAGTCGGCGGCGGACTCGACGGTCTGCCAGGGCCTGGCCACCGCGCTCGGCAACAACGAGAGGTTCATCGAGGGCCAGCGGGCCAAGCCCGACGCGCAGTCCGAGGCGCGGATCGCCAACCGCGAGGCGGTCATCGCACAGATCCGGGTCCAGCAGGAGGCGTCCGGGTGCACGGTGGGGGAGTCGGCTCAGGGCTCCCAGTCCGCGCAGCCGGAGCAGCCGGCCCAGCCCGCGCCCTCGCAGCCGGCCGCCGGCGACCAGGGCGGGAACGCCGGGCAGGCCTCCGGCGAGCAGGTGTGCAACGGGTCGACCGTCACCCTCTCCGGTGAGGACGGCGCCCCGGCTGCGTCCAGCAACCAGTTCCCGGCCGGCACGAAGCTGAAGGTCACCAACCTGGACAACAACAAGTCCACGACGGTGGAGGTCACCGGGGTGTCCGGCAGCTGTGTGCTGCTCAACAACGCCGCCTACGAACAGGTCCGCGAGGCCGGCAAGTTCGTGATCCGCCGCGCGGTGATCGAGAAGGTGGGGTGAGGCCCGGATTCCCCTCGGCGGGGCCCGCTGCTCACGGTCGGGAGCAGCGGGCCCCTTCGCGTCCCCTCGCCTGCACCGTGCCCCTCCCCCGCTCCCCCTCACAGGGCGGCGAGGGGCACGGTCATGTCAGGTAACACGGGGTTCACATACGGGCAATGGCCGGGAAATCGCCTGTTGACAGGCTGCGTGACATCGACGGCGGCGCTCCGGTGCCGCAGCGCCGCAGCACCCGCGCAAGCGCCAGACCCACCCCCGAAGGATGTGGACCGTGAGCTTCAAGGCCGAGTACATCTGGATCGACGGCACCGAGCCGACCGCCAAGCTGCGTTCCAAGACGAAGATCCTGAGCGACGACGCCAAGGGCGCGGACCTGCCGATCTGGGGCTTCGACGGGTCCTCCACCAACCAGGCCAAGGGGCACGCCTCCGACTGCGTGCTCAGCCCGGTCTTCGTCTGCCCGGACCCCATCCGCGGCGGTGACGACGTCCTGGTGCTGTGCGAGGTCCTGAACACGGACCTGACGCCGCACGAGTCCAACACCCGGGCCGCGCTGGCCGAGGTCGCGGAGAAGTTCGCCGCCCAGGAGCCGGTCTTCGGCATCGAGCAGGAGTACACCTTCTTCAAGGGCGCCCGCCCGCTGGGCTTCCCCGAGGGCGGTTTCCCGGCCGCGCAGGGCGGCTACTACTGCGGTGTCGGCTCGGACGAGATCTTCGGCCGGGACGTCGTCGAGGCGCACCTGGACAACTGCCTGAAGGCCGGTCTCGGCATCTCCGGCATCAACGCCGAGGTCATGCCCGGCCAGTGGGAGTTCCAGGTCGGCCCGCTGGCCCCGCTGGAGGTCTCCGACCAGCTGTGGGTGGCCCGCTGGCTGCTCTACCGCACCGCCGAGGACTTCGAGGTCTCCGCCACCCTGGACCCCAAGCCGGTCAAGGGCGACTGGAACGGCGCGGGCGCGCACACCAACTTCTCCACCAAGGCCATGCGCGAGGGCTACGACGCGATCATCACCGCGTGCGAGTCGCTCGGTGACGGCTCCAAGCCGATGGACCACGTGAAGAACTACGGCGCCGGCATCGACGACCGTCTCACCGGCCTGCACGAGACCGCCCCGTGGAACGAGTACTCCTACGGCGTCTCCGACCGCGGCGCCTCCGTCCGTATCCCGTGGCAGGTCGAGAAGGACGGCAGGGGCTACATCGAGGACCGCCGTCCCAACGCCAACGTCGACCCGTACGTGGTGACCCGCCTGCTGGTCGACACGTGCTGCACCGCGCTGGAGAAGGCCGGCCGGATCTGATCCGTACCGCCGGCCTCCCGAGGGGCGTCCGCCGATTCCGGTGGGCGCCCCTCGTGGCGTCTGCTTCAATGGGGGCATGGCCGGCCACGGGAAGAGCGACGCGAGGGGTCAGTGCGACCTCGAGCCGTTCTGGCCTTCCCGTCAGCACCACGACTTCGACCGGGTGTGTTGTCGCTCGACGAACGCGACGGCCCCGTAACGCCCGGACGTCTTCCCGGCCTTCGGCCGCCGCGCACCGCGTACGTCCTCGACGAACCCTTCGCGCGAAAGAGCTGACCTCTCATGGCGACCACCCGTCCCCTGTCCTCCGTTCCTTCCTCCTCCAGCACAACCGCCCCGCCCCGGCTGCGTGCCGTCGACCGGAACGAGGTGGTGACGGTCGCGGATCTGCTGCCGCCCGGCGCCACCTGGCTGCCCGCACCGCCGAGCGCCGTGCCCGTGCTGCCCGGGCAGCCCCCGATGGTCGGCTACCTGGTCCTGGTCCCCGCCGACCGGCAGCCGCCGTTCCCGCCGCACGTGCCCGGACCGGCCGGTCAGCCGGCCGGCGACCCCCTGATCCGGGTCGACACCGTGCAGCGCACCGCCGAGGTGGACGGACGTCACCTCGACCTGACGTACCTGGAGTTCGAGCTGCTCGCCCATCTGGTGGCGCACCCGGGCCACGTGCACACCCGGGACCGGCTGGTCAGCACGGTGTGGGGCTACGGGCACGTCGGCGACGGCCGTACCGTCGACGTCCACATCGCCCGGCTGCGCCGCAAGCTGGGTCCCGGGCACCGGGACACGATCCGCACGGTCCGCCGGGTCGGCTACAAGTACGTTCCGCCGGCCGGGCGCTGAGCTGCACGGCCCCGTCTGCCGTCAGCAGATTCCCGTTCCCTCACGCCGCCCGGACGGGCAGAGTCGCCCGTATGAGACTTCTGTTGCTGGGTGGTACGGAGTTCGCGGGCCGGGCCGTCGCCGAGGCGGCCGTGGGGCGGGGCTGGGAGGTGACCGTCTTCCACCGGGGTCGGCACGAGGCGCCCCCGGGGGTGCGGACGCTGCTGGGCGACCGCACCGCGCCCGACGGCCTGGCCGCGCTCGACGAGGACCCCGGGGAGTGGGACGTCGTCGTCGACACCTGGTCGGGCGCGCCGCGCGCGGTGCGGGACGCGGCGCGGCTGCTGCGGGGCCGCGCCGGACGGTACGTGTACGTGTCGAGCTGCTCGGTGTACGCGTGGGCGCCGCCCGCCGGGTACACCGAGCAGGCTCCGGTGGTGGAGGGCGCCTCCGCCGACGCGGACCTCACGGACTACGCGCGGGACAAGCGGGGCGGGGAGCTGGCCGCCGTGGACGCCTTCGGCGCGGACCGGTCGCTGCTGGTACGGGCCGGGCTGATCCTCGGGCCGTACGAGAACGTGGGACGGCTGCCCTGGTGGCTGAACCGGATGGCGCGCGGCGGCCCGGTCCTCGCGCCGGGCCCGCGCGAGCTGCCCCTGCAGTACGTCGACGTCCGGGACCTCGCGGAGTGGGTCCTCGGCGCGGCCGAGCAGCGGCTGAGCGGGCCGTACAACCTGATCTCCCCGCAGGGGCACGCGACGACGGGTGAGCTGCTGGAGGCCTGTGCGCGGGTGACCGGCGGCCCGGCCGAACTGCGGTGGGCCGCGCCGGAGGTGATCCTCGACGCGGGCATCGAGCCGTGGACCCAGTTGCCGGTGTGGGTGCCGCCGGGCAGTGATCTGCACGGCGCGCTGCACTCGGCGGACGTCTCCCGGGCGGTCGCGACGGGACTGCGCTGCCGGCCGGTCGGCGAGACCGTGGCCGACACCTGGCGCTGGCTGACGGAGCTCGGCGGCACCGCGCCCCAGCGGCCGGACCGGACCTCCAAGGGGCTCGATCCGGAGGTGGAGACGAAGGTGCTCGCGAACCTTCCGGGGGTGTAGCCGGTGACACCGGACGCGTCGCTTCACCCCGGGTGCGTGATCCGCAACTCCCGGTGCTCCAGAGCCCGTTGAAACCCATGTGGCCGTACTGACTTTCCATCGATCCGCGGGACGGGTGAACACCCGTGGGGCGGCTTGCGTACTCAAGGGAGCCGCTTCACTCCTGTCGGGCCGCTCGATGCCCCGCAATGGGATGCCCCCGTAAGGAAGGTCAAGAGGAGTTCCATGGGACGCAACACAAGAAAACGCCGTATGCCGCTGGCGACCAAGGTGACAGCCGGGGCGGCGGCCCTGGCGCTCGGCGGGGGCGGGCTGGTCTGGGCCAACTTCTACGCCTCGGCTCACGAGGACGGAGGTCACCACAACCGGACCAAGTCGCGGAACGCGCAGGTCGCGACGATCAACTGTCCGGACGTCGGCCAGAAACTGACGAGGGTGCCGCGCGGCGCCCGCAAGGGTGTCGCGAAGGAACTGGCGGCGCTCGACCGGCAGATCACGGACGCCTACACGCGCCTCGCGGAGACCCGCCGGGCCCAGGCGGGCGACGCGAACTACGTCGACAACGCCATTCTCGGCCCGCTGAAGTCCAAGCGGGCGGCCACCCTGGACCGCATCGGCATCAACATCGACCGGGCGGGCGGCAAGGCGCCGCGCAACTTCGGCCGGTACGCCCAGTGCCAGGGCGTGCCCGTCGACCAGGGCAACGGCAACGGGGGCGGCCAGGACCAGGGCGGCGGCGGTCAGGACAACGGCGGCGGCCAGAACAACGGTGGCGGTCAGGACAACGGCGGCGAGCAGGGCAACGGCGGACAGGCGCAGAACGGTCCCGTCGCGGACGACTTCATCAGGATCGAGGACGTCCAGCCGAACTCCCGCAACCTGCCCAACGGTCTGGCCGCGAACGGCGACGGCGGTTCGACGGGCACCTTCACCACCGACTGCGGCACCAACGAGAACGAGCTGCGCAACTCGGACAACGTGATCGCCGCGCCCGGCGTCAGCAACGGTGCGCAGCACCAGCACGACTACGTCGGCAACCAGGCCAACACCGCCTTCGCGAGCGACGAGGACCTGGCCAACGGCGACACGACCTGCCAGAACCAGGGTGACCGGTCGACGTACTTCTGGCCGGTCCTGCGGATCCAGGACGGTACGCAGGACATCGACCAGAACCAGCCGGGCGGCGGCCAGGACGGCAACGTCGGCAAGATCGTCGCGCCGACCGAGGCGGAGCTGAAGTTCGTCGGCAACCGGACGAGCGACGTCGTCGCGATGCCGCGGGCGCTGCGCATCATCACCGGTGACGCCAAGTCCTTCACCAACGGGCTGAACAACGCCAACACGGGTTGGAGCTGCACCGGCTTCGAGGACCGGCAGGTGATCGACAAGTACCCGATCTGCCCCGAGGGCAGCAGCGTGGTGCGCACCAGCAACTTCCAGAGCTGCTGGGACGGCCAGAACACCGACAGTGCCAACCACCGCACGCACATGGACTTCGTCGAGCCGGACGGCTCCTGCTCGAACGGCTTCCAGGCCATCCCCCAGCTCCAGGTCCGCCTGGTGTACGACAACATCCCGGCTCCGCGGATCGAGAACGGGCAAGTGGTGAACCCGTTCGCGCTGGACTCCTTCCCGGAGCAGCTGCACAAGCCGATCACCGACCACAACGACTTCATCAACTTCTTCGACGAGGACCTGATGAACGAGATGGTCGACTGCATCAACAACGGCCAGGACTGCCAGTAGTCCGGTAGCCCGGTGGCCGAAGGAGGGGCCGGCGGTGGGATCTCCCACCGCCGGCCCCTTCGTTCCGCCCGGAGGCTCCGGGTCAGCCGTGGTGGCCGCCCTGGTTGTGGCTGCCGCCGGGGTTCATGTGCTCGGAGCCCTCCTCCATGGTCCCGCCGAGCATGCTCCGCAGCGCGGTCACGGTCTTCTCCTCGCCGACCGCCACCCACTTGCGGCCCACCAGGTAGTAACCGCCGTAGTCCTTCGCCGTGTTGAGCCACTCGGCCTGGCCGCGGTCGGTGGCGAAGGTGGCGAGGACGTACTTGTCGCCGCCCTTCCCGCACAGCGCCTGGCGGATGGTGTCGGCGTCGGTCTGCATGTTCGGCTCGCACTTCGCCTCGGCGGCCAGGTGCTCCAGGCTGCCGGTCGCGGTGGGCGGCACCTCGTCCTCGCCCCCGCCGCCGGATCCGCAGCCCGCCAGCGCGAGAACCGCCACCGCGCCGGTCAGCGCGAGCATCGGTCGGGTCACCCTCATGTGTTCCTCCGGTCCTTGACGGCGGCATCGTGGCGGCGACACGCCGCACGGAGCCCCGGCGCGGGGCCCTCGGCCTTCGATACGGACGCCACGCCCGCAGCGCTCAATCCGTGCCGGAGCCAGGTGACCATCCACCCATTCGCTCGTTCTGCTGAACGTGCAGTCACAGGATGCCGCCGCCCAGCCCGCCGCACCGCCGTCCCCGGCCGGTCCGGCCGGTCCGGCCGTCGCCGTCGAGCAGGCCGAGGCCGCGCTCGTCGAGCACTATCCGCGGCTCGTCCGGCTCGCCTACCTGGTGCTGCCCTCCGGTACGGGCCGGCGCGGGCGGGTGCTCACCGCGCACGCCCTGGTCCAGCGGGCGCTGCCCCGCGGCCGCACACCGGCGCCGCTGATCCCGTCCCGGCCGGCCGGCCGGGACGGCGACCCCGGGTACGCGCTGGTCCGGCTCCAGGTGGTGCGTACGGCGCTGAAGCGCGGGGCTCGGAAGGGCCGGCGGGCGCGGCTGCCGCCGCTGCTGCCGCAGGTGTGGGGGCTGAGGCTGTTCCCGCGTCCGGGCGGCGCCGACGAACTCGCCCTGGACCAGCGGCTGTCCGCTGTCTCCGGCCCGGCCCGCGCCGCCCACGCGCTGCGCGGTCTGGAGCGGCTCCCGGACGGCGAGGTGCGCGAGGTGCTCGTCGCCGCGGGCGTCACCGACGTGGAGGGCGCGCTGGTGGAGGCCGACGGGATTCCCGACCCGTACCGGCTGCTCGGCTCCCCCGAGTTCGACCCCTGCGCGCTGCAGGCCCGCCCGCCGGATCTGCTGCGCCGCCGCCGGCATCTGCAGGCCGCGCTGGTCGGCGGGGCCGCGCTGGCGGTGTGCGGGACGCTGCTGGGGCTGCCGGGCGACGGCTGGGGCGCGGACGGCCCCGCCGCTCCCCCGTACGCGGGGAACCCTGCGGTACGGGCCGCGCTGGACCCGGGGAGGCTGACCCGGGTCTCCCCCGCCGCGTGGCGGACGTCCGCGCGCACCGACTTCTCCGTGTGGCCGGCGCGCGGCGACCGCACCGGCGACCGGGCGCTGCTGCGCCGCGCGCTGGCCGTCTGGGCGCGGCCGGGGAAGGGGGTGCGGGTGTCGGCGACCCCGGGCACCCCCTCCGGCGGCCCCGCGGGACCGCCCCAGCTGCTCTACGCGGGGACCGTCGACACCGCCCGGGTGGTGATCCTCCACGACGGTCTGCGCGTCGTCCGGTACGCCGAGCCGGAGGACGGCACCGAGGGCGCGGCGCTGGACCTGGCCCGCGCCGACGGGGCCGGGAGGGCGGGGTCGGGGGCGGTGGTGCTGAGCCGGACCGACGGCAACGTCCGCTATCTGACCGCACCGTGGGTGCGCGAGGCCGCCGGGCGGGACCTGCGCGAGCCGGGTGCCGGCGCGACGGACCTGCCGCTCGTCGACGGGGTGACGCCACCCCTGCCGAGCCCCGCCTCGCGGGAGGGACCCTGCACGTCCTGGAACGTGCTGCGGCTGACCGACGGCACGGGCACCCGGCTGCTGACCGACCTGGGCGAGCTGGTCCCGGCCCGGCTGACCGCGGGCAGGCCCGGATCACCGAAGGACGTCTCCGGCGCGAAGGCGCTGCGCACCTGGGCACCGTACGCCTGCTCCCTGACCGCGGTGCGCTCGGCGGGGGTGCGGAGCGTGAACGCCTGGGCGTTCGCCGAGCAGCCGCTGCCGGGGGCGGCCGGTTCGGCGCAGTGGGTGTGCACCCGGGCGGAGACGTGGCGGGGCGGCGGGGCGAGGGTGCTGGCGCAGTTCCACACGCCGGGCGCGCGGTTCGGGGCGGTGGCGGCGAAGGCCCAGGACGTGCCGGAGTGCGGCGAGCGGGAGCCGCGGGTGCTCGCCGGGGTGCTGTGGAAGTCGGCGGAGGGCCGCTGGTACCTGCTGGCGGCCGGCGGCGCCGGCACCGCGTCGGTCCGGGCGACGGGCGGGATCGAGGGCTCGGCGCGGGGCAACCTGCTGACCGTGCGCGCCGAGAAGGGCGCCAAGGCGGACCTCCGGGGGAGACTGGAGGACGGGCGGTCGGTCAGCGGCCTGCGATGACGGCATGAACCCCGCTGACCGGTCCGGACCGTTCGAGGCCGGAATCGATCGGTAAGGTGTTCGCATGACTACCGGGGTACGTCGCAGAATGGGAGTCGAGGAGCGGCGGCAGCAGTTGATCGGCGTGGCCCTCGAACTGTTCAGCCGACGCTCGCCCGACGAGGTCTCCATCGACGAGATAGCGTCCCGCGCGGGCATCTCGCGCCCGCTGGTCTACCACTACTTCCCCGGCAAACTCAGCCTGTACGAGGCGGCGTTGAGGCGTGCCTCGGAGGACCTGGCGTCCCGGTTCGTGGAGCCGCACGAGGGTCCGCTGGGTTCGCGGCTGCGGCGGGTGATGGCCCGGTTCTTCGACTTCGTCGACCGTCACGGCCCCGGATTCGCCGCCCTGATGCGCGGCGGCCCGGCGGTCGGCTCCTCGGCCACCAACGCGCTGATCGACTCCGTACGGCAGGCCGCGTACGAGCAGATGCTGTCGCACATGGGCGTGGAGGGCCCGGCCCCGGCCCGGCTGGAACTGGTCGTACGGTCCTGGATCTCGCTCGTCGAGTCGACGGCGCTGATCTGGCTGGACGGGCGGCGGGTGCCGCGCGAGGAGCTGGAGGCGCAGCTGGTGCAGGACTTCGCCGCGCTCGCCGCCGTCGCCGCCGCCCGCGACGAGGAGCTGGCCACCCTGCTGCGCGGCCTGCTCAGGAACGAGCCGGGCGACGGCCCCTTCACCGACCTGGCCACCCGGCTGATCTCCCTGGCCGCTTCGTGAGCACCACGACGACGTGGGCCGGGGAAGCCCCCGACGCCGTCGTCTGCTGCGGACCGGTGACGGGTTCCTGCTCGTCGTCGACGGGTCGTGGCAGACGTCCTGACCCCGCCCGGTGCGGACCTACTCGCCCTCGAACTTCCGGTACGACGGGTCCAGGTCGCGTACCTCGGCGGAGGCGTGCAGCATCCGGTCCTCGGCGGGCTCGACGTACTGCCGCAGCAGGGCCAGTACGGCCTCGGTGAGCCGGGCCTTGGTCTCGTCGGTGCGGCCGGCCAGCAGGCCGATGCTCACGTGCACCAGGGCGTGTCCGCCGGTGTCGGGGCCGACCACGACGTCCTCGGTCCGCCGGAACCGTGTCTTGCACGCCGGCGGCCTGGCGGCCGCGATCTCCACGACGGCGGTGTGCAGGTCCCGCGCGAAGGCGGGCCGGTCGAAGCCGTCCGCCAGCCGCTCGGAGTAGTCGACGGTGATCTGCGGCATGTGAGCCCTCCTGTTCGAGGTCGGGAGGGCTCACACTAGCCGCAGCTCCTTACGGGTCAGCCGGCGGTGGTGAACACCGCGACCGTGCGCGCCGGGACGGTGAACGTGCCGGACCCCTTCGCGTACGACGAGGTCTTCACGACCGCGTCCCGGCCCGCGGCCTGCACGGGGTGCAGCCGGTAGCCGGTGCCCGCGAGGGCGCCGACGCGCTGTTCCTGCCGCTCGGGCGTGGCGTTGAAGACGACGACCAGATCACCGAGCCGCATGGTGATCACACCGGGCGTCTCGTCCTTCCCGGACAGCGGGAAGGAGAGCCGGGACTGCACCTGGCCCGCGGTGTCGAGGGAGAAGACCTTCTCCGTCGTACGGATCCGCAGCAGGTCCCGGTAGGCGGCCGAGGCGCCCTCGATCTGCGGGCAGCCGACCTGCACGGCGCCGAGCAGGGGCTCCGCGTAGGGCCACTTGTCCTTGTTGTCGGCGGCCGGCGGCAGACCGCGGCCGAAGCCGTTGCCGGCCGTACAGTTCCAGTGGATGGCGTTGAACCAGTCGCCGCTGTCGTAGGAGTTGCGGTCCAGGGACTTGGAGCGCAGCAGGTCGGTGCCCGCCTGGGAGAGCGCCGGGCCCTGCGAGAGGGTGGCCGTCGCCATGGCGAGGACCTGCATCCTGGCCCGCTCGTCGGCGGACGTGTCCTTCGGCAGCTTGAAGGCGAGCGCGTCGAACAGCGACTCGTTGTCGTGCGCGTCCGCGTAGGCGAGGGCGTCGCCGGGGGCGGCCGCGTATCCGGCGGGTGAGCCGTTGTAGTCGACCTGGGACCCCTTGACCTCCTTGCCGCTGGTGTCGGTGAAGGTGTAGTCGGCGAGGTTGCCGGAGAGCCCGACCTTGATCAGGTCCTGGTAGTGCAGCAGGCGGGCCTTCTGCTCGGCCTCGGTGCCGTTGCTCTTCGAGGAGTTGGGGTCGGTGTGGAGACCGGAGGCGAAGCCCTGCACGCCGGGGTCCTCGTCGAAGGGTCCGCCGCCGCGCACGGCGTCACGGGCCCGGTCGGAGAAGGTGGCGATGCCGGTGCCGGCCATGTTCTTCTGCGTGGCCTGCTCGAACCGGGCGTCGTCGGCGATCTCGCCGAAGTTCCAGCCCTCCCCGTACAGGATGATCTTCTTGCCGTCGACGCCGTCCTTCTTCAGGGTGAGCGCGTCGAGGGCCTCGCGGACGGCCAGCATGTTGGCCTTCGGGTGGTGGCCCATGAGGTCGAAGCGGAACCCGTCGACCTTGTACTCCCTGGCCCAGGTGACGACCGAGTCGACGACGAGCTTGCCCATCATGGCGTTCTCGGGGGCCGTGTTGGCGCAGCAGGTGCTGTTGGCGACGGAGCCGTCGGCGAGGAGGCGCTGGTAGTAGCCGGGCACGATCCGGTCCAGTACGGAGGTCTTGGCCTGACCGGAGGCGGCGGTGTGGTTGTAGACCACGTCCATCACGACCCCGAGGCCGTCCTCGTTGAGCGCCTTGACCATCTTCCGGAACTCGACCGTGCGCTCGGTGCCGTCCGGGTCGGTGGCGTAGGAGCCCTCGGGAACCGTGTAGTGGTACGGGTCGTAGCCCCAGTTGTAGGCGTCCTTGGCGGCGGCCTTCGCCACGCACTCCTGCTGCTTGTCGGAGTCGGCCGGGTGGGCGGCGAGGTCGCAGTCGACGGTCGCCTGGTCGGACTTCCGCTCGGGGATGGTGGCGATGTCGAAGGCGGGCAGCAGGTGCACGTAGGAGGTGCCGGATTCCGCCAGCTCCCGCAGGTGCTTGCTGCCGTCGCTGGCCTTGTCGGTGAACGCCAGGTAGGTGCCCGGGTGCTTCGCCGTGCGGTCCTCGACGGAGAAGTCGCGGATGTGCAGCTCCTGGATCTGGGCGTCCTTGAGCGGTACGGCCTTCGGCTTGTCGTACGTCGACCATCCGCGCGGCTTCAGGGACCGGTCGGCCAGGTCGACGACGAGGCTGCGTTCGGAGTCGGTGGTCAGGGCGACCGAGTAGGGGTCGGTGACCTTGTTGGTGGTGATCTCCTGGGCTTCGGGCGCCCACACCTTCACGGCGTACCGGTACTCCTTGCCCTTCCAGGAGGGCGGGCCGGTGACGGACCAGACGCCGGTGTCGCCGTCGCGGCGCATACGGACGGTGCGCTCGCCGATCTCCAGGGAGACCTGCTGCGCGGTCGGCGCCCACACCGACAGGGTGGGCCGGCCGTGGCGGAAGACCGGGCCGAGCTCCGCCTTCGTGGCACCGGCTGCGTAGAGGTCGTCGAGGACGCCGGCGATCTGCACGCCGGTCGCGGCGAGCACGGCGCCGCCGGCGGCCCGCTGGGAGGCGACGACCTGGCCGCGCAGGGCCTCGCGCACGAGGTCCCGGTCACGCGGGTCGACGGACCAGGCGGTGCCGTTCCTCAGGTGCGGGAACTTCGCCTTCTGGGCGTCGGTGAGCGTCGCCCTCGTCAGGCGGAGCCAGCGTGCGTCGCCGCTGTCCAGCGTCCCGTCCCGCACCGTGACGGAGCCGGTGCGGGAGGCGAGGAGCTGGGTGGAGGCGGCGGCCTCGGAGCCGTCCCAGACGAGGGTGTCCCGGTCGATCCAGACCGCCTTGGAGGTGGTCGGGTCGAGAGCGGCGGCGGAGCCCGCGGGCTGCGGCAGCAGGTACTTCTCCTGGCCGTTCAACAGCCACACCTCGTGCCCGTCGACCCCGAGGTCGAGCGACTGGTCGGACGGGAGGTCCTTCTCGTCGCCCTTGTGGATGATGTAGCTGAGGCTGGTGGCACCCTCGGCGAGCGGCACCTCGAAGACGGCGCCATAGGCATCGGTCCTCACGGGCTCCAGGGGGTTCGACCAGTCGGTGGGGTGCGCGGCACCGGTCCAGGTGTGCAGGCCCCAGCCGTCGTAGTTCCCGTCCGCCCGGTGGTAGTGCAGGATCGCCTTGCTCGTGTCCTGCGCCGGGTACTCGGGCCGTTCGGTGGTGACGGGTTCCTTGCCCTGCTCGATCCACACCTCGCCGGTCCTGGTGAGGTCGATCGTGCGGTCGGTGGCGACGTCCTTGTTGCCGTCCTTGTCGATGACGAGGAATCCCAGGTCGGACGCGCCCGGCTTGAGCTTGACGTGGGCGAAGGCGCCGTAGGCGTCGCGGCCGGTGAAGGGGTGGCTGTTCGGCCATTCCGTGGCCTCGCCGTCGGCGAGGTCGCCCCAGGCGTACAGGCCCCAGTCGTCGTAGTCGCCGTCGGCGCGCTTGTAGTGGACGATCGCGTAGTCGCGGGAGGCCGCGGTGGGCGGCTCCTCGACGGGCGGGGTGCCCGTGGTGGAGGCGGCCAGGGCGCTCGCGGTGCGGCCGGCCGAGTCGATCACGACGGCCTTGTAGCGCAGGGCGGTGCCGGCGGGGACGTCCTCGCCGATGGTGTGGGTGACCTTGTAGGGGGCGTGGTCGGCGGAGCCGAGGGTCCGCCACTTGCCGTTGCCGGTCTGGGCTGCGAAGACGACCCGGTTGAGCTGTCCGCCCGCGACGTCGGCGGTGAGCTCGACGGTGCCGGTGGCGCCGGCCTCGGGCGCCTTGAGGGTGACCGTGGGCTTCGCGGTCGGCTTGGCGAGCGGGCCGGACGCCTTGAGGACGATCGCCGAGCCGGCCGGGACGGTGACGGTGATCTTCTTGTCGGCGTCGCTGGTGACGGAGGCGTCGGTGCCGTAGAGGCCCTTGAACGTCATCCGCGCGGAGCCGGTCGCGAAGGTGGCCTGCTCGGCCTCGCCGGAGTTGTTGAAGGCGACGACGTACTCGGTGGTGTCCTTGCCCGTGCCGGTGCGGGAGAAGGCGTAGACGCCGGCGCCGTCGGCCGCGTGGCGCTCCTGCTGGATGCCGTCGGTGAGGGCCGGGTGGGCCTTGCGGAGCTTCGCGAGAGCACTGATCTTCCGGTAGAGCGGTGCTCGCGTGTCGTAGGCGTCCTCGGCGTGGGTGCGGTCGGTGCCGATCAGGTCGTCGTCGAGGTAGTCGGCCGTGCGGGAGGCGAAGAGGGTCTGGCGGGCGTCCTTGTCGCCGCCGGCGCCGGTGAAGCCCTGCTCGTCGCCGTAGTAGACGACCGGGTTGCCGCGGCTGAGGAACATCAGCTCGTTGGCGAGCATGTCCTTCCTCAGCAGCTCCGCGTCGGACGCCTTCGGGTTGTCCTGCTTCAGGAACGTCCCGATGCGGCCCATGTCGTGGTTGCCGAGGAAGGTGACCTGCTCGTAGGCGTTGGCCCTGTCGGTCGTGTACTTGTAGTCGTCGCCGAAGACCGAGGCGAGCTTCTTCGCGCTGCCGCCCTGGGAGGCGTACTGGCGGGCCGCCTCCTGGAAGGGGAAGTCGAGGGTGGCGTCGAGGCGGCCCTCGGTGACGTACGGGGCGGTGATGTCCGTGTCGGCGGAGTACACCTCGCCGAACATGAAGAAGTCGTCCCGGCCCTTCTTGGCCGCGTAGGCGTCCAGGGCGGTGGCCCACTGGGTCCAGAACTCCATGTTGACGTGCTTCACGGTGTCGATCCGGAAGCCGTCGATGTCGAAGTCCTTCACCCAGCGCTGGTAGATCTTCTCCATGCCGTCGACGACCTCGGGACGCTCGGTCCACAGGTCGTCGAGCCCGGAGAAGTCCCCGTACTCGCTGGACTCGCCGGCGAAGGTGGAGTCGCCGCGGTTGTGGTACATGTCCGGGTCGTTGAGCCAGGACGGGACCTTGACCCGCTTCTTGGCGCCGGGCACGACCGGGGTGCGCGGGAACGAACCGGCGTCCACGCGCGGGAACTTGCGGGCCCCGTCTGCATAGTCGGAGTCGTCGAAGGGCACACCGTCCTTGGTCAGGTACGGGAAGGCGCCCTTGGAGAGGTAGCCGTAGGACTTCTCCTCGTAGTCGATGACGTCGGCGGTGTGATTGGTGATGACGTCGAAGAAGACCTTCATGCCCTTGGCGTGGGCCTTGTCGATGAGGGTCTCGAGGTCCTCGTTGGTGCCGAAGTGCGGGTCGACCTGGGTGAAGTCGGTGATCCAGTACCCGTGGTAGCCGGCGCTCGCGTCCTTGCCGGTCCCCTGCACGGGCTGGTTCTTGAAGATGGGCGCCATCCAGATGGCGGTGGTGCCGAGCCCCTTGATGTAGTCGAGGTTCTTCGTCAGGCCCTTGAGGTCGCCACCCTGGTAGAAGCCCTTGTCGGTGGGGTCGTATCCGTGGGTGAGGCGCGAACCGGTCAGCCCGCCGCGGTCGTTCCTCGGGTCGCCGTTGGCGAAGCGGTCCGGCAGGACGAAGTAGAACTGTTCGCGCGTCAGGTCGTGCCGCGCGGGCGACTTGGCGAGCTTCGCGTCCGAGGGGGGCGCGGGCGGGGTGGCGGCACTGGCGGCCACCGGCTGCACCAGCGCCGCGGCGAGCGCGGCCACGGTGACGGCGGCGACCCGCCGGCCGCGTGCGGTGCGGCGCCCCGGGGGCGCGGGCCATCTGGGTATCAAGGCGTGAACTCCTTGCGTCTACGGCACATTCGGGTCCGACCCCGCACGCCGCGGCACGGCCCTGTTTCGGCCACGTCACCGGAGCGTCGGCGTGACCGTATCGCCGTTGAAAGCTTTACAGCAAGAGTTCTGAAAGTAACGGTAAGGAATTGCATGGACGGCGACGGCCCGCCGCCCCAACGGGCGGCGGGCCGTGCTCACTTCGACGAGGTGACGAGGTGCCGGACGGGTGTCAGCCGGTGGTCCACCACACGGTCGTGTCCGCCGGGACCTCCGCCTCGCCACCGGTCTCGGTGACCTCACCGGTGGCGATCAGCACCCTGCCGTACGCCGGCGTGGTCACCGGCGCGCCCGTGGTGTTGGCGACGCACACGAACTCGCCGCGGCGGAAGGCCAGTACGCCCTCCGGAACCGTCAGCCACTCCACCGTGTCGCCCGCGCCCAGGTCGGCCTGCTCGCGGCGCACGGCGAGCGCGGCGCGGTACAGCTCCAGGGTGGAGGCGGGGTCACCGGTCTGCGCCTCGACGCTCAGCTCGCCCCAGCCGGACGGCTGGGGCAGCCAGCTGCCGCCGTCGCCGAAGCCGTACGACGAGCCCTCGCGGGTCCACGGGATCGGCACCCGGCAGCCGTCGCGGTAGCCGTCCTGGCCCGCGCCCCGGAAGTACGCCGGGTCCTGGCGCACCTCGTCGGGGAGGTCCACGACGTCGGGCAGGCCCAGCTCCTCGCCCTGGTAGACGTAGGCCGAACCGGGCAGCGCCAGCATCAGCAGGGTGGCGGCGCGGGCGCGGCGCAGGCCCAGCTCGCGGTCGCCGGCCAGGCGGATCTGGGTGCCCAGGCCCGCCGGGTTGGCGAAGCGGGTGGCGTGCCGGGTGACGTCGTGGTTGGACAGCACCCAGGTGGCGGGGGCGCCGACCGGCCGCATGGAGTCCAGGGTGCGGTCGATGACCGTGCGCAGCTCCCCGGCGTCCCAGTGGGTGCCCAGGTACTGGAAGTTGAACGCCTGGTGCAGCTCGTCGGGGCGCACGTAGTTGGCGGTGCGCTCGACGGTCGGGGTCCATGCCTCGGCGACGAAGATCCGTTCACCGCTGTACTCGTCGAGGATGAGCCGCCACTGGCGGTAGATGTCGTGGACGCCGTCCTGGTCGAAGAACGGGGTGACATCGTTGCCCAGCATCCGCAGCTCCTCGTGGGAGCCGAGGTCGGGCAGGCCCTCGGCCTTCACCATGCCGTGGGCGACGTCGATACGGAAGCCGTCCACGCCCATGTCCAGCCAGAACCGCAGGATGGAGCGGAACTCGTCGCCGACGGCCGGGTGTTCCCAGTTGAAGTCGGGCTGCTCGGGCGCGAAGAGGTGCAGGTACCACTCGCCGGGCGTGCCGTCGGGCTCGGTGACGCGGGTCCAGGCGGGGCCGCCGAAGATCGACTCCCAGTCGTTGGGCGGCAGTTCGCCGTTCGCGCCCTTGCCGGGACGGAAGTGGTAGCGGTCGCGCGAGGGCGATCCGGGGCCCTCGGCGAGGGCGCGCTTGAACCACTCGTGCTGGTCGGAGGAGTGGTTGGGCACGAGGTCGACGATGATGCGCAGGCCCAGGCCGTGGGCGTCGCGGATCAGCGCGTCGGCGTCGAGCAGGGTGCCGAACATCGGGTCGACGGCGCGGTAGTCGGCGACGTCGTAGCCGGCGTCGGCCTGCGGGGAGGCGTAGAAGGGGCTGAGCCACACGGCGTCCACGCCGAGGTCGCGCAGGTACGGCAGTCGGGAGCGGATGCCTTCCAGGTCGCCCATGCCGTCGCCGTTGCTGTCGGCGAAGCTGCGCGGATACACCTGGTAGATCACCGCGTCCCGCCACCAGTCGCGGCGCCGTGCGACGGTGGCGACGGCCGCGTCGGTCGTGGGGGTCGGGGCCGGGGCTGCGGAGTGCTGCTGGCTCATGTCGTCCTTGATACGAGGTCGGGCAGGGAGGCGAGGGGGGGCGGGGCGACGGTTGGACGAGGCGGCCGCGGTGACAGCGGGGTCGGATGGACACCGCGGCCGCCTACCCGCGCGAGTCAGGCGCGCGGGGGTCGTCGCCGAAGGGGGGTCACCCCTTCGTGCCGCCGGCGGTCAGGCCGGTGACCAGGTTCTTCTGCACGAGGTAGAAGAACGCGGAGACCGGTATCGCGATCAGGACCGCGGTGGCGGCCATGAGATGGCGCTGTGCGTCGTGCTCGCTGACGAAGCTCTGCAGACCGACGGCGAGGGTGTACTTCTCGTCGTCGAGCATGAACGTCGTCGCGAAGGCGACCTCGCCGAACGCGGTGATGAAGCTGTAGAACGCGGCGACCGCGAGACCGGGCCGGGCGAGCGGCAGGATCAGCCGCACGAACGTGCCGATGGGGGTCAGCCCGTCGACGCGTCCGGCCTCGTCGATCTCGAACGGGATGGTGTCGAAGTAGCCCTTCATCAGCCAGGCGCAGTACGGCACCGCCGTCGAGCAGTAGACGAGGATGAGGCCGAAGTAGGTGTCGATGAGCTGGAGATCCGAGAGGATCTGGTACATCGGCACCATCAGGACGGCCACCGGGAACATCTGCGTGAGCAGCAGCACCCACATGAACTTCTTGTAGCCCGGGAAGCGCATGCGGGAGACCGCGTAGCCGGTGGTGGCGGCGACGAAGACACCGATGAACGTCGTGCCGAGCGAGACGATCAGCGAGCTCTTCAGCCAGTCGAAGAAGTTCGTGTTCTGCAGGACGAACGTGTAGTTGTCCAGTGTCATCTTGCCCCAGATGCCGCCGGGACGCAGATAGTCGTCCTTGTCGGGGCCGAGGGACAGGAAGACCAGCCAGGCGACCGGGAACAGCGCGATCAGACCGGCCACGGTGAGGGCACCGTGCGAGGTGAGCTTCGCCAGGGGGCTGAGCTCGCCGCGCCGGCGCGACGGGCGGGCCGGGGTCCTGTCGTCGGCAGGCCGGTCCGCCGGAGCAGTGGTGGTGACGGTGGAGGTGCTCATGGGGACTCCTGCCTCAGATCGCGAGCTGCTGCTCATTGCGGTTCAGCCAGCGGCGGTAGAAGGAGGTGAAGACGACGAGGATGGCCAGCAGCAGCATGCCGTAGGCCGCGGACTCGGCGAACTCGCGCGGCTGCTGCCCGAAGCCCAGGTAGTAGGCCCAGGTGACGAGGATCTGCGCGTCCGGCGCGGTGTTGCCGAACAGCAGGAAGATCACGGCGAACTGGTTGAAGGTCCAGATGACGCCGAGCAGGACCACGGTGGAGCTGACCGAGCGCAGGCCGGGCAGGGTGACGTGGCGGAACCGCTGCCAGGCGCTCGCGCCGTCCATCTCGGCCGCCTCGTACAGGCTGGCGTCGATGGACTGGAGCCCGCCGAGCAGGGAGATCATCATGAACGGCACACCGCACCAGGTGTTGACCATGATGGCGGCGGTGCGCTGCCAGAAGGTGTCCTCCAGCCACGCCGGGGTGGGCAGGCCGAGGAAGTCCAGGCCGGAGTTGATGATGCCGGCGTCGGCGAGCATGAAGCGCCAGCCGAAGACGGTGACGAAGGTCGGCACGGCCCAGGGCAGGATCAGGACCAGCCGGTAGAGGGTGCGGCCGCGGAGCTTCTGGTTGAGCAGCAGGGCCAGGCCCAGGCCGATGCCGTAGTGCAGGCCGACACAGACCGCCGTCCACACGATCGTCCAGATGAACTTGGACCAGAAGCGGTCGTAGGCCGTCTCGCCCCAGAGGATCTCGGCGTAGTTGTCGATGCCGATGAACTTCCAGGTGGCCTCGATCTCGTTGACGCCGATGGTGCGGGCCGAGTTGATGCTGTCGGCGTCGGTGAGCGTGAGGTAGAAGCCGTAGGCGAGGGGGTACAGCACGATGACGCCGAGCACCAGCGCCACCGGCGCGATCATGGCGTAGGCGTACCAGTACTTCTGGTATCCGCGCTTCAGGCGGCTGACCGGCCCGGGGCGGGGCGCGCGGTCACCGCGGCGCTTGCCGGTCGCGCGGTCGATGGCGACTGTCATGGTTCGGCACCTTCTGGATGATCAAGGGGGTACGGCGGCACAGGCCGGCGGCCGCCGGACCCTCCCCTCCTGGAAGCGGGTCCGGCGGCCACGCGGGCGTTACTTGCTGAACTCCGGCACCAGCTTGGTGATCGCGGTCTCCGCGTCACCGAGGCCCTTGTCCAGGGACTTCTTGCCGCCCGCGATCTGCGGCAGCTCCTCGTCCAGCGGACCCCACAGCGAGCTGTACTCGGGCAGGGCCGGGCGCGGCTGGGCGGCCTCGAGGACCGTCTGGTAGCCGGCGATGCCCGGGTCGGCCTTGACCTTGTCGGTGTAGGCGTCGTCACGCGTGGGCAGCGTGGAGTTCTTCAGCGCGACGGTCTCCTGCGCCTTGGCCGAGGTCATGAAGTTCACGAACTTCAGCGCGGCCTCCTGCTTGTCCTTGCTGGAGCCGGCGTAGACCGAGAGGTTGTGGCCGCCGGTCGGGGAGCCGGCCTTGCCGGCGGAGCCGGCCGGGACGGTGGCGATGCCGAGGTTGTTCTTGTCCGTGAAGGCCGAGCCCTTGTAGAAGTTGGTGATCTCCCACGGGCCCTGGATGATCGAGGCGACCTTGCCGTTGATGAAGGCGTCCTGGATGTGGGCGTAGGCGTCGGCGGTGACGTCGGCCTTGTGCAGGCCCTTGCCCTCGAAGAGGCTCAGCCAGGTGCCGTAGGCCTTCTCGCCCTCGGGCGACTTCACGGTGATCTTCTTGGCGTCGACGTCGACCGTGTCGGTGCCCTCGCCGAACAGGAACGGCTGGGCGTAGTAGGCCTGGGTGGAGCCCCAGTAGCCGTCGACGCCGGTCTTGTCCTTGATGGTGGCGGCGGCCTTCTTCAGGTCGTCCCAGGTCTTGGGGGCCTCGACGCCGGCCTTCTCGAACAGGGCCTTGTTGTAGACGAAGGCGAGCGTGTCGGTGACCAGCGGGACGCCGTAGGTCTTGCCCTCGTACTTGGCCTGCTCGAGCAGGTTGGACTTGAACTTGTCCTGCTCGGCGAGGGCCTCGGTGCCGTCCAGCGGCAGGAAGAAGCCCTTCTTGGCGAAGGCGGGGGTCCAGCCGACCTCGGAGCGCAGCACGTCGGGGGCGCCCGACGCGCCGGCGGCGGTGTCGAACTTGTTCTGCGCCTGGTCGAAGGGAACGTTGACGTACTTGACCTTGATGTCCTTGTTGGCGGCCTCGAACTCCTTGACCAGGGCCTGGTACGTCGGCGCCTCGTTGGTCGCGTTGGAGGTGTCCCACCAGGTGATGGTGACCGGGCCGCCGGCCTTGTCGCCGCTGTCGCTGTCGCCGCCGCAGGCCGTCGCCGCGAGGGCGAGGGACGCCACCAGCGCGGTGGCCGCTATGCCACGCCGCATGAGGTTCTCCTTGAGGGTTAAGCCCGTGAGTGCGGGTCGGCCCCGTCTGCCGTCCCGCTGACCTTGCCGACCGCGCCGTTGCCGCCGCCGGGCGACGTGAACGTAACAGCGCTGGAACCTTTTCGAAAGACCTTGCAGAAAAGTTTTGCAAGCGCCGCCGAGAGTTATGCCGCCGTGACCTGTTCTCGACCGCCCCGCGACCCGGGTTTCCGGCCGTACGACAGGGGTTCGGACTGTTGTGCAAGACTCTGCAAGCACTTGCCATCCGTTGCCGCCGGGGGAATCATCCCTTGCGAACCGACGCCGACCACGACTTGGCCGACCACGACTTGAGGGATCGCGATGACCCAGCAGCCCGCGACGGGCCGTCCCACGGCGCGCACCAGGCGTCCGATCGGTGGGCAAGGTGGGAACAGGCAGCTACAGTCCGGTCCTGTGACCACACGGCTTGCTGATATCGCTGCTCAGGCGGGGGTGAGCGAGGCGACCGTCAGCCGGGTCCTGAACGGGAAGCCGGGCGTCGCCGCCACCACCCGTCAGTCCGTGCTCGCCGCCCTCGACGTCCTGGGCTACGAGCGCCCGGTGCGGCTGCGGCAGCGCAGCGAGGGCCTCGTCGGGCTGATCACCCCCGAGCTGGAGAACCCGATCTTCCCGGCGCTGGCCCAGGTGATCGGGCAGGCGCTGACCCGCCAGGGCTACACCCCGGTGCTCGCCACCCAGACCCCGGGCGGGTCGACCGAGGACGAGCTCACCGAGATGCTCGTGGACCGCGGGGTGGCCGGCATCATCTACGTCTCCGGACTGCACGCCGACACCACGGCCGACATGCAGCGCTACGAGCGACTGCGGGCGCAGGGCGTGCCGTTCGTGCTCGTGGACGGCTTCTCGCCGAAGGTGCAGGCGCCGTTCATCTCCCCCGACGACCGGGCCGCGATGGCGCTCGCCGTGACCCACCTCGCCTCGCTCGGGCACACAAGGATCGGGCTGGCGCTCGGGCCGAAGCGGTTCGTGCCGGTGCAGCGCAAGATAGAGGGCTTCGTCCGCGCGGTGCAGGAGCAACTGGGCCTGGCCGCCGAGACGGTCGAGGCGGAGCTGGTCCAGCACTCGCTGTACACGCTGGAGGGCGGCCAGGCCGCCGCCACCGCGCTGATGGACCGCGACTGCACGGCGGTGGTGTGCGCGAGCGACATGATGGCGCTGGGCGCGATACGGGCGGCCCGGCAGCGCGGTCTGGACGTGCCGAAGGACATCTCGGTGGTCGGCTTCGACGACTCCACGCTGATCGCCTTCACCGACCCGCCGCTGACCACGGTCCGCAAGCCGGTGCCCGCGATGGGCCAGGCCGCGGTGCGCACGCTGCTCGAGGAGATCGGCGGAACGCCCGCGCCGCACAGCGAGTTCGTGTTCATGCCGGAACTGGTGGTGCGGGGTTCGACCGCTTCGGCCCCGGGAGACCGGAATCGGCCCTAGGGAACGGCATCATCCTCGGGGCGGAGAAGATGCGGGTCGGGCCCGACCGGGGGATGATCAGAGGGGGACGTCTTTTCTGGCAGACTCTGTGCCCATGGGTGACTCGACCGTGACCACGCTGGAAGGCCAGGAACAGGCCGTGGCGCACCCTGTCGCGGACGACACGACGGGGCGGCGCCGGCTGCTCCGTGCGCGCACCCCCCGCCGGCCGCGGCTGTGGTTCGAGATCCTGCTGATCGCGGTGAGTTACTGGACGTACTCGCTCATCCGCAACGCGGTGCCCGAGCAGCGGGCCGAGGCCCTGCGCAACGCCGACTGGATCTGGCGGCTGGAGCAGCAACTGGGGCTGGCCTTCGAGGAGTCCGTCAACCACGCCGTCAACTCGGTGACTTGGCTCATCGTCGGCATGAACTACTACTACGCCACCTTGCACTTCGTGGTGACGCTGGGTGTTCTGGTGTGGCTCTACCGTAGTCATCCCGGCCGGTACGCGGCGACCCGGCTGGTCCTGTTCACCACGACGGGCTTCGCCCTGGTCGGCTACTACCTGTTCCCGCTGGCCCCGCCCCGGCTGATGAACGGCCAGGACTTCATCGACACCGTGCTGGTCCACCAGACCTGGGGGTCGATGGCCTCCGGCGACCTGAAGAACATGTCCAACCAGTACGCCGCGATGCCCTCGATGCACATCGGCTGGTCGCTCTGGGCCGGTCTGACCATCTTCGCGCTGGCCGGCGTGCCGTGGGTGCGGGTGCTGGGCCTGGTGTACCCGGCGGGGACCCTGGTCGTCATCGTCGCCACCGCCAACCACTTCTGGCTGGACGCGGTGGGCGGGGTGGTCTGCCTGGCCGTCGGCTACGGGATCGCGCTGGCCTGGTACGGCAGTCAGCCGTACGCCCTGCCCAGGCGGGTGGCCGAACCCGCGCGGCAGAAACGGCAGCCGCCCCGGATCCGGGTGCCGAAGCAGGGCTGAGCGCCCTGGTGGCGTTACGACCCGCCGTAGAACAGCTCCTCCACCACGCCCCGCGCCCGCCGTGCCGTACGCCGGTAGGCGTCGAGCATGTCGCCGGCGTGACCGGGGCCGTAGCCCAGGTAGCGGCCGACGGCGCCCAGTTCCCTGGGCACGCTCGGGAAGGTGTCCCCCGCGCGGCCCCGCACCAGCATCACCGCGTTGCGCACGCGGGTCGCCAGCACCCAGGCCTCGTCGAGGACGCAGGCGTCCTCCTCGGAGATCATCCCGGCCGCGCGGGCGGCGGCCAGCGCCTCGCGCGTACGCGTCGTGCGCAGGCCCGGCTCCTGCGCGCCGTGCCGCAGCTGGAGGAGCTGCACGGTCCACTCCACGTCGGACAGCCCGCCCGGACCGAGCTTGGCGTGCAGCTTGGGGTCCGCGCCGCGCGGCAGCCGCTCCGACTCCATACGGGCCTTCAGCCGCCGGATCTCCCGGACGGCCTCCTCGTCGAGCCCGGCGGCCGGATAGCGCAGCGGGTCGACCAGTTCGAGGAAGCGCCGGCCCAGGTCCTCGTCCCCCGCGACGTGCTCGGCGCGCAGCAGCGCGTGCCGCTCCCACACCAGCGACCAGCGGCGGTAGTAGGCCTCGTACGACTTCAGCGTGCGCACCAGCGGGCCGGACTTGCCCTCGGGGCGCAGGTCGGCGTCGATCAGCAGCGGCGGGTCGGCGCTGGGGGCCTGGAGCAGCCGGCGCATCTCGGCGACGACCTTGTTCGCGGCCTCGGCCGCCTCCCGCTCGTCGGCCCCGTCGCGCGGTTCGTGCACGAACAGGACGTCCGCGTCGGAGCCGTAGCCCAGTTCGTGTCCGCCGAAGCGGCCCATGCCGATGATCGCGAACCGGGTGGGGAGCGTGTCCCCCCAGCCCTCCCGGACCACCGCGCGGAGCGTGCCGGCGAGGGTGGCGGCCGTCAGGTCGGACACGGCGCCGCCCACCAGGTCCACCAGGGCGCCCTGGTCGGCCTCGGCGGGCTGCGACTCGGTGCCGTAGGAGCCGACGATGTCGGCGGCGGACGTACGGAACAGCTCGCGGCGGCGCACCCCGCGGGCGGCGGCGGTGCCCTGGGCCGCGTTGTCGGCGCGGCGGACGGCGGCGAGGACCTCCTGCTCCAGGGAGGAACGGGACCTGGGGGTGAGTCCCCCGCCGTCCCCGTCGCCGAGCAGCGCCACCGCCTCCGGGGCGCGCATCAGCAGGTCGGGGGCGAGCCGCCCGGCGGAGAGCACCCGGGCGAGGTTCTCGGCGGCGGCGCCCTCGTCGCGCAGCAGCCGCAGGTACCAGGGGGTCTTGCCGAGCGCGTCGGAGACCTTGCGGAAGTTGAGCAGGCCGGCGTCCGGGTCGGCGGAGTCCGCGAACCAGCCGAGCAGCACCGGCAGCAGGGTGCGCTGGATGGCGGCCTTGCGGGTGACGCCGGACGCCAGCGCCTCCAGGTGGCGCAGCGCGGCGGCCGGATCGGCGTAGCCGAGGGCCACCATGCGCTCGCGCGCCGCCTCGGCGCTGAGGCGGGTCTCCCCGGAGGCGAGCGCGGCGACGGCGTCGAGCAGCGGCCGGTAGAACAGCTTCTCGTGCAGCCGCCGTACGACGGAGGCGTGCCGCTTCCACTCGCGGGTCAGGGTGGTCACCGGTTCGGAGCGCAGGCCCAGGGAGCGGGCCAGCCGGCGCAGATCGCTCTCCGCCTCGGGGACGAGGTGGGTGCGGCGCAGCCGGTGGAGCTGGATGCGGTGCTCCATGGAGCGCAGGAAGCGGTAGGCGTCGTCGAGCTGGGCGGCGTCCGCGCGGCCCACGTAGCCGCCGGCGGCGAGGGCCTTCAGCGCGTCGAGGGTGGTGCCGCTGCGCAGGGAGGCGTCGGCGCGGCCGTGCACGAGCTGGAGGAGCTGCACGGCGAACTCGACGTCCCGGAGGCCGCCGGGGCCGAGCTTGAGCTGGCGGTCGATCTCGGCGGCGGGGATGTTCTCCACCACCCGGCGGCGCATCTTCTGCACGTCGGCGACGAAGTTCTCCCGTTCGGCGGCCTGCCACACCAGGGGCCGGACCGCGGCGACGTACTCCTCGCCGAGCGCGGGGTCGCCGGCGACCGGGCGGGCCTTGAGCAGCGCCTGGAACTCCCAGGTCTTGGCCCAGCGCTGGTAGTAGGCGAGGTGGGAGGCGAGGGTGCGCACCAGGGGCCCGTTGCGGCCCTCCGGGCGCAGGTTGGCGTCGACGGGCCAGATGGAGCCCTCGACGGTGGTCTCGGAGCAGATCCGCATCAGATGGGAGGCGAGCCGGGTCGCGGCGCGCAGCGCCTTGTCCTCGTCGGCCCCGTTCACGGCCTCGCCCACGAAGATCACGTCGACGTCGGAGACGTAGTTCAGCTCGTGGCCCCCGCACTTGCCCATCGCGATCACCGCGAGCCGGCACAGCGCGGCGTCCCCGGGCGCGTCGGCCTGCGCGAGGGCGAGGGCGGCGCGCAGGGTGGCGGTGGCGAGGTCGGCGAGCTCGGCGGCGGTCTCGGCGACCTCGGTGGTGCCGCAGACGTCGCGGGCGGCGATGGACAGCAGGCAGCGCCGGTAGGCGACGCGCAGCGCCACCGGGTCGCCGGCGTCGGCGAGACACCGTTCGAACTCCTGGACGCCGGGGTGCAGGTCGCGCGGCTCGTAGGTGACCAGGGCGTGCCAGTCGCGCGGGTGGCGGGCCAGGTGGTCGGCGAGCGCCTCGGACGCGCCGAGCACGCCGAGCAGCCGGTCCCGCAGCGGCTTGGCGGCTATCAGCGTGTCCAGCAGTTCCTGGCGGGCGGTGGCCCCGTCCTGTGCCTCCAGCAGCCGCGCCAGGCCGAGCAGCGCCAGATCGGGGTCGGCGGTCTGCCCGAGGGCGTCCAGCAGCACCGGATCGTCGCGCACGGGTGCCAGGCCGTCGCCGTCGAGGAGCCGTTCGGCGGCGGACGGATCGGTGAAGCCGTGCCGCAGCAGCCGCGTGAAGATACTGCTCCTGCGCCCCGGCGCCGACGTCATCCCCGGCCTCCCTCGTGCCTCGTGCCTCGGATCTGGGTCGTACGGCGATGAGCTTAGGGCCTGTCTGACAATTCCCGCCTGCCCCGCGACGCCATGCACGTACTCTCGCCGCACCGGGCGCAGAGCCAAGTACATCCAGTACGAGGCTCTACGCCCGGCACTCCCCCAGCCTTCGGCCGGGGGGACCCCCAGAGCACGCACCTGACGCCGCGGGGCCGCCCTCCGGGCGACGGCGGGAATCGTCAGACAGGCCCTAGCCGGAGTACGGGCCCCGGGCCCTGGGGCGGCCTGCGATGAGTTCCGGGGGCGGGCGGGGTCTGATGGAGGGAGACGCACCGTTGGCCGACCCTCCGGACGGAGCCCCATGAGCGACATCCCCGAGACCCGCCTCGATCCGCGCTACAGCGATCCGGAAGCCGGTGCGCCGCCCTGGTCCGAGATGGAGCGGCTGATCACGGAGGCGGAGCTGTTCTGGATCTCCACGGTGCGCCTGGACGGCCGCCCGCACGTCACCCCGCTGCCGGCGGTCTGGTCGTCCGGCGCGCTGCACTTCTGCACCGGTCCGGACGAGCGCAAGGCCCGCAACCTGGCCGGGAACCCGCAGGTCGTGCTGACCACCGGCACCAACACCTGGAACCGTGGCTACGACGTGGTGGTGGAGGGCGAGGCCGTACGGATCGCCGACGACGCGCGGCTGGGCGAGCTGGCGGCGCTGTGGGAGGCGAAGTACGGCAGCTTCTGGCACTTCGGGGTGCGGGACGGTCACTTCCACCACGGTCCCGGACGCGCCGTGGTGTTCTCGGTGGCGCCGCGGACGGTTTTCGGATTCGGTAAGGGGGAGCCGTTCAGCCAGACCAGGTGGCGGTTCGCCTGACGCCGTACGCGACGAAGAAGGCCGGTGTTCCATGGACATGACCCTCGAAGTGATCCCGCTCCCGGTGAGCGACATCGACCGGGCCAGGGACTTCTACCGGGACAAGGTGGGCTTCCACGTCGACATCGACCAGGAGGTCATGCCGGGCATGCGCATCGTCCAGCTGACCCCGCCCGGCTCCGGCTGCTCGATCGCCCTCGGCAAGACCCTGTGGGAGTCGACCCCGGGCCCCACCCCGGCCCCCGGCACCTACCAGGGTCTCCAGCTCGGCGTCGCCGACATCGAGGCGGCCCACGCGGAACTGGTCGAGCGGGGCGTGGAGGTCTCCGAACCGGTGCGGTACGCGGAGGCCGACGGAGCGACGTTCATGTACTTCACGGACCCGGACGGCAACGGCTGGGCGGTCCAGGAGTACCGGCGGCGGGCGGAGGAGCCGCTGCACAAGGTGCTGGGGGATCAGGCGGAGGGGTAGGAGCGCCGCCGCAGGTCAGAGATCATCGGGGAGGATCCGGAAGCAGGAGAAGCCGCCACCCGCCGGCCGGAGCGCCCGGACGTCCCGGAGGTCTTTGGTGAGGATGGCGTCCGTGCCGTATTCGGCGGCGAGGGCCACGTTGACCGCGTCCACCAGGTCCAGGTCGAGGGACGCGTAGCGTGCCCGGACGGCCAGCGCCGCGTCCATGATCTCCGGCGTCGGCGGGGCCAGTACCAACCGCATCTGCCGTACGCGCTCGGTGAGAGAGCGAAGGATCGCGTCGGCCACCCCGCGCCCGGCGCGGCTGGTGGCCACCTGATGCACCTCGGTGAGCGCGAGCGGGCTCGCGACGAGCATGCCGCAGTGGTCCGCAGCCTTTCTGGCCGCGTGGTGATCCGGGTCGGACCGGTTGAACAGGGTGAGAATGCCGGAGGTGTCGGCGATGGCGATCACGCCGCGTCGTCCCGGTTCCGGCGCTCGCGCTCCGCGTAGCCGCGGGTCACCGCCGACCGGATCTCGTCCTTGTCCACGGGGCCGCCGAGGTCGAACGTCTCCTCGTCGGAGACGAACGGCTCCTCCCACACGCGGTGCGCCAAGGCGATGCGGTGGATGCCCTCACGGATTATCTCCGCCTCCGAGACCCCGAGGCGGGCAGCCGCCTCCTTGATCAGGAGCAGATCGCTGTCGTCCGCGTAGACGTTGGTGCGCTTCAGAGCCATACCGCCATGGTACAGGTGCTGTACCACCGCATGGTGCTCCGTTGGCTGCCCCGCGCGACGGAGGCCAAGGCCTCGCACGCACCACACATGTCACTCCCATAGCGTGTCAAATGCTCCCAAATGGCCACCCGGGTGAGGACGGACGGCCACGTGTGCGGTCCGGAGCGCGAGTTCCGGCCCCACACCGGGTCACCGGGCACGGGCCGTACGCAGACATCCGATGAGGGGAAGTCGCCGATGAGTGAGTCCGTACGTACCGGAGCCGGGGGCACCGGGGAGAAGGTCAAGGCAGAGACCTCCGCGACCGCCGGGCAGGCCAAGCAGGCCGCCGGCCAGGTCGCGGGGACCGCGGCGGAGCAGGCCCGGACCGTCGTGGGTGAGGCGCGGCAGCAGGCCGGCACCGTCATCGAGGACCTGCGGGGCCGCGCGATCGACGAGGCGGACGGGCAGACCAGGCGGGCCGCCGGCACGCTGCGCCAGTGGGCGAACGACTTCTCCGGTCTGGCCGCGCACGCCGAGCACGATTCACCCGCCCGCAGCCTGGCGGCCCGCGCGGGTGACAAGGGGACACGGGCGGCCGACTATCTGGAGCGGCAGGGAGTCGAAGGGCTCGTCGCCGACCTCCAGGGCTTCGCCCGGCGCCGCCCCGGTGCCTTCCTCGGCGGCGCGCTGCTGGCCGGGATGGCCGTCGGACGGCTGGCGAAGGTGACGCAGTCGGCGTCCCGGGCCGACGGGAACGGGCAGGCGCGCCTGGACGGGGCCCCGGCCCCCGAGGCCCTGCCGGCCGGTCCCCCGCCGCCCGTACCGCCGAACCCGATCTCGGCCCCGTCCGACAGGCCGGGCCGCCCGTTCCCGGAGGCATGAGATGGCCACGATGTCACCCCTGTCCCGGGCCCGCTCGGCCGAGCCCGTGACCATGGAACAGGAGAGGTCCACGGGCGAGTTGCTGTCCGAGGTGACCTCGGACCTCCAGGTCCTCTTCCGCCAGGAGGTGGAGCTGGCCAAGGCCGAGATCAAGGAGGAGGGCACCAAGGCGGGCAAGGCCGCCGGGATGTTCGGCGGTGCCGGATTCGCCGGCTACATGGTCCTGCTGTTCCTGTCGCTGGCGGCCATGTTCGGGCTGGCCGGTGTGATGGACGAGGGCTGGGCCGCGCTGATCGTCGCCGCCCTGTGGGGCATCGGCGGAGCCGTGCTCTACCAGAAGGGCCGCGCGAAGATGCGCACCGTCTCCCCCAAGCCCGAGCAGACCGTCCAGACCCTGAAGGAGGACGCGGAATGGGCACGTCACCCGACCACATGAGGGCCGAGATAGCGGCCACGCGCAACCAGCTGTCCGCGGACGTGGACCGGCTCGCCGACCGGGCCAGCCCGCGCCGCATGGCCCGCCGCCGCAAGGCCCGGATGCGCCGTACGGTGTCGGGCGTCCGTGACCGCGTCATGGGCACCGCGTCCCACACCGCGCACGGTGTGGCCGGCACCGCCCGCTCGGCGTCCGACTCGGTGCAGTCGGCGGCGGGTTCGGCGGCCGGCTCGGTGCAGGAGGGCACCGAACGGGCGGCCGAGTCGGCGCGCGAGGCGGCAGGCCAGGCCGGACAGGCCGTCCAGCAGACGCCCGAGATGGCCCGCCGGCAGACCCAGGGCAACCCGATCGCCGCCGGTCTGGTCGCCTTCGGTGTCGGGCTGCTGGCCGCCTCGATGGTGCCGGCCTCCGAGAAGGAACAGCAGAAGGCGTCCGAGCTGATGGAGCGCGGCGCCGAGGCGCTGGAACCGGTGAAGCAGGCCGCCACCGAGTCCGCACAGCACCTGAAGGAGGGCGCCAAGGAGGCCACGCAGAGCGCGGCCGCCGAGGTGAAGGACACCGCGCAGCAGGCGGCCCGGACCACCCAGGACGAGGCCCGCGGCCAGGCCGGCCAGGTCACCGACCAGGCCAAGGACTCCGGCCGCAGCCTGAAGGACGAGGCCGGGAACCGCTCCGGGCCGGCGTGAGGCCCGGCACGGCGGACGAAGGGAGCCCTGCCTCCGGCCCGAGGGGGCCGGGGCAGGGCTCCGTTCCGCCCCGGCCGGCGGTCAGCGCGTGAGGATCAGGATCAGGATCACGGTCGCCACCACGCTGATCACCAGCGACCCGAGGCAACCGATCCGGTTGCTGAAGAAGAAGAACATGGCCCGCGGGTACCCCGCCCGGGCCGGCGACTCCAGCGGTTCCGCGTACGGGACGTCGGAGGCCGGGGACCGCCGTGAGGGCGGCCCCCGGGTCCGGGTGGGTCAGCTCGCGTACGTCTCGAATTCGGCGATCCTCGGGGTGCCCGAGGCGCTGGTGATCTCGAAGGTGATCTTCTTCAGGGAGGTCGCGGCGAAGCCGATGACGCCGCTTCCGCTGCCGGAGGCCAGGACGGCGCCCGTGTCGTGGTTGACGACGCGGTAGGAGCCGATGGTGCCCGAGCCCGACGCCTCCCGGATGTTCACCTTGGAGACGGTGGTGGCCGAGCCCCACTTGATCGAGACGGAGCCGGTCGTGCCGGAGGGCGACCAGTAGGTGCTCATGTCGCCGTCGCGGACGTCGCCGTAGCTGGTGCCGCCGGCCTTGGAGGAACCGTCGGAGCCCGCGCCGATGCTGAGGTTGGTGCCGGCGGGCGGGTCAGTGGGGTCCGGGTCGGTCGGCTCCGGGTCGGGGTCGGTGGGGCCCGGG
This sequence comes from Streptomyces sp. NPDC030893, assembly GCF_055571535.1. Lineage (NCBI taxonomy): Bacteria > Bacillati > Actinomycetota > Actinomycetes > Kitasatosporales > Streptomycetaceae > Streptomyces > Streptomyces sp. NPDC030893. The sequence continues at coordinate 875,775 of NZ_JBVIFC010000001.1, read as the reverse complement.
TCCGTCGGGCCGGGGTCGGTCGGGTCCGGGTTCTGCGGGGTGCAGCTGCCGTCCGAGACCTTCAGTCCCTTGTTGGCACCGGCCGTCCGACTCACCACGCCCGGCACGCAGTCGGCCGCGTCGAGGGTGTAGGCGTAGGGGATGCTCACCGAGGTGTTCGACGTGGGGTCAGGACCGGCCGGGTTGGTGTCGCCCTCCCGCTCGGACCAGGTCACGTTGTCGAAGACGTTGCCGCTGACCTGCCAGTAGCCGGCCTCGTCGGTGTAGAAGGTGCCGAGGACGTCCTTGGAGTCCTCGAAGTAGTTGTTGTCCACCTTGGCGCGGGCGCCGGCCCGGGAGTTGATCCCGGACTCGTTCAGGCCCTTGTAGTGGTTGTTGTAGATGTGCGCGATGCCGCCGCGCAGCAGGGGCGCACGGGAGTCGATGTTCTCGTACAGGTTGTGGTGGAAGGTGACGTGGCCGTTGGAGCGGTCGCTCTCGCTGGAGCCGATCAGGCCGCCGCGGCCGGAGTTGCGCAGGATGCTGTAGGACAGCGTCACGTACTGGGTGTTGTCCTTCATGTCGAACAGGCCGTCGTAGCCCGCCGATTCGCCGCCGGACGCCTCCAGCGTGGTGTGGTCGACCCACACGTTGCGGACATCGCTTTCCATGCCGATGGCGTCTCCGCCGTTCGACGTGGGCGAGCCGGACTTCTTGACGTTCCGGACGGTCACGTTCTGGATGATGATGTTGCTGGACTCCCGGATGTGGATGCCCAGCTGGTCGAAGACGGCCCCGTTTCCGACGCCGACGATGGTGACGTTGCTGATCTGCTTCAGCTCGATCTTGTCGGCGGCGGTGCTGCAACTGCCGCCGGACACCTTGGTGGTGTTGCCGTGGTTGATGGTGCCCTCGACCTGGATGACGATCGGGGTGGAGCTGCTGGCGCGGCTGCACAGGGCCTGGTGGATCGCGGTACCGGTGGTGGCACGGACCGTCTGGCCGCCGGCACCGCCGGTGGTTCCGCCGTTCTGGGTGGCGTAGCCGGTGACACCGCCGGTCGCGGCGGATGCCGTGGAGGGGGACAGGGCCACGCCGGTCGCGGCCGCGAGGGCTCCCGTGGCCAGCAGCGCGGAGAGCCGCACGGCGACTTTTCGCCTCATTCTCGTTTCGCCTTTCGTCCTGTGAGGTCATGGGGGGTGGGACAGGGGGCGTGCACTGCCATGCGACGACTGGACTGCTGTCATGGGCATGACAGTAAGACCGATGAGAGGGGCGGGGTGGGCCTGAACTCATCGGCGAGAAAGCGCTTTCTTTCGGTCTGCCGTGACAGTAGGGCCGCCCCAGTGGGGCTGGCAAGGTTCCGCGCAGTTACGGAAGGAGTTCCTCCGGTTCCCGGGGTGAGGAAGCGCGCCTATAGGACCGGATCCGACCTATATCGCTCGTAGCGTGTTCCTTGTCCGACGGAGCAGAACTACGGAAGGCGATGACCATGACCGCGAACGGGCTGACCACCGAGGACTCGGCCGGAACCCCTGCTCTCACCGGCGAGCGCGCCGACCTGCTGGAGTCACTCGCCAAGCACCGGCACTTCCTGCGCTTCACCACCCGCGACCTCACCGACGAACAGGCCGGGCTGCGGACCACCAGCAGCGAACTCTGCCTGGGCGGCCTGATCAAGCACGTCACCTCGGTCGAGCGGGGCTGGGTGGACTTCATCCTGGAGGGCCCCTCGGCGATGGGGGACTTCACCTCCATGACCGAGGCCGACTGGGCCCGGCGGGACGAGGAGTTCCGGATGCTGCCCGGTGAGACGCTCGCCGGAGTGCTGGCCGACTACGCCGAGGTGGCCCGCCGGACCGACGAACTGGTCGCCACCCTGCCCGACCTGGACGCCGCGTGGCCGCTGCCGAAGGCCCCGTGGTTCGAGGCCGACGCGCGGTGGACGGCCCGCAGGGTGCTGATGCACATCATGACCGAGACGGCCCAGCACGCCGGCCACGCCGACATCATCCGCGAGACGCTGGACGGTGCGAAGAGCATGGGCTGAGAGCGGCGGGTCGCCCGCCTCGTCGCTCGGGCGGGGGCCGACCGTCGGCCCCCGCCCGTCCGAATACTGCCCCCCGACCTGCCCCTACAGCACCGGCAGGTTCTTGCGGAGTTCGAACGCCGTGACCTCGGAGCGGTACTCCTCCCACTCCTGCTTCTTGTTGCGCAGGAAGAAGTCGAAGACGTGCTCGCCGAGGGTTTCGGCGACCAGGTCGCTGCGCTGCATCAGGGCCAGCGCCTCGCCCAGGTTCTGCGGCAGGGGCTCGATGCCCAGCGCGCGGCGCTCGGCGTCGGAGAGGGCCCAGACGTCGTCCTCGGCGCCCGGCGGGAGCTCGTAGCCCTCCTCGATGCCCTTCAGGCCGGCGGCCAGCAGGACGGCGTAGGTCAGGTACGGATTGGCGCCGGAGTCGATGGAGCGCACCTCCACGCGCGCCGAGCCGGTCTTGCCCGGCTTGTACATCGGCACCCGGACCAGGGCCGAGCGGTTGTTGTGGCCCCAGCAGATGTACGACGGTGCCTCGCCGCCGGCGCCGGCGGTGCGCTCCGAACCGCCCCAGATGCGCTTGTAGCTGTTGACCCACTGGTTGGTGACCGCCGAGATCTCCGCCGCGTGGCGCAGCAGACCCGCGATGAAGGAGCGGCCGACCTTGGAGAGCTGGTACTCGGCGCCGGACTCGTAGAACGCGTTGCGGTCGCCCTCGAAGAGGGAGAGGTGGGTGTGCATGCCGGAGCCCGGGTGCTCGGAGAAGGGCTTGGGCATGAAGGTCGCCTGGACGCCCTGTTCGAGCGCCACCTGCTTCATGACCAGGCGGAACGTCATGATGTTGTCCGCGGTGGAGAGCGCGTCCGCGTAGCGCAGGTCGATCTCCTGCTGGCCGGGGGCGCCCTCGTGGTGGGAGAACTCCACCGAGATGCCCATCGACTCCAGCATGGTGATCGCCTGACGGCGGAAGTCCATCCCGACGTTCTGCGGGGTGTGGTCGAAGTAGCCGGAGTTGTCCGCGGGGGTCGGACGGCTGCCGTCCAGCGGCTTGTCCTTCAGCAGGAAGAACTCGATCTCCGGGTGGGTGTAGAAGGTGAAGCCCAGGTCGGAGGTGCGGGCGAGGGCGCGCTTGAGGACGTAGCGCGGGTCGGCGAAGGACGGGGAGCCGTCCGGCATCAGGATGTCGCAGAACATCCGGGCCGTGCCGGGTGCCTCGGCGCGCCAGGGCAGGATCTGGAACGTCGACGGGTCCGGCTTGGCGATCATGTCGGACTCGTACACCCGGGCGAAGCCCTCGATGGCGGAGCCGTCGAAGCCGATCCCCTCGTCAAATGCTTGTTCGAGTTCGGCGGGGGCGACGGCCACGGACTTGAGGAAGCCCAGCACGTCGGTGAACCACAGGCGCACGAACCGGATGTCGCGCTCCTCCAGCGTCCGGAGCACGAACTCCTGCTGCTTGTCCATCTTCCGCATCCCCATCCTTGCCGGTCAGGCCGCCTGTCCGCGCCCGCGTCACGGGAGGCGGGCGGGCTCCCGAGCGGGCACACGGGCATCCCACCACACCAGCGTTTCATACGCGTTGCCGGCCGTCGTCGGCCGACCGGCGGTGGGCCGAACACCCCGCCCACGACAGGTGTACCGCTCCGGTGCCCATCTTGCCTGTTCGGGGGCGTGGGCGTAACGGGGCGCCGTCCCGGTGGCGCTCGCGTTCAGGGTCTCGGGGAGATGCCCAGCAGGAGGGGGCCGGTCGGGTCGGCGACGATGTCCGCGACCGTGAGGGGGTCGAGCGTGGCGTAGAACGCCTCCTGGGCCCTGCGCAGCGCGCCGCGCAGCCGGCAGGCGGAGTTCAGCGGGCAGGGGGCCGAGCCGGCCGTTCCCTCGCAGTCGACGATGTCCCCCTCGCCCTCGAAGGCCCTGACCAGCGCGCCCACCGAGGCGGTGCGGCCCTGCTCCGTGAGGCCCAGGCCGCCGCCCCTGCCGCGCCGGGCCGTGAGCATGCCCATGTGCTGGAGCTCGGCGACGACCTTCGCGGCATGCGTGTAGGGCACGTCCATGGCCGTCGCCACGTCCCGTGTCGTGGGGTTGGACTCGCCGGTCACGGCGAGGCGCATGAGGACCCGGAGAGCCAGGTCGGTGGAGCGCAGGAGCCGCATACCGTGCAGGGTAAGTAATGCGAATCCGGCGTTCAAATTATTCGGGGGGAGGTTGTGTGCGGGTGGGGGTGAGGGATTGTGCGGGTTGATTCTTCCGCCCTCTACGACTCGCCCCGGCTTCCCTATTACGATCAGCTGATCCGTTCGTCCCACGCCTCCCGAAGGACACTCCCATGGGCTCCGCCAAGAAGAGCAGCGCGGCACGCACGGCACGCATAGAGGAGATGCGGCGCGCCGAGAAGGCCCGCGAGCGCCGCAACCGGATCCTCACCGTCGCCGCCAGTGTGGTGGTCGTCGGGGGGCTCGTCGCCGGCGGTGTGGTGCTCATCCAGTCGCAGTCGGACGACGGCGGCAGCGCGGCGGGCGACGCGAAGAACGCGGGCGAGTTCGTCACGGGCGACGACGGCGTGCGCAGCTGGAAGGGCACGCTGGGGCGCAACCACGTGACCAAGGCCGTGGACTACCCCGTCTCGCCCCCGGTGGGCGGTGACCACAACCCCGTGTGGATGAACTGCAACGGGGACGTCTACCCCGACGAGATCAACAACACCAACGCCGTGCACTCCCTGGAGCACGGTGCCGTGTGGGTGACGTACAACGCCGACGCCGAGAAGTCCGACGTCGACGCGCTGGCCGCGAAGGTGAAGAAGACGCCGTACACGCTGATGAGTCCCGTGGACGGGCAGAAGGAACCGCTGCTGCTGACCGCCTGGGGGCACCAGCGGACCGTGACCGGCGCGGACGATCCGGGCGTGGACGCGTTCCTCGAGAAGTTCGTCCAGGGCGAGCAGACCCCCGAGCCTGGTGCGGCCTGCACCAACGGGCTGGCGAAGTGAGGCAGTTCGCGCTGATCGCGGGAGCCGCGGCGACGGCGCTCGTCGCGGCCGGCGCGATCACCTTCGCGGTGGCCGGGGACGAGGGCTCCTCGCACACCGTTCCCACCGCCGACTCGGCGGACGCCGGGTTCGCCCGGGACATGGCCGTGCACCATCAGCAGGCCGTCGAGATGTCGTACATCGTGCGGGACCGGACGGACGACGAGGAGGTCCGGCGGCTCGCCTACGACATCGCCCAGACACAGGCCAACCAGCGGGGCATGATGCTCGGCTGGCTCGATCTGTGGGAACTGCCCAAGGTGTCCGCGGACCCGCCCATGACCTGGATGGGGATGGGCGACGGCGCCTCGGGCGAGGACGGCGCGCTGATGCCGGGGATGGCGACGAACGCCGAGATGAAGCGGCTGGGGACGCTGAACGGGAAGCAGGCCGAGATCTTCTACCTGCAGCTCATGACGGACCACCACAAGGGCGGCGTCCACATGGCCCAGGGGTGCGTGAGCGCCTGCGAGGTCGGGGTCGAGAAGCGGCTCGCACGCGGGATGGTGGAGGCGCAGGAGTCGGAGATCGCGCTGATGGCGGGGATGCTGGAGGCGCGGGGGGCGGCGGTCCGGTCGTAGGGGGCAGGGCTGCGCAGGCGACATCGCGTCGGTTTGACGATTACACTGGGGCGCGTGCCTCAACTTCGTCTCGCCCTGAATCAGATCGACTCGCGCGTCGGTGATCTCGCCGGCAACGCCGAAACGATCGTCCGCTGGACCCGGCACTCCGCCGAGCAGGGAGCGCACCTCGTCGCGTTCCCCGAAATGGTGCTGACCGGGTATCCCGTCGAGGACCTCGCCCTGCGGTCGTCCTTCGTCGAAGCCTCCCGCGCGGCGCTGCGCTCCCTCGCCGCGCGCCTCGCCGAGGAGGGCTTCGGGGAGCTTCCGGTGATCGTCGGCTACCTCGACCGCAGTTCCGCCGCCCGGCCGAAGTACGGGCAGCCGGCCGGTGCCCCGCAGAACGCGGGCGCCGTGCTGTACGGGGGCGAGGTGGCGCTGACCTACGCCAAGCACCACCTGCCGAACTACGGCGTCTTCGACGAGTTCCGGTACTTCGTGCCCGGCGACACCCTGCCGGTGGTGCGGGTGCGCGGTGTCGATGTCGCCCTCGCCATCTGCGAGGACCTGTGGCAGGACGGGGGGCGGGTGCCGGCGGCGCGCGCGGCGCGGGCCGGGCTGCTGCTGTCGGTCAACGCCTCGCCGTACGAGCGGGACAAGGACGACACCCGGCTGGAACTCGTGCGCAAGCGCGCGCAGGAGGCCGGGTGCACGACGGCCTACCTCGCCATGACGGGCGGGCAGGACGAGCTCGTCTTCGACGGGGACTCGATCGTCGTGGACCGGGACGGTGAAGTGGTGGCGCGGGCGCCGCAGTTCGCCGAGGCGTGTGTCGTCGTCGATCTGGACCTGCCCGGCGCGGTGGCCGATGCGCCCGTGGGGGTGGTGGACGACGGGCTGCGGATCGACCGGGTAATCCTGTCGGAGGAGCCCGTGCCCGCGTACGAGGCCGAGTCGGCCGGGGGGTACGCCGAGCGGCTCGACGACGACGAGGAGGTGTACTCCGCGCTGGTCGTGGGGTTGCGGGCGTACGTCGCGAAGAACGGGTTCCGGTCGGTGGTGATCGGGCTGTCCGGGGGCATCGACTCGGCGCTGGTCGCCGCGATCGCGTGCGATGCGGTGGGCGCGGAGAACGTGCACGGCGTGTCGATGCCGTCGAAGTACTCGTCGGAGCACTCGAAGGACGACGCGGCGGAGCTGGCGCGGCGGACCGGACTCAATTTCCGGACCGTGGCGATCGAGCCGATGTTCGACGCGTACATGGGGTCGCTGGGGCTGACGGGGCTCGCGGAGGAGAACCTGCAGTCGCGGCTGCGGGGGACGCTGCTGATGGCGATCTCCAACCAGGAGGGGCACATCGTGCTGGCGCCGGGGAACAAGTCGGAGCTGGCGGTGGGGTATTCGACGCTGTACGGGGACTCGGTCGGGGCGTACGGGCCGATCAAGGACGTGTACAAGACGTCGGTGTTCGAGCTGGCCCGGTGGCGCAACCGGGCGGCGGTGGAGCGGGGGCAGACGCCGCCGATTCCGGAGAACTCGATCTCCAAGCCGCCGAGCGCGGAGCTGCGGCCGGGGCAGGTGGACACGGACTCGCTGCCGGACTATCCCGTGCTGGACGCGATCCTGGCGCTGTACGTGGACCGGGACCGGGGGGCCGACGAGATCGTCGCGGCCGGGTTCGACGCGGAGCTGGTGGCGAAGACGCTGCGGATGGTGGACCGGGCGGAGTACAAGCGACGGCAGTACCCGCCGGGGCCGAAGATCTCCCCGAAGGGCTTCGGCAAGGACCGCCGTCTGCCGATCACGAACGGCTGGCGCGAAGGGGTCGACGGCGGCTGAATTCGGTACGGGTTCCGGGCGGGTGCCGGCCCGGTGGCCGTACGCCTGCGGCAGCCGCGCCGCCACTCTGCCGTCCCCGCGGGCAGTCGTGCCGCGGGGGCGGCACGGGTGGGCGCGACGGCGTCCCGTGAGCGCCGGGCTGCGCGAACGCCCCCCCGGCCCGCACCCGCACCGCCGGGAAACGTCAGTCCGACTGCGGAGCCACCCTCACGCGCGCCGCCACGGGCAGGTGGTCGCTGGACGTGGCCGGGAGGGTCCAGGAGCTCTCCGGCTCGGCCCCCTTGACCAGGATCTGGTCGATCCGCGCCATCGGGAACGACGCCGGCCAGCTGAACCCGAAGCCACTGCCCACAGCCCCCTGCGTGGACCGCATCTGGGACGTGACCGCGTTCAGCGCACGGTCGTTCATCGTGCCGTTGAGATCGCCGAGCAGGACGACGTTCGGCAGGCGTTCGTCGGCGATGGCCTCCCCCAGCGCGTCGGCGCTCTTGTCGCGCTGACGCGCCGTGAAGCCGGCCTCCATCTTCACGCGGACGGAGGGAAGATGGGCCACGTAGACCGCGACCGGCCCGGCGGGGGCGGAGACCGTGGCCCGCATCGCGCGCTTCCAGCCGAGGCGGATGTCGACCGCCTTCACATCGGTCAGGGGATACTTGCTCCACAGACCGACGGTCCCCACCACCGCGTGGTACTTGTACGTCGGCGCCAGCGCCGATTCGTAGGCGGAGACCTTCGACGCCTTCAGTTCCTCCAGGGCCAGCACGTCGCCGCCCGCCGCGGCCACGTCGCGGGCCGTGCGGGCCGGGTCCGGGTTGTCGGCGTTGACGTTGTGCGTGATGACGGTCAGGTCGCCGCCGGGCACGTTCTTGTCGCTGAGCAGGCCGCCGAAGAGGTTGAGCCAGACGGCCGCGGGGAGGATCGTCGCGATCAGCGCCGTCGCCGACTTGCGCATCAGCGCGAGGAGGAGCAGGACCGGGATGAACAGGCCCAGCCAGGGCAGGAACGTCTCGATCAGGCTGCCCAGGTTGCCGACCGCGTTCGGGATGCGGGAATGGGCCAGCATCACCAGGGCGAGGAGGCCCGCGCAGACCGCCAGGACCAGGCCCCGGCGCCAGATGCGGCGGTCGCCGCGCCACCCTCTGCCCAGTCGGTCCAGCAGGCGCCGGAGCGGGGAGGCCGGGCCGTCGGGACCCGAGCCGTCGCTGTCCGTCTCCGTCATGTACGCCTGCTGCGCCATACCGTCGCCTCACAACCTGCCGTGCACACCGTCGCCCCCGTGTGGATAAGACCCTAGGGGATGATCGGCCCCGTTCTCGCCGCCGCTCGGCGGCCGTACGGGGGCGAGGACGTACGGGGGCGCTCGGGGAGTTCCGGGCGGGGGCGGGGCAAGGCTGGTCTGTGACGAAACGCGCACACCGGGATCACGTACTGACGGGGCGCAGGCCCTGGAGGAGGGTGTCCACGACGCGTTCGGCGAGGTCGTCCGGGAGGTCGGCGTCGGGGCGCAGCACGGTGCGGACGAGGACGGGTCCGACGACGATGTCGTCGATGAGTTCCAGGTCGACGTCGGCGCGCAGCTCGCCGTTCTCCCGGCCGCGGCGGAGCACCTCGAGACCGAGTCGGCGGCGCGGCACGATGACGGTGTCGTGGTACGCCGCCCAGAGGCGGGGGCTGCTCTTCATCTGGGCGTGCACGTTGTGCAGGATCGCCGAGGTCCTGCCCGCCAGTCCGCGCAGCCGCAGGGACTCCAGCAGCACCACCAGGTCGTCGCGCACGGAGGTGCCGGGGAGTTCGGGGTCCGGGGGCTCGGCGGCGCGCACGACGTCGGCGAAGAGTTCCTCCTTGCCGCTCCAGCGGCGGTAGATGGTGGCCTTGCCGACCCCCGCCGTGCGGGCGACGCGTTCGATGGAGAGCTCCGCGAGGGGCACGCCGTCCTCCAGGAGCCGCATCACCGACTCGATGATGGCGCGCTCGGCCGCCTCGCTGCGGGGGCGGCCGCCCCGTGCGGGTCCCTCCTGCCGGGGGGCGGCGCTGTCGGCCGGGCTCACGTAGTCGGATCCTTTCGGTGGGGGCGGGTGGTTCTCTCCGGTGCATGAACCGGGGGGTGTCAGTCCGCCGTGGACACCAGATCCTGGCCGCGGTCACCTCCTTCGGGCTCCCCCGGTGTGCGGCCGGGCAGGTACACGGCGACGACGATCGCGCCGAGCACCGCGATGCCCGCTCCCCACAGCGCGGTGACGTGCATCGCGTGCAGGAACGCGGTGTCGGCCGCGTCGATCAGGGTCTCGCCGCGCGGGCCGAGGCGGTCCGCGACGGCCAGGGTGGCCTCGATGGACTCGCCCGCCGCGTGCCGGGCGCCGGGCGGCAGCAGGCCGAGCTCGTCCTCGATGTCGCCGCGGTAGGCGGTGGACAGCACCGAGCCGAGTACGGCGATGCCGAGGGCGCCGCCGAGCTGGCGGAAGGTGTTGCTGAGCGCGGAGGCCGAGCCCGCCTTCTCGCGCGGCAGGGCCTGCATGATGACGACGCTGACCGGCGTCATGACGTGCGCCATGCCGGTGCCCATGAGGAAGAAGACGACCTCCATCACCCAGATGGGGGTGTCCCGGTCCAGCAGGGCGAACGCGGCCAGCGTCGCCGCGAGCACGAGCAGTCCGGCGGTCGTGGTGGCCTTGTTGCCGAAGCGGTCCACCAGGAGGCGCGCCCGGGGCGCGAAGATCATCTGTGCGGCGGCGAGCGGCAGCATCAGCAGGCCCGTCTCCAGCGGCGAGTAGCCGCGCACGCTCTGGATGTAGAACACCGCGAAGAACGTCACGCCCATCAGCGCGAAGAACACCAGCGTGATCGCGACGATCGCCGCGGAGAACACCTTGTTCCTGAAGTAGGCCATGTCGATGGACGGGTGGTCGCTGCGCTTCTCGTACACCACGAAGACGACGAGTACGGCGAGACCGGCGCCGGTGGTGCCGAGCACGGTCGCGTCGGTGAAGTCGGCGAGCTGGCCGCCCTTGATGATGCCGTAGACCAGCAGGACCAGACCGGTCACGGAGAGGACCACGCCCAGGGGGTCGATCCGGCCGGGCTCCGGGTCGCGGGAGTCGGGGACCAGCCACAGCATCAGACCGACGGCGAGGACCACGATGGGCACGTTGACCAGGAAGACCGAGCCCCACCAGAAGTGGTCCAGGAGCAGCCCGCCGGTGATCGGGCCGATCGCGATGGCCAGGCCCACACCGCCCGCCCAGATGCCGATGGCCTTGGGCTGTTCGTCCCGTTCGAAGACGTTCATCAGCACGGCCAGGGTCGCCGGCATCACGAAGGCCGCGCCCAGGCCCATCACGGCGCGGAACCCGATCAGCTCGGCCGGGGAGCCGGAGAACGCGGCGAGCGCCGAGCCGATGCCGAACACCGCCAGACCGCCGATCAGCACCTTCTTGCGGCCGAGCCGGTCCCCCAGCAGCCCCGCGGTGAAGAGCAGGCCGGCGAAGACGAGCGTGTAGGCGTTGATCGCCCATTCCAGCTCGCTCTGCGTGGCGCCCAGACCGACGGGGGCGGGGGTGGCGATCGTCTTGATGGCGACGTTCAGGATCGAGTTGTCCAGGACGACGATCAGCAGGCTCAGCATCAGCACGCCGAGGATCGCCCAGCGGCGCCGGTGCACGGCTTCCGGGACCCGGTGGGCAGGGGTGGCGGCGGGAGAGGTCATGCGGCCCAGCGTAGTGAGTTTCGATACGGTGGCGTTTCGTATGGAGGGGCGTTTTGCCCAGTTCTTGCCGGGGCATTGCTGCCTCTGGCCCTCGCCCGGTCGAAGTGCCACCATGGACGTGGTCCGGGGACGCCGTCAGGGCGCCTCGAGATGACGTGTTGGGAGACTGTTCCATGACGCAGCTTTCGGCTGCCCAGACCGGGGCGAAGCCCGGTTCCTCCACCGGCGGGAACACGCTGTACGGGGGCAAGGGCACGCGCCGTATCACCGTCCGTGACATCGCCGCCGCCAAGGAGCGCGGCGAGAAGTGGCCCATGCTCACCGCGTACGACGCGATGACCGCGTCCGTCTTCGACGAGGCCGGCATCCCGGTCGTGCTCGTCGGCGACTCGGCCGGTAACTGCCACCTCGGGTACGAGACGACCGTGCCCGTGACCCTCGACGAGATGACCATGCTGTCGGCGGCGGTGGTGCGCGGGACCTCGCGCGCGCTGATCGTGGGCGACCTGCCCTTCGGCTCCTACCAGGAGGGCCCGGTGCAGGCGCTGCGCTCGGCGACCCGGCTGGTCAAGGAGGCGGGCGTCGGGGCCGTGAAGCTGGAGGGCGGTGAGCGGTCGCACCGGCAGATCGAGCTGCTGGTGGAGTCCGGCATCCCGGTGATGGCGCACATCGGGCTGACCCCGCAGTCGGTGAACGCGATGGGGTACCGGGTGCAGGGGCGCGGCGAGGAGGCGGCGCAGCAGCTGCTCCGGGACGCGAAGGCCGTGCAGGACGCGGGCGCGTTCGCGGTCGTGCTGGAACTGGTGCCGGCGGAACTGGCCGCCGAGGTGACCCGGGTGCTGCAGATTCCCACCGTCGGGATCGGGGCGGGGCCGCAGACGGACGCGCAGGTGCTGGTGTGGACCGACATGCTGGGGCTGACGGGTGGGCGTGTGCCCAAGTTCGTCAAGCAGTACGCGGATCTGCGCGCGGTCATGAGCGGGGCGGCGAAGGCGTTCGCCGAGGACGTCGTGGGCGGGGCCTTCCCCGAGGAGGCCCACTCCGTCCACTGAGCGGCTCCGCCGCCTTGTGAGCCACAGCGGCACCACCCGTCGGCCCCGTCGATCTTCCCCCGTCGACGGGGCCGACCCATACCCCGGAACTCCCCGCCCGCCGCGGGCAGTCGTGCCGCAGGGCGGCACGGGTGGGCGCGACGGCACCCCGTGAGCGCCGGGCTGCGCGAACGCCCCCGGCCCGCAACCACGCCGGGCAACCGGCGAGGCGCCGGGCGCGGAGAGCCTGTCGGCAGGATGTCGGCGGTTTGTCGGTGCCGGCTGCCACCATCGGCCGCATGACGCGAAACGACAAGGAACCGGGGAACGCCGTTTCCGTGCGGGGGCTGGTCAAGCACTACGGGGACACCAAGGCACTGGACGGCGTCGACCTGGAGGTACGCGAGGGCACCGTGATGGGGGTCCTCGGCCCGAACGGGGCCGGGAAGACCACGCTGGTGCGGATCCTGTCCACCCTGCTCCCGCCCACGGCGGGCCACGCCACCGTCGCCGGCTACGACGTGGTCCGCCAGCCCCGCCAGCTGCGCCGGGTGATCGGCCTGACCGGGCAGTACGCCTCCGTGGACGAGAAGCTCCCGGGCTGGGAGAACCTGTATCTGATCGGCCGGCTGCTCGACCTGCCCCGCAAGGAGGCACGCGCCCGCGCCGACGAGCTGCTGGAGCGGTTCTCGCTCACCGAGGCGGCACGGCGGCCGGCGGCCACCTACTCGGGCGGTATGCGGCGGCGCCTGGACCTCGCCGCCTCGATGATCGGCCGGCCGGCCGTGCTGTACCTGGACGAGCCGACGACGGGACTGGACCCCCGTACCCGCAACGAGGTGTGGGACGAGGTCAAGCGGCTGGTCGGGGACGGGGTGACGGTGCTGCTGACCACCCAGTACATGGAGGAGGCCGAGCAGCTCGCCTCCGAGCTGACGGTCGTGGACCGGGGCAAGGTCATCGCGAGCGGCGGCATCGAGCAGCTGAAGGCCAAGGTCGGCGGCCGTACGCTGCGGATCCGCCCGGCCGACCCGCTGCGGCTGCGGCCGCTGGCCGCCTCCCTCGACGCGCTCGGTATCACCGGGCTCGCCACCACCACGGTGGACGGCGAGGGGGGTGCCGTGCTCGTTCCGGTGCTCAGTGACGAGCAGCTGACCGCGGTGGTCGGCGCGGTCACCGCGCAGGGGATCACGCTCAGCTCCATCAGCACCGAACTGCCCAGCCTGGACGAGGTGTTCCTGTCCCTCACCGGCCACCGTGCCAGTGCGCCGCAGGACGCCGTGCCCGCCGAGACCCCCGAGGAGGTCGTCGCCGTATGAGCGCCACCACCACCGCCACCGCCGGCCTCCGCGCGGACGGGCGCATTCCGCTGCGTGCCCATGTGCGGCACACGAGCGCGCTGGTGCGCCGCAACCTGCTGTGGATCCGGCAGGACCCGGAGTCGATGTTCGACGCCGTGCTGTTCCCGATCGTCTTCACCCTGCTGTTCGTGTACGTCTTCGGCGGCTCCATCGGCCAGTCGCTGGGCGGCGGACAGCAGGCGTACGTCCAGTACATCGTGCCCGGACTGATGGCCATGATGGGCATGAACATGGCCATGGGGGTGGGGACGGGCTTCAACCAGGACTTCAACACGGGTGTCATGGACCGCTTCCGGTCGCTGCCCATCGGCCGTGGCTCGGTGCTCTTCGCCAAGATCGCGGTGGAGATCCTGCGGATGCTGATCGCCACCACGATCCTGCTGGTCGTCGGCGTTCTGGTCGGCTTCGACATCACCGACTGGCCGGGGCTGTTCGCCGCCGTGGGACTGTCCGTGGCCTTCGGCTCCGCCCTCATGTGGATCTTCATCACGCTGGGCGTGGCGATGAAGAACGCGCAGTCGGTGCAGGCGATGGGCTTCCTGGTGCTGATGCCGCTGCAGTTCGGCTCGTCGATCTTCGCGCCGCCGCAGTCGATGCCGGGCTGGCTGCAGAACTTCACCGAGTACAACCCGCTGTCCTCGCTGGCGGACGCCGCGCGCGGACTGATGGTGGGCGGCCCCGTCGCGCACGACCTGTGGATGACGCTGGCCTGGTCGGTGGGGATCACGGCGGTGATGGCACCGGTCGCGATCCACAAGTTCCGTACGAAGACCTGATCACGCGGGTTCGAGCAGGGCGGCGGCCTCCTCCTCGGAGAGGCCGGCGCCCTCGGCGTACGCGGTCTCGTACGCCGGGTCGCCGAGGGCCGTCCGGGCGCGCTCCTCGGCGCGTCGGCGCACCTCCCGTTCGACGAGCGTGGCGTGGTGCCCGGGCGGCAGCCAGGAGTCGGCGGCGCCGACGCAGCGGGCCGCGTCCCGGGCGTGCCGGCCCCCGTCGATTCCGGCGAGGGCGACGGCGCCGAGGGTGAGGTACGCGGCGCGCATATGGGGTGCCATGGCGGCGGACAGGGGGTCGCCCGCCTGCCGGACGGCCTCGCGCATGACGACCAGGCCCCGCTCGTCATTGCCCTCGGCCACCTCCAGCCAGCCCTCGGCACCGAGGATGAACGCGTCGAAGACGACGTAGTGCGCGATGAGGAACTCCTGGCGCAGGGCCCGCAGATGCTCCCGGGCCTCGGCGGTGCGCCCGGTCGAGCAGAGCCAGCCGGTCAGGAAGAGCCGGGCGGCGGGCAGGGCCTCGGTGTGCCGGCCCTTGGTGTCGTCGATGACCTCGCGCAGCAGCCGCTCACCGCGCTCCGGTTCGTCCCCCTCCAGCAGCGCGCTGCCCAGCCGGGCCGTGAGCACGGCCGTGTGGGCACGGGCGCCCAGGCGCTCGGCGTGCTCGATCGCCGCCTCGAAGTCCGCGGCGGCGTCCTGGTACGCCCCGGCCCGTTCGCGGGCCTCGCCGCGGGCGGAGAGGGCCTCGGCGATGCCCCAGGTGTCGCCGAGCCTGCGGTGGATCTCCAGGGCCTCGTCGGCGTCGCGGCGGGCGTCACCGGCCCAGTCGCTGCGGTTGGCCAGGAAGTTGGCGCGCAGCTGGAGGTTGGCGGCCAGCTCCCACTCGAACCCGGGGTTCTCCCGGCAGGTGCGGATCGCCGCGTCGACCAGGTGCCGCAGCCGGTCCATGTCGCCGGTCAGCATCACGGCGAACACCCAGAGCACGCCGGGCGGCCGGCAGGTCTGCGGCATTCCGGGCTCGTAGGTCGCGCCGACGAGCCGCAGTCTGTGCTGGGCCTCGGGGGTCTGCCAGTCGTCCAGCTCCGTGTCCATGTGGGCCAGGTGCGTGAGGTGCACCCCGCGCCGGGCCTCGGCGAGGACCTCGCCGGTCATCGGCGGCGGGGCGTCGGTGCAGCGCTGCCACAACGGCGCGGCGGGCCTGACCGGTTCGGAGAACGGGTCGGGGGCGAGGGCCATCACCTCGGTGCACCAGTTGCGGGCCTCGATGCGCAGATCGCGCATCTGCCAGTACCAGCTGAGGGACAGGGTGATGCAGAGCGCCTCCTGCTCGTCGCGCAGGGCGACGGCGTGCCGCAGCGCCGTGCGCACGTTCTCGTACTCCCGCTCCAGCCGTGCGATGCCGGCCACCTGGCCCGGGCCGCGCAGCATCGGCTCGGTGGTGCGGGCGAGTTCGCGGTAGTACGTCAGATGCGCCCGCTCGGCCGCCGGGCGCCGGCCGGACTCGTCGAGGCGTTCGCCGGCGTATTCGGCGACGGTCTCCAGGAGGCGGTAGCGCATCTCGCCGTTGCCCGAAGGGACGGCCGTCAGCAGGGACTTGTCGACGAGGGAGCCGAGCGCGTCGAGGGCGGCCGGTCCGCAGACGGCCTCGGCTGCGGCGAGGTCGCAGCCGCCCGCGAAGACCGACAGGCGGCACAGCACGTCGCGTTCGTCCGCGTCGAGCAGCTCCCAGGACCAGTCGACGACGGCGCGCAGGGTCTGCTGCCTGGGGAGGACGGTGCGGCTGCCGGAGGTGAGCAGCCGGAAGCGGTCGTCGAGCCGGTCGGCGATCTGCCGCGGGGTGAGCATCCGCAGCCTCGCGGCGGCGAGTTCGATGGCGAGCGGCAGTCCGTCGAGGCGGCGGCAGATCTCGGCACACGCCTCCGGGTCGTCCTCGGTGCGGAAGCCGGGCCGGGCGACGGCACCGCGGTCGGCGAGCAGCCGCAGGGCCACCGGCTCGGGCAGCGGGTCCACCGGGCGCAGCAACTCCCCGCGCACACCGAGGGGTTCACGGCTGGTGGCGAGCACGGTGAGGCCGGGGCAGCGTTCCAGCAGCGCCTCGACGAGGTGGGCGGCGGCACCGACGACGTGCTCGCAGTTGTCCAGGATCAGCAGCATGCGGCGGGGGCCGCAGTGCTCGGCGAGGCGTTCCACGGGGTCGGCGTGCCGGTCGGTGACGGCCCGCATGCTCTCGGCTCCGGCGCCGTACAGCACGGTCTCGCGGGCGCCGACGGCGGTCAGTACGGCCTCGGGTACGGCGTCGGGGTCGTCGACCGGGGCGAGTTCGGCGAGCCACACACCGTCCGGGATGGACTGCCGTACGGTCTCGGCGGCCTCCTGGGAGAGCCGGGTCTTGCCCGCCCCACCGGGTCCGAGCAGGGTGACGAGCCGGGCGGCGGCGAGGTCGGCGCGGATGGTCTCGATGTCCGTCTCCCGGCCGACGAACGAGGTGAGCCGGGCCCGCAGATTGCCGGGCGGCGCGCTCCTCGGCGCCGCCCCGGAGGGGGTGACCCGGGGCCCCGGGCTTTGTTCCGGTTCGAGCAAGTCGGCGTGCAGGGCGCGCAGTTCGGCACCGGGGTCGGAGCCGAGGCGGTCGGCGAGCAGACGCCGTACGTCCTCGTAGGCGGCCAGCGCCTCGGCGGTGCGGCCGGTGTCGCGCAGGGCGCGCAGCCGCAGGGCCTGGAGGGGTTCGTCGAGGGGGTGCCGGTCGCACAGCGCGGTCAGCTCGGGCAGGGACTGCTCCGCGTCACCGAGGGCGAGGGCGGCGGTGTGCCGGGCGCGCAGCACGTCCAGGTGCCGGGTCCCGACCCGGGCCGCCTCGGCGGTGCGGTCGGGCAGTCCGGCCAGGGCGGGGCTGCCGCGCCACAGGGCGAGGGCGTCGTCCAGTACGGCGGCGGCCTTCGCCGGGTCGCCGTCGGCCAGGGCGCGCAGGCCCTCGCCGGCCAGCCGCTCGAAGCGGTGCAGGTCGATGTCGTCGGGCGCGGCGGTCAGCCGGTAGCCGCCGTCGGCGGAGGCGATCGCGTCGGCGCCGAGCACCCGGCGCAACCGGCCGACCAGGGCCTGCAGCGCACCGGTCGCGTCGGCCGGCGGGTCGCCGTCCCAGACCTCGTCGACCAGCAGTGCCACGGGGACCGTGTGCCCGGGCCGCAGGGCGAGCACGGTCAGCAGCGCACGCAGCCGCGCCCCGCCGACGGGGACGGCGGTGCCGTCGGGACGGAGTGCCTGGGTGGTGCCGAGGATGCGGTAGCGCACGGGGTCCATTCTCTCCGCTGACGGTCGCGGCGGTCACAGGGGTCGGCCGGGGTGGCGGGGTGTTCCGGTCGCGAAGCGCCGGTCCGGCGCCGTGCCGGACCGGCGGGCGGGCGGCGGTCACGGGCCCGTCCCCCTCGTATGCCGTCCCCCGCGAGCCGCCGGAGGGCCCGCCCCCACGGCCCCCGCCGGACCGCCGGCCTACCCACCCTGCACGGAACCGGCCGCCGGCGCGAGACGTTTTCCCGGTGCGCCCGGTACCGTCGGGCGGCAGCCCCCGTGTGTCCTCCGCGTGCCCGACCGTCCAGGGAGTTCCATGACCACCGCCGCCGCCCGTCACAGCGACCGGAGGATCAGCCCCGTCTTCCTGGGCATCCTGGCCGTGACCGCGGTCACCGGGTGGGCCACCTGGACCGGGTTCGCCGAGCAGCCGGGCGTGGCCGTGTTCCTGTTCGTGACGTCCGCCTGGATCGTCTCCCTGTGTCTGCACGAGTACGCGCACGCGCGCACCGCGCTGCACGGCGGCGACATCTCGGTCGGCGCCAAGGGCTACCTCACGCTGAACCCGATGAAGTACACCCATGTCCTGCTGAGCATCGTGCTCCCCGTGGTGTTCGTGATCATGGGCGGGATCGGTCTGCCGGGCGGTGCCGTGTTCATCGAGCGCGGCCGGATCCGGGGGCGGTGGCGGCACAGCCTGATCTCGGCGGCGGGGCCGCTGACGAACGTGCTGTTCGCGCTCGTGTGCACGGCCCCGTTCTGGCTGGACGCGCTGGACGGTGTACCGGCCGACTTCCGGTTCGCGCTGGCCTTCCTGGCGCTGCTCCAGGTGACGGCGGCGATCCTGAACTTCCTGCCGGTGCCGGGGCTGGACGGCTACGGCGTGATCGAGCCGTGGCTGTCGCACGGCGTCCGGCGGCAGGTGGAGCCGTTCGCGCCGTTCGGCCTGCTGTTCGTGTTCGCCCTGCTGTGGGTGCCGGAGGTGAACGGCGCGTTCTTCGGCGTCGTCGACTCGCTGCTGGGGTCCCTGGGGATCCACGAGATCGAGACGTACTGCGGTTACGAGCTGTTCCGCTTCTGGAGCGGCACGAGCGGCGTCTGCTCGGTCAGCCCGTGACGGTGCCCTCGTTCCGCTCGGCCCGTCCCCGCTTGACGTAGTACCAGGTCATGTTGGACGACAGGCCCGCCAGCAGCACCCAGACGACGCCGATGAGCACACTGCCCTGGACGAAGGAGACGACGGCCGCGGCGACGGCGAGGAGGCACACGACGAGGGCGTAGAGGGCGAGACGGGGCATGGCGGGGGGCTCCTGTCGGGGGACACTGCTGAGGCTCGGCAACGCCTCTGCCGAGGTACTGCCGAGACCTCCAGTGTCCCCCATCGCCTCATACGTCCGTGACGCGGAGCCCGGCGTGTGCCTTGTAGCGGCGGTTGACGGAGATCAGGTTGGCGACCAGGGACTCCACCTGGTGGGCGTTGCGCAGCCGCCCCGCGAAGATGCCCCGCATGCCGGGGATGCGCCCGGCCAGGGCCTGCACGATCTCGACATCGGCGCGGACCTCGCCGAGCACCATCACATCGGTGTCGATCTCGTCGATCTCCGGGTCCTGGAGCAGTACGGCCGACAGGTGGTGGAAGGCGGCGGTGACCCGGGAGTCCGGGAGCAGCGCGGCGGCCTGCTGGGCGGCGCTGCCCTCCTCGGGCTTCAGCGCGTAGGCGCCCTGCTTGTCGAAGCCGAGCGGGTTGACGCAGTCGACGACGAGCTTGCCGGCCAGTTCCTCGCGCAGGGACTCGAGGGTCTTGCCGTGGCCGTCCCACGGCACGGCGACGATCACGACGTCGCTGCGCCGGGCGGTCTCGGCGTTGTCGGCGCCCTCGATGCCGTACCCGAGCTCCTCGGCGGCGGCCCGGGCGCGCTCGGCGGCCCGGGAGCCGATGATCACCTTCTGGCCGGCCTTGGCGAGCCGGTGGGCGAGGCCCTTGCCCTGCGGTCCGGTGCCGCCGAGCACGCCGACGACGAGCCCGGACACGTCGGGCAGGTCCCAGGGGTCCTTGGCGGGGGTCTTCGCGGGCTGTTGTGCCTTCTCGGTAGAGGTCATGGGCCGACTCTACGTCCGTGACACCGGCGTTCACGGCCGGCGTGAGCGCCGTCACGGAGCGGCGGTCGATGTCCCCGGAACGGGCGAATCCAAGGCGAACGCCGCAACGCGGGCGGGCGGTTGGGGCAGGATGCGGCCGCATGGACGCCGTACGGGTCGCGCTGCTGCGGGACGTGCTCGCCGGGACGGGGTGGCTGGGTGCCACCCGGCACTTCGCGGGCACCCTGCGCGGGTCGGTGGTCGCGCACGGCGGCGGGCTGCTGCTCGTGGGCACCCCGGAGTACGAGCCGTGGCATCTGGCGGCGCACCTGTCGGACGAGGCCGCCTGGTCGGGGACGCCGGAGCTGGCCCCCACGCTCGTACGGCACGACGCGCGCCCCTCGGACCCCGCGCACCTCGCGGTGGGCCCGGGGCGGCTGGAGGCGGCGCGGCGGGGCGAGACGCTGCTGGTGGTGGCGCCCGGGGACCCGCCCGCCCCGCTGCTCGAGCGGATCTCCGACGCCCGCCGGGCCGGGGCGACGCTGCTGTCCCTGGGCCCCGGCGCGGGGGAACTCCCGGCGCTGGCGCACGAGGTCCTGCCCGTGCCGGAGGGTTCCGAACTGGACCTGGACACCGTGCAGCACCTGGTGAGCGCGGCGGCCGGGGAGAACGCCCTGCCGGCCCGCCGGGGCCGGCGCCGCTTCCGGGACCGGCTGTCGAGGCTGGCCGACCTGCTGACCGCCCCGCCGCCCACGCGCTGGTGACGGGCCGGGACTCGCGGGTGAGGGTCCCGCGCCGGTCAGTCGTCGTCGCGTTCGCCTTCCGCGGGGGCGTCGTGCCACCTGGGGTCGTTCTCCCACTGGAGGTTGCGTTCGCGGGCCGTCTCCATGGCGCGTTCGGCCTCGGCACGGCTCGCGTACGGGCCGAAGCGGTCCTTGCCGGGGCAGTCGGGGCCCTCCTCGACCCTCTGGTGCTCCAGGCAGTAGAACCACTCGCCCGGCTTCCCGACCGTCCGCTTCTTGAACAGGGCCATGACCGTCTCCTCCCGCTGATGGGCTGTCCCGCCCGTCCGCCGTCTCGCGTCCCGCCAGGGAGATGGTCCCCCATCGGCGCTGAATTAGACTCGCCGGCATGTCTGGCCAGTCGCTGCTCGTTCCGGGGGAACTGTCCCCCACCCGTTCCGTGCCCGGGAACATCCGTCGTCCCGAGTACGTCGGCAAGCCCGCCCCCACTCCGTACACCGGTCCGGAGGTGCAGACGCCCGAGACGATCGAGGCGATGCGGACCGCCGGCCGGATCGCGGCGCGGGCGATGGAGGAGGCCGCGAAGCTGATCGCGCCCGGTGTCACCACGGACGAGCTGGACCGGGTGGCGCACGAGTTCATGTGCGATCACGGCGCCTACCCCTCCACGCTCGGCTACCGCGGTTTCCCGAAGTCGCTGTGCGCGTCGGTCAACGAGGTCATCTGCCACGGCATCCCGGACTCGACGGTGCTGCGCGACGGCGACATCGTCAACCTGGACGTGACGGCGTACATCGGCGGGGTGCACGGCGACAACAACGCGACGTACCTGGTCGGCGAGGTGGACGAGGAGAGCCGCCTGCTGGTGGAACGCACCCGCGAGTCCCTCGCCCGCGCGATCAAGGCGGTCAAGCCGGGCCGCCAGATCAACATCATCGGCCGCGTGATCGAGTCGTACGCGAAACGGTTCGGCTACGGGGTGGTCCGTGACTTCACCGGCCACGGCATCAACTCGTCCTTCCACTCCGGCCTGATCGTCCCCCATTACGACAGCCCGCACGCGACGACGGTGATCCAGCCGGGGATGACCTTCACCATCGAGCCGATGCTGACGCTGGGCACCCACGAGTACGACATGTGGGACGACGGCTGGACGGTCGTGACGAAGGACCGCAGGCGGACGGCGCAGTTCGAGCACACGCTGGTGGTCACGGACACGGGGGCGGACATCCTGACCCTTCCGTAGGACCGGCCGTCCCGACGACCGCGATTCCGGGCCCGCTCTCTTCGGAGGGCGGGCCCTCGTTTGTGCGGGGAGAAGGGAGGGGAAGTTCCCGACAGACTGTCGGCAAGGCATTGACTTAGGTAAGCCTAACCATAGAAGATCGGGCCCATGGACTCCTTCTCGACCCTCATCCGCACCGCCTCCCACGAGCAGCACGTGGAGGCGGAGACCTCGACGTTCATGAGCGATCTGCTCGGCGGCCGGCTCGGCGTGGACGCGTACGCGCGCTACACGGAGCAGCTGTGGTTCGTGTACGAGGCACTGGAGTCCGGCGCCGGGGAGCTGGCGTCGGATCCGGTGGCGGGCCCGTTCATCCGGCCGGAACTGTTCCGGCTGGCGTCCCTGGAGCGGGACCTGACCCACCTGCGCGGCCCCGACTGGCGCTCGACCCTGACCGCCCTGCCCGCCACTGAGGCCTACGCCTCCCGGGTCGCCGAGTGCGCCCGCACCTGGCCCTCCGGCTACGTCGCCCACCACTACACCCGCTACCTGGGCGACCTCTCCGGCGGCCAGATCATCCGCGACAAGGCGGAGAGGACGTGGGGCTTCGCCCGGAAGGGCGACGGGGTCCGCTTCTACGTCTTCGAGGAGATCTCCAACCCGGCCGCGTTCAAGCGCGGTTACCGCGAACTCCTGGACGCGGTACCGGTGGACGACCTGGAGAAGCAGCGGATCGTGAGCGAGTGCAAGCGGGCCTTCGCCCTGAACACGGACGTGTTCCGGGCACTGGGCGAGGAGTTCCCGCTGTCCGCGTGAGCCGGTGACTCTGTGTTCCCCTTACGAAACGGTCAGTTCCGTGTCCCCGGCCCGTAACAACCCCCGTGCGCCGCGGTCGCAGCCGGTACAACCGGCACAAGCTGCATTCGTGGCGGCGGGACTTCGTCAGCGGCCCGCCGCCACGAACGACCCGGACCGGCCCGACCGGCCACGACCGACCACGGGGGAACACCATGGACACCGCTGCCCGCAGCGCCCGCAAGAGTTCCAGAGGCCGGAGGTCCTGCGCCCTCGGGGCCGCCGCCGTCACCGCGCTGCTCGCGACCACCGCGTGCGGACCGGACGCGGGAGGCGGCTCGGACGGGGCGGACGCCTCGAACCGGCCGGGCAGGACGACGTCCTCGCGCCAGCCGGCCGACAACGCGGGCGCCGGGGCCGGTGGGAACGACGCGAACGGCACGCCGTCCACCGTCCCCGCCTGCACCGAGGAGAACCTCGCCTTCTCCTCCGTACGGGAGCCCGCGGACAGCAAGGAGGCCAGGCACCTGCTCCTCGTCGTCCAGAACGCCGGTGAGAAGAAGTGCGCCCTCCACCACTACCCGCACGTCATGATCGGTGACGCCGCGGGCAACACCCCCGTGATCGAGGACAGCGCCCCGAACCCCGGCGAACCCGTCGTCATCGCCCCGGCGGAGGAGGCCTACGCCGCTCTGCTCGTCAGCGGGGGCCACCGGGACGAGTACGAGGCGAAGAGCATCACCCTCACCCTCCACGGCCACGAACTCGGCACCACCGGCAGCGATCCGGTCGACGTCCCCCTGCCCGCCGCCACCCTGTACGCGGACGACGGCCGGCTCGTCACCTACTGGACGACCGCCTCCGGCGCCGCACTGGACTTCATCACGTCGAAGTGACGGAACTCCGGTTCTCAGCGCTCCAGATACACCCGTCCGCCGATCTCGGTCCAGCCCTCCGGCTGGGGTGCGGTGAGGATCTGCGAACCGGCACCCTGGGTGATGTTCAGCGCCCGCCCCAGCCGATCGGTGAGCAGCAGCGCCGCCGCGCCCGTCGCCTCGTCCTCGTCGATGCCGTCGTCACGGCCGGGGAAGGCACGGGCGCGGATCCGCCCGGCCGGCTCGTCCAGCCAGGCCCAGGCGTACACCCACTCCCCCTTCGGAGGCACGGGCAGGTCGTCGACCTCGGCGGCGGAGGCGTACTGCCGCAGCGTGCGCGGCGGCACCCACTCCGCCCGCGCCTCGATCCAGCAGAACTCCCCGTCCTGCCGGGCCCCCACCACCCCCGCGGGCACGACGAGTTCGGGCACGTCGAGCAACCAGGCCGCCCCCACACACGGATGCCCGGCGAACGGCAACCGCAGAGTCGGGGTGTAGATGTCGACCACCCCCCGCTCCGGATCGTCGACGAACACGGTCTCACTGAACCCGAGCTTCGCGGCGAACTCCTGCCGCTCCCCCCGCTCCGGCATCACCGCCCCGTTCCGCACCACCCCGAGCTCGTTGCCGTACCCACCCCGGTGCCCGCAGAACACACGCACCACGTCGTAATCAGTCACGGGCGGTATTCAAGCATCGCGCGGACGGCGAGCCCGCCGGCCCGGCCCACCGGCGTCACAGGAAGTGCAGCCCCTCCCTCGCCCGGCGCAGCTCGCCGGTCCAGCGTCGGTACGCGGGCACCTTGTTCAGCGCGTCGAGCGCGACCGTCTGCCCAAGTCGGCCAAAAGCCCGTTCCGCGTCGCGCCGTCCACCCAGCGCCGCCTTGAGCATGGCCTTCGGGTCGACGACCTTTTCCACGTCGTGCGGTACGTCCCATGCGGCATCGCGCCCGGGTGCCGCCTCTTTGAGCGCTTCAGGGTCCGCCAGCATCCACGCCTCGGTCTCCTTCACCGGCACCAGAGCCACAATCCGGTGAGCGTGGTCCGGAAGGTACTCACGGACGGCTTGGACCTTGCCCCGCTCATTGTGATCGTGGTGGATCAGCACGATGTCGAAGTACCGGAGTAGCTCGGTCGCTTCGCGGACGACCAGGTCCCGGTGCGCCACCGTGAAGCACTCCCCCACGACTACACCTGAGTAGTCGAAGCCGGCCGGAGCCGCATGGGCGAGTTCGGCAACCTGCCGGTCGACGACCGGAACGAGAAACCACTGGTCGCTGGCTCCCTCCGTGAGGAGAGCGAGACTGAGATACCTACGCCCCACGCGCGTACCGCCCCATGGGATCAAGGTACTTCCGCACTTCCAGAGGGGTGACGAACGTCCCCCGCTCTCCGCTCTCCGCCACCTTCCGCGCCCGGCTCAGCCGACGCGGCGGAAGGCCGTCGTCGAACCGGGTGACGGTGTCCAGGAACACCACCGAATCCGGGGCGTCCTCCAGGGAGGCGGCGAGCGCGACCGGTGAGTGCGTGGTGATCAGGATCTGTCTCCCGTCACCGGCGGTGAGCGTTGCGGGTTCGCTGGTTCTGCCCTTCAGCCGGGACAGCAACTGCGGGACGCGGGTGGGGTGGAGGCCGTTCTCGGGCTCCTCGATCATGAGCAGCCCTTCGTGCGCGGGGTCGTGAGCCGCGGCGAGCAGTGCCAGCACACGCAGCGTGCCCGCGGATGCCGCGCCCGGAGTCACACGGTGCTCATGCCGGTGCTGAAGCCAGACGTCCCACTGCCCCCACTCGGCATTCGCCTCCACCGTGATCTCCACGAGATCGGGGAGCAGCGCCACCGCATCGGCACGGAAGTCGTACCAGCTCTCCGGGTCCCGGGCGATCCGGCCCAGGACGGCGCCGAGGTTCTTGCCGTCCTCCGCGAGGGGTGCGGTGTCGTACGTGGACGAGACGACGCGCATCGCCTTCGGGGAGGGTTCGAGGATCCGCCAGTTCCTCGTGCTCTCGGCCAGCTCCCTGCGATACGCGGCATCCTGTACGGACACCTCCGTGCAGTGGAGTTGGCCGGTCTCGTCGGGGAACAGGTGCCACGGCACGGACGGGGTCCAGTCCTCGCCCGCATGGTGGTCATGCACATTGAGCACCTTGGTGTCGATCCGCAGGGGGTCCGGCGGATCCGCGTACGTCACCTCGGCCTCGACCCTGACGTGGCAGTACCCGGCGTAGCCATGCACGAGAACGTGGGCCGCGATACGCATGGCCCCGACCGGTGCCCCGTCCGGCCCGCGCCGGAACAGCTCCTTCGGGCCTCCCCGCCGGGCATGGTCGACCAGCGTCTGACTCGTCGGCTCGCGGATCAACTGTCCCAGCAGGTCGACGGCCTCCAGCAGGTTCGACTTGCCCGAGGCGTTGGCTCCCACCAGGACGGTGAACGGCGGCAGGTCGAGGGCGAAGTCGTCGAACGACTTGTATCCGTCGATCTCGATCCGCGTGATCACCCTGCCACCTCCTCTCCACGCTGCCGCATGTGCACTGCGCCACATTATCCGCAGCGCCTTTCCGTCCGTACGGCCAACGGCTCCGCCGCGTGCACCCGCAGTGCAGGGCCGGCCCCGAACTCAAGCAGCACGGCGGGTCCACCGGCCGCGTACTGATCACCGCGTACGCAGACCACGGTGCGCCACTCACCCCACACCCGTACCTCTTGCCCCGCCTCGACCAGAGCCGCCGCCACCTCACGCGTCCCGGGCCCGGCGACGATGTCCGACGCCTTCAGCTCCGCGAACACCGTCTTCCCGATCCCGGCCGCGCGCTCCTCCCAGCCCCAGCGGTGCGCGAGCGCCGCGACGAGCAGCAACCCCCGCCCACCGGTCTCGTCCTCACCCGGTTCCCGCACCTCGGGCCGCCCGCCCCCGGCATCACTGACCTCGATCCGCAGCACCCCGTCCGCCAGGGAGCGGCTGATCCGCACGCCCACCTGCCGGTCCCCGGGCACGGCGACGCGCAACGCATTGGTGACCAGCTCCGACAGCACCAACTCGGCGTTGTCCAGCGCCTCCTGCCCCACACCCCAGTCACCGAGCACGGCGTGCAGCAGCGCCCGGGCGCGGGGGACGCTGGACCGGCTGCGGGGCAGCCGGAAGGTGATCTCGTTCAGTGCGCTCATAGGGAAGCCTCCTCAGGGTCCGGAGCCAGCAGCGAAGTCCCAGCAACATGGATCCAGTTGCAGTCGCGCGTTCCGTAGGCTGCCCGCACTCGGAAGGTCCTCGCAACGTTGCATCGGAGATCTAGAGCTTTTCTCATCCTTTCGAGTGAGTGCCGGGTTCGCACCTATACGTCTCTGCTAGAAGAGGAGCATGAACACGCGAGGTACGACCGACCGCCCCTCCACCGTTCTGGGACGGCAGTTGGGCGACGAACTGCGCCGCCACCGCGAGGCATCAGGCCTCACCACCACCCAGGCAGCCGAGGCTCTCGACTGCACCAAGGGCAAGATCAGCCGCATGGAAAACGGCCGGGTTCTGGTGCGCACACCGGATGTGATGGCTCTGTTGCACGCCTACGGCGTGAACGATCCCGAGACCCGGGAGCGGCTCACCCTGCTCACGAGGACGGCCAACCGCCGCCGTCGCGAGGGCTGGTGGCACCAGTACAGCTCGGTGCTGGCCGAAACGTACAAGGACTACATCGAGATGGAGTCCATCTGCGAGAGCATCAGGACATTCCAGGCTCAGCTCGTTCCCGGGCTGCTCCAGACTCCGGAGTACAGCCGAGCCGTGACTGTCGCGTCTCGCGCATGGCAGTCGTCCGAGGACATCGACCAGTTCGTCCAAGTGAGACTCGCTCGCCAGCAACGACTCACCAGTGAGACGCCATTGACCTTTTGGGCGGTGCTTGCCGAAGGAGTTCTGCACCAGCAGGTCGGCGGGTCCGACGTCATGCGTGCACAACTGGACCACGTGATCGCTCTGGCAGAGCTCCCCAACGTCACCGTCCAAGTCCTGCCGTTCTCGCGCGGAGCCCACTCGGGTATGTTCGGCCCGTACCTGCTGATGAGCTTTCCTCAGGCGACGGCGCAGGATCTCGTGCTGACAGAGACACCCACGGGCAACTTCTGGATGGAACAGGAACCCGAAGTGGCCCACTACCGGGCCCTTTTCGATGATGCGCGCACTCTCGCGCTGCCGCCGACGGAGTCGCTCGCACTCATCCGCCGAATCGCCGAGGAGTTCACCTCATGAGCGTCGAACGCTCCATACCCCCTTGCCTGACCGAAGCCATATGGTCCAAGAGCAGCTACAGCGGCGGACAGGGTGAGTGCCTGGAGTTCGCCCACAACATCCCCGCCCTCGCCCCCGTCCGCGACAGCAAGCACCCGACCAGTCCGGTGCTCCCCTTCGGCCGTGACGCCTGGGGCGTCTTCGTCGCGCAGTGGAGCGGTCAGCGTTCCAGGTAGCGATCCGGATCAGCATCGCATGACCAGTGGATGCGGCCCCCGTCCGACAACGGGGACGAGCGGTTCATGGTCGAGTCCTGGATGATCCTCGACGGCGGCACCGTCCTTGTGCCGTCCGGAACGGTGTCGGCAACGCTTCAAGCGAGTGCGACAGGGGCCGGTTCGAGACGTGGCTGACCAGTTCGTCCGGCCGGTCGCCGGCTTTCGTCACGAACGCCGAGCGGACGATGGTGATGCTGCTGGACGGCGAGGGCGATCCCGGCGAGCATGCCGTGGACCCGGGAGCCGAGGGTTTCAGCGACGGGTTCCAGGTAGCCCGGCCGCCGACTTCCGTCCAGCCCTCCGGCTGGGTCGCGGTGAGGATCTGGGAGCCCGTGCCCTGGGTGATGTTCAGGGCGCAGCCCAGTCGGTCGGTGAGGAGGAGGGCCGCGGCGCCCGTCGCCTCGTCCTCGTCGATGCCGTCGTCGCGGCCGGGGAAGGCACGGGCCCGGATGCGGCCGGCCGGCTCGTCCAGCCAGGCCCAGAACCAGAGCGTGTCTCCTTGATCCGTTTTTTGGTTGATCGGATATGTCCATCCGTCTAGTGATCACTGATGTGATGTGGGACCGGATCAAGCCGTTGATGCCGACCAATGCGGTCCGCGGCCCGCGGTGGGCCAACCATCGTCGAACCCTGGAAGCCATCGAGTGGAAGTACCGCACCGGCTCGCCTTGGCGGGACCTGCCGGACGAGCTGGGCTCATTCCAGACCGCTCGCAAACGGCTGCTCAGGTGGGCTGCGGACGGTACCTGGGATCGTATTCTCGCAGCGCGCCTGGCAACGGCCGACGGTGCTGACGACATCGGCTGGACTGGACTGTGTCTGTGGACTCCACCGGCTGCCGGGCCTCCACTTCGCTGCCGTCCTGTTCTGGGCCCGGGCGTAGGGGCGTCGGGCCGCACAATTTGGAGAGGCACGTCCTCAGCCCGGCGTGGCAGCATGCGGCAATGGTCTTTCGGCACCCCGACGGCGACTACGCGATCACCGCGATCTACTCCGTGCCCGATGACGCCTGGTATCTGGAACTGGATCTCGTGGCCAGGCAACGGAATCTCGTGACCGCAACCATCCCCGATGAGGATCCGGCACGGGAGCCGACAGTGTGCTTCAACCCGAGCTCAGCACACACTGACGTCCCGTACGAGGTCATGCGCTGGTTCATGCACCAGGTCGATGAAGAGATCCGTAGCTCCCGTGCCTGGATGCAGCTGAGACCGGGGCTCGTCGAGATCATCTACCAACTACGTCAGGAACACATGGGCGTCATCGACGATGATGACTTTCCCCAGGTTCTGGCAGACCTGCGTACCACGGTCCCCAAGGAGGACCTCCCCGCCGTTCTAGAGGCCGCCTTCGGACGGAATCCTGACGGCACCACCATGAACCACCCGCAGACGTCCCGGCCGGTAGAGGACCAAGGAGACAGGGCCTAGATCCACTCCCCCTTCGGCGGCACGGGCAGGTCGTCGACCTTCGCAGCGGTGGCGTACTGGCGCAGGGTGCGCGGCGGCACCCACTCCGCCCGCGCCTCGGTCCAGCAGAACTCCCCGTCCTGCCGGGAACCCACCACCCCGGCGGGGACGACCAGCTCGGGTACGTCCAGCAGCCAGCCCGTGCCGACGCAGGGGTGGCCGGCGAAGGGCAGGCGCAGGGTGGGGGTGTAGATGTCGATCACCCCGCGCTCGGGGTCGTCGACGAACACGGTCTCGCTGAAACCGAGCTTCTCGGCGAACGCCTGCCGGTCCTCCCGCTCGGGCATCACGGAACCGTCGCGCACGACACCCAGTTCGTTGCCGTACCCGCCGCGAGGTCCGCAGAAGACGCGCAGCACGTCGTAGTCAGTCACGGGGGCATTCAAGCACCGTACGGGCGGCGAGGTCGTCCCAGGTCGGGGCGCCACCGGCCAGGGGCCAGGTGAGGGTCGGGGCACCGTCGTACGGCAGGGAGGCCACCGTGTCGGCGTACCGGTGTTCCACGGCAGTCCGCCGGGCCTCGTCCGCCGGGTGCGTCAGACACTCCAGTTGCCGCCGGTACGCCTCGGTCACCTCGTCGACGGTGCGCCGCCACTCCTCGTCGCCAGTCAGTCGTATGAGCTCCAGACAGGGAGGTTCCCCGCCCTCCGCCAGCGCGGCGACGGCACGGTCGTGGCCGTCCAGGATCAGCCAGCCGTCGAGGAAGGTGACCCACCACAGCAGTACGGGCGCCAGGGTGCCCTCGCGGACGTGCTTGCGGTACGCCTTCACGCGCGGGGCGTCGGGTGGTGACAGCCGGCGCAGGGGCAGGACGCCGTGCCAGCCACCGCCGCAGTACAGCTCCAGGCTGCCGCCCGGCCAATCGCGTACGAGGTCCTCCGTCCAGATACCCGGGGCGAACGCAGCCCGCGGGGACAGGTGCCAGCGTCCGTCATGCACCGGGTGGGCGGGGGACTCCTCCATCCAACGAGCGTATTGGTGGGGCCAGTCGATGGCAGAACGCTGCGTGGTCGAGCGCAGGGGCGGCAGTGGGGAGCGGTAGGCGTCGAGGCGGTGGAGGGAGAGGTCACGGCAGCAGCCGTCGGTGTCCGCACGGCCCAGCAGCAACGGCCGGTCCTGCTGCCGCAGCAGCATCCGGCCCCCGTCCACCGTCTCGAAACGCAGCGGGGGCGGACCGGGCCGACCCGAAACGGCCAGCACCAGCCCGCCTCCCGGCTGAGACTGTCTGCTCCACCTCGTCATGGGGCCGAGTCTGGGCGACGGCCGGAACGGACGGAAACTGTTTTCGGGGCCGGCCCTCGGCCCCTCTCACGGTACTTCCCCCCAGGGAGGGCAGGGTGCCCCTGAAGCCCATCTGGGTTCGAAGAACTCCTCCCGGAAGATGTCCACCGCCGTCCTGAGCAGGGCGATGTCGATGTCCGGCCGGATGAAGCTCAGCCGTGCCGAGGTGTCGTCCATACGGAATTCGAGCAGTGTCCCGCCGGACGCGCCCTCGACCCACTCCACCACTTCCATGGCATCGAAGTCGTTGTGGTCACTCTGGACGATGAGCGCGAAGTAGTCGCGTCCCTCTACGGAGAAACGCCTCACGGTCGCCCCTCGAACCGCACTTTCCCACCTCGCATGCTCAAAGGAGTGGCAGTCCCGTCCCCGAGACCATTGCCTCGCCGGCGCATAGTACGTGTAGACGCGGGACCGCGTTCAGCCAGGCCGCGCTGACGCAGGAATAACCGGCGAAGGGCAGACGCAGCACGGGCACGTGGATGCCGACCACCCCACGCTCAGGGTCGTCAACGAACACCGTCTCGCTGAACCCGAGCTTCGCGGCGAACACCTGTCACTCATCCTGCTCCGGTATCACGGCCCCGTCCCGGACCGCACTGAGCTCGTTGCCGTACCCACCCCGGGGCCTTCAGAAGACACGCACCACGTCGCAATCAGTCACAGGGGCTTGCAACTGCGTCAAACGGCACAGAAGCCCCACCGGAGTCACTCTCGGTGGGGCTTCTGGAATGTGCAGGGCCATGCCCGCCTTGCAGTTGCAGAAACGGACGGATCAGGGCAGAGATCCAGCGGTCAGCCTAGTTGACCCAGGTCAGCACGGATTCTTTCCGCTTCAGCGCGAGCAGCGGCCGCTTCGGCGGCAGCCCTCTGGCGATCTTCCTGATAGATCAGAACGCCGGCCAGTGAATCCAACGCGTCTGCGATCCTTTCCCGCCATGCAGCGAATGCTTCGGTTTCGCACTCCCCCCGGGGCCTTTCGGACCGCACTTCTCTCAATCTTTGAAGTGCGGCGCGCAACTCCGGAGAGACAGGCACGAGACTCACCCACGTCCACCGATTTGAGGCAAGAACCGCTGACAGGCAGGGCATGGTCCGATCAGCTCGCCATGATCCTCGATCGGGAACGAATTCCCTCTACCGCCACCACCGATCTTGACGGACTGGAATGTCGCCCCCTCCAGCGGGATGTCGGCGCTCTCGAACTGAATGGCACACCCGACTTCCCCGCACCCGCCATGGTGTCCGGAGTTGGCTACTGCCCTCGCTGTCTGCGGAGGCATTGCACCACTGCGCGTATCCGTTGCATAGGAGAAGCGGACATGCTTTCCATCCGCAGACGTAATCTTCGTGGCAACATTGGGACGCGATTCCGGACTCATGCTCAGCGCCTCGTCCGCGAAGTCGAGCAGGTCATCATCGGCCTCCCCGCAGTTGTGAACGAGTACCGGCGCAGCGCCCGCCAGCACATAGTACGTGTGGATGTCCGCGACCGTGAGGTTGTAGACCCTGGCCTGCTGGGTCCAGCGTTTGACGGCGGTGATCTGGACGTGGGTGCCGGCGCTTGTCTTCAGCCAGTCGCCGGACTTCAGGTCCGTGGCGCGGACCCACTCGCGCAGTTCGGGCACCCAGAAGGGGTGGCCGTCGGTGGCCGTGGTCCTGGCGGTCTTCTCGCCCTTCTCACCGTCGGTGTCGATGGTGATCTCGACGAGGTTCTTCGCGCCCTTGCCGATGATGAGGGCCGTGACCTCCTTGACCGCCGTCTTGCCGGTCTCCGGGTCGGTGGCCACCACCTTGTCGCCGGGCTTGACGTCCTTGATGGGCTTCTTCCGCCCGTCGGCCATCAAAACCGGGGTCTCGGGCGTGAAGCTGTTCACCCGGCAGGACTCGCCGGCCGACTGGGTGCCGTCGCCCCCTCCGCCGTCGCCGTTGCTGTCGGCCTTCTTGGCGGCTGTCGCTTCGGCTTCCTCGGCTTTCGCCTTTTTCGCGGCCTTGGCGGCGTCAGCCTGTTTCTTCCATTCGGCCATGTCCTCCGTGTACTTGGCCATGGCCTTGGCGTCCTCGTCGGCCCGCCTGATGATGCCGGTGGCCCAGCGGACCTCGTCCTCCCATTTGCGGTAGGCGCTCCAGGCCTTGTCCAGCGCCTTGAGGACTCGCTTGGCCTTGCCCGCGAACGGGACCGCGGCCTCCAGAGCGATCATGGCGCAGGTGCCGAGGGATCCGTTGAGACAGTCGACGATGTCGTTGTAGCCGGTGCCCTCCTTCACCGCCTCCTTGGCCACGTGGATGACCATGTCCATCTTGGACTGCTTCTTCGGCGGATCCACCGCGACCCAGTCGCCGCCGTACGTGGTGGTGGTGCGCCAGGTCTCCTCGCCGAACTTGCGGGCGATGGTGGCGACCGGACGGCCCTGACCGTCGTACTCGGTACGCGTGGATGCCGGAACCTTGTTGTCGTCCGAGGACCACAACTCGGATGAGGCGTCCTGAGAGTTGAAGTGAGCGCCGTTCTCCTTCCAGACCAGGCCACGGCTGTCGTAGAAGGTGTCGGTGATGACCCGGCCGCCGTCGAGCGCGGGCTGCTGGGTCTGGCGCAGGCGCAGCGCGCCGTCGTAGATGTCGTAGGTGACCCGGTAGTCGCCCCGCTCGATGAGCTGCTTCGTCGTGATGACCACGGGCGCGTCCGGAGTGACGGTGTAGCTGAACTCGGCGTCCGGGGTCTGGGTGGCCGGGTCGCGGTCGGGCGACCAGGTCCGGCCTCGGAGGTGAGCTTGCCCTCGGCGCAGTCGAACGAGGCCGTCTTGACGCAGCGTTCGGCGACCTGGAAGGTCACCTGGGGCCGGGGCTGCGGCGAACAGGTCGTCGCTGCGCAGGCCGTAGGAGATGCGCTTGAGCCAGCCGCCGCGGTCGTAACCGCGGTTGGTGGACTTGCCCTCGCGGGTGACGTTGGAGCCGTAGTGGTTACGCTCCTTGCCGTACGCGGCCTTGTGGCAGGGCTCGTTCGGGTGGTTGCCGTACACCGGCACGGACCAGGCGGAGTTGGTCTCCGGCTTGCCGGAGGCCCAGCCGGGCAGCCGTTCCATGCCGAAGTAGTACTGCACGGCCTCCTCGTTGGTGACGCGCCAGTACTCCTTCTCATTGTCGCCGTTGGCGACACCCTTGAGGAGTTCGACGCGTGAGCCGTCGTCCCCGGCGGGGACCGACTTCTTCGTCTTGTCGTCGAGGACGAGCTGCGTGGAGCTGCCGTTCAGCGACAGGGTGACGACCGGCGGGCCCTGGCACAGGTCGCCGGTGGGGTGCTTGGGGTTGTTGTACCCCGAGCCCTCCTTGCGGTCGTTGGAGCACGGCACGAACTGGCGCTCGATGAAGTTGGCGCCGGTGTCCCAGCCGTCACCGACCCAACTGCTCTGCTGCGAGGACGCGGAGGAGCGGCCGTCGACGCTCGCGGAGGAGTAGTTCAGCCCACCTGGTCGTACCCGATGGAGATCCCGTCCTCGCTGGGCGGCCCCGGCCCGACCCTCGGGTGATCTCGGTCCAGGCCGGCGACGTCAACGGAGACGGTCGCACCGATCTGACCGCCGTCTACGACGATGACGACGGCCAAATGGACCTGCACAAGTTCCTCGGCCGCGCCGACGGCGGCTTCGACAACCCCGTGCGCGGTTTCAACTCCGGCGACGGAACCTGGTGGGCCAAGAACGCCCACTACACGATGGGCGACGCCAACGGCGACGGCCGGGCCGACCTGATCGCGTTCTACGGCTACAGCACGGGCGCCGCCGCGCTGTGGACCTTCATCGCCCAGGCCGACGGCACCCTGGACCGGCCGTTCAAGTCGTGGAACGTGGAGTCGGGTACCTGGGAACGCGATCGCGTCGAGCTGACGAGCGGCGACTACAACGGTGACAAGCGCACCGACGCCGCGGTGATGTATCGGCACGACGGCGGTGTGACGGCGCTGCACACTTTCACGGCGCAGTCGAGCGGCGGTTTCGGCGCACCGCTGGAGGGCTGGAAGTCCCAGCCGGAGACCTGGTACGCCAGCAGCTCGGGGTGCCCTGACTGACGGGTGAACGACGGCCGCCGGGTGCCCGTCATGGGTGCCCGGTGGCGCTGTCCGCCTGGGCTGGTGAGTCTCTTTGGCGTAACAAAGTGATCAACTTTGCTTTTGCAAGTTGCGAACGATTGGCCGGGGAAAGGTGGGGCGAAGGGGAGCTTTTGCGGCGAAAGGCCCATCCGACATGTCCTTGACTTGTACGAATTGGGCAAAAGTACAGGTGACGAGGCTCATGTGAAGTCGGCCCATGTGGCCCCGTGGCGTCCTGAAATAGCTGTTACCGTGCGGAAAGTTTGCGGGCTCAAAGAGTCCGCCTCTTTGTGAACGCTCCCGGTTCCGGTGATGAGGAGGTGGCGCCTGTGGGTGAGCTGGAAACGGCTCAGTTCAGTGTGCTGGTGGTCGTGGGTCTGTTGGTCTTCTTCTACGGAGGGACCTTCCTGATCTCGACGCGGATCGGCAAGAAGGAAGAGAACGCCGACGGTTACATGACCGCCGGCAACAACATCGGTTTCGGTATCTCCGCGGCCAGCATGACGGCGACCTGGATCTGGGCGTCGTCGATGTACGCGTCCGCGACGTCGGGGTACACGTACGGTATCTCCGGGCCCATCCACTACGGGCTGTGGGGTGCGCTGATGATTCTCTTCATCTACCCCTTCGGCAAGCGGATCCGGGCCGTGGCGCCCAAGGCGCACACTCTCGCCGAGGTGATGTACGCCCGGCACGGCCGTTCCAGTCAGCTGATGCTCGCCGGGTCGAACATCGTCGGCAGCCTGATCAGCCTGATGTCCAACTTCATCGCCGGCGGCGTGCTGATCTCGATGCTGTCGCCGTTCACCTTCACGCAGGGCGTGTTCGCCGTCGCGGCAGGTGTGCTGCTCTACACGCTGTGGTCCGGTTTCCGCGCCTCGGTGCTCACCGACTTCGTCCAGGTCGTCGCGATGCTCGGCGCGGTCGCCGTCATCGTCCCGTTCATCTTCTTCGCGGCCGACTTCCCGGCTGCCTTCGAGACCGGCGCGGGGAACCTCACCCCGGAGCAGGGCGACTTCTTCTCCAGCACGGCCTTCATGGAGCAGGGCGCCCCGTACATCGCCGCGGTGCTCGCCTACGCGATCGGCAACCAGACCATCGCGCAGCGGCTGTTCGCGGTGAAGGAGAGCCTGATCAAGCCGACCTTCCTCACGGCGACGGTCGGTTACGGCGCGATGGTCATCGGTGTCGGCATGCTCGGTGTGCTCGCCCTCTACCTCGGCTACGAGCCGGTCGGCGGCGACATGAACAACATCATTCCCGGGATGGCCGCCGAGTATCTGCCGCCCGTGCTGCTCGCGCTGTTCTTCATCATGATCGTCGGTGCGTTGTCGTCCACCGCCGACTCCGATCTCTCCGCCCTCTCCTCGATCATGATGGCCGACGTCTACGGCCAGAACGTCGCCGGCAAGGAGAAGGCGAACCCCAAGACGATGCTGCTGGTCGGCCGTATCACCATGGTGGTGGCGACCGCGATGGCCGTGGCCTTCGCCAGCCTGCAGCTGAACATCCTCGACCTGCTGGTGTTCGTCGGCGCGCTGTGGGGCGCGCTGGTCTTCCCGGTGCTGGCCAGCTTCTACTGGGACAAGGTCACCGGGAAGGCGTTCACCACCTCGGTGGTCGCGGCGCTCGCGGTGTTCCTGCCGGTCCGCTTCGGCTGGATCCCGGTGGACGGTGTCTTCGGCATCGTGGTGGACGTGCTGTCGGTCGTCGGTATCGGTGTCGTCCTCGGTCTGATGGTGTTCGGCTTCTTCGGCATCAGGGCGGCCAAGGTCGTCGGTGCGGCGGCGGTCGTGGTGTCCGCGCCGTTCGCGATCGGGTCCCTGCACGAGTACGCCACCCTGTGCGGCTCGCTGGTCGCCTACTCGGTGTCCACGGTCGTCTGCTGGGCCATGAGCGCGCGCCGGCGTGAGGGCTTCGACTTCTCCCTCATCGCCCAGCGCACCGGTGACTTCGACGACGGCGACTCGGCGGCGAGCGCGGAGACGGGCGCGGAGGCACCGGCCGGGGGCGCCGGCGGTGAGCCCGAGCCCGTCGCGACCAGCAGCAAGTGATCCCCGCTCCCGAGGAGGCAGCATGTCCACCGCAGCTCTGACCGCGTACGTCCTGATGTGGCCCGTGCTCGTGGCCGTCGTCCTGTTCGTGATCAGCCGCGGGTTCTTCCGCGAGTGGGCCGAGGCCCGCCGCAACGGGGAGGACCTGATCTGACCCCCCGCGGTACGGAAAGGGGTGCCCTCCCGGAGGGCACCCCTTCCGCGGTTCACCCGGCCGTCGGGCGCCGCCTGCGCAGGGCGAGGACGACACCCGCGCCCGCCGCCACGGCCACTCCGGCCGCCGTGCCGAGGGCGCCCACCGGGACGTCCGAACCGGTGCCGGCGAGGCTGCCTCCGAAGGCGCCGCCGGTGGTCGAGCCGACGCCGCCGGTCGTGGAGCCGCCGGTGCCCGAGCCGCCGGTGCCGGAACCCGCGCCGCCCGCGGTGCCGTTGGAACCGCCGGTGCCGTCGGGGAGCTTCGCGTCGTCGCTCACGGCGACCGACAGGCCGACCGGGTCGAGTGCCGTGCCGGCCGTGTAGAAGTCTCCGAAGGCCTTCGCGCCGGCTTCGGTGAGCGTCGCCGTCACGCCGTTCACCGTGATGACGTCGTTCTTCGCGGCCAACGCGGGCGACTTGGCCTTCAGTTCGGCCAAAACCACGTCCTGCGAGGCCTCACCGAGGCTGTTGACATCGGCGGACAGCGTGCCGGTGCCCTGGTCGAGGGTCGCCTTGAGGTCGGTGAGGGTGAGGTCCAGGCTGTATGTGCCGTTCTTCTCATGGCCCTTGAAGTTCACCGCGCCCTTGAAGGCGGCCTTCAGCGTGCCCGCCTCCGTGTCGTACGTGCCGCTCGCGCCGGTGAAGGTGAAGGTGCCGTTGCCCGCGGCCTGCGTGGCGCCGGCCGACGCGGTGACCGTGCCCTTGGCGAGCGGACCGGTCACGTAGGTACGGAAGGACTGCTTCACGCCCCAGCCGAGCGTGCCGTCGGCTATCTCGCCCTTGGTGGCGGCGGGCGCGGTCGTCTGCGGCTTCGTGGCGGAGGGGTCCGGGGTCGGGGCCTTGGTCGTCGG
The DNA here is from genome assembly GCF_055571535.1 of Streptomyces sp. NPDC030893. NCBI lineage: Bacteria > Bacillati > Actinomycetota > Actinomycetes > Kitasatosporales > Streptomycetaceae > Streptomyces > Streptomyces sp. NPDC030893. The sequence continues at coordinate 838,030 of NZ_JBVIFC010000001.1, read as the reverse complement.
CGCGGTGGTGGCGGACTTCGTGGGCTCGGGTTCCGGCTCGGGCTCCGGGTCCGGGTCGGGGTTCGACGGCGGGGTGGTTGTCGGGTCCGGGTCCGGCTCGGGCTCGGGCTCCGGCGCCGTCTTCTTCGCGACCGTCAGCGGGTCGCCCGCCGCTCCCGCGTAGCTCGCGCTGCCGAAGACCTCCGCGGCCTGCTCGGTCAGCGTGGTGGCCATGTCCGTCATCTGGCGGGTGACCGTGACGGTCGCGAGCGGGACGTCGTCCTCGGTGGCGCCGTCGCGCGTGACGTCCGCGGTGATCGCCGCGTCCGCGCTGTCGAACTTCACGTCGGAGAGCCCGATTTCGAACCGGTGCGCCTCGGACTTGATCAGCAGCGTGCCCTTGAAGGCGAGGGACGTCCCGTGGGTGGTGGCGTCGTAGCTGCCGGTGCCGTCGGTGAAGGTGAACGGGCCGTTGCCGTCGGCCTGGGTGGCACCGTCGGCCGGGGTGAAGGTGCCCTTGGCGAAGTTGGCGACGTAGTTGCGGTAGGACTCCTTGATGCCCCAGGTCAACTCGTAGTCGGCGAGGGGGACTTCGGCGGCCGAGGCGGAGGGGGCCACGGTGGCGCCGAGGGCCGCCGCCGTGGCCACCGCCGCGGCGAGGGCGAGGGAGCGGCGTCGTCTTGCGGGCATGGTCGGATCTCCTTGAGGTGAAGGGAGGTTCAGTCGTTCTGCGGGGTGTCCGCGGCGGCGGGGTGTGCGCGGCGCCTGCGGACGGTGAACGCGGCCGCGGCGGCGAGCGCCAGCAGGGAACCGGCCGCTATGGCGAGGGGGAGGACGGGAGTTCCGCCGTCGGTCTCCTGCTGCGAGGCCTTCGCCACCGGTTCGGGGGAGGCGGCGGACGGGGAGGCGGAGGCGGAGGGGGCGCTGCCCAGGTCGGGCAGGGCGGGGAGTTCGGCGTTCTCCGTCAGGGCCACGGCGAGGGAGACCGGGTCCATCGCGGTGCCCTCGGGGTACATGCCGGTGAAGGCCTTCGCGCCCTGCGCGGTGAGTTTCGCGGGGGCCTCGGTGACGGTGACGAGGCCGTTCTCCGGTTCGAGGTCCTTGGCCGTGAAGGTGACCAGCGGGACCTTCTCGCCGGTGTGGTCCGGTGCGGTCACGTCGGCGTAGAGGGTGCCCTTGCCGTCCGCGACGGTGACGCGGACCGCGCTCAGGGCGAGGTCGAGGCCGTGTGCGCCGGTGAAGCGGACGGTGCCCTGGAAGGCGGCGGTCAAGTCGCCGTTCTCGTACGTTCCCTCGCCGTCGGGGAAGCGGAAGAGGGCGCCGCCGTCGAGGGCTCCGGAGGACAGGGTCCACTTTCCCTTGGCGATGTCCCCGGTGACGTACTCGCGGAAGGTGCGGCGCACGCCCCAGTCGACGGCTCCGTCGGTGAGCTTCCCGGCTTCCGAGCCGTTCGAAGTCTCCTTGGGCTTCGGCTTCTTCGTCGTCGGTGTGCTCGACGGATCGCGCCGTGCGGCCTGCCGTACGTCCGCCGAGAGGCTCACCGGGTCGAGTGCGGTCCCGGCCGTGTAGTAGCCGGCGAAGGACCGCGCGCCCTGGGCGGTGAGGGTGGCGGGGACGTTGTTGAGGACCACGGAGGTGCCGCCGCCCCGCATGTCGATCCCGCCCAGGGAGAGGGAGGCGAAGGGCACTTGGCGGGACGTCGTGACCGCCCCGGTGTCCTTCGCCTTGCTGGTGACGTCCACATGGAGCGTGCCGGTGGAGCCGGAGATGCTCACGGTGGGGCGGCTGAGGGTGAGGTCGAGCTGGTGCGAACCGGACCCGGCGGGGTGGCCGGTGAAGCGGACCCCGCCCGAGAAGGCGGCGCGGAAGGTGCCGGTGTCGCCGTCGTAGGTCCCCGTCGCCGAGTGGAAGCGGAAGCCGCTGCCGCCGACGGTGGCCGCGCCGCCCGTCAGGGAGAAACTCCCGTTCGCCACGGGGCCGGTGACATAGCGCTGGAAGGACGTCTTGATGCCCCAGTCGAGCCGGCCGCCCTGGACGGTGCGGCTCTCGGCGTGCGCCGTGGCGGCCGGGAGGAGCGCCCACAGGACGGCCGCGCAGAGCACGGTCACCAGGGCGCGTGGGCGGGTGGGCATGGGAAGTCCTCCGGAGACGAGCCGGTAGCGAACGAAGGTAAGGCTAACCTAAGCTGCACCTCGGAAAACATCCACCACGGCCGGAAGGATCGGGCGGAACCGTGCGACGCTTGCGCACCAGACTGGCGGGAGCACTGCTGTCCGTGCTCACCCTCTCCCTCACCGCGACGGCATGCGGAGGCTCACCGGGCACGGCGTCCGCTCCCCCGCCGAAGGGCGCCTCCGCGGCACCCGACCGCGTGGAGCCCCTCGCCGGCCCACCGCGGCCGCGGCTCCCGGTCACCGTCCGCTCCGCCGACGGCCGCGAACTGACGGTGAAGCGGGCCGAGCGGCTCGTACCGCTCTCCGGCAGCCTCAACGAGATCGTGTTCACCCTGGGCCTCGGGGACCGGGTCGTCGCCCGCGACGTCTCCGCCACCTTCGAGCAGGCCGCCGGACTCCCCGTCGTCACCCGGGGACATGACGTCTCCGCCGAGAGCGTGCTGTCGCTCCGGCCCGACCTGGTGATCGCCGAATCCACCAGCGGGCCCGCGGAGGCGATGGACCAGATCCGCGCCGCCGGGATACCGGTCCTGGTCGTCGAAGGCGCCACCGGGCTCGACGACGTGGGCCCGCGCATCGGGGCCGTCGCCGAAGCGCTCGGCGTACCCTCCGCGGGCACGGAGCTGACCCGTCGCACCGAGCAGCGGATCGCGGCCGTCACCGAGTCGGTTCCGCGGAAGGGGAGCAAGCCGCGGGTCGCGTTCCTGTACCTGCGCGGCTCCGCCTCCGTGTATCTCATCGGCGGCAGGGGCTCCGGCGCCACCTCGCTGATCGAGGCGGCGGGAGCGGTCGACGCCGGGGCGGAGTCCGGGCTGGAGAAGGACTTCACCGCCATCACCAGCGAGGCGCTGGTCAAGGCGGCGCCCGACGCCATCCTCGTCATGGCGAAGGGGCTGGAGTCCGTCGGGGGTGTGGACGGGCTGGTGAAGATCCCCGGGGTGGCGCAGACACCCGCCGGGATGGACCGGCGCGTCGTGTCCGTCGAGGACGGCGTGCTGCTCAACTACGGGCCGCGTACGGACCAGGTGCTCGCCTCGGTCGTCGAGCAGCTGTACGGCGGTGGCGCGTGAGTGTCGTCGAGAAGGCCGTGCGGGACACGGTGAGGCCGGCCCCGGAGCGGCCACGCCAACGCCGTGGCACCGCGTGGCTGTTGACCGTCGGGCTCGTCGCCGGACTGCTCGTCCTCGTTCCGGTGGCCGCCGGGACCGGCGCCTATCCCGTGCCCGTCGGGGACGTACTCGCCTCCGTGCAGCACCGGTCGGGCCTCGGCGGCGGCGAACTGGACCGGGTCGCCGAGTCGGTGCTGTGGAACGTACGGTTCCCGCGGATCGTGCTGGCGCTGCTCGTGGGGGCGTCGCTCGGGTGCGCGGGCGCGCTGATGCAGGGCGTGTTCGGCAATCCGCTCGCCGAGCCGGGCGTCATCGGCGTCTCCTCCGGCGCGGCGGTGGGCGCGGTGGCGGCCATCGCGCTGGGGCTGAACTTCGCCGGGAACTGGACGGTTTCGGTGCTCGCGTTCGCCGCCGGGCTGTTCACCGTGCTGCTCGTGTACGGGATGTCCCGCTCGGGCGGCCGTACGGAGGTGGTGACGCTGATCCTCACCGGTATCGCGGTGAACGCCTTCGCGGGCGCCCTCATCGGGCTGTTCCTGTTCTTCGCGGACACCGCCGCCATCAATCAGATCACCTTCTGGCAGCTCGGTTCGCTCTCCCAGGCCACCTGGCCGAAGGTGCTCGCGGTACTGCCGTGCGCGGCCCTCGGACTCTTCGTCGCGCCCCTCTACGCCCGCCGTCTCGACCTGCTGGCGCTCGGCGAACGCCCGGCCCGGCATCTGGGCGTGGACGTGGAGCGGCTGCGGATCGTCCTCGTGCTGGTGATCGCGCTGCTGACGGCGGCGGCGGTGAGCGTGTCGGGGATCATCGGGTTCGTCGGGCTGGTCGTCCCGCATCTGCTGCGGATGGCGGCCGGTCCCGGACACCGGTTCCTGCTCCCGGGCAGTGCGCTGCTGGGCGCGCTGGTGCTGCTGGCGGCCGATCTCGCCGCCCGTACCGTCGCCGAACCCGCCGAGCTGCCCCTCGGTGTCCTCACGGCGCTGATCGGCAGTCCGTTCTTCTTCTGGCTGCTGCGCCGCACCCGGCGCCGGCAGGGAGGCTGGGCATGAACCGTCCGCCGCGCATGAACCGTCCCCTGGGCCTGAGCCGTCCCCTGGGCATGTTCCGCCTGCGCCACCGTCCCGTTCCGCCGGCCGCTCCCGCACCCGGTGAGGTGCTCGCCCAGGCCGAGGGGGTGTCCGTGCGGCTCGGTGCCCGCGAGGTCCTGGCCGATGTGGGCGTCCGGGTCCGCGCGGGCGAGGTGCTGGCCCTCGTCGGGCCCAACGGGGCGGGAAAGTCCACCCTGTTGAGCGTCCTCGCCGCCGATCTCCCGCCCACCGCGGGGTGCGTACGGATCCACGGGCGCCCGGCGGCCGACTGGTCCGCGCCCGAACTCGCCCTGCGCAGAGCGGTGTTGCCGCAGGCCGCGTCCCTGTCCTTCCCGTTCACGGTCGAGGAGGTGGTCCGGATGGGCCGCGCGCCCTGGACCGGGGCCCGGCCCGAGGAGGACGAGGCCGCCGTCGCCGGGGCGATGGCGGCGACCGAGGTGACCGGCTTCGCCGCGCGCCCCTTCTCCGCGCTCAGCGGCGGCGAACGGGCCCGGGTGGCACTGGCCCGGGTGCTCGCCCAGCGCACTCCCCTGCTCCTGCTGGACGAACCGACGGCCGCACTCGACCTGCGGCACCAGGAACTGGTGCTGCGACTGTGCCGGGAGCGGGCGCTCGCCGGTGACGCGGTGGTCGTCGTGCTGCACGACCTCGGGCTCGCGGCGGCCTACGCGCACCGGGTGGCGGTCCTGCGGGCCGGCCGGGTCGCGGCCGAGGGGCCACCGCGGGAGGTGTTCACGGAGGGACTGCTGTCGGAGGTGTACGACCAGCCGGTCGAGGTGTTCCCGCACCCGCGGACGGGAGCGGTACTGGTCCTCCCGGACCGTACCGGTCGGACCCCGGCCTGACCCGCGCCCGAACTCCCCCGGCACCGGCCCGGGATGCGCCCGCCGGACCCACGCCCCAGCGGCACGGGCTCGGCCCTCGGTCCCGCGCCGGACGGGCAAACGCCCAGCCGGTACGGACCGGCAACCGCCCGGCCGGGGCAGACCGGCAACCCCCGGACCGGGCAGACCGGCAACCCCCCGGACGGGACAGACCGGCAACCGCCCGCCCGGGACGGATCGGCCCTGCGCGGGCCGGGGGACGAACGGGCTCGACGGGCCTCACCCTGCCGCCGAGCCGGCCACGGTGAGCAGCCGCCCGGGGGCGGACGGTGGCCCCGTCCTCCCGCCCCGGTATGGACCGGCTTCCCCCCGTACCGGGGAGGAAGGACCCGCGCCGACCCGCACCACAGGGCCTGCTCCCGCCCGGGCAGGGACGGCCCGCACCCACCGCGCCCAACGGCCTGTACGCACCACCCAACCGAACACCCCGGCCGCCCCGGGCCGGCGGCCGGCGGCCGGCGACCGCCCTCCCGGAACGAAGCGGGCGCCCAAGGCAGTCGGCCGTCGCAGGTCCCGGGTGGCTGTCAGGTCACGGTGTGGCCGCTGTCGCCGGTCCCGCGGCTCGCGGTGTTCCTCGCCCCGGTAGGGTCGCCTGCGGGAAGGGGAAGGTGAAGGAACCGGATGAGCAGGGATCGCGGCCTTCTGAGGCTCCGCAGGCACCGCAGTCTTGGCCAGGGCGTACTCATGGTCGCCTTGTCGCTGACGGCGAGCGGCTGCGTGGTGGTGCACGGTGAGCGCGAGGTGCTCCCGGCCACCACCCGCGCCGAAGCCGCCGAAACCCTCGAGGAGTTCACGGCCGCGTACAACAAGGCCGACAAGGCGTACGACAGTTCCCTGGACGCCGACCACACCACCGGTGCCCTCGCCGACATCGACTCGGCGCGGCTGAAGGCCGGACGGGCCAACAGCCCGGAGGGCAATCCCCGGCACACGCCGCTGGAGCTGACGGACGCGCGGTTCACCATCCCCGCGAAGGCGGGCTGGCCGCGCTGGTTCGTCGCGGACGCGGACGGCAACAAGGGCGGCACGGCCCGCTGGGTGCTGGTGTTCACCCGGAGCGGGATGGAAGAACCGTGGCAAGCGGCGTATCTGACGCTGATGGCCCCGGACGACATACCGGAGTTCAAGAAGGACAAGGACGGCTGGGCGGAGGCCGTGCCCGCGAACGCGGCCGATGTGGCGGTGCCGCCGGGCGAGTTGAGCGAGGAGTACACGACGTTCCTCAAGGACGACGGGGACGTCTTCGCGGACGGTCTGCACACCAGCACCTGGCGGGCCGCGCGGGCGAAGAAGTCGCAACGGCCGGGTCTGGCCACGCAGTACATCGACGAGCCGGTGACGAACGGCGACTACGCTCCGCTGGCGCTGCGCACCGAGGACGGCGGGGCACTGGTGTTCTTCACCACGCGCCACTTCGAGAAGCAGACGGCCGCGGAGGGGGCGTCGGTGCCGACGCCGAACAAGGACGTGCTGGCGCTGACCACCGGGGAGATCAGGCAGTCGCTGACGATGGAGTTCGTCTCCAACGAGGTGGCGCTGGCTCCGGCCGACGGGCAGGTGCGGGTCCTGGGGCGGATCCAGGGACTGACGTCGGCGAAGGGCGAGTAGGCGGGCCGGGCCCCGGCCGTGTACGGGGCGCGTACCGCCGGGCTCAGCGGCGCAGGGGCCAGACCGTGCCCGGGTGGTCGGAGTGTTCGCCGATGTGGCGGGCGCAGGAGTCGGTGAGGAACTCCAGCAGGCTCAGCGGGTCCGGGAGCGGATGCTCGGGGCCGCGTACCCAGTGCACCGACCGGTCGTCGTCGCCGGGCAGGCGGGCGGGCGGTACGAGGACGTAGGAGCCGCGGCAGTGCCAGCGCAGGCCGGGATGCTCGTCCATGGTCTCCGGGTGGCAGTCCAGCTCGCACGGCCACCACTCGTCCTCGTCCTCGGGGGTGCCGCGGGTGAGGGTGAAGAACAGCAGGCGGCCGTCGTCGCTCTCGGCGACCGGGCCGACCTCGACACCGGCGTCGAGCAGGCGGGTGAGCGCCTCGCGGCCGGCCTCGAGGGGGACGTCGAGGACGTCGTGCACCATGCCGGTCGCGGTGATGAAGTTGGCCTGCGGCTGGTGGCGGGCCCAGCGCTCGATCTGCGCGCGGTCGGTGGTGGACTGCGTCTGCCAGGCGAAGGACACCGGGTGCCGGGCGGGGGTGGGACAGCCCACGCGGTCGCAGGAGCAGCGGTATCCGGCGGGGTGCGCGGCGGGTGCGAGCGGCAGTCCCGCGTCGGCGGCGGCGAGCAGCAGGGCCTCACGGCCGCCCTCGTCGGCGGCCGGCTTCGGACGGCGTCCGCGCAGCCACTGGGAGATTCTGCCCTGTCGGCCGCTCCGGCCGCCGAACTCCGCGCTCATCTATCTCCTCGCCTCGCCGTCCTGCGCATCAGCATGCCCTATGGTCCCACGATCGTGCGCATCGGGGGGCCGGAGCCCACAATCGGCGCAGGTGGGACGAGGGTGACCCGAGCGGACGCAGGGTGCCTCGCGGGACGAAGGGGACGCCGGGCCGGGTGGTGGGCGCGGGCGCGGCGCGGGGTGTCCTTGCACGATGTGCCGGGATGTGCGCCCCTACCGTGGTCGGCATGGTCGCATTGATCGCGTCGACGGGCCTGGCCGCCGTGGTTTCCGTGGTTTCCGTGGCTTCCGTCGTCTCGCTGACCCTCACCGGCGGTCCCGCCGGCGGGCCCCCGTTGGAGTGGGGCGCGGGCCCGCTGACGGTGGACTCGCTGCCCCGGGTGCCGTACGTCGCCCATCGGGGCGGGGCCCGCGAGGTGCCGGAGAACAGCATGTCGGGGCTGATGGCGGCGTTCCGGCGGGGTACGGCGCAGGTGCTGGACTTCGACACCCGGGTGCTGCGGGACGGCACCTTGGTGGTGTTCCACGACGCGACCCTGAACCGTACGACGTTCCTCGGCGGCGAGGTGCGCGGGCTGGACGCCGGGGAGTGGCGGAACGTACGGCTGCGTCCGCGCGACCGGCTGCCGGGGAGCTGGCGTGCGGAGCGGCCGCCGACGGTCGCCGAGGTACTGGACCGGCTCGGCGGGCGGATCGTGCTGATGCTGGAGGCGAAGGACCCGCGCGGCCTCGACCGGCTGGCCGGGCTGATCCGCTCCCGCGGTCTGACCCGCTCGGTGTTCGTGAACACCAACGACCCCGAGGTCGCCCGCCGCGTCCACGGCCTGGGCCTGCTGACCCAGCTGTGGCGCTCGGCCCGTCAGCTGCGCACCGACCGCCCCGAGCGCTGGCGCTCCTACGTCGACCTCCTGGACGTCGACATCAAGGCCCGTGACGCCGACCTGAGCCGTGCGGTGCGCTCCGGCATCCCCCGGGTCTGGGCCCACACGGTCGTCAGCCCGGCCCAGCGCGACCGTGCGCTCGCCCTCGGCTGCAACGGCGTCATCACGGACATCCCGGGCCGGCTGTCCCGTCATCCGGTGCGGGGTCCGGGGGCAGTGACGGCGGCGCTGGGGCGGTGAGGAGGCGCCGGGAGCCCCGGGTCAGCGGGGTGCGATGCCGTTCAGGGCGTAGTCGACGAGGGTGTCGGTGTAGTCGTGGCTGATCGGGGCGGTGTACTGGAGCCAGCGCTGGGCGAGGGGGGAGACGAAGAGTTCCAGGGCGATGCGCGGGTCGACGTCCGCGCGGACGTCCCCGGCCTCCTGGGCCGAGCGCAGGCGCTGCACGTAGAGCTGGAGCTGGGGTTCCAGGAGCCTGGCGACGAACCTGCGGCCGAGCTCCTCGTTGACGACGCCCTCGGCGGCCAGGGCGCGGGAGGGGGCCTCGAAGGCGGGGTCGCGCAGTTCGTCGACCGTGGCGCGCAGCACGTTCTTGAGGTCGGCGGCGAGGTCGCCGGTGTCCGGGATGCCGTACGAGGTCTGTCCTTCGGTCCGTGCCGCCTCGGCCGCCTGTTCGCTCAGGTCGAGGAACGCCTCCAGGAGTACGTCGGCCTTCGACGACCACCAGCGGTAGATCGTCTGCTTGCCGACGCCGGCGCGGGAGGCGATGCCCTCGATGGTGGTCTTCGGGTAGCCGACCTCGACGACCAGGGCGAGGGCGGCGTCGTAGATGGCCCGCCGGGAGCGCTCGCTGCGGCGGGTGACGTCGGGGGCCGGCTGACCTGCGGACTGGATGGACTGGGCGGACTGGGCGGACTGGTTCTGGGCCATGGGTGGAATTTATCAGGTTGACAAGACGGTGCGTCTCGCCGGACAGTGGTGACCCGTCGGATGCGAGACGAGACGTCTCGTTGAATGATGGAGGGAGAGCGATCCTCATGACTCGAGGCGGAGCCGGAAACATGCTGGGCGTCGGCGGGACCCGACAGCACCTCGGCCGCAAGGCGCTGCGCGGCGGCGGGCGCGGCGGACGGATCGGGGGCGGGCCCGACGCGCAGACGCAGAAGCGGGAGCTGCTGCGCAAGCTGCAGGAGAAGCGGCAGGAAGGGGAGGAGGGAGCGTCGGCCGATTAGGGCCGGTCGGACGCTTCCGGCTCGTCGGCCGGGGGCCAGGGGTCGCCCCAGTCCGTGTCGCGGGCGGCCCGGTACAGGTCGCCGTGGCGTTTGGTGACCGTGGTGCGGCGCAGGGCCGGGTCCTTCTCGCAGAGGTCGAGGAGGACCTGGCCCTTGCGGATCTGCGGCTTGCGGACCACCCGGGCGGGGGCCGGCACGACCGGGAGGCGGGTGGCGGCCACGTAGCTGAACTTCTCGTCCTCGTACGGGAGCGAGCCGCCCTTGACCTGGCGGTGCAGGGAGGAACGGCTGACCCGCGCGGAGAAGTGGCACCAGTCCGTGCCGGGGGCGATGGGGCAGGCGGCGCTGTGCGGACAGGGGGCCGCGATGTGGAAACCGGCGGAGACCAGACGGTCGCGGGCCTCGATGACGCGGGCGTAGCCGTCGGGGGTGCCGGGTTCGACGATCACGACGGCCTGCGCGGCGCCGGCGGCGGCGTCGACGAGGGCGGCGCGGTCGGGGGCGGTGAGTTCGTTGAGGACGTAGGAGACGGTGACGAGATCGGTGCTCTCGATGGTGAGCGCCGCTCCGATACGAGAGCGGTGCCAGCGGGTGGTGCGGTGCAGGGCGGGGTTCGCGGCGGCGAGGTCCCGGCCGAGGGCGAGGGCGGGTTCGGCCCAGTCGAGGACGGTCACGGGGCGGTCCCCGGCCCAGGTGGCGCTGACGGCCCAGGCGGCCGCGCCGGTGCCGCCGCCGACGTCGGTGTGGTCGCCGGGTGCCCAGCCGGGCACGGCGTCCGCGAACGCCTCCAGCGCGGAGCGCACGGCCTCGAAGGTCGCGGGCATGCGGTAGGCGGCGTACGCGGCGACGTCGGCGCGGTCGCGCAGGATGGGGGCGTCGGTGGGGGTGGCCCCGCGGTAGTTGGCGATCAGCCGCTCCACGGCCTGCGCGGCCTGCCGCGGCGGAAGCCCGTCGAGCACCGCGGCGAGGGCGGAGCGGAGGGTTTCGGCGGTGCGCGGCGGAGGCAGGGGGGCTGGGGCGTTCACCCGGCGATTCTAGTGGGCGGGGTGGGTGTGGCTGCCCGTTGCCGGGTGCGGACGCCGCTGCCACGGTGCGCGTTCGCCGCGCGACGCGGGCCGCGCCGCTGCCGCCGGTGTTCGCGGGAGCCCCGGGTCGGTGCCGGGCGGGGGGTGTCCGCGCAGCCCGGCGCGAGCGCGGCGCCGCCGCGCCCACCCGTGCCGCCCTGCAGCACGACTGCCCGCGGAGAGCGGAGAGCGGAGAGCGGAGAGCGAGAGCGGCTGGGGGCGCCGCCCACCCCCCAGGGTGCTGCCGCGCCCACCCCTGCTGCCTGGGGTACCTGCGCCGGGAGGGCACGACTGTCCCGCGGAGACGGCCGTAGTGACCGCTCCTACGCCTCCTCTTCCGCCGCGGTCCGCTCCAAGGCGAGCAGCACGTGACCCAATTCGTTCGGCATCACGGCGATCTCAACAACTCCCTCGGAGGACGCGCACTCGACGATGGTGCACCGAGGGTTGATCCTCATGCCCTCGCGCCGTGAAGGCGAACGCAGGCCGGCCTGCCGCAATCCGGCCGGCAGTGAGACATCCGCGCCGGCTCTGGTGCGGGGCTCCCAGGCCATCGTGGACGGGCCCACCAGCATCCGCCCGCGGAGCCACCGCCCCTCACGGGCAGGATGCCGGAGCAGACACGGAACCCTGATCACATCCCCTCGGGCAGCTCCCACCGCACGGTGCCGCACCTTCCGGCGCAACAGCCACCCCGTGACCGCACCGGCCACGAGCATGCCCACCCATTCGATCACCGGCACATTCAAGCAGCGCCTCCGGCGAGTGCACAGGCCTCGCTGGAAGAAGGGCCCCGCTCACACTCCCCGCACCGCTCGCGCCACCCGTGTCGCCGTCTCCGCTCGCAAGCTGCTGTCGGGGGACGTCGGGCGGCGGGGGTGGACCGTGTTGGCGAGGAGGATGACGTAGGTGTCGGTGGTGCGGTCGAGGGTCAGGGACGTGCCCGTGAAGCCGGTGTGGCCCGCGGCGCCCCGGCCGGAGAGTTCGCCCATGAACCACGGCTGGTCCACGGCGAAGCCCAGGCCGGGCGGGGTGAGGAGCAGGTCGACGAAGTCGGGGCCGAGGATGCGGGCGGGCCCGTAGGAGCCGCCCGCCAGTAGGGTGCGGCAGAAGACCGCCAGGTCACGGCCGGTGGAGAAGAGGCCGGCGTGGCCGGCGATCCCGCCCAGCGCCCAGGCGTTCTCGTCGTGCACCTCGCCGCGCAGCATCCCCCGGTCCGCCTTGGCCCACGGCCGCCGCTGGTCCTCGGTCGCCGCCGCGGACGGGCACGGTCCGAAGCGGGTCGCGGTCATGCCGAGCGGCCGGGTGATGCCGTCCCGGACCAGGGTGTCGAGGGAGCGCCGGGTGAGGCGTTCCAGGACGTGCTGGAGGAGCAGCATGTTCAGGTCGGAGTAGCAATAGGTGCCGGGCACGCCGACCGGGGGCTCCGCGCGGAGCAGCGCCAGCCGTTCGGCGTCGTCGGCGCAGCCGTACAGCGGGAGTTCGGGGCGCAGCCCGGAGGTGTGGGTGAGCAGCTGGCGCACGGTGATGCCGTACCGTACCGCCGCCGTGAAGTCCGGCAGGTACGCGCCCACGCGGGCGTCGATGCCGAGTGTGCCCCGCTCGATCTGCTGCACGGCGGCCACCGAGGTGAACAGTTTGGTGAGGGACGCCAGGTCGAAGGGTGTGTGCACGGTCATCGGGACGCGTTCGTCCGGCTGCAGTTCGACGGAGGTGTCCGTCTCCTCGTCGTACGCCGCGTAGCGCACCGCCCAGCCCGCCGCCTCCTGCACGGCGAGCACCGGGCCGCGCCCGACGACCACGACGGCGCCGGCCGCCCAGGGCCGCTCCCCGCCGGTGCGGGCGTGGACCGCCCGGACCAGGTGCCGGAGTTCCCCGGCGTCGAGCCCGGCCCGTTCCGGTGTGCCGTGGCGCAGTCGCGGCGTGCTCAGATGCCCCCGCCCTTCACTCCCGTCCGCCCGTTCCACGGACGGCACATACCCAGGAAGCAGCCGAGCGCCACCAGCGCGGCGGCCAGCTGGACGACGGCCATCGGCACGGCGGTGTCCTCGCCGGCCACCCCGACCAGCGGGGTCGCGATCGCGCCGATGAGGAAGGACGTCGTACCGAGCAGCGCGGAGGCGGAGCCGGCCGCGTGCCGGGTGCGCATCAGGGCGAGGGTCTGGGTGTTGGGCAGGGTGATGCCCATCGCGGACATCAGCACGAACAGCGCGGCGGCCACCGGCACCAGACCTGCCTCGCCGAACACGCCCAGCGACATCAGCAGCAGCGCGACCGCGGCGAGGACCACGACGGCGAGCCCGAGTCCGAGCACCTTGTCCAGCCGGACCCGGCCGACGAGGATCTTCCCGTTGACCTGACCCATGATCATCAGGCCGATCGAGTTGAGCCCGAACAGCAGGCTGAAGGTCTGCGGGGAGGCGCCGTAGATCTCCTGCATGACGAACGGGGAGGCCGCGACGTAGGCGAAGAGGGAGGCGAAGGCGAATCCGCCGGCGAGCGTGTAGCCGGTGAAGGCCCGGTCGGCGAGCAGCCGGCGCATCGAGCCGAGGGCCTCGCCGACGCCTCCGCCGTGCCGCTCGGCGGGGGGCAGGGTCTCCGGCAGCTTCGCCCAGACGACGGCCGTCAGGAACACGCCGACGACGGTGAGGACGACGAACACGCCCCGCCAGTCGGTGATCCGCAGGACCTGCCCGCCGATCAGCGGCGCCACGATCGGCGCGACCCCGGAGATCAGCATGAGGGTGGAGAAGAAGCGGGCCATGGCCACGCCGTCGTACAGGTCTCGGGCGACGGCGCGCGCGATGACGATGCCGGCCGCGCCCGCGAGGCCCTGCACCAGCCGGCAGGCGACGAGGAGTTCGACGGTCGGCGCGAACGCGCACAGCGCGGTGGCGACGATGTAGACGGCGAGGCCGACGAGCAGCGGGCGGCGGCGGCCCCAGCGGTCGCTCATCGGGCCGACGACCAGCTGCCCGAACGCCATGCCGGCCAGGCAGGCGGTGAGGGTGAGCTGGACGGTGGCGGCGGGCGCGTGCAGGGACCGGGTGACCTCCGGGAGGGCGGGGAGGTACATGTCCATCGCCAGCGGTGGTGTGGCGGTCAGTCCGCCGAGGAGGAGGGTCACCAGCAGGCTGGTGCGGCGGGCGGCCGTGGCGCCGGTCGTGCGGTGCCCCGGCGCGGCCGCCTTCCCGTCCCCCACGTCCCTCACGGCCGCCGCCGGCGCCGTGTCCGCTGCCCCGCCTTCCGCCGGCTTCGCCGCCGAGTCCGGTATGAACGCCCCACCCTCGGGCATGTGGCCCCTCCCTTTTCACGCCATCGGCTCCCTATGCTCTCAGCTCGTACGGAGTGCTCGGCGTCGACGACGATGTCATGGGAGCGCTTCCACGGCAGTCCGGCGACCATGCGTCGACGCGACACGGAACAGGGTGGGACGAATGACGGAGCAGAAGACGCGCTGGGGCATCCTGGCGACCGGCGGCATGGCCGCGACGTTCACGGCGGATCTGGTGGACATGCCGGACGCGGAGGTCGTGGCGGTGGCGTCGCGGTCGGCGGAGTCGGCGAAGGCGTTCGCGGAGCGGTTCGGGATACCGCGGGCGTACGGCGACTGGGAGTCGCTGGCGCGGGACGAGGAGCTCGACGTCGTCTACGTCGCCACTCCGCACTCGGCGCACCGCGCGGCGGCCGGGCTGATGCTGGAGTCGGGGCGGAACGTGCTGTGCGAGAAGCCGTTCACGCTGAACGCGCGGGAGGCGGAGGAGCTGGTCGCGCTGGCGCGCGGCAACGGGCGCTTCCTGATGGAGGCCATGTGGATGTACTGCCATCCGATGGTGCGGCGGCTGAAGGCGCTGGTGGACGGCGGGGCGGTCGGTGAGGTGCGCCATGTGCGGGCGGACTTCGGGCTGGAGGGGCCCTTCCCGGCCACGCACCGGCTGCGGGACCCCGCGCTGGGCGGGGGTTCGCTGCTGGATCTCGGGGTGTACCCGGTGTCGTTCGCGCAGCTCCTGCTCGGGGAGCCGTCGGACCTCACGGCGCGAGCAGTGCTCTCGGAGGAGGGCGTCGATCTCCAGACGGGTGCCCTGCTCTCCTGGGAGAGCGGTGCTCTCGCTTCGGTGCACTGCTCCATCGTGGGCGGTACGGCGACCTCCGCGTCGATCACCGGTTCGCAGGGCCGGATCGACATCCCGTACGGCTTCTTCTTCCCGGACCGGTTCACGCTGCACCGGGACGGCCGTGACCCGGAGGAGTTCACGGCCGACCCGGCGGACGGTCCCCGGGGCAGCCTCAAGCACGAGGCGGCCGAGGTGATGCGGGTGCTGCGCGCGGGCGGGACCGAGTCGCCGCTGGTCCCGCTCGACGGCACCCTCGCCGTGATGCGGACGCTCGACGCGATCCGGGAACGCGTCGGCGTCCGCTACCCCCAGGAGACGGCGCCGGCCGCCGGGGTCACGCCGGCTTGAGCCCCGGCTCTCCCGCCTCCGTGACGAAGGAGGCGGCGGTGGTGAGCGGCGCGCCCGGCGTGGTCACGTGGGACACGGTCTTGAAGTCGGCGCGCGCCAGCTCACGCCCGAGCGTCACCGTCGTGTAGCCGCGCAGCCCGTTGTAGAACCGCAGGTGCGGGTTGGCGGCCAGGTACGTCTCCCAGTTGGCCGGTTTCGCCGAGCCGTCGCCGCCGCTGGAGACGGACGAGGTGACGATCTCCGTGCCCACGGTCTTCGAGCCGGGGTCGGAGAAGTCGCGCTTGATGTCGAAGCCGTAGTGCACGTGCACGTCGCCGGTGAGGACCATGAGGTTCTCGACACCGGCGGCCTGCGCGCCGACCAGGACCCGTTCGCGGGAGGCCGGGTAGCCGTCCCAGGAGTCCATGGAGACCTTGGACGGCATGGTGGTCGAGTTGAACCGCTGCGAGAAGGTGACCTGCTGGGGGACGACGTTCCACAGGGCGTCCGACCGGTGCCAGCCCTGGACGAGCCAGCGTTCCTGGGCGTCGCCGGTGAGGGTGCGTGCGGGGTCCTCGGACGCGGGGCCCGGGTACTGCCAGCCGTCGCCGTAGGCCTGGTCGGAGCGGTACTGGCGGGTGTCGAGCACGTCGAACTGGGCCAGCCTGCCCCAGTGCAGGCGGCGGTACAGCTTCAGGTCCGGCCCGTCGGGCAACTGGGGGCGGCGCAGCGGCATGTTCTCCCAGTAGGCCCGGTAGGCGGCGGCCCTGCGGAGCAGGAACTCCTCCGGCGGGACGCTGTTCTCCGGGGTGTCGCCGGCGTAGTTGTTCTCGGTCTCGTGGTCGTCCCAGGTGACGACGAACGGGTGCGCGGCGTGCGCGGCCCGCAGGTCGGCGTCGGACTTGTAGAGGGCGTAGCGCAGCCGGTAGTCCTCCAGCGTGACCGTCTCGCGCCGGAACAGGTCCGGCAGGGTGCCGGCCGGGTAGGCGCGGGCGCCTGCGACGTCGTTGACGGCGTACTCGTAGAGGTAGTCGCCGAGGTGGAGGACGAGGTCCAGGTCCTCTTCGGCGAGGTGCCGGTAGGCGGTCCAGTAGCCCTGGTCGTAGCGCTGGCAGGAGACCAGGCCGAAGGTGAGGCCGGCGGCTCGGCCACGGGTGGCGGGTGCGGTGCGGGTGCGGCCGGCCGGGCTCAGGAAGCGGCCCGCCCGGAAGCGGTAGAAGTAGACCCGGCCCGGGGCGAGACGGCCGGCCTCGACGTGGACGGAGTGGTGGAACTCGGGGTGGGCGGTGGCCTTGCCGCGTCTGACGACACGGCGGAACCGTTCGTCGAGGGCGATCTCCCTGTCGACGACGACGCGGCGGGCGGGCAGTCCGCTGTCCACCCGGTACGGGGCGGGTGCGAGGCGGGTCCACAGCAGGACCGAGTCGGGGTGGGGGTCGCCGGAGGCGACGCCCAGGGTGAAGGGGTCCTCGGTGATGCGGGCGGCGTCGAGTTCGGCGGCGGCCGCGGTGCCCGCGCCGGGCACGTTCACCGCGAAGGCGAGTGCCGCGGCTGCGCCGGTGGCGGTCAGAAAGCGGCGGCGGCCGATGTGCCGGGCGGCTGCGCGGAGTTCGGGGGCGTGCTGTGTCCGGCGGACCTCGGGTGTCATCCGTTCCTCCCCTGGCGTGTGGATACGGAAGGCATTGGAGTGCGCGGGGACGACCCTGTGTTGACGCGTACACAGCATCCGGATGGCGGTCGGATGAGTTCCGCATGGCGGACCCTCCCGTACGCTGCGGAGCCATGAACCCCAAGGAAACGGACGGACGGGCAGGGATCGCGGTGGTGACCGGGGCGGGCTCCGGCATCGGACGGGCGGTGGCGCTGGAACTGCTGCGCGCGGGCTGGTCGGTGGCGCTGGCGGGGCGCCGCGAGGAGACCCTGCGGGAGACGGCGGCGCTCGCCGCACGGGAGTCCGGCGGCCCCTCGCTCGCCGTACGGACGGACGTGTCACGCCCGCAGGAGGTGAACGCCCTGTTCGCGGACACCGTCGGGCGGTTCGGCCGGGTGGACCTGCTGTTCAACAACGCCGGCACGTTCGGCCCCGGCGGGGTGCCGGTGGAGGAACTGCCCTACGAGGCGTGGCGGCACGTGGTGGACACCAACCTCAACGGGGCGTTCCTGTGCGCTCAGGCGGCGTACCGGCAGATGAAGGAGCAGGACCCCCGGGGCGGCCGGATCATCAACAACGGTTCGATTTCCGCGCACACCCCGCGTCCCCTCTCGGTCGCCTACACCGCGACCAAGCACGCGCTGACGGGCCTGACCAAGTCCCTCTCCCTGGACGGGCGTCCGTACCGGATCGCGGTGGGCCAGATCGACATCGGCAACGCGGCGACGGACATGACACGGCGCATGGAGACGGGCGCCCTCCAGGCGAACGGGGAGACCGCTCCCGAGCCGGTGATGGATGTCGCGGACGTGGCCCGTACGGTGCGGCACATGGCGGAGCTGCCGCTGGAGGCGAACATGCAGTTCGCGACGGTCCTGGCCACGGGGATGCCGTACGTGGGGCGGGGCTGAGGGGGCCGGACGGCGGGGACCCACGGACGCGGGGCGGGCGGGCGTGGGGACCTTCCACAAACGGAGTTCTCGAGTCCGCCCCATTGCGGCCGGTAACGGACTTATGCTCAACTCTCCTACACCAAAGCTTCACACTTGGAGCAGGGCGTTTCCGCAGGCCATGTCCAGGGGGGAGGCGGCAGCCGTTCCACGCCATCGGTGGGGGGTGGACCCGCGCGGGACCGCGGGTCGCTCCGGTGGGTGGAACGGCTGCCGCGCGAAACGGCCGGGTGGGCGGGCACCGGCCGTCCGCGCGTCACGGCGCGCGCGGCTTTCACGCGCGCGCCGCCGTGGCCGCGGTCAGCCGGCCGCGCAGGCTCCGAGGTCCTCCCAGACGCCCCACTCCCCGGTGGTCCCGGGCTGTTCGCCCGTCACCCACCACTTGGCGCGCCAGGTGTGTCCGTCGTGGGAGACGGTGTCGCCGCCGTGGTAGACGTTCCCGGCGTTCCAGAGCGGTGCGGCACAGGCGCCCGGCTCGCCGTCGTCGCCACCGCCGTCACCGCCACCGCCGTCGTCGCCGCCACCGCCACCGATGTTGACGTCGACGCAGGCGTAGAAGGCGTTGCCCGTGTCGGCGACGTTCCAGACGGCCAGGACCTTCTGACGGCCGGTGAAGCCGCCGAAGTTCACCTGGTGGCTGACGTCGGCGGGGGGCTGCGCACCGTGGCCGTCGAACTCGGCGATCTTCTGGTTGCCGATGAAGTACTGCCACGTGTCGGTGGCGTGCCGTGCCGTGTGGTGCCAGTTGAACGTGTGCGTGCTGCCGACCGGTGTGACCCGCCAGCCCTTGCCGTCGTCGTCGAGCTCGGCGAACTGCGCGTTCCCGCCGCTGCAACTGCGCAGGCCCTTCGGCCCCTCGACGCTCTGCGGCTCGTACTTGATCTGCCCGCAGTCGACGACGCCCGCGGCGCACTGGTCCTGCCGGCTGCCCGGGTCGGTCACCCAGCCGTGGGCGTTGGCCGTGCCGGCCGGAAGGCTGACGGCGAGGAGGGGAGCGAGAAGCGCCCCTACGGCGACGGCCACTCGTCTCTTCGAGTTCATGCCGTACCCCTTTCAGTAAAGGTCTAGACCTGAACGACTTAGGTCTAGACCATACCGATAGGCATGCTCCGGTCAAGGGGTTGCGCGAATCAACTACTCGACGCGCTCCCGCCGTTGCGAAGAGACGCCCTCGCCTGTCATCATTTTGAACGTGTTCAAATAAGTGGTCCGACGTGCCATGCCGGCGGTACGGGCGTCCGCCACCCGCACGCCGACGAGCCGACCACCCTCAGCGAGGAGCCCACCATGGCCAGTGGATCCGCAGACAGCCCTGCGGCCCTCTACGGGCCCGTCTCCCTCACCTTCGGCACGGCCGCCCTGGTCACCGCCGCGTTCACCGGCCTCCTCGGCCTCGCGATCCCCCTGCTCTGCGGCAGCCTGGCCGTGACCTTCGCGCTGCTCGGCCTGGGCCGGGGACTCCACCGGGTCCGGTGCGGAATCGGGCTCGTAACGGGATCCCTGGGCCTGCTTTACCCGCTCCTCCTGGTCGCGGCCTGGGCATGACGTGGCGGAGCCCGGGAGTCGTATCCAGCTCCCGGGCCCCTGGGGATGCCACCCAATTGCGCACGCCGGTGGCGTTTAAGAGGACGGATCAGTCATGAAGCCGTCGTGTTCTTCCTTTGAACTACCGCGCCAGGCAAGAGGCGCAGGCGAGATTCGAACTCGCATCCGACGGCGTTCGTCCGTCCCCGGTCGCTCCGGCGATCGGCGGCGATGCTGAGACTGGAGCGAGAGTCTGAGATTGACCACGGCCGCCGTTTCGGCGGGCCGCTGCTTCAGGCTGAACTTCAGCGTCAGCTTGCGCTCGTCGCGCGAACCGGTCCTCAATCCGGCCCGCGCCGTCGCGCACCCCCGCGCTCGCACGCGGGGGCGTTCATGGTGGTGGTACCCGCGTCCGGCGTCAGCCGAACAGGTACCCGAACACCGCGTCCCCGACCCGCCGGTCGGTGACCTCGGCACCGTTGGCCTCCTCGCGGGCGAACTTCACCGCCTGCTGGAGCTTCTCGACCCGCTCGACGAGCTCGTTGACCCGCCGCGCGGGGAGCGCCCCGGAGAACTTCACGGTCGTCCAGTACCCGATGGGCACGTCCTCGTAGTACACCTCGACCTGCGCCGGGTGCTTGTCGGTCGCCTCGGCCTTGACGTGGTTGCGCGGCACCTTCTTGGTGCGGATGGTCCGCACCGGGTCCGTCTTCCACCAGTCGGTCGACGGGTCGTGCGACCAGGACTCGGCGGCGTCGAGGGTGGGGAGCTTCTTGACGAAGGTGTGCAGGTCGGTGAGCTGTTTCTCCAGGAAGAGCAGGTAGCTGACCGGCACATCGGCGACGACGGTCCGCCCGTCGACGGTGACGTCCGCGCGCGCCGCGCAGTTCGCCCAGTCCTTGGTGGCGGTCACGTCGAACAGCCGGGTCAGCGAGGCGGCCATCTCCCGCAGTACGTCCTCACCCTGCACCTGCACCCGGGTGGACTCGGGCGGCAGCTGCTCACCCTCCTCGTCCTTCGGCTGGTACGTACGCGAGATTCCGGCCAGCAGGGCCGGCTTCTGCACCTTGTGGTGCGCGGCGGTGATGTCCTGGAGCGACTTGCTCTTGACACCCTTCTCGACCGCGATGATCTGGTTCAGTTTCGCCACGTCGTCCCCCTCTTTCGAACACGGGGAATCTATCGGCGCCCCATCCGTGCTGTCGTCTGATTTTCCGTCCGGGAGCCCCCGGGGGCCGGGGGGCTCACTGCCGGCCGCCGCCTTCGAGCCAGGCGGTCGGGTCCGTGTACTGGCCGTCGAGGAGGGCCTCGAAGTGGAGGTGCGGGCCGGTGGACAGGCCTGTGGAGCCGACGAGCCCGACGGCCTGGCCGGTGGCCACGCCCTGGCCGGTGGTCACCTGGAGGGCGGACAGGTGGCTGTAGGTGGTCTCCAGCCGTTTCCCGTCGACCGTGCCGTGGTCGATCACCACGCGGTAGCCGTAGGCCGGGGTCATGCCCGCGAAGGTGACCCGCCCCTCCCATGCCGCGGACACCTGGGCACCCTGCGGCGCGGCGAAGTCGACGCCCGTGTGGAGCTTGGTGACCCCGGTCAGGGGGTGTGCGCGCGAACCGAAGGGCGAGGTGACGGTGGGCGTGGTGACGGGCGCTGCCAGCAGCGCGCCGGCGGCCGGGCCGTTCTCCTGCTCGGGGTTCTGCCGGACCAGGGCGTCGTACTGCGGCAGCCGCTTCCTGACCTCGGCGACGAAGGCGCGGGCCCCGGCCGGGACCTTGCCGGCCTCCTTGACCTCGTCCGGGCCCACCGCGTACGCGGCGAGGGTGAGGTCGGCGAGGTCGCCGTTGACGGTGCCCTTGGTGCGCAGCGCGGTCATCTTCTCCGCCAGGGAGCAGTCCTGCCGCCCCAGCGCCATGATCGCGTCCACCGCGTCGCGCGGCGAGGCCGTGCCGTTGCCGTCGTCGTCCCGGCCCCACTTCTTCCAGCCGGCGTCCGTGAAGCGGGCGATGCCCTGCTCGGAGAGGCTCGCGGTGTCGTCCTGCCACCCGGAGAGCTGGTCGATGTGCGCGGCGAGGAGCGCGGGCGTGACACCCGCGCAGTCCGCGGTCGCCCTGCGCAGCCAGGGGACGTAGGAGCCGTCGACGTTGCTGACCGCCGACGGGCCCGGCGCGGGGCCCGCCGCCGGGGCGCTGTCCAGGCCGCCGGCCAGGGAGAGGAAGGCGAAGACCCCGCCGAGCGTCACCAGGCTGGGCAGCACGATCAGGGTGAACGGACCGGGACCGCGGCGACGGCGCTTCTTCGCGGCGGGCGGCTGCGTGGCGGTCGTCTGCGGCTCGGGCTGTTCCGCTTCGCCGCCCGCGGGCTCGTCGCGCGTGTTCTCGTCCACGGTCGTCCCCGCCGCGTGGGGGTGGACCGTGCCGTCCCTGTCCTTGGTCACCTGCCGGGCCGACTCCAGGAGGGCGCGACGGCGAGGCGTGCCGGCGGCGGGGTGTATCGGTCGCTCACGCCCCGACGCTAGCGAGCCCGCGGCACGTCGTCACCGGCCTCGGGGACAGGGTGAGCTGCCCGATGGGGCACCACGGGTGCCCGCTCGTGTCCCCCGGCGGCCCGCCTCCTGTCGTGAGGCCACGCGCAGCTCCACCGTGTCGCGGTACGAGGACGTCGAACGCGTCTTCAGGGACAGGGCCGGGGAGTTCCCCACCGACAACCGGCGGAGATCCGCCGCCCCTGCTCGTAGGCCGCGATGGTGGACGCCGAGTACCCCGCCCGCGCCCCGACCTCCGCCCGCTCCAGCCCCACCCTGATCCGGCACAGCGTCCTCCGCCGCCCGAACACCCGCAGGAACCCCGACCCCCGCCCCCGGTTCCGTCCACCAGCGAGGGGTCGAGATGGTCCTCGCTCCCCTCTCCCCCGCCGAGGTCATGACCATGACCGGGCTGTCCGCCGCCGAAGCCTTCGACGCGCATCCGATCACCGGCGGCCTGCCCCTCAAGGGGCGGATCGTGGCCGAGGCGGTCGAGCGCGGCTGGACCTCGTGGCGTGGGCGGGCGATCGAACCCGTCGTACGGGAGTCCCTGGCGCGGCTCCTGCCCGACGGCACGTGGCCGCGGGTGCGGGAGGTTGGCGGCTGGTGGCCCCGGACCAACAACCCCGAGGTCGACCTCGTCGGGGCGGACCGGTCACCGGCGCGCGTGACCGGGTTCGTCGGCTCGATCAAGTGGCACGAGCACGGCTCCTTCG
The DNA here is from genome assembly GCF_055571535.1 of Streptomyces sp. NPDC030893. NCBI lineage: Bacteria > Bacillati > Actinomycetota > Actinomycetes > Kitasatosporales > Streptomycetaceae > Streptomyces > Streptomyces sp. NPDC030893. The sequence continues at coordinate 815,437 of NZ_JBVIFC010000001.1, read as the reverse complement.
ACCGCCGCGCCCTGGCCTCGCCGGCCTGGGACACCCTCGCCGTCCCCGGCCCCGACGAGGACACGCCCTTGGTCGCGGTGTCCCGGTCCGGATTCACGGTGGACGGTCTGACGGCGACGTACGGCCCGAGCGACTGATGGCGGCCCGGGTGTCCGTCGGGTGAGCAGGGGCGGAGGCGCTTCCTCGGCGGCGCGCGGCGGCGCCGGCCCCGGTGACCTGCCCGTCACGCCCGCTCCGACGGCGGGCCGGCAGACGAGTCGGGCTGTACGCCGGGTTCTGTTCCCGGGGTTCCTCACGGAGCCCCGGGCGACGGCCATCCATCTAGGGCCGGTGTTGCCACCGGCCTCGTGCGGTCTACCCGCGGACTCGGGCGGGCAGCCCTCGAACGTCCGCGCAGAGACGCCTTCTCTTCCGAGGAGGCGTCTCCTCTTGACCTTGCTCCGGGTGGGGTTTACCTAGCCGCCTGAGTCACCTCAGGCGCTGGTGGTCTCTTACACCACCGTTTCACCCTTACCGGGGGCCGAGGCCTCCGGCGGTCTGCTTTCTGTGGCACTGTCCCGCGGGTCACCCCGGGTGGCCGTTAGCCACCACCCTGCCCTGTGGAGCCCGGACGTTCCTCGGGAAGTCCCCTGAGGGACTCCACGCGGCCGCCCGCCCGGCTCGTCTGCCGTGTGGACCATGGTACCGGGCGTGAGGCCGGCTCCGGCGCGGCGGCCGTCCCCGTGAGGGTCGGAGGAAGCCGGTGGTGTCCAGGTCGAAGTCGAAGGGGGGCGCGGAGTGCGCGTGGTTCGCCGAAGAGGCGGGTGCACCGCTCGCGGTATGCGTCCCTCTCCGGATCGCTGAACAGCGCGGTCGAGCTCTCGTTCGCCGGTCGGTCTCGGGGTGGGGACCGGTTCCGCCGGGAAGCCGTCCGGGGCGTCCGGGGTGACGAACCAGTCCAGGAGGAGGCGGGCCGGGGTGTTCGCTCGATCGGGTCGCTTGACCCTGTCGCGGCGTCAACGTTTCTACTGGGGGCATGCGGATCGGAGAGCTTGCCGCCGTTGTCGGGGTCACCACGCGGGCGGTGCGGCATTACCACCAGGCGGGGTTGTTGCCGGAGCCGGAGCGGCTCGGTAACGGGTATCGGGACTACACGCTGCGGCACGCCGTCGTGCTGGCGCGGATCAGGCGGCTGACCGAGTTGGGGCTGGGGCTGGCCGAGGTGCGGGACGTACTCGCGGACGAGGCCGGGAAGGACCTCGTCGAGGTGCTGACCGAGCTGGACGAGGACCTGGCGCGGCAGGAGGCGGCGATCCGGGAACGGCGGGCGCGGCTGCGGGGCCTGCTGGAGAGCGAGGGCGGGCCGAGCCCCGAGGGGCCGGTCTCGCCGGAACTGGCGGCGCTGTTCCGGGACACGGCCCCTCTGTCCGACTCCCCCATGGCCGTCAAGGACCGCGAGATGCTCGCGCTCGTCGAGACCGCGGCCTCGCCCGAGGAGCGGGAGCGGCTGATCGGGCTGCTCGGCGGGGTGGTGAGCGCACCGGGCGGTGCGGAGCGGGCGCGTGCCCTGTACGCGATGCTCGACGCGCTCGCCGACGCCGATCCGGACGACCCGCGGGTGGAGGAGGCGGCCCGGGCGCTCGCCGCGACGGTGCCGGAAGGGCTGGTCCCGGAGGGGACCGGCCTGGGTGGGATCGACGGCTTCCTGGAGGCGCTCTACGCCGACTTTGCGCCGGCCCAGGCGGAGGTGTTCCGCCGTATGGTGCGGATCGTCGCGGAGGGACGGCCGTGAGGGGCGTGCGCGTGGGGCGCGCTCCGCGGGGGCGCCGGCCCGGCACGGACCGCGGCCGATGATGAGCCTCTGGCTGTGGATGGCCCGGCGCAAGTACGGCATCGGCGTGTGGTCGGCCGCCGCGCGGACCACTCCGCGCGGCCCGTACGCACGCTCGCTGCACCCTCTCCCCGCAGTGATACCTTCTCACCGGACGGCCCGGGCAGCCGACGGGCGAGGGACGGGCGGCGGAGGAAGGGGCACGGTACGTGGCGGGCAAGGAGGGGCGGACGCCCCGCGAGCGGTACCGGAGCCAGGTGCGCGCGGAGATCAAGGAGCGTGCCTGGGAGCAGATCGCCACCTCGGGGGCGCCGGGGCTGTCGCTGAACGCCATCGCCAAGCAGATGGGCCTGAGCGGGCCCGCGCTGTACCGGTACTTCTCCGGCCGTGACGAACTGATCACCGAGCTGATCCGGGACGCCTACCGCGGCCTCGCCGACGCCTTCCGCGCCGCCGCCGCGTCCGGGGCGGACCTGGAGGGGCTGGGGCACGTCATGCGCGCGTGGGCGCTGGACGACCCCCAGCGCTACTTCCTCGTGTTCGGCACGCCCGTCCCCGGCTACCACGCCCCCGAGGACGTCACCGGCATCGCGCGCGAGATCATGACGGCCCTGCTCGACGGGGCCCGGGGGGTCGAGGGCCCGGCGGGGGACGGCGGACTCGACGAGCATCTCGCCGGGCACCGGCAGTGGGCCGGCGACCACCCCGCGGACCCTGCCGCCCTGCGCCGCGCGCTGACCTTCTGGACCCGCCTGCACGGTGTGCTCTCCCTGGAGCTGGCGGGCCACTTCACGGGCATGGGCTTCGACTCCTCCCTCCTCTACGGCGCCGAGCTGTCCACGCTGACCAGGCCGTACCCTGACTGACGGGTTCGACCGAAGGAGTACGTGTGCTTGTCCTGCTGCCGCCGTCCGAGGGCAAGGCCGCTTCCGGCCGCGGTGCCCCGCTGAAGTCCGAGTCGCTGTCGCTGCCCGGGCTGGCCGCCGCGCGGGAAGCGGTGCTGACCGAGCTGGTGGACCTGTGCGCGGGCGACGAGGACAAGGCGCGCGAGGTGCTCGGGCTGAGTGAGGGGCTGCGGGGCGAGGTCGCGAAGAACGCCGGGCTGCGGACCGCCGGCGCCCGGCCGGCCGGGGAGATCTACACCGGGGTGCTGTACGACGCCCTGGACCTGGCGTCCCTCGACACGGCGGCGAAGCGGCGGGCGGCGAGGTCGCTGCTGGTCTTCTCCGGCCTGTGGGGCGCGGTCCGGGTCACCGACCGGATCCCCTCCTACCGCTGCTCGATGGGCGTGAAGCTGCCGGGGCTCGGGGCGCTGGGCGGGCACTGGCGTACGCCGATGGCCGAGGTGCTGCCCGAGGCCGCGGGCAGCGGGCTGGTCCTCGACCTGCGGTCGGCGGCGTACGCGGCGGCGTGGAAGCCGAAGGGCGAGGTGGCGGCGCGGACGGCGACCGTGCGGGTGCTGCACGCGCCGACGCGGAAGGTGGTCAGCCACTTCAACAAGGCGACCAAGGGCCGGATCGTACGGAGCCTGCTGACGTCCGGGGCGGCGCCGGGGGACCCCGCCGAGCTGGTGACGGCGCTGCGGGACCTCGGGTACGAGGTGGAGGCGGCGGCGCCGGCCCGGGCGGGGACGGCGTGGGCGCTCGACGTGCTGGTGGACGAGGTGCACTGAGCCGGCCGCAGGGGTTGGGGGCGGGGTGCATTGCGCTCTGCGCAACGGGCTTTGCGCGGGGTGCGGCGGGGGCGGCAGGATGACGGTATGAGCTCTCCCCTGCCCTCGTCCGGCTCCGTGCTGGATCTCGCGCCCGTCCTGCCCGTCGTCGTCATCGACGACGCCGCCGACGCCGTACCGCTGGCGCGTGCGCTGGTGGCCGGGGGGCTGTCCGCGATCGAGGTGACGTTGCGGACGCCCGCCGCGCTCGACGCGATCCGGGCGATCGCCGGTGAGGTGCCTCAGGCCGTGGTCGGGGCTGGGACGGTGATCGCACCGGATCAGGTGGGCCAGGCGGTGACGGCGGGGGCGCGGTTCCTGGTCAGCCCGGGGTGGACGGACGTACTGCTGGAAGCGATGCGGGCGTCCGGGGTGCCGTTCCTGCCGGGGGTGTCCACGGCTTCCGAAGTGATGGCGCTCCTTGAGCGGGGGGTACCGGAGATGAAGTTCTTCCCGGCGCGGGCGGCGGGCGGGACGGCGTATCTGAAGTCGCTCGCCGGGCCGCTCCCCCAGGCCCGCTTCTGCCCGACCGGCGGCATCGGCCCCGACTCCGCGCCGGAGTACCTCGCGCTGCCCAACGTAGGGTGCGTGGGCGGAAGTTGGATGCTCCCGGCGGACGCGGTGACCGCCCGGGACTGGACGCGGATCGAAGGGCTGGCGCGGCAGGCGGCGGGACTGCGGGCCGAGGGGGTCTAGCGCAGGTGCGAGGTGTCGTTGAACAGGCGGACGCTGGCGTTGCCGTCGGCGTAGTAGGCCACGGCGGAGAGTGAGGCGGCGGACAGTTCCATGCGGAACAGGGCTTCGGGCGGGGCGCCCAGGGCGAGCCGTATGAACGTCTTGATGGGTGTCACGTGGGTGACGAGCAGGACCGTGCGCCCCGCGTACGCGGTGATCAGCCTGTCGCGGGCCTCGGCGACCCGGGCGGCGGTCGCCGCGAAGCTCTCGCCGCCGCCGGTGGGTTCGGCGTCCGGGGAGGACAGCCAGGCCTTCAGGTCGTCGGGGTGACGCTCGCCGACCTCGCCGAAGGTGAGGCCCTCCCAGGCACCGAAGTCCGTCTCGCGCAGCCCGTCCTCCACGCTCACCTCGAGACCGAGGCGGGCGGCGACGATGGCGGCGGTCTCGCGGGTACGGGCGAGGGGTGAGGCGACGACCGCCTGGACGGTGCCGCGCCGGGCGAGGAACTCGGCGACCTTCTCCGCCTGTTCCCGTCCAGGGCCGGAGAGGGACGGGTCGCTGCCGCCACTGCCCGAGAAGCGCTTCTGCGGAGTCAGCGGGGTCTCCCCGTGCCGCAGCAGCACGAAGGTGGCCGGCGCGCCCATGTCGGCGGGCGCCCACCCGGAGACCGGGGTGGCGACGGCCTGCGCGGCCCGGCGGTCGGCGTCAACCTTGTCACCCCGGCCTCCGGGCGGGCGCCCGGCCGGCACCTCAACACCAACGCCGGCCCGGGCCGCACCGGCACCCGCCCGGTCCACGCCAGCACCCTCGGCCCCGGACACCTCCTGGCCACTCCCGCTCCCGGACCCGGCCCGCGCGGGGCCGCCGGTACCGGTCCCGGGCGCCGCGGTCGCGTCCCGGGGCTCCGGCCCGGGTACGGTGCGGTCGGCGGCCGGGGTCTCGGTGGTGGCGTCGTCGGTCGCGGGTTCCGCGACGGGCTCGGCGGAGCGGCGTGAGGCGTCTGCCGCGGAGGCCAGGGCCGCGCGGGCCCGGGCCGCGCCCGCCTTCGCGTCTCCGGGCGGGCCGGAGGGCTCGGGCGTCGCCGGACGCGCCGTCGGCGTGTCCAGTGCCGCGCGGGACGTCTCGGGTGACCACTGCTCGCCGCGCTTGCCCGCGTCCATCGCCTCGTTGGCCAGGCGGTCGGCGTGCTTGTTGCGCTCGCGGGGGATCCACTCGTACGTCACCCGCTCCGGCGGGAAGGCGCGTACCGCCTCCGCCGCGAGCGGCTTCATCGCCGGGTGCTTGATCTTCCAGCGGCCGGTCATCTGCTCGATGACCAGCTTGGAGTCCATCCGGACGTGGACCCGCGCCCCCGGGTCCAGTTCACGGGCGGCGGTGAGCCCGGCCAGCAGGCCCCGGTACTCGGCGACGTTGTTGGTGGCGACACCGATGTACTCGGCCGCCTCCACCAGGGTCTCCCCCGTCGCCGCGTCGCTCACCACGGCCCCGTAGCCGGCCGGTCCCGGGTTGCCCCGCGACCCGCCGTCCGCCTCGACGATGAACTCCCGCACGGCCCGGACCCCTACAGCCCCGACTCCGACGTACGCACCAGGATGCGGCGGCAGTTCTCGCAGCGCACCACCGTGTCGGGGGCGGCCGAGCGGACCTCGTTCAGCTCGGTGATGGCCAGCTCCTGACGGCACCCCTGGCAGGTACGGGCGTACAGCTTCGCCGCGCCGATACCGCCCTGCTGCTCGCGCAGCTTGTCGTACAGGCTCAGCAGCGGGGCGGGCACGGCGCCCGAGATGACCTCGCGCTCCTTCGTCACGGAGGCCACCTCGCCGTCGATCTCCTCGAGGGCCGCGTCCCGGCGCGCGGTCGCGTCGTCGGTCTTGCCCTGCACGGAGCCGACCCGCTCGGTCAGTTCGGTGACCCGCTCCTGCGCGGACTCCCGGCGCTCCATGACCTCCAGGACGACGTCCTCGAGGTCGCCCTGCCGCTTGGCGAGGGAGGCGATCTCGCGCTGGAGGTTCTCCAGGTCCTTGGGCGAGGAGACGGCGCCGGAGTCGAGGCGCTTCTGGTCGCGGGCGGCGCGCTGGCGCACCTGGTCCACGTCCTGCTCGGCCTTGGTCTGCTCGCGGGCGCAGTCGCTCTCCTCGGTCTGCGCGGCGACGAGCAGGTCGCGCAGCTGGGCGAGGTCCCGGTTCAGCGACTCGATCTCGGCGTGCTCGGGAAGGGTCCTGCGCTTGTGGGCGAGCTGCTGGAGACGGACGTCGAGGTCCTGGACGTCGAGGAGTCGGATCTGGTCGGCGGGCTCGGCGTTCAGTTGGGGGCTCCAGAGGTGTCGGTGGTGGCGGTGGACGCCGCGTGGGCGGTCCAGGGGTCGGTGACCGTCTTCGAGACGTGGACGCGCAGGCCCCATCCATGGCGGTCGGAGATTTCGTCGAGCTGGGCGGCGGCCAGCTCGCACCAGGGCCACTCGGTGGCCCAGTGCGCCGCGTCGAGCAGCGCGAGGGGGCTGTGGGCGGCGCGGGCCTCGGACACGGGGTGGTGGCGCAGGTCCGCGGTGAGGAAGGCGTCCACTCCGGCGGCCCGGACGTGGTCGAAGAGGCTGTCGCCGGAGCCGCCGCTGACGGCGACCGTGCGCACGGGGGCGTCGGGGTCGCCGGCGACGCGGATGCCCTGCGCGGTGGCGGGCAGCCGTTCGGCGGCGCGGGCGGCGAGTTCGCGGACGGTCAGCGGGTGGTCGAGCTCGCACACGCGGCCCAGACCCCGACGGCCGTCCGGGTCGGACGGGTCCGGCACGAGGGGCCGTACGACCCTCAGGTCCAGGGCGCCGGCGAGGGCGTCGGAGACACCCGGGTCGGCGGTGTCGGCGTTGGTGTGGGCGACGTGCAGCGCGATGTCGTTCTTGATGAGGGTGTGCACCACGCGGCCCTTGAAGGTGGACGCCGCGACCGTGGTCGTCCCGCGCAGATAGAGCGGGTGGTGGGTGACGAGCAGGTCGGCGCCGAGCGCCACCGCCTCGTCGACGATCTCCTGGACCGGGTCGACGGCGAACAGGACGCGCGTGACCTCCTGGCCGGGCTCGCCCACGACGGTGCCGACCGCGTCCCAGGACTCGGCCCGCTCGGCGGGCCACAGGTTCTCCAGCGCGGCGATGACTTCTGACAGACGGGGCACGCCTGCAAGGCTACCTGCCTGGCCCGCGCACCCGAACCGGCTCCGCTCCCCCGCGGGCGCCCGCCCGCCGTCCCGGCCGCCCGGTCGTCGGTCGCGGTGGCCACCGCGAGGGGTCCCCGCGGCGCCACCGGGAAGTGATCCCCGCGCCGCGGTGGAGCACAGCTTCCCCCTCACCTCGGGCGAATCGTTCCTGGAGCACCCGTATGTGTGAAGCGGGGGCCCACCCGTCCACCGTCCGTGCGGGCGAAAACTACCGTTCGTCACCGGAGGTGACCGAACGATGACGGTCTGTGCCATCGAACCTGTGGCGGAACACCAGGCGGGACACGAGGACGGAGCCGGGCGGGCGGGCTGCACCATCACCGCGGACGGGGCCTACGGCGCACGCCTCGTCCCCGCCGGCGACTCCTTCTTCCCGGAGCGCTGGACCCTGGACGGCCCCGAGCCCTACGCCGTCCCCCTGCCCGGAAACCGGCCGGAGGAGCCCGGCACCGAGGTGCAGCCGCTCGGTGACGGGCGGGTCCTCATCCACCGGCCGGCGGACGGACGGCACGCCTTCTCCCTGCTGTACCCGGCCGGCACCGGCACCGGCGAGCTGCCGCTGGGCACGGTCGACCGCCCGGAGGAGGACACCCGGCTGCGGCTGCTGCCGCCCGCGCCGGGCGGGCAGCGGGCGTACGCGGTCGCCGTGGGCCGGCACACGACGGCGGTGTGGCTGGTGGCGGGCGGCGCGCACGGGCCCGAGCGGGTCGCGGAGGTCCCCGGCCGCTGCTCGGGCGGGGTGTGGCTGGACCGGGCGGGGCGGATGCTGGCCCTGGACCGGGAGACGGGCGGGTGCACCAAGGCGGTCGTGGTGGACCTGGGGCGCGGCGGCGAGATGTCCCCGCTGCTGCAGATCACCGACGGCAGCGACGACCGGGTACTGCTCGCCGACCCGGACAGCGGGCTGCTGCTGATCCGCTCGGACGCGCCCTCCCCGGGGCGGGACCGGCTGGGCTGGGGGGTGCTGGGCAGCACCCTGCCGGTGCGTTTCCCGCAGTGCCTGCTGCTGCCGGACTGCACGGTGACACCGTTCGCGATCCAGCCGGGCCAGATGCTGGCCCCGGAGGGCTGCGCGGTGGCGCTGCGCGTCGACGGCGCGGCCGGGAGCTGGCTCGGGGTGTGGCGGCCGGCGGAGCGCAAGGTGCGCCATTTCCCGGCTCCGGCGGGGTGGTTGGCGGGTTCCGGGCTGTGGACGGCGGACGGGGCGCTGCGACTGCCGTACGCGACCCGGGCGGTGCCGTGCGGTGTCGCGGTGCTGCGGATGCCGGGGCAGCAGCGGCAGCCGGAGGGGCTGGAGGTCCGCGCGGCGGCGGGCCCGTCACCGGCGCCGGGTGAACTCCCCGCGGAGGCGGGTGAGTCGCAGGCACCACCCGGTGAACTGCCCTGCGCCGCCGCTCCCGTGGCGTACGGCGTCTGCGAAACGCTCTCCGCTCCACGCCCCGTTCCGCTGCAACAGGCGCCTTTGGGACGGCTTGTAACGAAGTAGTGCCGGTTGGCGTGGCCGCCTGGATTCGGGGCGTGGTCGGCCGGTTACACTCGCCCGGTTTGCAGGAAAGATCATGTCTACGGGGTGAATTCCTACCGATGAACGACGTCAGCACGAACCAGGCGCGGACCGCCGAGGACGGGCAGGCCACTGCCGGGCACGGCAGGCACCGGGGGCCGGTCTCCACGCAGGAGGCCGACGTGTCCCCGCGCGGCCGGCACCGCAGGCCGGCACCGGAGAACGAGCACGCGGAGTCGGCCGCCTGACGAGAGGTCAGGCAGTACGGTCCGAAACGGCCCCGCCCGTCGCACGTCGACGGGCGGGGCCGTTCGCCGTCCGCCCGTTCAGGAGTGGGTGACGGTGGTGTCCGTGAGCACGGGGGCCTCCGACCGGCCGGCCGCGCTCACGGTGACGGACACCTCGCCGTCCCCGCGCCACATCCGGACCCGCAGCGTCTCCCCCGGGTAGGCGACCCCGGCGAACCGGGTGGTGCAGGAGCGGACGCGGGTGACGTCACCGCCGAGCAGGGTGTCGACGACCGCCTTGAGGGTCATGCCGTAGGTGCACAGCCCGTGCAGGACGGGCCGTTCGAACCCGGCGAGCGCCGCGAAGTCGGGGTCGGCGTGCAGCGGGTTGCGGTCGCCGGTCAGGCGGTAGAGCAGGGCCTGGTCCTCCCGGACGGCCAGGTCGAGGGTCCGGTCCGGCGGGCCCGTGGGCGGCTCGCCCCGGCCGGACGGGCCGCGGTCGCCGCCCCAGCCGCCTTCGCCGCGTACGTGGACCCGCGCGTCGCAGGTCCACAGCGGGCCCTCGCCGTCGGCCGCCTCGGTGCGCAGCACGAGGAGGGCCGCCTCGCCCTTGTCGTGGACGGCGGTGATCCTGTCGGTGGTGGTGGCGGTGCCCTCGGGCGGCAGCGGGCGGTGCACGGTGAGCGACTGGCCGCCGTGCAGGACGCGGGCGAGGTCGACGTCGACGCCGGGCATGGACAGGGCGCCGATCACACCCGGCGGTCCGCCGCCCGCGACGGTGGCGAAGCTGGGCAGCACGTGCAGCCGGGACTCCAGGGTGTAGCGCAGCTCGCCGGGGTCGGTGGCGGGGCGGCCCGCGCCGATGCCGAGGTGGTAGAGCAGGACGTCGTCGGCGGTCCAGGAGATCCGGGTGGTGCGGGGCGGGGCGGCGAGCGCCCGGGCTGCGTCGATGGGCATGGGTCTCCTGATCGCCGGTTCGCCGGATCACCTGCTCCTGATCATCAGTGTGCCGCCGCCTTCCGTCCAGGCAGCCAGCACCACATCACCAGGGCGCCGACCGCCAGGACCCCCGTCCCCACGCCGAACACCAGCGCGTAGCCCGCCGTGAGGGCTTCCGGGGTGCGGACGCCCGCCGTGTGCGCCGCCGCGAGGGTCGACATGACGGCGAGGCCCAGGGAGCCGCCCATCGTGCGGGAGGTGTTGACCAGGCCGGAGACCAGGCCGGCCTCCTGCGGTGCCGCGCCGGACGTGGCGAGTGCGGCGAGCGGGGTGCCCGCGAGGCCCGCGCCCAGCATCATCAGGATGCCGGGGAACATGATCGCGGTCAGGTAGGCCCCGTCCGCGGTCATCGTCGCCTGCCAGCCGAACCCGGCCAGCGCGATCAGCGTGCCGAGCACCGCCACCGTGCGCGCTCCCGCCGTGCGCATCAGGCGGGGCGCGAGTTTGGAGCCGAGGACGACGGCGAGCGAGCTGGGCACCAGGGCGAGGCCGGCCTCCAGGGGGGTGTAGCCGAGCACGTTCTGCGCGTACAGGGTCATGAAGAACCACATGCAGAACATCGCCGAGCCGCTCAGGAACATCGCCGCGTTCGCCGACGCCACCGACCGCAGCCGCAGCAGCCCGAGCGGCATCAGCGGGGCCTTGGCCCGGGCCTCGACGAGGAGGAAGAGCGCGATCAGGGCGAGCCCCGCGCACAGCGGCACGAGGGTGGCGCCCGCCGTCCAGCCCTCGGCCTCGGTCTGTGAGATGCCGAAGGCGAGGGTGGCGAGGCCGGCCGTCACCAGGACCGCGCCGGGCAGGTCGAGCCGGCGCCCGTCCCCGGCCCGGCTCTCCGTCAGCCACCGGGCGGCCCCGGCCAGCACCACCGCGCCGATCGGCACGTTGATCAGCAGCACCCACCGCCACGACAGCGTGTCCACCAGTACCCCGCCGACGAAGCCGCCGGCCGCGCCGCCGCCCGCCCCGACGGCCGTCCAGGTCGCGATGGCGCGGGCACGGGCCGCGCCCTCGGGCACCGCCGAGGTGACGATGGTCAGAGTGGAGGGCGCCAGCACGGCCGCCCCCAGCCCCTGCACGGCCCGCGCCAGCAGCAGCTGCCAGCCCTCCTGGGCGAGCCCGCCGGCGAGCGAGGCCAGGGTGAACAGGCCGAGGCCGACGAGGAACATGCGTTTGCGCCCGTAGAGGTCACCGGCGCGTCCGCCGAGCAGCATGAAACCGGCGAAGGCGATGGCGTACGCGTTGACCACCCACTGCAGTCCCCGCTCGTCGAGCGCGAGGGCGCTGCGCATCGACGGCAGGGCGACGTTCACCACCGAGATGTCGAGCACGACGAGGAACTGGCCGGCGCAGGCGAGGGCCACCACCAGCCACATGGGGGGTGCGGTGCGTCCGGGCATGCGGGTGGTGTCGGTGGCTTCGAGCATGCCGGCCATGCTCTCAACGGGCGCGCGTCCCCCGCATCGGCATTTCGGCCGACGCGGCCTCGGTCGCCCGGCGTAGGCGACCGCGCCGCGTTCCCGGGCCGACGGGGAGCGGGCCTCCCACCCCCTGTCGTCCCGCCCGCGCGGGAGGTACGGCAGCATGGGCGCGTGGACACACGTACGACCTCGGGAGAGGCAAGCCCCATGTCGATGGCACCCGGGCCCGGGATCCTGGCCGCGTTCGAGGCGGCGAAGGGCTTCATGCCCGTGGACGAGGGCCTGGCCCTGTACGCGGCGGCGGCCGAGGCCGGGCGGCTGGGGCTGCCGCTCCTGGAGATCGGCACCTACTGCGGCCGCTCCACGATCCTGCTCGCCGACGCGGCCCGCGCGGCCGGTGTCACCGCGCTCACCGTGGACCACCACCGCGGCAGCGAGGAGCAGCAGCCCGGCTGGGAGTACCACGATCCGCAGACCGTCGACCCCGAACTGGGCGTGATGGACACCCTCCCCGCCTTCCGCCGCACCCTGCGCCGGGCGGGCCTGGAGGACCACGTGGTCGCCCTGGTCGGCCGCTCCCCGCAGATCGCGGCGCTGTGGGCGTCCCCGCTCGCCCTGGTCTTCGTCGACGGCGGCCACACCGACGAACACGCCACCGCCGACTACGAGGGCTGGGCCCCGCATGTCGCCGAGGGCGGTCTCCTCGTCATCCACGACGTGTTCCCCGACCCGGCCGACGAGTTCACCGGGCAGGCCCCCTACCGCGTCCACCTCCGCGCGCTCGCCTCCGGAGCGTTCACGGAGGTGTCGGCCACCGGTTCGCTGCGCGTACTGCGCCGTACGGGAGCGGGCGTCTGACACCGTTAGGGTGGCTGCGTGTCGTACACAGGTCCCGGTCTCGAACCTTCCCCGCCCCGGCGGTCCCGGCGGCGCGCCCTGACCGTGGCGCTCGCCGCGCTCGTGTCCGGGGGGCTGCTCGGGTGGGCGGTGTACGCGGCCGTGGGCGGGCCGGGGGACGACGGGGCGTCGGCGAGCGCCTCGCCCTCCGCTTCCGGGTCCGCCGCGTCGCGGACGCCGTCGCCCTCCGACGGGAGCGCGTCGCCGTCCGCCGGGGACCGGAAGCCCGGCGCCCCCGCCACCACGACGTCCCCCTCCGCCTCCGCCTCCGCCCCCGCCGGGACGGGTCCGCTCAAGGGCAAGGTCGTCGTCATCGACCCGGGGCACAACCCGGGCAACTTCCGGCACACCACCGAGATCAACCGCCAGGTGGACATCGGCACGAACCGCAAGGCCTGTGACACCACCGGCACCGCCACCAACGACGGGTACGCCGAAGCCGAGTTCACGCTCGACCTCGCGCACCGGATGCGCGCGCTCCTCGAGGAGCAGGGTGCCACGGTGAAGCTGACGCAGGACGACGACCGGCCGTTCGGGCCGTGCGTGGACGAACGGGCCCGGATCGGCAACGACGCGAAGGCCGACGCCGTCGTCTCCCTCCACGCGGACGGCTCCGGCGCCGGGAACCGCGGCTTCCACGTCATCCTGCCGGGTGCCGTCGACGCCGGTGCCGCCGACACCCGCGCCATCGTGGAGCCTTCGCGCGACCTCGGTGAGCGCATCGCGGGCAACTTCGTGCGCGCCACCGGCAGCGCGCCCTCCAACTACACCGGCGGCGGTACCGGACTCGTCACGCGTAAGGACCTGGGCGGTCTCAATCTGTCAACGGTTCCGAAGGTGTTCATCGAGTGCGGCAACATGCGTGACGGCAAGGACGCGGCGCTGCTGACCAGCGGTGACTGGCGGCAGAAGGCGGCGCGAGGGATTTCCGACGGAATCGTGAGTTTCCTGCGCGGGTAGGGATTCGCGCGGTGCTCCGGGCGGACAGGCGGATCCCGCGGACGATAGTGTCCTCCGTACGATGAGGGGCCACCCCCGCGCTTCGCACCGGAACCTTCGGGCGACATGGTGACAGCGACGCCTCTTCCGACGACGAGACGACCTACGAAGGACCTGAAGTGAATATCCGCTCCCTCACTCGAGGCGACGGCGTGGTGATCGGAGCAGCGGTATTGCTGTTCATCGCGTCGTTCCTCGATCTGTACTCCGTCGATGGCGCGCCCGACAGCCTGGACATGCCGAGCCTGTGGTCGAGCGGGCCGGTGGTGCTCGGTGTCGTGCTGGCGGGTCTCATCGGCGCCACGCTGATCGTGGTCGCCCGCGGCCTGCCGCAGCCGCCGAAGGTCGCGGGGCTCGACCTGGCCCAGTTCGGCATCGCGTTCACGGTGTTCGCGGCGTGGAGCGCGCTCGGCAACATCTTCGACGTGGCCGGCGGCGCCGACAACTTCGGCGGCGGGGGCGACGGCCCCGACGCGGGTGTCGGTCTGATCCTGGCCCTCGTCGCCACGCTCGTCATGGCCGCCGCAGCGGTCGCCACCCCGCTGGTGCCGGCCCTCAAGGGTGCCCTCGTCCCGGCGGCCCGTCCGGCCGCCCCTCAGCCCTACGGCGCCCAGCCGCCCGGCGGTTACGGCTACCCGGGCGCCCAGCAGGCGTCCTTCGGCGGTCAGCCGCAGCAGAGCCAGCCCGGTCAGCCGGGGCAGCAGCCCTTCCCGGGCCAGCCGCAGCAGGGCCAGCCCGCCGCTCCGGCGCCCGCCGCCGACTTCTCGCCGTTCTGGTTCGCCGTGCCGGTGGCCCGGCCGCTGTTCCCGGAGGACGGCTCGCCGACTCCGATCGCCGAACTCGCGCCCGGCACCTGGTACCTGGCGGTCGAGCAGCGCGGTCAGGCGCTCGTCGCGCAGACGCAGGACGGCCGTCGCGGCGTGCTGCAGGACACCTCGGGCATCCAGCGCGGCTGATCCCCGGCCCCTCCTCGTCACGGCCCCTCGCCCCCGCGGGCGGGGGGCCGTCGCCGTGCGTCGCCCCCGCGCGTGCCCGGTCAGCGCACGCGCAGAACGCCGTGCGCGCCGCGTTCGGCGTCGCTCATGATGTGCGTGACGAACGGGTAGGTGCCGGCCTCGGGCAGGGTCAGTTCGACGAACCCGCCCGACGCGGGCGCGAGATCGAGGACCTGCGCGCCACCGTGCTCCGCGTTCCCCGGCTTCAGGTCGTACGCGCCCTCACGGAACACCGTGTCGAACTGGCCGCCCACGACGTGGAAGGCGCTCGGCACGTTCGGTCCGGCCGTCAGCACCCAGATCCGTACGCGCTCGCCGGTCCTCGCGGTGAGCGGGTCGTGGTCGTACTGGTTGGCGTACCCGTTGAAGGCGACCATGTCGGGCTCCTTGGCGTTCACCTTGGCGGGGTCGGCGGTGCCGTTCTGTTCGCCGAGGTAGAACTCCGACTGGACCAGCAGGTACTCACGGTCGACGCGCGGCAGTTCGGGCGGGTCGATGACGACGGCGCCGAACATGCCGTTGGCGATGTGCAGGGACATCGGCATGGTCGAGCAGTGGTACATCCACACCCCGCTGCGGGTGGCCTCGAAGCGGTACGTCAGCGACTCGCCGGGCTGGATGGTGCGCATCGGCCGGTCCGGGGCGAGCGCTCCGGCGTGGAAGTCGACGGAGTGGCCGATGGTCCCGTCGTTGACGAGGGTGATCTCGAAGGTGTCGCCGACCCGGCCGCGCAGGACGGGCCCGGGGGCCGTTCCGCCGAAGGTCCACAGCGTCTGGCGTACGCCGGGGGCGACTTCGGCCTCCGCCTCCTTCACGGTGAGGGTGCGCCGGTGCACGGTGGGCCCGGACTCCTCGCCGGCGGGGGGCAGTTGGGCGTCCCGGGCGGTGAAGCCGGCGGCGGGTTCGGCCATCGGGTCGAAGGCGTCGGCGGCGGACGTGCTCGTGCCTTCGGATTCCGTCGCGGTGTGGTCGTGCGCGGTGCCGGGGTCCTCGGAGGGTGCGGGGCGTCCGGTGACCCGTACCCCGAAGACCATGCCCATCTGCCGGTGCCCGACCACCGAGCACCAGCCGTCGAGGTTCCGGCCGACGACGCCCGCGTCCAGCGTGGCCCGCTCGCCCGGGGTGATCCGGTCGGTGCGGGCGCCGCTCTCCAGGACCAGGTCGTGGGTGTCGGTGCCGGTGTTGTGCAGCTCGATCACCAGCCGGTCGCCGGCGGGCACGTCGACGGAGGCCGGGGAGAACCGCATGCCGCGGACCGTCACCTGAACCGTCGTCGTGCGGCCGGTGGGTGTCACCTCCCCGCCGTCCGCGCTCGTCGCGGCGGAGCGTTCCAGGATCGGCAGCGACCGCACGTCCGCCGCGCCGCCGCCCGCGACGGCCAGCATCACCACGGCGAGTCCGAGGGCCACGCCCCCGAGCACGCGGTACGGGGCCGCCGGTGCCTGGTCGGGTACCTGGGCGGGCGCCGGTACGGGCGTCGCGTTCCGGCGGTCGCGCAGGCCCCGTACGACCGTGCCGACCAGCAGGACGAGGAAGTACAGCAGCATCACCAGCAGCAGCACCGAGCAGACCACCCGGACCGTGGACGGCACCGGGAGGACACAGAGCAGCAGCGCGGTGTTGGTGATGGTCAGGCGGGCGGGCCAGGCCCGTTCGAGTCCGGCGGTGGCCGCCCGTACGGCCGTGGGGCCGCCGCCGAGGACCACGGGGACGAGGAAGCTGAGGGCGCCGAGCAGTACCTGGGCGATCCAGCCGGCGGCGAGCGGCGCGGTGAGCATCGACGTGCGCTCCCCCACCGTGACCCAGGAGGTCGTGGAGAGGAGGATGCCGGCCAGGACCAGCAGGGACCCGGCGAGCCAGAGGCTGCCCGCGGCCACCGACCATGCGGCGAAGGAGTGCGGGACCCTGGCGCGGGCCTCGCGCACCCAGGGGATGCCCGCGATCACCAGCCCGGCGGTGTAGACGGCCACACCGGGGGCGGCCAGCGGCGGGGGTGCGAGCAGCGCGGCGGCGACGGCCGCGCCGAGCCCGGCGAGCAGCACGGGAAGTGCCCGGCGCCCGGCCCGTTCCGCTCCGTCCACCACCCGGGTGCGCAGCATCGTCGGCCACAGGGTGATCAGGGTCCCGGCGACCGTGAGACCGACCCAGCCGAGCAGATTGATCATCTCGTGGGCGAGCAGCATCCGTTCCGGCAGATCACCGCCGAGATCGCCGCGCGCCATGACGACGCCCAGCGCGGCGCCCACGGGCAGCAGGGCGGCGGCGGCTATGTAGTACCGCACGGTCATGGAGAACCGGCCGGGCAGCGCCCGGCGCAGCAGCCGGACCAGCCACACGGCGTGGGCGGTGACGGCGGCGGCGACCAGGATTCCGCCGACGAGCACGACGGGCCACCGGTCGGTGAAAATGCCGCCGATGACGGCGACGGCTCCGGCGTTCAGGCAGACCAGCCGCAGCGCGGCGGGGGCGCCCCGGTTCGCCTCCGGCAGCCGCAGTACGGACGCGGCGAAGTGCCCCGACCAGATGACGACGGCGTTGGTGACCGCCCCGAGCAGCAGGGTGTGGACGAGCAGCCAGTAGGCGTGCGGCAGGAAGTGGTGGGCGCTGCCGACGACGGCGAACAGGGCGAGCCAGGCCACGACGACGGCGTTCACGCCGAGATGCCACAGGGCGCGGGGTGAGCGTCCGGGCGGCTTCGGGGCCGGGCCGTTCGCCGGGGGTGCGGACAGTTGCGTGGTCACCGGTCGTTCCTCGGGTCGGCGGGCACGGGGGCGGGATCGGCGGGGGGCGTGGGCGGGGCGGCGACGGCCGCGCGCCGGGTGGCGGTCACCGACGCGGCCGCCGCCGTCAGGAGGAACAGCAGGACCGCGGCGATGTTGAGCGCCCCGCCGAGCTGCCAGGCCCCGCGGATCCCCCGGAGGTCGCCGACCACCACGCGCAGGGCGAGGGAGCCGTGCAGCAGCCAGGCCGCCACGGCGAGCCCGGGGTGGTAGGGCAGCGGGCGGCGCAGCACGGCGGGGAGGATCACCGGGGCGTGCGCCATGATCATCGACATCACGAAGCCGAGGAACACGGCGTGCACGACGGCGTCGTAGCGGCTGCCCTCGGCGACCGGACCGCCCAGCAGCCACAGGGCTCCGGCGAGGCCCAGCCACGCGTAGCCGGCGAGCAGGCAGGCGGCGGAGAAGCGGGGCAGTCCGGTGGAGCGCAGCAGCCGGCGGGCGACGTCGTGCACGACGAGCCAGGCGACCAGCGCGAGCAGGGCCGCGCCGAGCAGCAGGGTGCCGGTGGCCGGCCACATCAGGGTGGTGACGACGCCGGCGCCGACGGCGGCGACGCAGGCCAGGAAGGCCGGCTCGGCGCGGGGCGCGAGGAGGGCCACGCGGGCGAGTTCCAGGCGCTCGCCGGCGATGGTCAGGACGAGGAAGGCGACCAGCCAGGGCAGCAGGCGCGGGACGTCGAGTCCGCCCAGCCACAGCAGTGCCGCGCCGAGTGCCGACACGGCGCCGGCGGCCTGGGCGAGCAGGGCGGCGCCGGGCTGCCGCCGCCAGAACCGTACGTACAGCGCGGTCAGTACGGCGGTCCCGGCGACGAGCAGCAGCCGCGGGACGGCCGGGTCCACGGGGCCGAGCAGCAGCAGGCCCCCGGCGCCGAGCGCGGCGGGGGCGAGGTAGGCCCAGCGGCTGCCGAGGGCGACGGCGCGTTCCAGCGCCACCAGCGTGCCGGCGAACCCCAGCACCAGCAGCACACCGTGCACTTGGGGCAGACGGTCACTCGTGACCGGGGCGGGGAGCCCGAGCAGGAGCAGCGCGGCATCGAGCCCGGCGAGGAGGCAGGCGCCGGCGGCCAGCAGCAGGGGTGCGCGGCGGGCGCCCGCGCGCCGGGCGGCCGGGGCGACGGCGGTCACGGCGCCTCCCCGGACCCGGCACCGCCCCGACGCGCACGGGTGGCGGGCGGCGGGGAACTCCCGTCCGGCGCGGGACCGGAGGCGGGCCCGGCGGCCGCACCCGACCCGGATGCGGCATCGGCCCCCGGAGCACCGGCGGGCCCGGCGGCCCCGCCCGCGCCCGGGCCGGCGGCCGTGTCGGCCGGGGTCGTGCTCGTGTCCAGGTGGAGGCGGCAGGCGTGGGGTTCGGCGAAGGGGAGGAGTTCGACCTGCTGGGGGGTCGGGCTCAGGGCGGCGAGGGCGGCCCGGGCCAGTCCTTCGTGGACGCCGCAGATGACGCCGGGGTGTTCGCGGGCCGTCTCGACGAAGGGGCAGCGCGGCAGCCGCGCCCGGCGCGCCTCCGCGTCGGCCTCCGGGGCGAAGCCGATCTCCCCGAGGAGGTTCAGCACGCGTTCGCGTGCCTCCCGCGGATCCGCCGACGGTTCCTGCCCGTCCGTCAGGACCCGCCCCCAGTCCTCGCCCGCGGCGAGGGCGTCCCCGCGCGGATCGTCGCTGGTACGGGCGATCCGCGCGGCCAGTACGGCGGCGAGCCCCGCGTACTGCCGGGCCGGGGACTCCTGCGGCGGGCGGGCCCGGTAACGCCAGGCGGGCCGGCCGCGGCCGGCGGGGGCGGACCGTTCACGGTTCGCCAGGCCGTCGTCCACCAGGGCGTCCAGGTGCTCGCGGACGGTGCTGACGTGCAGCGCGCACACCTGGGCGAGGGCGGTGGCGGTGACGGGACCGGACTGGCCGCGCAGGTACTGCAGGACACCGCGCCGCTGCCGGGACAGCGGGTCGCGGTGTGCTCCGCTGCCGGGGAGCGGGCCGTTATTTTCCACGGTCATGTCCGTACTATATTGCAGGTACCGGCCCGGTCCATTCGGACGGGTCGTCGACGGCTGGAAGGAACGGCCCCCTGATGAGCACTCTGACCCTCGCATCGGACCCCAAGGACGCGGCGGCCGTCGAAGCCGTCGAGGCGCATCACGCCCAGCTCGCCGGTGAGCTGGGCGGACGGGTGGCGATGCTGGTCGCCGCGGCGGACCGCGATCCGGCCGAGGCGGACGAGGTCCGCACGGGACTGGTCGCCTTCTGCGACCGGGACCTGCTCCCGCACGCGGTCGCCGAGGAGAGCACCCTGTACGCCGCCGCCCGCGACCTGCCCGAGGCCCGTCTCCTCGTCGACGGCATGCTCGCCGAGCACCGCAGGCTCGTCGCCCTGGTCGACGCGCTGCGCGAGGCCGGTCCCGCCGTACGGGCGGCGGCCGACGGGCGGGCGCTCCAGGTGCTGTTCGAGGAGCACCTGGCCAAGGAGAACGACCTCGTCCTGCCGCTGCTCGCCGGCGCCCCCGACATCTCCCTGGCCGACCTGCTGGGCGGTATGCACGAACTGCTCGGCGGCGGCGAGCAGGCCGGGGGCGAGCCGTCGGGCGGCGGCTGCGGCGGCACCTGCGGCTGCGGCGGTTCGGACGACGCCGACGTGCCCGAACTCGACGTCCGGGAGGTCCCGCACGCGCTGCGGCACGCGACGGTGTTCGGTGCGCTCGGTGCCGTACCGGCCGGGCGGGCCATGGTGCTGGTCGCCCCGCACGACCCGCTGCCGCTGCTGCGGCAGATCGAGGACCGGCACCCCGGTGTCTTCTCGGTGGAGTACCAGGAGCGCGGCCCGGAGGCGTGGCGGCTGCTGCTCACCCACGGCTGAGCCGACGCCCGGCTTCCGCCACGGCCCCGAACGTCCCGGGTTTCAACCGGACGTTCGGGGCCAGTCGGAAGGTATGTCCCCTCGATATCGCTCTGGTTCCACCTCCGCGGGGACGGTCATCGCGGTGATCGCGGACATCATGGCCGTCATCCTCGGACTGTGGATTCTGATGTACCTGCTGGACGCCAACCGGGCCAACGACCTGGTCCAGTTCGTCCATGACGCGGCCAACTGGCTGGCCGCCTGGTCACGTGATCTGTTCACGTTCGACGAGGAGTGGGCGCGGGTCGTCGCCGGGTACGGACTCGCCGCCGTCGTCTACCTGTTCATCGGCCACACCATCGCCGGCCGCCTCCGCCGCCACTGACCCCCGCAGCACGCTCACGTGATCCGGGGGTCCGGGGGCACCCCCCGGGAGAACACAGCACGTTCGACGAGGAGTGGGCGCGGGTCGTCGCCGGGTACGGACTCGCCG
>NZ_JBVIFC010000001.1:739705-794806 GCF_055571535.1 Streptomyces sp. NPDC030893 | reverse complement strand
GGTACGGACTCGCCGCCGTCGTCTACCTGTTCATCGGCCACA
Source organism: Streptomyces sp. NPDC030893 (assembly GCF_055571535.1). Taxonomy (NCBI): domain Bacteria; kingdom Bacillati; phylum Actinomycetota; class Actinomycetes; order Kitasatosporales; family Streptomycetaceae; genus Streptomyces; species Streptomyces sp. NPDC030893. Next base: position 794,764 of record NZ_JBVIFC010000001.1, on the reverse strand, counting down.
CCATCGCCGGCCGCCTCCGCCGCCACTGACCCCCGCAGCACGCTCACGTGATCCGGGGGTCAGTCGAGGGTGCAGCAGTCCGGGGTCAGGCCCCTGGGCAGGTGCTCGCCGCCGAAGACCGCGCAGGTCGGTTCGTGGCCGCCGAGGGCGGCGACGGCCAGCAGGAGTGAGCCGGCCGTCCAGGTCGTCAGCTCGCGCGGCCAGACGGCGTCGTCGTCGAAGACGTACCCGGTCCAGTACAGGCCGGTCTCCGGATCGCGCAGGTGCCGGATCGACTGGAGCACCTCCAGCGCACGGTCGGACTCACCCATCGCCCAGAGCGCCAGGGCGAGTTCGGCCGACTCGCCGCCGGTCACCCACGGGTTGGGCACCACGCAGCGCACGCCGAGTCCGGGCACGACGAAACGCTCCCAGCCCTCCTCGATACGCGCCTTGGCCTCCGCGCCGGTGAGCGCGCCGCCGAGCACCGGGTAGTACCAGTCCATGGAGTAGCGGTCCTTGTCCAGGAACCGCTCCGGGTGGTGCCGGATCGCGTGCCGCAGCGCACCCGCCGCCAACTCCCAGTCGGGCTGCGGCTCCTCGCGCTGTTCGGCGATGGCGAGGGCGCAGCGCAGCGCGTGGTGGACGGAGGAGGAGCCGGTGAGCAGCGCGTCCGCCGTGGGCGTGCCGTCGTCGTCGCGCCGCCAGCCGATCTGCCCGCCGGGCTGCTGCAGCCGCAGGACGAACTCCACGGCCGCGCACACGGTGGGCCACATGCGGTCCAGGAAGGTGTCGTCGCCGGTGGAGAGGTAGTGGTGCCACACCCCGACCGCGATGTAGGCGACGAAGTTGGTCTCCCGGCCCCGGTCGGTGATGTCGAGCGGGTCGCCGTCGGCGTACGCCGCGTACCAGGAGCCGTCCTCCAACTGGTGCCGGGCCAGCCACAGATAGGCCCGCTCGGCGGCCTCGTACTCACCGGCCGTGTCCAGCGCCATCGCGGCCTCGACGTGGTCCCAGGGGTCGAGGTGGTGCCCCCGGAACCACGGGATCGCACCGTCCTCCCGCTGCACGGCGAGCATCCCGGCGACGGTCGCGGCGGCCTCGTCGGCCGTCAGGACACCGTCCAGGACGAGGTGTTCGGCCCGGAAGGCGGGAGGAGTCCCGGGAACTCCGGAAGTCCGAGGGGTCCGGGGAGTCCTGGGAGTGCTGGAGGCCGTCACGTGGCGTCCGCCTCGATCGCGGCGCGCGGCAGATGCGGCTTGGTCGCGTACGCCACGAAGCTCTTGCCGATCACCGGGTTGAGCGCGCGCTCGGCGACCCGGGTGGCCAGCGGCTTCTTCATGATGTCCCAGACCAGCAGCTTGTGGTACGCCCGCACCGGCAGCGCCTTGTCGTTGTCCACGCCGAACGCGCACTTCAGCCACCAGTACGGCGAGTGCAGCGCGTGCGCGTGATGGGTGCCGTACGGGCGCAGGCCCGCCTCGCGGATCTTCGCCAGCAGTTCGTCCGCCTTGTAGATGCGGATGTGGCCGCCCTCGACCTCGTGGTAGGCGTCGGACAGGGTCCAGCAGACCTTCTCGGGCCCGTAGCGCGGCACGGTGACCGCGATCCGGCCGCCGGGCCTGAGCACGCGCACCATCTCGGCGAGCACGCCCTTGTCGTCGGGGATGTGCTCCATCACCTCGGAGATGATGACGACGTCGAAGGACTCGTCCGGGAACGGCAGGGCGAGGGCGTCACCCTCCATGGCGGTGGCGGTGGCCCCGGCGGGCGCCTCCCCGGCCTCCTTCATCGCCGCGAACCACTTGGCGACCTCGCGGATCTCCTCGGCGTTCTGGTCCAGCGCCACGACCTGCGCACCGCGCCGGTAGCACTCGAAGGCGTGCCGGCCGGCCCCGCAGCCGAGGTCCAGGACACGGTCGCCCGGGGCGAGCGGGAACCGGGAGAAGTCGACGGTCAGCACGTGGCCCTGCTTTCGCGGTCGGAGGTGTCGGCTGCGGTCACGGACACGGCGCCCGTGTCCGTGAGGGTCTCGGGGAGGACGTCCGGGTCGGCCGGGGCGGGGCGGCGCGCGGCCGGCCGCGTCGCGCGGGCGGCTCCGGTGGTGTCCCGGCCCGTGCCGGGCGTCACCGCCGCCGCCATCGCCTCGCGGTAGCGGGCCACCGTGCCCTCGGCCGCGCGTGCCCAGGTGAACTGCCGCAGCACCCGCTCGCGTCCGGCCGCCCCGAGCCGGGCGCGCAGCTCCGCGTCGCCGAGCAGCCGGGTCAGCGCGGCGGCCAGCGCCGCCGCGTCACCGGGCGGTACGGCCAGACAGGTCTCCCCGTCGCGGCCGGCGACCTCGGGAATCGCGCCGCCGGTCGTGGCGACCAGCGGGGTGCCCGTGGCCATGGCCTCGGCGGCGGGCAGGGAGAAGCCCTCGTACAGCGACGGCACGCACGCGACCTGCGCCGACCGCACCAGGTCGACGAGTTCGGCGTCCGAGATGCCCTTGACGAACTCGACGGCGCCCTCGAGGCCGTAGCGCTCCATGGCGCGGGCGACCGGCCCCTCCGTGGGCCGCTTGCCGACGACGACGAGGTGGGCGTCGGGCTGCTCGGCACGCACCTTCGCCAGCGCCTCGACGAGGAAGACCAGCCCCTTCAGCGGCACGTCCGCGCTGGAGGTGGTCACGATCCGGCCCGGCACGACCGCCACCGACGGGTCGGGCGAGAACAGGTCGGTGTCGGCGCCGATGTGGACGACGTGGATACGGTCCCGCCGTACGCCGAGGTCCTCGATGATCTCCTGGCGGGAGGTGCCGGAGACGGTGAGCACGGACGGCAGCCGGCGCGCCACCCGCTTCTGCATGCGGGTGAACGCGTACCAGCGGCGCACCGAGAAGCGCCGCTGCCAGTTCGCGGCGGCGTCCAGTTCGAGCCGCCGGTCGACGGTGATGGGGTGGTGGATGGTCGTCACCAGGGGCGCGCCGACGTCGCCGAGCAGGCCGTAGCCGAGGGTCTGGTTGTCGTGGACGACGTCGAACTCGCCGCGCCGGGCGCGCAGATGGCGGCGGGCACGCAGGGAGAACGTCAGCGGCTCGGGGAAGCCGCCGGTCCACATCGTGCCGACCTCGAGCGCGTCGATCCAGTCGCGGTACTCGTCGCGCTTCGGGGTGCGGAAGGGGTCCGGCTGGCGGTAGAGGTCGAGGCTGGGCAGCTCGGTGAGGCCCAGTCCGTCGTAGCCCTCGTCGAGCACGGCGTAGGGCTGGGCGCCGATGACCTCGACGCGGTGTCCGAGGCGGGCCAGTTCGCGGGAGAGGTGGCGGACGTAGACGCCCTGGCCGCCGCAGAACGGGTTTCCCTTATAGGTGAGGAGTGCGATCCGGAGCGGTCGCAAGCCGTCGGATGCGGGGCCCGCCGAGGGCCCGGCCTGACTGGCCTCAGCGGTCACTCTGGGCCCCCTTCTCCCTGCACGGTCCCGCGACATTACGCCGGGACGCTGATCTAGAACAAGTTTCAGAGTTGATCGTCCGGAGGATCCGAATCTACCGGCAGGTAGGGACGGTGGGAGCGGCGGAGCGGGTGATTCACGCCACGACGGACGGCGTGCCATGCTGTCCGATCATCGACCCTCACCGACTGTCACGGACGGGACCCATGCCCGCGGAAGCCAGAAGGACCGAGGCGGCCGAGGCGGCCCAGGCGGCTGACGCGGTCGTCGCGGGGAAGGCCGCGTCAGCGGCGCGGCCGGACGCGGCCTCTCCCCTCACCGAGCGGCAGGAGGCGCGGCGGCGGCGCATCCTTCAGGCGTGCGCGCGGCTGGCCGGCCGGGGCGGCTTCGACGCGGTGCAGATGCGGGAGGTCGCGGAGTCCTCCCAGGTGGCCCTGGGCACGCTGTACCGCTACTTCCCGTCCAAGATCCATCTGCTGGTCGCCATGATGCGGGACCAGTTGGAGCACATGCACGCGACGCTGCGGAAGAAGCCCCCGGCCGGCGCGACCGCCGGCGAGCAGGTCGCGGAGACCCTGATGCGGGCCTTCCGGGCGCTCCAGCGCGAGCCGCAGCTCGCCGACGCGATGGTGCGCGCCCTGACCTTCGCGGACCGCGGCGCGAGTCCGGAGGTCGACCGGGTCACCCGGCAGACCACGCTGATCATCCTGGACGCCATGGGGCTCACCGACCCGACGCCGGACCAGCTCGCGGCGGTCCGGGTCATCGAGCACACCTGGTACTCGGCGCTGATCACCTGGCTGTCGGGGCGCGCCTCCATCGAACAGGTCGGCACGGACATCGAGACGGCGTGCCGGCTGATCGACCTGACCTCCCCCGGCCCCGCCGGCCCCCGCGGAGACGGCGGAGGCACCGCCGGGTGACCTCGCTCACCCCGCGGCCCCGCCCCGTTCCCACCGCTCACGGCCGCCCCTGACCTCACCTTTACGGGCGGGTAGAGTGGCGGCGTCGTCATCACACCCGTACGGGGGGAAGCCGGTGCAATTCCGGCGCTGACCCGCAACCGTGAACCGTCCGCGAGACGGTGAGCCGGACTGCCCCGCACGGATCGTGACCGGCTCACGTGCCCGGCAGCCCGCCGGCGCACGGGCACCGTCGAGGTATACGGAGCCGAGCCGCCGGGGTGTCCCGCGCTGCCCGGCCCTCTTCAGGGAGAGGCCCCGCCCATCATGATCGTCCGTCGCAGCGCAGCGGTTCTCGCCGCCGTCGCCGTGATCGGCGCCGCCGCACCGGCCGCCGCCGATTCGTCCCCGTCCCCGTCGCCGTCCCAGCCGGCGCTCCCCTCCGCCCTGTACGGCGACAGCGACCCCCAGTACGACGGCGTCTGGCGCCAGTCGCTCGCCCTGCTCGCGCAGCACACGGCGGGCGTCGAGCCGCCGAAGGCCGCCGTCGACTGGCTGACCGGCCAGCAGTGCTCCGACGGCTCCTTCGCGCCGTACCGTGCCGACATAGCGCAGGCGTGCGACGCCGGCACGACGGTCGACACCAACCAGACCTCCGCCGCTGTCCAGGCGCTCGCCGCGCTCGGCGGCCACGACGCGGTCACGGACAAGGCGGTCGGCTGGCTGAAGTCCGTGCAGAACGAGGACGGCGGCTGGGGCTACCTGGCGGGCGGCGCCAGCGACACCAACTCCACCTCCGTCGTCGTCGGCGCCCTCGCGGCCGCCGGGGAGAAGCCCGCCGAGGTGAAGAAGGACGGCAAGTCCCCCTACGACGCCCTGCTGGGGCTGGCGCTGCCCTGCGAGGGCGACGGCGCGGGCGCGTTCGCCTTCCAGCCGGACAAGAAGGGCGAGTTGACCGCCAACGGCGACGCGACGGCGGCGGGCGTGCTCGGCTCGCTCGGCGCGGGCATGGCCGCCGGGCCGGGCGGGGGCGGACAGGGGAAGACCGGGTGCGAGAAGGCCGGCAGCCCCGAGCAGGCCGCCGCCAACGGCGCCGCGTACCTCACGGCCGCTCTCGCCGAGGGCGGTCACCTCGTCTCCTCCCTGCCCGGCGCCGAGGACCAGCCCGACTACGGCAACACCGCCGACGCGGTCGTCGCGCTCGCCGCGCAGGGCGCCACGGCGCAGGCCGGCACCTCCCTGGCGTGGCTGGAGAAGAACGCCGCCGACTGGGCCGCCCAGAGCGGTCCCGCCGCCTACGCCCAGCTCATCTTCGCGGCCCACGCGACGGGCGCGGACCCGCGTGCCTTCGGCGGCACGGACCTGGTGGAGCGGCTCTCGGCGACGGGCCCCGCCGCCCCCGAGAAGACCGGCGGGAAGACCGGCGGGAAGACCGGCGAGGAGAAGAAGGCCGAGGAGAAGAAGGACGACTCCGGTCCGGGCTCCGCCCTCTGGTGGATCGTCGGTGTCTGCCTGGCCGCCGCTGTCGCCGTCGGCGGCTTCCTGCTCCGCGCCCGCGCGAGGAAGCAGCCGTGATCCGCCGGTTCACCGTCCTGTTCCTGGCCGCGCTCCTGCCCCTGCTGGCGGGGGCGGGCCAGGCCCAGGCCGCCGGCTACCGCTACTGGTCCTTCTGGGAACAGGACGGCACGGCATGGACGTACGCCACCCAGGGCCCGTCCCTCGCCCGCCCCGCGGACGGTGACGTCCAGGGCTTCCGCTTCTCCGTCAGCGAGGACTCCGGCGACGCGGCGAAGCCCCGGGGCACCGCCGACTTCACCGCCATCTGCGCCGGCACCCCGGCGCGGGACGGCGCCAAGCGCGTGGCGCTGGTCATCGACTTCGGCACCCCCGCCGACGCGCCGTCCGGCGAGACCCCGCCGGCGGGCCGCACGGCCTGCGCGCAGGTCCCGGAGGACGCCACCACGGCGGAGGCGCTGGCCTCGGTCGCCAAGCCCCTCCGCTACGACGCGGGCGCCCTGCTCTGCGCGATCGCGGGCTACCCGGAGAAGGGCTGCGGCGAACAGGTCGCGGCGGACCAGGCGCCCGCGCCCGCGGAGCAGGAGACGGACGAGGGCTCCGGCCCGTCGCTGGGCCTGATAGCCGGAATCGCCGTCGTGGCCGTCCTCGCGGCGGCAGCGGTCTGGCAGGTACGCCGCCGTGCCTGAGGACTCGCGACCGCGCCTCCCCCAACGGGGGCGCACCCCGCGGACGCCGGGCCGCGCGGCACTCCCCGCCGCGCCCCGGCGCCCCCGCGCGTCCCTCCACCCCGGCGCCTGGTGGCTCTGGGCGCTGGCGCTGGGCACCGCCGCGACCCGCACCACCAATCCCCTGCTGCTCGCCCTGCTCATCACCGTCTCCGCCTACGTCGTGGCGACCCGCCGCCCCCACACCCCCTGGTCCCGCTCCTACGGCGCCTTCGTCAAGCTCGCCGCCGCGGTCCTCCTCATCCGCCTCGCCTTCGCGGTGGTCCTCGGCTCCCCCATCCCCGGCACGCACGTGATCGTGCACCTCCCCGAAGTCCCCCTCCCCGACTGGGCGCAGGGCATCCGCCTGGGCGGCAAGGTCACCGCCGAGGCCCTCACCTTCGCCCTGTACGACGCCCTCCGCCTGGCCACCCTCCTCATCTGCGTGGGCGCCGCGAACGCCCTCGCCAACCCCTCGCGCCTCCTGAAGTCCCTGCCGGGTGCCCTGTACGAGATGGGGGTGGCCGTGGTCGTCGCCCTGACCTTCGCCCCCCACCTCATCGCCGACGTGCGGCGCCTGCGCGCCGCCCGCCGGCTGCGCGGCCGTCCCGACAGGGGCGTACGGGGACTCCTGCACGTGGGACTGCCGGTCCTGGAGGGCGCGTTGGAGCGTTCGGTCGCCCTGGCCGCCGCGATGGACGCGCGCGGATACGGCCGTACCGCCGACGTCCCGCCCGCCGTCCGGCGCACCACCGCCGCCCTCACCCTCGGCGGCCTGCTCGGTGTCTGCGCGGGAACGTACGGGCTGCTCACCGCCGAAGGCGGCACGTACGGCGTCCCCGTCCTCCTCGCCGGTCTGGCCGCCGCCCTCGCGGGGCTCCGGCTCGGCGGCCGGCGCACCGTGCGCACCCGCTACCGCCCGGACGCCTGGGACGCCCGGGCCTGGCTGGTCACCGCGTCCGGGGTCGCCGTGGCGGCGCTCCTCGTCCTCGCCGCCTCCCGCGACCCGGCGGCCCTGAACCCGGGTGTGGTGCCGCTCGTCGCGCCCACCCTCCCCCTGTGGCCGGCGGCGGCCGTGCTGATCGGCCTGCTGCCCGCCTTCCTCACCCCCGCCCCCGAGGCGGCCACGGACACCCGCAAGGAGCCGACGACGTGATCCGCTTCGAGAACGTGTCGGTGACGTACGACGGAACGGCGCAACCGGCCGTGCACGGCGTCGACTTCGAGGTGCCCGAGGGCGAACTGGTGCTGCTCGTCGGCCCGTCCGGCGTCGGCAAGTCGACGGTACTGGGCGCGGTGAGCGGTCTGGTCCCGCACTTCACCGGGGGCACCCTGCACGGCAGGGTCACGGTCGCGGGCCGCGACACCCGCACCCACAAACCGCGTGAACTCGCCGACGTGGTGGGCACGGTGGGCCAGGACCCGCTCTCCCACTTCGTGACGGACACGGTGGAGGACGAACTCGCCTACGGCATGGAGTCGCTGGGCCTGGCCCCCGGCGTGATGCGCCGCAGGGTCGAGGAGACCCTGGACCTCCTGGGCCTCGCCGACCTGCGCGACCGGCCCATCGCCACCCTCTCCGGCGGCCAGCAGCAGCGCGTGGCCATCGGCTCGGTCCTCACCCCGCACCCCCGGGTGCTGGTCCTCGACGAGCCGACGTCCGCGCTCGATCCCGCGGCGGCCGAGGAGGTCCTGGCGGTCCTCCAGCGTCTCGTCCACGACCTGGGCACCACGGTCCTCATGGCCGAGCACCGCCTGGAACGCGTCATCCAGTACGCCGACCAGGTGGCCCTGCTGCCGGGCCCCGGCGAGCGCCCGTGGCTCGGCACCCCGTCGGAGGTGATGGCGCTCTCCCCCGTCCACCCCCCGGTGGTCGGCCTGGGCCGCCTGGCCGGCTGGTCCCCGCTCCCGCTGACGGTCCGCGACGCCCGCCGCCAGGCGGCCCCGCTGCGCGCCCGCCTGGCCGACCGGCAGCCCCCGCGCACCGACACCGCGCCCCCGCCCCGCGCGCCCGGGAAACGCCTGTTCAAGCGGGCGAAGCCGGACGACCGCAGCGGCCCGGCCCCCGTGGCCGAGGTCCGCTCCCTCGCCGTGCGCCGCGACCGCGTCCAGGCCCTGCGCGGCGTCGACCTGACGGTCGGCCCCGGTGAGACGATCGCCCTCATGGGCCGCAACGGCGCGGGGAAGTCGACGCTGCTGGGCGCGCTGGTGGGCCTGGTCGCCCCGTCGTCGGGCTCGGTCCGCGCCGGTGACGCGATCCCGCACCGCACCCGCCCCCGCGACCTGGTCCGCCGGGTCGGACTGGTCCCGCAGGAACCCCGCGACCTGCTCTACGCGGACACGGTCGCGGCGGAGTGCGCCGCCGCCGACCGGGACGCGGAGGCGCCCCCGGGCACCTGCCGTGCTCTTCTCACCGAGCTCCTCCCCTCGGTGGCCGACAACATCCACCCCCGTGACCTCTCCGAGGGCCAGCGGCTCACCCTCGCCCTGGCGGTCGTCCTCACCGCCCGCCCTCCCCTGCTCCTCCTCGACGAGCCGACCCGGGGCCTGGACTACGCGGCGAAGGCGCGCCTGGTGGCGATCCTGCGCGAGCTGGCCGCCGAGGGGCACGCCATCGTCATGGCGACGCACGACGTGGAACTGGCGGCGGAGCTCGCCCACCGGGTGGTCCTGCTCGCCGAGGGCGAGGTGATCGCGGACGGCCCGTCGGCGGAGGTGGTCGTGGCGTCCCCGTCGTTCGCCCCGCAGGTGGCGAAGATCCTCGCCCCGCAGCGCTGGCTCACGGTCGCCCAGGTCCGGGAGGCACTGCGATGACGCTCACGCACCGGCCGGACCGCCAGGCCCGGGCCATCCGCCTGGGCCCGCGCTCCTGGCTGGCGCTCGCCCTGGTCAGCGCGGTGGGCGTGGCCGGCTTCGGCTGGCCGTTCCTCGCCCCGCCCACCTCGACGCTGAACGCGCACGCCCAGGACGCGCCGTGGCTCTTCGCGGGCCTGCTGGTCCTGCTGGTCGCGGTCGTGGCGGCGACGATCTCGGAGTCGGGCCTGGGCCCGAAGGCCGTGGCGATGCTCGGCGTCCTGGCGGCGACGGGCGCGGCCCTGCGCCCCATCGGCGCGGGGACGGCCGGCCTGGAACCCATGTTCTTCCTGATGGTCCTCAGCGGCAGAGTCCTCGGCCCCGGTTTCGGCTTCGTCCTCGGCTCGGTGACGATGTTCGCCTCCGCCCTGCTCACGGGGGGTGTGGGGCCCTGGCTTCCGTTCCAGATGCTGGCGATGGGCTGGTTCACGATGGGCGCGGGCTTCCTGCCGGGCCCCGACCGGCTGCGCGGCCGGGCGGAGGTCTGGATGCTCGCCGCGTACGGCTTCGTGGCCGCCTTCGCCTACGGCACGGTGATGAACATGGCGGGCTGGCCCTTCATGTCGGCCCTGGCCTCGAACATCTCCTTCGACCCCGACGCCCCGCTCCCCGCCAACCTGGCCCGCTTCCTGGCGTACTGCCTGGCCACCTCGCTCGGCTGGGACCTGGGCCGGGCCCTGGTCACGATCGCCCTGACCCTGGCCGTGGGCACCCCCCTCCTCAAGGCCCTCCGCCGGGCCACCCGCCGGGCGGCTTTCGAGGCCCCGGTCACCTTCGAGGACACCCCTCGGTAGCCCCGTACGCACACCCCGTGCCCGAGGCGGTGAACCACCCCACATGACCCGCATCACATACGACCCGGAACCGTAGAAACCGGCCGAAGGGGCACAAGGCGCACCCACCACTCGAACCGACCCCTCCGACCTTCGGTAGTAAACGGGACCTTTGCGGGCAATCCCGGGATTTGCTTCTGTGGAGCGGTCGCCAGGCGCCGACACCCCCCACGGGGTCGCGGCGCCGACGCATGCCCCCGCCGCACACCGGCATCCGGCACCGCACGAGGCGACCGCCCCGCTCCCGACCGAAAGGCCGCCTGTGTCCGCCGCTTCCTTCCTCCGCACCGTCGCCGCCCCGAAGAAGACCCTGGCCGGCGCCGCCCTGGTCGCCGCCACCTGCGGCACCCTGATCGCCGCCGCGCCCGCCCAGGCCGCGACCACGGGCACGGCCACCTCGGCCCAGGCGACCGCGAAGAAGATGATCGGCAACTCGGCCGAGTTCCAGTGCTTCTCGAAGATCGTCCAGCACGAGAGCGGCTGGAACCCCACCGCCACGAACGCCTCCAGCGGCGCGTACGGTCTGGTCCAGGCCCTGCCCGCCACGAAGATGGCCTCGGCCGGCTCCGACTGGAAGACCAACCCCGCCACCCAGATCAAGTGGGGCCTGGACTACATGAAGGACCGCTACGGCAGCGCCTGCGACGCCTGGTCCTTCTGGCAGGCCAACAACTGGTACTGATCCACCCCCACATCCCCCCATACCGAAGGCGGCGACCCCACGATCCCCGGGGCCGCCGCCTTCGTCTTCCCGCCTCAGTGCTCGCAGAGGGAGAACTCCCGCTCGTAGATCTGCTCGTTGTGTTCGTCGACGAAGAACTTGCGTTCCCGCATGAGTTCCTCGCGGTACTCCTGGGCCTGTTCCAGTGTCATGGTCGAGGTGTCGGACCAGGGTTGCTGCGGTGGCACATCGGAGGTCGAGACGATCTTCTCCGAGGGGTCGACGAGGAAGAACGCGAGAATCTTGCGGTGTCCCGGGCGGGTGGGGTCCGCGAGGCGGAACGAGCCGACGCGGTGCTGCAGGATGTTCGGGAACGCCAGGCAGCGGCCCGCCGGGGTCGACGCCGATCCCAGCACCTGGTTCAGCGCGTCCTCGTTCTTCAGGCCGTAGACCTCACGCATGCCGGTGTCGTCGTTCTGCTGGTACCGCGGGTCGGCGAGTGCCGCCCGGAAACTCAGCCGGCTCTCGGTGATGTTCTCACTGTCCCAGTAGTAGATGCCGGTCGAGACGATCCGCTCGTTCAGCATCCCCTCGACATGCCAGGAACCCCCTGGGTACTCGGGCCGGTCCGGGGTGAGGTGGATGGTGGCGAGCTTGACGATGACCTGGAGGCGGCGGCCGCGCAGGTCGACCCGGTCGGAGGCGCCGGGCGACTCGGGCGGGGTGAAGTCCGGGGCGTCCGGGACGACCGGGCGGCGGTTCGCCCACCAGTTCTCATGGGCCTCCTCCCATGCTTCGAGGGCCTCTTCGTAGGCCTCGTCGTCGCTGAAGGAGGACTCGTCCGGGTCCTCCGGCTCCGAGTCGTCCCCGTCGTACCAACCGTAGGGATCGGCCTCGATCCGCGGGGGCCGCGGATGGCGCAGATCGGTGAGCACGTTCTCCAGCAGCGGGCGGAAGCGGGCGAACAGGTCCGGCAGGACGGAGGCCAGTTCGTGATGCGTCTCGGGGTGGACGTTGTTGACGTACGAACGGAAGGCGACACCGCCGTCGTCACTGACGTCGACGTCCGTGGGCAGCCACTGGAACCTCTCCGAGAACTCGTACTTCGAGTACTCGTTCGTCGGGTTGCGCCAAGCCCGCTCGGGCGCCCCGCTCACCTCCCTCACCAGGCAGAACAGCGAGGGGTGCACCAGGTCCAGCACCTGGCCTCCGGATCCGGGATGCCAGTCCCGCTCCGCTTCGGGGACCTGCTCCAGAACCCGGACCGCGGCGCGCAGCCGGGACCCGAGCTCGTCGTCGATCAGCGTGTCCGACTGCCACACCCCGTCGACGGCGGACACCTCGACGCCGGTTCTCCCGTCCCGCAGCGCGGCGTAGTGCCGGAGTTCGGCGAGCACATGGCGAACCTGCGCCTCGGTGAGGCCCTGGGCGACCGCTTCCCGGGTCCACCTGGCGACGATGCCGGCATCGTCCATCTTGTCGAACCACCCCGGCTTCGCCCGGATGTGCGAGCTGCACCGCATCATCTCGAGTTCCCGCAGCGTTCGGGGTGTCGCGGACGCTATGGAACGGGACGTGTGAAAGGGCAGCGGGAAAGCGGACAGGCCGGTCAATTCTCTTGTTCCTCACGGTCGGTGTGCGGTGGCGGGAAGGGTACTTCAGCCGACCGACACCGCAGCCGTGGCCGGGTGACGAACTCCCCCGTGGGTCCGCACCCGTCGAGTACCGGGTCAGCCCGGAGTGCGGTCCTTCGCCGGTGTCGGCGGCTCGCTGCCGAGTTCGGCGGCGGCCGTCGTCGTACGGGCGCGCGGGCCCTGGAGCAGGTACGTCAGGCCGAAGCCGGCGCCGACGACGACCGCGCCGCCGGCCGCGTCCAGGATCCAGTGGTTGCCGGTGGCGACGATCGCGGCGGCCGTGAAGAGGGGGTGGAGGAGGCCCAGGGCCTTCATCCACATCCTCGGCGCGATGATCGCGACGACCAGTCCGCACCACAGGGACCAGCCGAAGTGCAGGGACGGCATGGCCGCGTACTGGTTGGTGAGATGGGTGAGGGTGCCGTAGTCGGGCTGGGAGAAGTCCTGGACGCCGTGGACCGTGTCGATATAGCCGAGGTCCGGCATGAGGCGGGGCGGGGCCAGCGGATAGAGCCAGAAGCCGACGAGGGCGAGGATCGTGGTGAAGCCGAGGGCCGAGCGGGCCCAGCGGTAGTCGACGGGGCGGTGCCACAGGAGCAGGCCGAGCACGGCCAGCGGGACGAGGAAGTGGAACGACGTGTAGTAGAAGTCGAAGAACTCGCGCAGCCAGCCGATCTTCACCACGGCGTGGTTGACGGCGTGCTCGATGTCGATGCGGAGCAGGCGTTCGAGGTCGAGGATCTGCTGTCCGTGTTCCTCTGCGCGGGCGCGGCCCGCCGAGTTGCTGCCGCCGTTCGCGGCGAGGCGGACCTGGGCGTACGCGGCGTAGGTGACGCGGATCAGCAGGAGTTCGAGCAGGAGGTTCGGGCGGATCAGCACCCGGCGCAGGAACGGCAGCAGGGGGACGCACGCGAAGCGGGCCGGGACGGGCGGGGCGTACTCGGTGGGGACCGGTGTGCGGAAGTACGCCGAGCCGCGGGAGAGGAAGGGAACCGCCGTCGCGGCGGCCAGGGCGGCGATGAGGACGACGTTGTCGCGCACGGGGTGCAGGAACGCCATGTCCGGCAGCATCATCCTGGCCGGCAGGGTCATCACCAGGACGACGGAGACGGGCCACACCATCCGGTCGCGGGCGCGCTTGCCGACCCGGCCGACGGCGGTGAGGAGCACCCAGAGCAGCTGGTGCTGCCAGGCGGTCGGGGCGACCGCTATGGCGGCGCAGCCGGTGAGGGCGACCGCGAGCAGCAGCTGGCCGTCGTGGGCGTAGTGGACGGCGCGGCGCAGGGCGAGGGTGACGACGGCGGCGCCGAGGAGGAGGAAGAGGGCGATCTCCGGGGGGCCCTGGAGGCCGAGGCGGAGCAGGGCGCCGTGCAGGGACTGGTTGGCGAGGTCGTCGGCGGGGCCGCCGAGGCCGGTGCCCGCGAGGTGGTGCACCCAGTAGGTGTGGGAGTCCCGGGGCATCGCGGCCCAGGCGAGCGCGGTGGTGGCGGCGAAGGTGACGCCGGTGGCGGTCGCGGCCCGGCGGCGGCCGGTGAACCACAGCAGCGGGGCGAAGAGGAGCAGGGTCGGCTGGAGGGCCGCCGCGACGCCGATGAGGGCGCCGCCGGCGGTCCGGCCGCGGGCCGCGAAGCAGCCCAGCAGGACGAGCAGCACCGGGATGATGCTGGTCTGGCCGAGCCAGAGGGTGTCGCGCACCGGCAGGGACAGCATGAGCAGGCTGATGGCGACGGGCGCGGCGAGGAGGGCGGTGCGGCGGCCGACCGGCTGGGGCAGCGCGCGGGCGGCGACCAGGCCGAGGGCGACGACCAGCAGCAGGGTGCCGAAGGTCCAGCCCCAGCCGAGGGCCTGTTCGGCGGTGCGGGTGAGGGGTTTGAGGACGAGCCCGCTGAAGGGGGTGCCGGTGTACTGGGTGGAGTCGTAGAGGGAGCCGCTGACGTGCAGCACGCCGTCGGGGCCCACCCAGGTCTCCAGGGCCGTCAGCCGTTCCCCGCTGGGAGTGGTGAGGACGGCGGCGACCTGGCGTACGGCGAGGACGGCGGCGAGCAGCCACAGTGCCAGGCGCGCGGCGCGCAGCCGTGACCGGGCGCCGTCGACGGTCGTCGCCCCGAGTGCCTCCGCCGGTCGCCCACCGTGCTCCGCGTTCGCCACGCCCCGTCGCCCTCCCGCCCCGTTTCTCCCCTCGCGTCCCGTGCGTGGGGGTTCGCTCTGCGCACCCTATGCGGCCCGCGGCGCCCCTGGGCAGAGACGCGGGAAACCCGCCGCTCACTCGACGGCCCTCTCGCTTTGTCCGGTTGACGAGGGTTCGCGCGGGGCGCCGTGACCCCCGGGCGACGCGAGAAGGGTCACAGCGCGCGGGCGGAAGAGGCGGTCCGGGGCGGGGCTGCGGCCCTGCACACAGGGCATTCGTGTGCAGTATGCAGCTATCCGCATACCGCCCGTAGAGGGGCAGACGGCGCCTATCGTCGCTTTCTTCGGCCCGCCCGACAGCGCCGCCGCGCGGACCCGTCCCTGTCCCCCTCGAAAGGTAGGCGAGCGAAGTTTTGTCGACTGCCCCGGTCGCCACTCACCCCGTCGCCCCTGGTTCCACCGGTTCTCCGTCCCCGGAGAAGGCCGGTTCCGCGCGGACGTCCGCCCCCACCGTCACCGACCCGGCGCTCGTCCGGCGTGCCGTGAAGGCGGCCGCGCTGGGCAACGCCATGGAATGGTTCGACTTCGGTGTCTACAGCTACATCGCGGTCACCCTGGGGAAGGTCTTCTTCCCGTCGGGCGATCCCACCGCCCAACTGCTGTCCACGTTCGGCGCCTTCGCCGCGGCCTTCCTGGTCCGCCCGCTCGGCGGTCTGGTCTTCGGTCCGCTCGGCGACCGGGTGGGACGCCAGAAGGTCCTCGCCCTCACGATGATCATGATGGCGGCGGGCACCTTCGCCATCGGCCTCATCCCGTCCTACGCCGCGATCGGCGTCGGCGCCCCGGTCCTGCTGCTGGCGGCCCGCCTGGTGCAGGGCTTCTCCACCGGCGGCGAGTACGCCGGCGCCGCCACCTTCATCGCCGAGTACGCGCCCGACAGGCGGCGCGGCTTCCTCGGCAGCTGGCTGGAGTTCGGCACGCTCGCCGGGTACCTCGGCGGTGCCGGCCTGGTCACGCTGATGACCGCGCTGCTGTCGTCGGAGGACCTGCTGTCGTGGGGCTGGCGGATCCCGTTCCTGATCGCGGGCCCGATGGGCATCATCGGCCTGTATCTGCGGATGCGCCTGGAGGAGACCCCGGCGTTCGCCGCCGAGGCCGCCGAGGCCGGGCACGAGCGGCCGAAGGTGCCGCTGCGGGAGATGGTCACCGGGCAGTGGCGCGCGCTGCTGCTCTGCGTGGGCCTGGTGCTGGTCTTCAACGTCACCGACTACATGCTGCTGTCGTACATGCCGAGCTACCTCACCGGCGAGCTGGGCTACGACGCGACGCACGGCCTGGTCGTGGTGCTCGGGGTGATGGTGCTGATGATGGCCGCCCAGCCGTTCGTGGGCCTGCTGACCGACCGGATCGGGCGCCGGCCGGTGATCGCGGCCGGCTGCGCCGGGTTCCTGGTGCTGTCCGTGCCGGCGCTGCTGCTGATCCGCGACGGCGGTCTGCTCGCGGTCGCCGCCGGGCTGGGCGCGCTCGGTCTGCTCCTCGTCTGCTTCACCGCGGCCATGCCGTCCGCGCTGCCCGCGCTGTTCCCCACCCGGGTGCGCTACGGCTCCCTGTCGATCGGCTTCAACGTCTCGGTGTCCCTGTTCGGAGGCACGACCCCGCTGGTGGTCACGGCCCTGATCGGCGCGACCGGCGATGTGATGATGCCCGCCTACTACATGATGGCGGCGGCCGTCATCGGCGGTTTCGCGGTGTGGCGGATGACCGAGTCGGCAGGCCGCCCGCTGCCCGGGTCGCCGCCCTCGCTGGAGCCCCGGACACACCCGGAAAAGGCCTGACGCGGGCGGACGGACGGCGTATCTTCGGGAGCGCACTTAGTTAGAGAGACTAAGCAGCCGTACGGAAGGTACAGGTGGATGAGCGAGCCGCAGCTCTGGCACAAGGTGGACGACTACTTCGCCGACCGTCTCCTGACCGACGCGCCCGACGACGCACTGGCGGCCGCCCTGCGCGACAGCGACGCCGCCGGTCTGCCGCGGATCTCCGTCTCGCCCCTGGCGGGCAAGCTGCTCCAGCTGCTCGCCCAGGTGCAGGGCGCCCGCAGCATCCTGGAGATCGGCACGCTCGGCGGCTACAGCACCATCTGGCTGGGCCGCGCCCTCCCGGCCGACGGGCGGCTGATCTCCCTGGAGTACGACCCCCGGCACGCGGAGGTCGCCGTCCGCAACATCGCCCGCGCGGGCCTCGACAAGCAGGTCGAGGTGCGGGTGGGCGCGGCGCTGGACTCGCTGCCCCGGCTGGCCGACGAGAACCCGCCCCCGTTCGACCTGGTCTTCATCGACGCGGACAAGGCGAACAATCCGCACTACATGGAGTGGGCGCTCAGGCTGACCAGCGCGGGCAGCCTGATCGTGCTGGACAACGTGGCCCGGGGCGGCCGGGTGGCCGACCCGGACAACACCGATCCGGACGTGGCGGGCACCCGCGCCGCCCTCGACATGATGGGCAACCACCCCCGGCTGACGGCCACGGCGATCCAGACGGTCGGCACCAAGGGCTACGACGGCTTCGCCCTGGCCCGCGTCCTGGCGTGAGCGGCGCCGCCGCCTAGATCTCGTGGTAGAAGCCGACGTTGACGCTGCGTGGGGCGGTGCGGTCCTGGATGACGACCTCGCCGCTGCCGCCCCTCGGCAGCGCGACGGTGCCGCCGTACGCGAGCGGCTGGGCGTACTCCCCGAGGGTGATCCGCACTTCGGAGGACGGCTCGGGCAGGGAGCCGCGCAGCCAGGTCAGCTGCCAGGTGCCGTCCTGCGCGCAGGCGAACTCCAGGTGGACGCGCGAGACGAACAGCCAGTCGTCCGGCGTGGAGAGCCGGCACAGCGATGTGTCGCGGCCGACCCGCAGCAGGGCGCCCGGCTCGCTGGGCGCGTCGGCCATGAGCATGCCGGCCGTGGCACCCGCTTCCGCCGCGGACACCGCGGCCATGGTGAGTTCGAGCACCTGTGCTCCTCCTGAGACGTCCCGCGGGGCCGGTTCGGCCCGCCGCCGCCGAATGATAAAACGCCCGGCTGCGTGGCGTCCGGCACAATGAACTCATGACCGAGCGAAAGCCACCGGGTGTCGACTTCGAGGTGGGGGTCCCCCCGCTCGAACGAAGTTGAGAGTGGGGGAGGGTCGACAAGCAGATCCGCGATGTGGAAGCGCGCGGGGAGTTCGAGGAGCTCGCGGGGGTGGGCAAGCCGCTCCCCCCTGAGGTCGAGAGCACCTACGACGAACTGTGGTGGGTCAAGCGGAAGATGGCCCGCGAGGGGTTCTCGGTGCTGCCGCCGGCGCTGGCCCTGCGCAAGGAGGCCGAGGACGCGCTGGAGGCCGCCCTCGCGGCCCCGTCGGAGCGGATCGTCCGGAAGATCCTCACGGAGATCAACGCCAGGATCAGCGACATGATGTTCAAACCGCCGCCCGGCCCCCCGCTCGGCAAGAAGCCGTACGACGTCGAGGACGTCGTACGGCAGTGGCGGGAGCGCCGGGCGGCGGCGGGCGGGCGGGCACCCGGCTCAGACGTGTAGCAGCCGTTCCGCCAGCTCGCGGTAGTCCCGCAGGGCGAGCCGCAGTTGCTCGGTGTCGGTCGCCGCGGCGGCCTGCCCGTCGCCGGGGGCCGCGGTCCCGGCGGTCTCCCAGGACCGCCGCAGGGTGCGCCGGCGCTCGGTCACGGCGTCCGCGAAGCGCTCGGCCAGCTCCCGCAGTACGTGGTCGGCCTCCTGTACGGCATCACGCGGCGCGTCGACGAACCCGGCCACGGCGTGCTGCAACTGCGCGGCGAGCTGGTCGGTGTCGTCGTGCGGGAGGAGGCGGTGGTGCGCGCCGGTGCCGTCCTCGCCGCCGTGGTGGGTGGGGGTGCGGGTGCCGGTCTCCGCCGGGGAGAAGGGCTTCCCGGACGGGCCGTCGGCGCCCCTGCCGGTGTCGGGGGCGGTGCGCGGGGTGCCCCGGTCGGGCGGGGTGCCCTCGGTGAGGGGGGTGTCTCCGGGGCGTCGGGTCACGTCGGTCATGTCGTTCAGCTCTCCTTCGCCTGGCGCCGGTGGAGCAGGGACGGTGTGTGGTGGCCGCGCCGGGCGGCCGGGGCCGTACGGTCGCCGTCGGCGCCGTGCCGTCCGCCGTGGGGGCGGTGGCGTCCGCCTTCGTGCCGGGACGGGCGGACCAGTTCCCCGAACAGGGCGCGGGCCTCGACCATGGCCTCGCGCATCTCCTCGGTGCCCGCGCCGCCGTCGTGCGCGCCGTTGGCGCGCGCCTGCGCCACGCGGTGCACGCGCCGGTAGCCGTCGACGTGGTGGGCGTGGTGCACGGACAGCGCGGAGAGCTGGTCCTCGTAGTGGCCGTCGGCGGGGTAGCCGCGGGCGGCGGCGAGTTCGGCGATCAGCCGGTCCGCCTCGGCGACGGCGTCGCGCGGCGACTCGACGAACCGCTCCTGGGCGGTCGTCCAGCGCGCCTCGTACTGTTCGCGCTCGGCGGGTTCCAACGGCCGTACGCGCAGGCCGCCGTGGCGCTCCACGCGCTCGGCGAGCTCCCGCTCGGCGGCCTTGGCGTCCCCGTCGTGCCGGGCGACGGCACGCTCGTACTCGGGCCCGAAGCGCCGCTTCAGGCCCGCGCCGTGCCGGGGGCCGCGGGCACGCAGGGTCAGCACGGCCGCGACGGCGGCGACGACCGCGACGATCACGATCAAGGCGATGATCAGGCCAGTGGACATGGATGCCTTCCGGGTTCTCGTCCGGGCCGGCACTCCTCTCGAGCCGGTTCGTCTTCCGGGTTGCCCGTTGCTCCGCGCACAAACTGCGCGACACAGAGGCCGCCCGGGCATATTCGCTTGCGCGACCGCCGTGCGGACCGTCGACAATGCCCGCCATGGCCTGGACCGTCGCCCCGGAACCGTACGACTCCCCCGCCGCCGCGGCGCTGTGGCGCGCGTATGACGCGGAGGTCAGTGACCGCTGGTACCTGCTGCACGAGGGGCGCCGGACCGATCCGGCGGAGCTGGAGCGGGAGATCGCGGCCGGGGCGGAGGGCGGTCTCGTACCGCCGCGCGGGGGTCTGCTGGTCGCGCGGTACGCGGGTGAGCCGGCCGGGAGCGCGGGGTTCCGGCTGCTGGACGGCGCGACGGCCGAGCTGACCCGGGTGTTCCTGTACGAGGGGATGCGGGGCAGGGGCGGGGCGGCGCCGCTGGTGCGGGCGGCCGAGGACGCGGCGCGTGCGGCGGGCGCGACCCGGATGGTCCTCGACACGCGCGCGGACCTGGTGGAGGCACGGGCCCTGTACACCCGGCTGGGGTACGCGGAGACCGCGCCGCACAACGCCGCGCCGCACGCCGAGCACTGGTTCGCCCGGAGTCTCGGCTGACCGGCGTCAGGGCGCCGGGGTCACCGCGCCGGGGTCAGCGCGCCGGGGTCACCGCGCGTTCGCCGTGCGGGCGTTCGCCGCGGGAGCCGCACAGCTCGTCGTTCAGCTCGTGGACCAGCTGCACCAGGTCGGTCGGGCGGTCCGGATCCCACCAGTCGCCGAGCAGCTCGGCCAGGGACTCCTCGCGGGCCCGCGCCAGCCGTTCGCTCACCTCGCGGCCCTCGTCGGTGAGCACCATGTCGACGCCCCGGCGCACGGCGAGGTGCCGGATCTCGACCTGCCGGGTGGCCTCCAGGACGACGTCCAGCGGGACGGGGTTGCGCTCGGCGAGCCGGGCCGGTTCGACCGAGCCGTGCCTGCGCATCCGCAGCAGCAGCCAGCTCGCCGCGGGCAGCAGGTCGTAGCCCGCGCGGTCGGTGATCCTCCGGTAGATCTCGCGCCGGCCCTCGCGCGTGCCGAGCACCGACAGCGCGCGGTACACCTCGTCGTAGGAGGACCGCTCCACCGGGTTGCTGGCGAGCGTCTCGGTCACGTCCGGCGCGGTGACGGAGGCGCGCAGCCGGTCCTCCTTGAGGAACCAGGCCAGTACGAAGCCCACGAGGGCCACGGGTACGGCGTACAGGAAGACGTCGGTGATGGCGTTGGAGTAGGCGTTCAGGGCCGGCAGGCGCAGGGACGGCGGCAGCCCGGCGATGCCGCGCGGGTCGGCCTCCAGCGTGCCGGGGGACATCCCGGGCGGGAGGTCCGCGCCCCGGAAGGCGGCCGTGAGTTCGTCGCGGAGGCGGCTCGCGAAGATCGCGCCGAAGATGGCGACGCCGAACGAGGCGCCGATGGAGCGGAAGAACGTCGCGCCGGAGGTGGCGACGCCGAGGTCCTCGTAGGAGACGGCGTTCTGCACGATCAGCACGAGGACCTGCATCACCAGGCCGAGTCCGAGGCCGAACACGAAGAAGAACGCGCTCATCAGCGCCGTGGAGCTCTGCGTGTCGAGCTGGTGGAGCAGCAGCAGTCCGACGGCGGTGACGCCGGTGCCGGTGATCGGGAAGACCTTCCAGCGGCCGGTGCGGCTGACGATCTGCCCGGAGCCGGTGGACGACAGCAGCATGCCGGCCACCATCGGCAGCATGTGCACGCCGGACATGGTGGGGGTGACGCCGTGGACCACCTGGAGGAAGGTCGGCAGATACGTCAGCGCGCCGAACATGGCGAAGCCGACGATGAAGCTGATCACGGCGGCGAGCGTGAAGGTGCGCACGTGGAACAGCTTCAGCGGCAGTACGGGCTCGGCGGCCCGGCGTTCCACGGCGACGAAGGCGACGATGAGGACGGCGCCGAGCACGGCGAGCCCGATGATCTGCGGTGACGCCCAGGCCCAGGTGGTGCCGCCGAGGGAGGCGACCAGCACCAGGCAGGTGGCGACGGAGGCGATGAGGAAGGTGCCGAGGTAGTCGATGACGTGCTTGCTCGACCTGCGCGGGATGTGCAGCACCGCCGCGATCACGGCGAGCGCGACGATCCCGACGGGCACGTTGATGTAGAACACCCAGCGCCAGCTCCAGTGCTGGGTGAGCACGCCGCCGAGGAGCGGCCCGAGCACGCTGGTCGCGCCGAACACGGCCCCGAACAGGCCCTGGTAACGGCCGCGCTCGCGGGGCGGCACGAGGTCGCCGACGATCGCCATCGACAGCACGATGAGTCCGCCGCCGCCCAGTCCCTGGAGCGCGCGGAACCCGATCAGCTGGGGCATGTTCTGCGCGGCACCGCACAGCGCGGAACCCACCAGGAAGATCACGATGGCGAGCTGGAAGAGGCGTTTGCGCCCGTACTGGTCGCCGAGCTTGCCCCACAGGGGGGTCGCGGCGGTGGAGGCCAGCAGATAGGCGGTGACCACCCAGGAGAGGTGCTCCAGTCCGCCGAGGTCGCTGACGATGGTGGGCAGGGCGGTGGAGACGATGGTCTGGTCGAGGGCGGCGAGCAGCAGGCCGAGGAGCAGGGCGCCGATCGAGAACATGACGTTGCCGGACACCTGTTCCCGGCCGCCCCCGCGGTCGCCCCCACCGCCGCTGCCGCTGCTGCCGCCGCCGCTGCCGGAGGCCGGCTGTCCGGCGCGGGGCGCGGGCTGCGCGTCGCTCGTCCTCGGCGCCGTACCGTGCGCGTCGTCGGCCATGAAGACCTCCAGACCTTCACAGGTTCCAGGTTCCCGTTTCCCCCACCCATCGTGATCGGTGTGACCCGTTATGGCCTGTTGAGTCCTGCCGGAAGGTCGCATTCCGGGGGCGCGCGGGCCGGGCTGTGAAGAAGATCTGCATAATCCTTGGAGTTCGCGAGGGGAGGGACGACACGTGGAACAGCCGAACGGAAACCCGTGCCCGGAATGCGGTGCGCCCAGGAACAGGGACAACACGCCTTCCTGCGCCTGCACGCTGCGTGCCTCCGACGCCCTGCGCGACGCGCGTACGGCGGAGGCCGCGGCGGCGGAGGACTTCGATCCGCTGCGGATACGCCCGTATGTCGAACTGGACGGCAAGAGCGCGCGCGGTACGCCGGACGGGGCGCGGGAGCAGCCGGGGACGGCCGCTCCCCCGGACACCGGACCGACGTCCACGGGCGGGCCCGGCGCGTCCTCGGGGGCGCCCGACGAGACGATGCCGTTGCGCGCCGTCCCGCCGGAGGCCGCGGCGCCCGGCGGGACGGAGGCGACGTCCGTGCTGCCGACGCCCCTCGGGCCGGCGACGACACGGCCGAGCGACACGGACCTGGACCTGTTCGACGCGACACAGCCGATCGCGCGCGTGCCCGCCGCGGCCGACGGCGAGGGCGGGGACGGCGAGGACGGGGCTCCGCCGCGCCGGCGGCGCCCCGGGATGCTGTTCGCGGTCGCCGGGGCCGTCGTCGCCGTGGTGGGCGCGGCGGGGTGGGCGAGCGGGATGTTCTCCTACGAGACGCCGTCCCGAAACGGCGCGGCCCCGGAGGAGGTGCGGGCGAGCGTCCCGGACCCGTCGTCCGACGCGCCGTCCACGGAGCCGACGGCGAGCACGTCCTCCGCCTCGCCGACGACGTCCGCCTCCCCCTCGGCCTCCGCGTCCGCGAGCGCGAGCGCGTCGGCCTCGCCGTCACCGTCGGCGTCCAGCGCCTCGCCGACCGCCTCCGCGTCGTCCGAACCCGCCCCGACCCCGACGAGCTCCCCGCCGTCCGCGGTCGAGCCCGAGGCCCCGGGCGAGGACGAGGGCGACGACACCGGCCCGGTGCTGCGCCGCGGCGACCGCGGCCCGGAGGTCACCGAACTCCAGCTGCGCCTGCGCCAGCTGTACCTGTACAACGACGACATCCACGGCCAGTTCAACCGCCGCGTCGAGGAAGCCCTGCGCAACTACCAGTGGTCCCGCGGAGTCCACGACGAACTGGGCACCTACGGCCCCCGAACCCGCTCCCACCTGGAATCGGAAACCCGACAGCCGTAACGTCGCGCCCCGAAGCGGGCAGAACCCCACAGGGACCCCCGCCGGAAACCGCCCAGCGCGGGTGCGGGGGCATGCCGCCCCCGTACGGCAAGACGGCACGCACCCAGCACGCGGACCCGACCCGCACGGACGCGAGTACGGGACCCGCGCAGGGCGGCCGAGACAGCGGGCCCCGGAAACCGCCACCCCAGCGCGAGCGCGCAAGGCGCCCCCGTACGGCAGGAACGGCGGGGAGCCGGGCTGCGGGGCTGCCGGCTCGTCGGGGTGGGGTCGATCAGTCCGTGATGTGCAGGCGGATCGTGCCGTCCGCGGCCGCCTCCACGCGTACCTGCGTCAGGTCGCGTACGACCACGTCCGGGGCGTGGAAGCCGGCGCGGGGGCCGACGCCCACGACGCGCATGCCGGCCGCGCGGCCCGCCGCGATACCGGCGCCGGAGTCCTCGAAGACCACGCAGTCGGCCGGGGCGACGCCCAGTTCGGCCGCGCCCTTCAGGAAGCCCTCCGGGTCGGGCTTGCTCGCCCCGACGGACTCCGCCGTCACCCGGACGTCGGGCTGTTCCAGCCCGGCGGCGGCCATCCGCGCCGTGGACAGGGGGACGTCGGCGGAGGTCACGAGGGCGTGCGGCAGCCCCTCGAGGGAGGCGAGGAAGTCGCGGGCGCCCGGTATCGGGACGACGCCCTCGGTGTCGGCGGTCTCCTCGGCGAGCATGCGGGCGTTGTCGGCGTGGTTCTGCTCCATGGGGCGGTCCGGCAGCAGCAGGGCCATGGAGGCGTAGCCCTGGCGGCCGTGGACGACCTTCATGACCTCGTCGCCGTCGAGCCCGTTGCGGTCGGCCCAGCGCCGCCAGACGCGCTCCACGGAGGCGTCGGAGTTGACGAGGGTGCCGTCCATGTCCAGCAGGAGGGCGCGGGCGGTGAGTACGGCGGTGGCCGTCATCGGCAGCTCCAGGGCGCGGGGAGGGGCTTGTCGTGGGCCCCGGTCGAGGGGCCAAGGCGGCCCCGCCCGCCGGTCAGGGAAAACGGGCGGGAGCCACTTTGTTCATCCACGGTACAAAATCGTCCCGGCTCCCGCCACCGCCTTCGCCGAGCGTTCACCCACACTTCAGCCCGCCGTGGCCCCCGCAGGGATCCCGCAGAGATCCCGCAGGGGTCCCGCGGACGTCAGCCGGTGACCGCCTCCCACAGGCTCCACACGCCGAGCCCCAGCATCAGCAGCGCCGCGATCCGCGTGATCAGCTTCAGCGGAACCCGCTTCATCAGCGCCTTTCCGCCGACGATGCCGAGCCCCGCCACCGCCCACAGCGCGAGCACCGCGCCCAGGCCGACGGAGAGCGGGTCGTCGTAGCGGGCGGCGAGGTTGGCCGTCATGATCTGCGTCAGATCGCCGAACTCGGCGACGAGGATCAGCATGAACCCCGCCCCGGAGACCTTCCAGAAGCTCTGGTCCTCCGGCTTGCGGATCTCCTCCTCGCCCTCGTCCTTCTTGAGCAGCAGCATCGCCGCGCCGCCCAGGAACAGCACACCGGTGACGGCGTGCACGAGCTGCTGCGGCAGCAGCGTGAGGACGCTGCCGGCCGCCACGGCGAGCGTGACGTGCACCGCGAAGGCGGCGGCGACACCGGCGAAGACGTACGAGGCGCGGTAGCGGGTGCCGAGGACGAGGCCGGCGAGCGCGGTCTTGTCCGGCAGTTCGGCGAGGAAGACGACGCCGAAGACGACGGCCGTCACGGTCAGGCTGATCAACGGTTCCTCAATCGGTCGGGGCCGCCCCGCCGAGAGTGCTGTGCGATTCCACGGGACACCTCGGCACGGCAGCACACACGGCACCCGCACCGAGGGGCACGGGTGTGCACTGCTTGCCGAAGGTCTCGCCGACGGGCCCCGCATCGCGAGGTCCGCCTCCGGGCGCCGGCTCAGGCGGGCTGAGCAGTATGTCGACGGTCCGGCGAAGAGCTACTCCCCTTCTGCGCCGTCCATCGTACGCGAGGCCCGCGCCGGACGTCGTACGCGGAAACTTCACACCTCAACCATAGACGTGTCATGCCCGTGTCATTAGCTTCTTACCGGATCCACCCCTCCCGGCAACGCGACACGGCGAGCATTCCCCTGCCCGCACGCCAACGCCCCCACTCCACAAGGGAGTCCGCATGTCGAAGTTCTCGAAGGTCTACGCGCGTCGACGGCTCGGCACAGCCACGGCGCTCGCCGGACTCATAGCCTCCGTCGGACTGTTCAACGCCCCGGCCGCCTCCGCCGCCCTCCCCACCCCGGTCAGCGCCGCCACCGCCCGCGGCTACCTCTCCGCCCTGGACGTGCGCACCGAGAACCGCGCCGGCTACGACCGCGACCTGTTCCCGCACTGGATCACCGTCAGCGGCACCTGCAACACCCGCGAGACGATCCTCAAGCGCGACGGCACCAATGTCGTCACCGACTCCTCCTGCGCGGCCACCAGCGGCAGCTGGTACTCCCCCTACGACGGCGCCACCTGGTCCGCCGCCTCCGACGTCGACATCGACCACCTCGTATCCGTAGCCGTGACGAAATAAGTAACTGTCACTGCAGGTCCAATCGTCAGCGCGATGCCGCCGACAACTGCCGACTACAAAATGGATCGGCGTATGAGTTGCCGCATGCATGCCAGGTGTGTTCGTGACTGCGACCTCCCTTTCGGCGAGCACCACCGAGTTCATCGGGACACAGAGCACGGCAGATGACTTCGGAACCTGTCTTTCATCCCGGCGACCTACTGCGGCGGTGGAGCGTTGACGTGATCGTCTTCATAGGCTGGCCGCCCGGTATTCCGCTGCCCTTGGTGTAGCCATCTGTAGGCTCCCTGCGCAGGAGGTGTCATGGACTCAGCGCGTGGGGCTGGCAAGGGCTGCAGGTACGCCTTGACCAGTGACGAGGACGATGACGAATTCTGGGGGTTCGTGCGGGACGCCAACGGGCTGTTCGAACCTCAGGAAGACGGTCTACGGCAGGTTGAACTGCTGGGGTGCTCGCCGCAGGGGAAGTTCCTGACCAGCCTCGACCATCTGGGGAGCAGGAGAGCGAGGGCAGGCGGGGCCCACCTGGCACTCCTCGATGTTGAAGGCATCGAAATGGGTTCCTACTTCGTCAGCGGGGTGACGGCGACGGCTGCGAGGCCGTCACGGCACGGCGATGACCTGTTCGATGTCGAAGTACGGCTGTGGTGCGATGAACTTCTCCCTGGGGTTGCGGAGATCTGGGACCTCCTCCGAACAGGGAATCTCGACCGCAAGGGCATGTGGGAGGACCTCGACGCGGTAGGCCAGAAGGCATGGTTGTCCGTCGCGCTGTGGTCCCGCAAGTACCAGCGTCGCGGACACCCCGAAGATGCCTCATCAGGGCGGGTGGTCACCTTGGACGGTCGGCAGGTTACCGATATCAACAGCTTTTACTGCGCGCTGGGAGAAGCCGTCAACGGCCCCGGCGGGTACTTCGGATGGAACCTCGCTGCCGTGGACGACTGCCTGCGCGGAGGCTTCGGCGTCAAGGCCCCGTTCACCCTGGAATGGCTGGACTCGAATGCCGTGATTACAGACCTGAACGGTCATCCCACGACGCGCGGCGACGCTGCCGCCGAGTTCCAGGTTCTCCTTGAAATCTTCGCCGACCGCGACGTCACCGTCCTCATGCGGTGAACAGGAGAATCGACACTCGCCGTCGAGCAGCCCTCAGGAGGTTGGGGGCGACGCACGGCGGTGTTCGACTGGCTCCGGGGGCCGGGTCAGACGGCGGGTCATAAGCGCGATCGCGGCGGGCGGTCCAAGCTCCTCAGCCGGATCAATCCGTGTCCGTGGCTGCCAGCACAGCGATGCGCCGAGCTCCTGGGGCGACAGATACCAGCCCTATGTCCCACGCCACACACTCGAACCACTTCGTGGCGGCCCCGAAGCTGTACCAGTCGCACGCCTGAGCATTTCGTTCCACTTCGTTGACCGGTGCTGCCGTGGATGCTCCGGACAAGGCGGCGAGGGAACGCCAGGCGGCCAGTCGCCCATAAGCGCCGTAGACGCCGTTGTTGTATGCGCCGCCTGTCGATGCCGCCGCGAAAAGCATGCGCCAGGCGTGCTCCGGTCGGCAGGAGGACAGGGCGAGGCGTTTGCGCGGACCTACCCCGTTCAGACACTGCAGGCCCAGCGTCACCAACAGGTCAGGAAGGGCCTCCGTCTCGACCGGCTCCGCCAGGTCGTACGTTCCGGCCTCGCTGTGGCCGTTGGACTCCTCGGCCCAGTTGGCCACCGCTGCAGCAGCGGCCTCGCTGAACTTTTCCGTCGTTGTATTGGTCACTTGCGGCAGGTGTGTAATGCGGCCCAGCGTGACACCAGGGCCGTCCTGCGGCCCGTAAGGCATCGAATAGCTGCCCCCGCCCACTGAGTAACTCGGGAGGGGCGGCGTCTCCTCGATCGCGAGCAGTTCCAACGGCAGCCAGGCGAGCGGATGGTGGCGCCAGTGCGGTGACGTCGCCCACGCCTCGGTCGCCGGCGACTCCGCGACCGTGACGCCTCTGAGCGCCAATTCGTGCACGAGACAGGCCCGAAGCTCCTCCGAGGCGGCGGCACGTGAGCTGCCGCCTGCGAAGACGAAGGACAGGTCCTGCGGAGTCTGGCCATCGGCGAGCAGTGAAGCCGCGTAACGAGCCAGCTTCCGATTGCCGGGCGAGGCGGCCGCCACGAGCCGCAACGTCTGCTCGACCTGCTCCTGACCCGAGGTCGTGGTCAGCAGGCGGAGAAGACGGTCGAAAACACTGCGGTACTGCCAGACCTGACCGGCGGAGGAACCGTATCGGTCGGCCAGGGCGATGCCGAGATCGGCCACGAACGCGACATCACCTTGGCCGAGCCTGCGCTCGGCCATGTCCCACACCTCGGTCACGCTCTTCAGGTCGGGCAGTCGCATCACGATCTTCTGTATTCGGTCGCTCACGCCGTGAGCCTATGAGAGGGCTGGTCAAAAGGACACGCCGTTTTCTGCTGCCTCAGTCGGCCTCGTAGCGGGCCAGGCGCCTACGCAGGTCGAGGTTCTCACCTTGCGCGATTTCGAGGGCCTGGCGGAGTCTCGCCACCTCTTCACGGTGAGCCTCCTGCTGCCGCGTGAGGCGGGCGCTCAGTGCCCTCACCGCGGCGGAGGTCGAGGAGTCGCCCGGCGGATTCGCAGGCCCCGCCGGAACCGGTCCGGTCTTGGCTCGGTGCCGCTCGATCTGCGTCCGAAGTTCCGGGCTCCTGTAGAGGAAGTCCGTACTCACCCCGGCCTGGCGGGCCACGGCGGTGAAGCTGATCGGCTTGCCCGCCCTGGCCAGCTCGGCGAGGGCAGTGCGCGCCCGCTTCTCAGCTTCCTGGGTACGGGCGCGGGTGGCCTGGCGAAGGTGCTTGGGCAGCGGCGTCATGTGGTCGGCTCCTGTTGTCGGGCAGCGGGCTACGGTTCGGGGCGATCGGCAGCGCCTGCCCCGCGAACCGCCCGGAGGTGGCCGTCCTCGTGGACGCTGACCTGGTCCAGGGCGACGAGGACCTTGGTCAGCGCGCGGGTCTCGGCGAGGCGGCCGGCGAGCCAGATGTTGTCCTCACCCATCGGCTCCCCGTGCCGGGCGGTGAACTGGGTCTGGCGGCGCGCGATCAGCGCTTCGGACTGCTGGAGCTGGTGCTGGAGTTCGTCGCGGTGGCTGGCGTCGGTGACGAACTTGTCGCAGGTGAGGCAGGCGTTGCCCTTGGAGCAGACCTGCCGGGGCGGCAGCATGCACCAGCCGTTGGGCAGCACTCGGTCGGCCCGCTGGTCCAGGTGGAGGAGGTCGTAGAGGTCGCTGGGGTTCACCTCGGCGGTCCGGCCGTCGGCCGTCACCTTCTTGTAGCGGAGGAACTCGCGCTCGGCCGTCACAGCCAGGGTCTTGGCATAGTGCATGGTCATGGCCGGTGTGACATGACCCAGGTAGCGCATGACGACGTGGATCGGGACCCCGGCGTTGATCAGGTCGGTCGCCCGGGTGTGCCGGAAGGTGTGGGTCTTCGAGATCTTGACAGGGCGGCCGACACTGTCGGTGATCGCCAGCTTCTCGGTCAGTACGCCAAGGCGACTGTGAAACGTCGCCGAAGCATAGGGCCTCTTCCCGAGCCGGTTGTTCTTGGTCTGCAGGAACAGATACGGCGGTTCCGTGCCCTCTGGGGAGCCCTGCGCGGCGATGAACTCACGGGCCCACTTCTGCTGGAGACGGATGATGTCGACGATCTCCTGGTCGACAGGGATCGTCGGCGGCTCGCCACCGATGATCTTCGTCTGCTGATAGGCGAGCCGGGCCACGAAACCGTCCGGCTCCTTGTCCTTCTGTTTCCCCGTGGTCAGCAGCGGCAGCAGCGGTTCGAAGTCCATCATCAGGACCTCGTTCATGCGCCGGCCCGTTCGGATGAGCAGCATCAACGCATGAAAAGCCTGCCGGTCATCAAGGCCTCCCTCGGCCTTGGAGGCCGCGAGTACCCCGGAACCCGCCGCGATCGTACTGATCACCTCGTCCTCCAGGGCCATGTCGTCCGGGAGCTGGTTGGTGAGTCGCGGCTTGTCTTCCAAGCGGAACAGCACCGTGTGCTCCAGGCCAAGTCCGGCCCAGCGCCGGTCACCGAGAACCGAGACCGCCTCGGCACGGTTGTCGTAGATCCACCGGTAGAACGCCTCGATGGTCACCAGCGGGCCCCGTCGGCTGTTCTTCGCCAGCCTGCCACCCTTGTTCGGGCCGGTCATCGCGGTGTGACTGTTGAGTGAGGTCACAAACCCGAGCAGCCAGGGCCGAAGCTTCTCCGGTGAGTCGACGAGTTGAGGACCGGCGCAGCCTGCTTCGTCGATGTACCACTGGAACCACTTCAGGTGATCCAGCCTGCTCTTCACCGACGACCACACGTACCGCTCGGTCGACAACTGGACGGACAGCCACCACTTTGCGGCTTCCCGGAACCAGCCTGTCGTGAGCTGGCTGAAGTTGGCCACCGTGCGGCCATTGGGCTCGTGCTCCCGTTGCGGGATGCGCCGGTCCAGAGCGGGGTTCCAGACGTTCAACCGCCACCACTCCCCGTCGTGGTAGGCGTGGGCAAGACGGTCTTGCACGTGCTTCAGGCCGTTCTCGACCCATCCCGGTAGATGGGGGTTGGCTGAAGTGTGGGTGCGCATCAGCGCTCCCCTGACCTCTCGCCCCCATTCCTCGTGCGTCAGAGCCGTCAGCGACCGCGCTGTCCGTGCCACGGAACTGCCGTGCTCAACCGCAAGAACAAGACCCCGCCGCAGCTCACCCAGGCGATTGGTGTTGATGCTGTATCCGTCGGCGACTTGTTGGTCGATGAACCAGGCCATTTCCCAGGTCATCGGCTCCGGGAGTCCTCGGAGGCTGAGGGACTGGGTGTACCAGCCCCGGCTCTTGTCGATCGTCCGGACGATGAACGCCTGACGGTAGTCCTCGGGCATGTTCGCGGAGTCGAAGTGATCCCGCCGGTGCTCCTCAGGCAGGCTCTCCCAGAGCCGCCTCGCCCGCTCCTCGCTGAAAAGCTCAGCGATCGGCAGCCGCGGGTCCCGTTTGTCCCGGCGATTGCGCTCACGAACCCTTGGAGCCTGCGCCCTCTGTTCGGGCAATGATGTGACGGTCTTCCGCTCAACGCTCACTGTCAGCTCCCCACGCCTTCGTGATCTCCTGCCAATCCGCGCACGCCCGGAGCTCCGCGTCCTCGGTCACATGGGCGTACGTGTTGATCGTGGTCTGGATGTCCGCGTGGCCGAGCCTGCGGCTGACCACGTGCATCGGCACTCCGGACAGCAGCAGGCCCGTGGCGTGGGTGTGCCGGTACCAGTGCGGGGTCATGCCCGGCGGCAGGCCGGGGACGTGCTGCTTCCGCGCGGCCAGGTGCTTGTAGACGCTCTCCGCCCTGAGCGGCGCGAACCGACGTCCGCGGTGCAGGTTGCAGAAGATGTACGCGTCGTCCCAGTCGTCCAGCTCGACGTCTGCACCGGCCTCGCACAGTGCCCAGACCCAGTCGCCGTAAAGGCGGTCCAGAACCGAGCCGACGAAGACGCGGCGGTGACCGCTCTTGGCCCGCAGGCCGTGCGGGTGGTCCTCACGGTGGACGACCTCGACCTGCGCGGTCGTACCCGTGCCGGTCTTCCAATCGCGGTGCCGCAGGCCAAGGGCCTCGCCGAGCCGCAGCCCGGTCTCCTCCAGCAGGGTCCATAGCAGGCGGTATCGCAGCTCACCCGACCAGACCGCGTCCGTCGAGTCCCAGGTCGCCTCCGACTCACGGAGCGCTGCCATCTGGTCGGGCAGCAGTACCTGCACCGGTTTCGCACGGACACGGATCTTGACCACGCTCGAACGGCGTCCGGCCCTGCGCGCCACGTGTTCCAGGAACGGCAGGTAGCTTCCCGGCCGGGCCTTCACCGTCTCGTACAGCCGTCCCGCGACCTCGACCCCGCGAGCCGCGTGATAGCGGTAGAACCCCATGACGGCCCGAGCGCGGCTCGCCACGGTCGCGTCGGCCGCCTTCACGCCCTCATGGAGCGGCACCACGTCCTCAGCCACGCTCCCGCGACGCAGCTGCCCTACAAAGGTGCCGAGTTCAGTCACTCCGATCGCGTCCCACGCCTGCGCCCGACGCTCCAGAAACGTCCACCACAGGGCTAGGCCCCGCGCGTAACTCTTGAGGGTGTTGGGTGAGCAGTCCCTCGATCTCAGGTACTCCAGGTACTGCTCGACCGGCTCCGCTACACGGTAGTCCTCGCCGACGACCGTCCACGTCACGCCTTCACCGGTGACCACTCGCTGCGTACTTGCCACCGCCACCCCGTCCGTCATCGCTGTCAGCGGCACCTCACCGCTGCACCGGATAACGCACCGCTCACAGGAAGGACACGGCCCACCACGTCACGTCACAGATGTCAGCGGCATCGCAAACAAGGTGCGGATAACACCTCGTGCCGCTCGCCGAGGCCTGGGACTCCGGTGCCGGGTCCTGGACCACCGCGCGGCGTCAGGCCTTCGCCAACGACCGCACCCGCCCGCAGCTCCTCGCCGTCACCGACAACGTCAACCAGTCCAAGGGCGACCAGGACCCCGCCACCTGGATGCCGTCGCGCTCGGCCTACCGCTGCACCTACGTCCGCGCCTGGGTACAGGTGAAGTACCACTACGACCTGTCGGTCGACGCGTCCGAGAAGTCCGCGCTTCAGGGGTACCTCGCGAACTGCTGAGACCCCGGCCGCCTGCGCGCGCCCCGGCGACTGCCGGGTGCACGAATCTCCCCGGCGGCCCGGGTCGCTGCGTACCGTACGGGGCGACGGAGGAAGGGGTCACCATGGCCGGACTGCGGCTCGGACCACTGCTGAGGTACGTCGACGGCTCGTCCGCGACCGTCTGGGTGGAGACCGGGCGCCCGGGCACCGTCGAGGTGCGCTGTCCCGACGGGCCCGGCGGGAAGGAGGGCACCTTCCAGGTCGCCGGTCACCACTACGCGCTGGTCCGGGTCACCGGCCTCACCCCGGGCACGGCCACCCCGTACGAGGTGTTCCTCGACGGCGCCCGGGTGTGGCCGCTGCCCCAGGACCCCTTCCCGTCGTTCCCGCCCTCGGTGATCGCGACCCCGGGCCCGGAGGACCGTACGCGTGTCGCCTTCGGCTCCTGCCGCTGGGCCTCCCCGCCCACCGGGGAGCCCGATCCGGTCGGCCCCGACGCGCTCGACGCCCTGGCCAGGCGCATCGCCGCCGACCCGGCCGGGGAACGGCCGGACGTCCTGCTGCTGCTCGGCGACCAGGTGTACGCGGACGAGACCTCCGACGCCACGCAGAAGTGGCTCGCCGCCCGCCGCGACCTGAAGGACCCGCCGGGCATCCAGGTCGCCGACTACGAGGAGTACACCCACCTCTACTACGAGTCCTGGCTCGACCCCCAGGTGCGCTGGCTGCTGTCCACCGTGCCCAGCTGCATGATCTTCGACGACCACGACGTGATCGACGACTGGAACACCTCGGCCTCCTGGGTCGAGGACATGCGCGCCACGTCGTGGTGGCGGGAGCGGGTGCTCAGCGGTCTGATGTCGTACTGGGTGTACCAGCACCTGGGCAACCTCTCCCCCGCCGACCTGGAGGCCGACCCGCTGTACGCGGCGGTGCGGGAGCGCCCCGACGGCACCGATCCGCTGCGCGCCTTCGCCTCCGACGCCGAGGCCGACGCGACCGCCGTGCGCTGGAGCTACCGGCGGGACTTCGGCCGGGTGCGGATGGTGATGGTGGACAGCCGCGCGGCCCGCGTCCTGGAGGAGGGCCGGCGCTCCATGCTCGATGCGGCCGAGGCCGCCTGGCTGCGCGACCAGGTCCTCGACGGGCGCGGCTCGTACGACCATCTGCTGATCGGTACGTCCCTGCCGTGGCTGCTGCCCCATCTGGTGCACGACGTCGAGGCGTGGTGCTCCGTGCTGTGCCGGGGCGACAAGGGCCCGCGCTGGGCGCGGCTCGGGGAGAAGCTGCGGCGCGCGGCGGATCTGGAGCACTGGTCGGCCTTCCCGGAGTCGTTCGACGAGCTGGCGGAGCTGATCGCCGAGGCCGGTACGGGGCCGGGGGCGCCGGCGACGGTGTGCGTGCTCTCCGGGGACGTCCACCACGCCTATGTCGCCGAGCCGAGCTGGCCGGGGCGCGCGGTGCCGGACGCCCGGGTGGTGCAGCTGACCTGCTCCCCGGTGCACAACTCCATTCCGCTGTCACTGAGGCTCGGTTTCCGTTTCGGGTGGAGCGCCGTCGCCCGGGGGCTCGGGCGGGTGTTCGCGCGGCACGGCGGTCTGGGCCGGCCGGCGGTGGGCTGGCGCAGGACGGGCGGACCCTGGTTCGGCAACCAGCTCATGACACTGACGGCACACGGGCGTACGGCGGTGCTGCGGCTGGAGCACGCGCAGCGGGCGGGGACCGGGGCACGGCTCAGGGCGGTGTCGGAGACCCGGCTCGGCGAGTGAGCGCGGAGGAAGCTGTGAGGCGCCTGTGCAGCAGGGTGCGGATTCGGTCACGCCGATGATCGCGGGGGCGGGACGGGGGCCGTACTGACGTGCGACGGCAGGCGCGCGAGCAGCGGAAACGGCGTGAACCCCTGGCCGAATGTTGAACTTGCAAGTAAGAGTTAGGCGCTCCTAACGTGGGAATCCGACTCGGTTCCGCCCCGGCCCGACCCCGTCCCGGGGGCCGGGCCCGACCGAAGGAGAACCCCCACATGACCGGACGTCTCAACACCGCCCAGCCCTATGCGCTGGGCCTGTTCCGCATGGTCGTCGGCCTGCTCTTCGCCTGCCACGGCGCGGTGTCCCTGCTGGGCCTGCTCGGCGGCGTGGACGGCAACGGCGGCACAGTCGAGACCGGCATCTGGCCGGGCTGGTACGCCGCCCTGATCGAACTCGTCGGCGGCGGTCTCGTCCTGCTCGGCCTCGGCACCCGGGCGGCGGCGTTCATCTCGTCCGGCGCGATGGCGTACGCGTACTTCAAGGTCCACCAGCCCGACGCCCTGTGGCCCATAGAGAACCACGGGGAGGGCGCGGCCATGTACTGCTGGGCCATGTTCCTGCTGGTCTTCACCGGCTCCGGCGCCTTCGGCCTGGACCGCCTGCTCTCCCGGCGCTCCGCGTCCCCGGACGACCGGCGCACGGCGGAGCAGACCCCGGTGGCGGCCTGACCGACCGTACGGCGCCCTCCCCGCACCCGCCGGGGAGGGCGCCCCGTCGTACGGGGGCCCCGAACCCCCCGTGACCCTTCTGTCACTTACCGGGCGTACGCTGTATGGCTGTCATCGGCCACACTTCTGCCACTCCTGCCGCCCCCTCCGCGACAGCCCGGCCGGAGCCGGCCCACGGGGGCGCTACGGGGAGTTCGGGTGGAGAGTCTGGGGTCGCTGGTCGGCAGCCCGTGGATCTATGCGGTGGTGGCCCTGTCGGTCCTGCTCGACGTGTTCCTGCCGGTCCTGCCCAGCGGGGTTCTGGTGATCACGGCGGCCACGGCCGCGGCGGCCGGTACGGCGACCGATGTGCCCGACATCCTGGCGCTGACGCTCTGCGCGGCCACCGCCTCCGTCCTCGGCGACCTGGTGGCGTACCGCCTCGCCTGGCGCGGCGGCCCCCGTCTGGACCGGGCCATCGCCCGCTCCCGGCGGCTGAGCAGGGCGCAGGAACGTCTCGGCGCGGCGCTGGCACGGGGCGGCGGCGCGCTGGTCGTCCTCGCCCGGTTCGCCCCGGCCGGCCGTTCGGTGGTCTCCCTCGGCGCCGGTGCCGCGCGGCACCGCGCCCGCGACTTCCTGCCCTGGTCCGCACTGGCGGGCCTGTCCTGGGCCGGCTACAGCGTGGCCCTCGGCTACTTCGGCGCCCACTGGCTGGGCGCGACCTGGCTGGCGACGGCGGTCTCGGTCGGGGCGCTGTTCGTGGCGGGCGCGGGCGCGGGCTACCTGATGCGCCGCAGCCCCCACCCCCAGCCTTCGAAGGCTTCCTAGGCCACCCCGGGCAACCCCACCCACAGGCGCCCGACGGGCCACCCCACCCCTGCCACTGCGTGCGCCCGCGCCGCGCAACTGCCGGCAGTCGCACGCCGCAGCCGCGGGCAGCCGTGTCTCCCCCAGAGGGGGTACCCCCAGGGCGGCACGGGTGGGCGGTGGGGGCACCTCCCGCTCGAGCGAAACCGGGAGCGGGGGAGGCACCCCGCAAACGCCGGGCTGCGCAACACCCCCCTGGCCGGCAACCACCCCCGGACCACTCACCCCGCCGGGGCTCCAGGCTCCGGGCCCGGGAACCTAGCCCGCCGCCCCCTGCCGCGCAGCGCCCCGTACCTCCAACCCCTCCAGCAACTCCGCCGTAGCCCCGGCAACCGCATCGACCGCCCGTTCGAACACCTCGCGATTGTGCGCGGCCGGCGCCCGGAACCCGGACACCTTCCTGACGTACTGCAGGGCCGCGGCCCTGATCTCCTCCTCCGTGGCCTCCTCGGGCAGTACGGGCGGACGCAGGGTCTTGATACTCCGGCACATGCCCCCAGTCTGACGCGCGGGGCCCGCCCACGGCCACCGCCCGGGCCACCGTCACCGCCACGACCACGAAGGGGTGAATCCCGGCTGCAGAACCCCCCGGCAACTCGCCACCCAAAATCGAACAGGCGTATCATTGGACTGTGGCTGCGACCTATGACTTTCCGAGTGACCTCCTCGCCGGTCAGGAGGAACTGCACCAGGTCAGGGCCGAGTTGTCGGCCCTGCTGAAGCGGCTCCCCTGGTCGGTCGAACCCCTCGACGGGTTCAGTGACGACAACGGCTGGCGCAAGATCGAGCGCCCCGCCTCTCCGGGCTGGACCGAGGACGAACAGGCCGAGGTGGAGAAGCTCAGAAGGCGGGAGCACGAGCTCGCGGTGTTCGTCAGCACCCACCGCTACTGGGACGCGATCACCGGCTCCGACCGGATCCAGGCCCGCGCCCACCTGAAGCACGCCCACACGGAAGACACGGACGAGGAGTCCTCGTAGCACCCGGGGGATTCCTCGTAGGACACGACGGCCGACGGCCCCCGGAGAATCTCCGGAGGCCGTCGGTCACGGTGGGCGCGGACGGTTTCGAACCGCCGACATCCTGCTTGTAAGGCAGGCGCTCTACCCCTGAGCTACGCACCCGAGGCCCGGGCCGCATGCCCAGGTCGAGTGGACAGCCTACATGGCCGGGGACAGGGTCCGGCACACCCGTATCGCACCGGGCCGCAGGGCCGCACGGCTGCCTTTCCCGGGCCGTCCCGGGGGATATCCCCACCGCGGATCCGGTAGCGGCCCGGATCCCCCGCCGGGCCCCGCGTCCGTACGGTCGAAGAGCGCTCGAACACGGCTGTCGGGCGCCGCCGTCCGCCCCAGGGAGAGACACCGTCATGACCCGCACCGCGCCCCGCACCGTGCCCGGCACCGCGCCCCGCACCCCCCGTACCGCGCGGATGCGTCCGCTCGCCCTCGCCGGGGCCGCCGCGGTGCTCGTCGCGGGCCTGAGCGCGTGCTCGTCCTCGGCCGCCGCCGACGACGCCCCCGACCGCCGCTCGTTCGAACTGCCGGGCACCACCCTCACCGTCGACTCCGACGAGTCCGACCTCGAGATCGTCGCCGTGGACGGCCGCCCCTCGGACCGGATCGAGGTCACCCGCTGGTTCCGGGGCAAGGTCGTCATGGGCTCGGACGCGAAGATCACCTGGTCCATGGACGGCGACCGGCTGGTGCTGCGCCAGAAGTGCTCGGGGCTCATCGTCGACTGCGACGCCAGGCACCGCGTCGAGGTGCCCCGCGGGGTGACCGTGAAGGTCCAGGAGAGGGACGGCAGCGTGCGGGCCAAGGGCTTCCGTGACGCGCTGAGCATCCGCACGACGGACGGTTCGGTGCACGTCACCGACTCCACCGGACCCCTGGAGCTGCGCACCGGCGACGGTTCCCTGCGCGCGGAGGTCTCCTCCCGTACGGTGCGCACCCACAGCGGCGACGGCTCGACCCACCTCGAACTCGGCGTCGTACCGGACCTGGTGGAGTCCCGCAGTGACGACGGTTCGCTGACCATCGAACTGCCCCGGGCCGCCTACCGCGTGGACACCCGGACCGGTGACGGCGGCGAGAACGTGTCGGTGCCGCGCGACGACTCCAGCTCCCACCGGGTGACCGCCCGCACCGGCGACGGGAATCTCACTGTGCGTACAGCGAACTGACGGGCCCGTGTGTTCGTCCTCCACCGGTGGGAGAATGGCACCGGCAGGGCGAACGACAGTACGGGAGAGGGATGTGACGGCGACACCAGCGCAGCCGTACTCGCCGTCGGAGCCGCGTGTGCCGCGTGTGCCGCGCATGCGCCGCACCGCGTCCGCTCTCCCCCCGGGGCACCGGGCCCCCGGCCCGCTGCGGGACGCGCTCGCACTCGTGGCGCTGCCGCTGGCCGCGGTGCTGGTGCTGCCCGCCGCGTTCGCCGGCGGCGGAACCCGGCGCTGGTTCGGCGGGCGGGCCGAGAACCAGCGGGCGGAGGCGCAGGCCGCGAAGGACGCGGCGGCGGCCGCGTTCTACGACCTCGACACCGCCCAGCGTGACCTGCGGATCTCCATAGAGACGATCACCGCCGTCGACTCCTCCCCCGCCGCCCGCCGTGTCGTCTCCGACTTCGAGGCGCTCGGCCGGCGCATCGACGAGGCCAGCCACCGGTACATCGACGCCGTCGACGCCCACGACCTGGACCGGGACGATCTGGAGGCGTCGGCGGCCACGCGGGCCCGCGCGGAGCTGACCGCCGCCAAGGAGGAGCTGGGGCGGGTCAAGCAGCAGCTGGACCGGTTCGCCGACGGGCTCGGCCCGCTGCTCGGGAAGGCCGAGACCCAGCTGGCCCGGCTCGCGCCCTCCGTCGAGCGCGCCCGGCAGGCGCTGCTCGCCGCCTCGAACGCCCTCGACGCCGCGCGCGGCTCCGGGCTGCGGGCCGACGACCTCGCCGCCCGCCTCGCCACGCTCTCCCCGGAACTGACCAAGCTCAACCAGGGCGCCGGGCAGCACGGCGTGCCGCAGACCCTGGAGCGGGCCGAACGCGTCACGCGCGAGGCCGAGGCCGTCCGCGTGGAAGCCGAACGGCTGCCGGAACGGGCCGCCGAGATCGACCGCCGGCTGGTCTCCCTGCGCACCCGCGCCCAGGCTCTCACCACCCGCTCCGAGCAGGTCGAGCCGGTACTCAGCGAGCTGCGCCGCCGCTTCACCGCCGCCTGCTGGCAGGACCTGCAGCAGGTCCCCGAGGTCGCCGCGGAGAACGTGGCGCAGGCGGAGAGCAGGCTCGCCGAGGCCAGGACCGCCCGCGAGCAGCAGCGGTGGGCGGACGCGACGGCGCTGCTGTCGACCGCGCGGGCGCTGCTGAACACCACCGACGAGGCCGTGTCGGCCGCCGGTGACCGCCTGCACCGGCTGAACGCCGTGCAGAAGGACCCCGAGCAGGAGATCGAACGCACCCGCTTCGCCATCCGGGACGCCCAGCGGCTCGCCATGGCCGGCCGCAACACCCCCGATCCGCGCCACGCCCGCCCCCTCGACGACGCCGTGGCCCGGCTGGAGCGGGCGATCACCGGTCTGGAGGGGCGCCACCCCGACTACTGGCACTTCCTCACGGAGACGGAGACGGTACGGGCGACGGTGAGCCGCGTGGTGGCGCAGATCCGCGAGGAGCGGGGCGGCGGCGCCCACTGACCGGCACGGCGGCGGCCGGCCCGGTTAACCTGTGCCCATGCCTCGCTACGAGTACCGCTGCCGGACCTGCGGCGACACCTTCGAACTGAGCCGCCCCATGGCGGAGTCCTCCGCCCCCGCGGACTGCCCCGCGGGCCACGACGACACGGTGAAGCTCCTCTCCACGGTCGCGGTGGGCGGTACCGCCTCCGCCGGAGCGCCCGCCCCTCCCGCGGGAGGCGGCGGTGGCGGCTGCTGCGGCGGTGGCTGCTGCGGCTGACGGGCCGCCTTCAGGCTCCCTTCAGCTTCGCGTTCCTAGCGTGGATGCATGACAGCCAGCGCAGCGCTCATCACCACGGCGGCCGGGGACCCGGGTGCCGGACCGCAGTGGGTCAACGACCTCATGGACGCCATGGGCGCCCCCGGAGCGGGCCTCGCTATCGCGCTGGAGAACCTCTTCCCGCCCCTGCCCAGCGAGGTGATCCTGCCGCTGGCGGGGTTCGCCGCGAGCGGCGGGCGGATGGGCCTGTTCGAGGTGCTGCTGTGGACCACCCTCGGCTCCGTCGTCGGCGCGCTCGCCCTGTACGGGGTGGGCGCGCTGCTGGGCCGGGAGCGGACCGTGGCGATAGCGGGCAAGCTGCCGCTGGTGAAGGTCTCCGACATCGAGAAGACGGAGGCGTGGTTCCTGCGGCACGGGACCAAGGCCGTGTTCTTCGGCCGGATGATCCCGATCTTCCGCAGCCTCATCTCCGTACCGGCCGGTGTGGAACGCATGCGGCTCCCGGTGTTCCTCGGCCTGACCACGCTGGGCAGCGCGATCTGGAACACCGCGTTCGTGCTCGCGGGCTATGTGCTGGGCGACAACTGGGAGCAGGTCACGGCCGTGGCCTCGGCGTACTCGAAGGTGGCCCTGGGAGCGGCCGCGCTGGCAGTGCTGGTGTTCGTGGTCCTGCGGATGCGGCGACCGGGCGCGGGACGCCGGCGGCGCGCCGGGCAGGACGACACAGGGCCGACACCCCCCTCACCCCCCGCGGAGGTGGACCACCCCACCCGCCGCCTCCGCATCCCGGACCCGCACGAACTCACGGGCCACCGCCGCGACGGCTGAGCACCGGCACCCACGCGGGCAAAACCCCCCACCACGGAGCGCGCCCCACCGCACGGGCGCCTCGCCGCGCGGGCAGCACTCGCGCGGGACGCGCCATCGCGCAGGCAGCACCCGCCACCGCACGGGGGCTCCTCGTCACACGGGCAGCACCCGCCACCGCACGGTTGGACCGTCACGACAAGGGTGGACACGCACCGCACAGACGGGACGCCCCACCGCACGCAGGGGGCGCCCCACCGCACGGACAGCACCGGCCACCGCACGAGCGGGACGCCGCGCTGCACGGCGGGAGGTGTCACCGGAGGCGGGATGCCCTGCCGCGCGGGTGGCTCCCCGCGCCCCGGGGCTGTCGGGTCACCTCGGGGTGCGGACCGTTTGGAGGAACTCTCGGAGGATGCGTTCACCGGCCAGGACGCCGCGCTCGGGCAGGGACCTGATCGCGGGGGCCGTCCAGTCGGCGTCGGCGAGTTCGCCGTGGCCGGGGCGCCAGCCCCGGTCGGCGGCGAGGAGCAGGTCGGCGTCGAGGAGGGAGTCGCCGGCGGCGAGGGTGAGGTCGGCGCCGGTGCGGCGGGCGACCTCGCGCACGGCGGCGCTCTTGGTGAGCGGCTTCGGCACGGCGTAGATCTTGCGGCCTTGGAGGGACACCGTCCAGCCGCGGTTCTCCGCCCACACCGCGAGTTCCTTCACCCACTCCTCGCGCAGCAGCTCACGCTCGACGACCAGGTAGGCGAACAGGTCCTCCGCGACGCGGTGCTTGCGCACCCACACCGGGTCGGCGGTCCGCAGCAGGTGCTCCTGCACCTCGGCCAGCGGGGCGCACTCGTCGGCCAGCCGGGCGAGCACCCGGGCGTGCCAGTCCCGGTCCGGCTCACCGTCGACGAGGATGTGGCCGCCGTTGGTGCAGATCGCGTAAGTGGGCTGCGGGCCGGGGAGGTTGATGCGCTGGTACTGCTTGCGCGTGCGGGTCGTGGTCGGGACGAACACGGCCTCGTCGCCGAGGTCGGTGAGGAGTTGGGCCGCCGTCTCCGTCATGTACGACAGCGGCTTGCTCTCGTGGACCTCCACGCACAGCAGGCGGGGCGCCCGGGCGTCGGGCATGGTGAGGGCGAGGGCGGCGGCGGAGTAGATGAGGGTGCGGTCGAGGTCGCTGGCGACGAGGACGGACATCAGCGGGTCACCGCCCTGCCGTCGGCGCCGGTCGCGCCCCGGGTGTAGCGGGGGTGGATCAACCCCACGCAGGTGTACGGGAGTCGGTCGACCTCCTCGACGGGGACGCCCCGCTGTTCGGCGAGCAGGCGGACGTGGTCGAGGTCGCTGCCCGCTCCCGCCCGGGCCAGTATCTTCCAGGGCACCCGGCGCAGCAGCACCCGGGTGGTCTCGCCGACGCCGGGCTTGACGAGGTTGACGTCGTGGATGCCGTACTCCTCGCTGATCCGCTCGACCGCGGCCCAGCCCTCCCAGGTGGGGGTGCGGTCGGCGGCGAGCAGTTCCTTGGCCTGCGCGCAGGCCGCGTCCGTGACCTCGGGGAAGCGGGCGGAGACGGCGTCCAGGAAGGTCACCGACAGGTCCGCGGCGGCGAGTTCGCGGTAGAACTTGGCGCCGTGGAAGTCGTCCGGGCCGACCAGGTCGGCGCGGAGCACGGTGCGTGAGATCAGGCCGGAGACGGTCGAGTTGAGGCAGGCGGAGGGGATCAGGTAGTCCTCGCGGGTGCCGTAGGTACGGACGCAGGAGCCGGGGTCGGCGAGGACCGCGATCTCCGGGTCGAATCCGGTGACCCCCTCGGCCTTCTCGAACTCCTCGATCGCCTGGGCGAGTTCGCGGGTGATGGCGCCCTTGCCGGTCCAGCCGTCGACGAACACGACGTCCCGGGGGTCGTGGTGGGCGGCCAGCCAGCGCAGCGCGTTGGCGTCGATGCCCCGGCCGCGCACGATGGAGACGGCGTAGTGCGGCAGGTCGAGCTGGTGGCGGTGCTGCGCCCAGCGGCGCATCAGGATGCCGACGGGGGTGCCGGCGCGGGCCAGGGAGACCAGCACGGGTCGGGGTGACCGCTCGGCGAGGACGGTCTCGGTGACCACGCCGACCGCGTGGGCGAGGCGGGCCGCCGACTCCTCCAGGGCCGCGTGGAACAGCTCCTGGTACTGCTCGCTGGGCTGGTACTCCACGGGCAGCGACTCCGCGTAGTGGGCGCCGCCGCTCTGGATGGCCTCCTCGCGCTCCTCGGTCGGCGCCTCCAGCGTCACGTCCGAGAGGTCCTGGAGCAGCCAGCCGACCTCCTCGGGCGCGTACGAGGAGAAGGCGGGGCCTCTGAGGGGCTCGGGCAGCATGGTTGCGGGCCTTTCGGGGGCGTCCGGTCGGGCGTCCGGTCGGGCGTCCTGGGGTCTGTCCTGGGCAGCGGGTACGTACGACGGTACGACCGCGAGGAGGACGTGCGGGGTGTGCGCGGCGAGCCGGGCGAGCAGGCCGTCGGGCGCGTGCAGGGCGGGGGTGTCGGCGGCCGAGTCGACCACGGCGACGACGGCGTCGAAGCCGGCGCCGGCGACGTTGTAGGCGTAGCGGTCGCCGGGGCCGTCGGCGGGGTCGTCGTGGGCGGGGAAGACCAGGCGGGTGCGTATGGCGTAGCCGGGGTCGTCGACGGCGAGGACGGGGGAGCGGGTGGTGGTGGAGAAGCGCACGTCGGTGCCGGTGGTCCGCTCCAGCTCGCCGGCGAGGCGCAGGGGGGCGTACATCAGTTCTTCGAAGCCGAGGATCAGGACGCGGTGCGCTGTGGCGGGGAGGGCCTCGGCGAGGCGGGCCGCCATGTCGGGGAGTGCGTGTTCGAGGCGGGCTCGGTGCGAGGGGGTGAAGCCGTGACGTCCCCCGTCGGGGAGGCGGGACGGCCAACGGAGGTCCACGCGGGTGACGGGCGTCGGCTTGTCGTTCGGCTGCGGGCCGCCGGTGGCTGATCGCGCAGTTCCCCGCGCCCCTAGGGTGTGAGCCCGAGCGTCACCTTCCAAGCGAGCGGTACCCGCATCCCCCTCCAGGGGCGCGGGGAACTGCGCACCCGGCCGATCATCCCCGCCGGCCGCCCCCACAACACCCTCACCTTCCAAACGAGCGGCACCCGCATCTGCCCCCAGGGGCGCGGGGAACTGCGCGACCGGCCCCGACGGCGCCGCAGCCGGCCGATCGCCCCCGCCGGCCGCGGCGGCCTCGTACCGCGCCACCAGTGCCTGTCCCTTCTCCAGGACGCCGTCGGGCAACCGCACCGTGCCCGACGCGGTCGTCACCAGGTCCACCCGCGCACCGATCTCGCGGGCGAACTCCTCCAGCCGTCCGGCGTCCGCGGGCGACCGCATGTCCACCAGGGCGACGACGACGTACCGCGTCCGCGGATACCGCGCGTGCAGGTCCCGGACGGTGTTCAGCACCGTGTTGCCCGTGGAGAACTCGTCGTCCACGAGGACCAGCGGCCCGTCCCCGGCCAGCAGGGCGGGGTCCTCCGGGAGCAGCAGGTGGGACGTGGCGTGGGAGTGGGACTCCTCGA
Source organism: Streptomyces sp. NPDC030893 (assembly GCF_055571535.1). Classification (NCBI taxonomy): domain Bacteria; kingdom Bacillati; phylum Actinomycetota; class Actinomycetes; order Kitasatosporales; family Streptomycetaceae; genus Streptomyces; species Streptomyces sp. NPDC030893. The sequence continues at coordinate 750,435 of NZ_JBVIFC010000001.1, read as the reverse complement.
AGCCCCCCGCCGTGGCCGTCCCCGCGACCGGCCGGCGCGTGGAGTGCAGGTAGGGGGCCACGCCCAGGCCGTCGGCGACGGAGTGCCCCAGCCCGGTGGCGGTCTCGGCGTAACCCAGCACGACCGCGTCCGACGCCGACTCGCCCAGCAGCTCCCGCACCCTGCGCCCGAGCGCGACACCGTGGCCGTACACGACGGACGGCGACTGGGGTACGTGCTTGCCGAGGACGTTGGACACGAGCAGGTGGGCCCGCTTGGGGTTGCGGCGCAGGGCCAGGCCCACCAGGCCGGGCAGGGCGTCGTCGCCGGTCAGCTCGACCCCGAGCCGGCGTGTGACCCAGCTGCCGGACCATGTGTTCACTGCCTTCTCCATCCCCGTCAGTCCGCCAGTCCCGCCGCGAGCAGTTCCACGAAGCCGATGTCCTCGTTCGCCACGCCGAAGACCTCGGCGCGCAGCAGGGTCCGCTCGGCCCAGGCGCGGTGCGGTTTCACTTCGTTCATCTTGTTGGTGTAGGCCGACCTGAGCACACCCCCGCCGCCGCGTTCCGGCCGGAGGATGTCCCGGGCGTCGCTGTACTCCTCGTGGCTGACGACGGACAGCGCGTGGACGGGCAGCACGTGGGAGGGGTGGATGCAGGTCTTGCCGAGGAGGCCGTTGGCCCGGTCGAGGGAGATCTCGCGGAGCAGGCCGTCCATGGCGTGCTCGATGAGCTTCTGCCGCAGTGCGACGGCCTGGACCTCGTGGAAGGGGCTCTGCCGCAGCAGCGGTTTGAACATGCGTTCCTGGACGCGGAAGTACTCCCAGACGGGGCCGGTCACGGTGAATCCGGTGCCGTCGGCGCGGCCCAGCATGTTGACCACGTCGGAGATGACGGAGGCGACGACCTGGATGTCGTACGCCGTCATGTCGGGGCCACGGCGCAGCCCGTAGGAGGAGCAGAAGTCGGTCACGCCGAGGCGCAGGGCCAGCACGCGGTCGCGGTACTTGTCGATCGCGCGGAAGATGCCCTCCAGGGTCTCCACGCGGGACTCGCGGTAGAGCAGCTCGGGGGATTCCAGGACGGGCATGGCGAACAGCCGGTGGCCGCTCTCCGCCTCGGCGGAGGTGAGCGCCTCGAGGAACGGCAGGCCGCGTTCGGCGGTGAACTTGGGCAGGACGAATCCGGACAGCAGCCGGACGGAGGCGCCGAGCCTGCGGGTGAGGTCGGGGATCTGCTCGGGGGCGCGGACGCGGATGAACAGCAGCGGCAGATCGGTCCCGGGCCGTCCGGCCAGGTCGGCGAGGTGGCGTACGAGGTTCTCCTCACCGGCGGGTACGTCGGCGTCGTCGATGGAGTCCTCCAGGCACAGCACCATGGAGACCACTCCCCCGGCGCCCTGCTTGACGATGTCGTCGGCGAGCCGGGGCCTGGTCGCCGGGCTGTAGAGCGTGGCCCCGAGGGCGGCGGAGAGCGTGCGGGCCGGGGACTCGGGGGTGAACTCGCCGGGCTCCCGGTAGAAGAGACGTTTCCGCACCGCAGGGGCGATGTGCCCGAAATGACGCATTGAACTCCCCCGTGGTGTCCGTGGAATCAGTGGAATGTCGGAAGGTGGCCGGTAATAGTACGTAGATATCCATGTCGACGGTTCCCGCCGGGCATGAACTTCAGGTAACCCGGCAGTGTCGAGCCCAACCCCCCGCATTGTCGTGACCAGGACGTAGAGGGCAGGATGACCACATGACGCACGCGATGCTGAAGGGGTCGAACGTCCCTCTCGAGGTCACCACCGTACGCGCCGTGCTGCGCTGGTCGCCCGGGCAGGGGGTACCGGACGTCGACGCCTCGGCGCTGCTCCTGGGCCTCGACGACCGTGTGCGCTCCGACGAGGACTTCGTCTTCTACAACCAGCCCCGGCACCCCTCCGGGAAGGTGTGGCGGCTCGGCAAGAAGCGCGTCGCCGAGGGTCTGACCGACACGATCCAGACAGACCTCGCCGGCGTCGAGCCCGGCGTGGGCCGCATCCTGCTCGTCGCCTCGGCGGACGGCGTCCCCTTCGACCGGGTGAGCGCGCTGCGCATCCTGCTGTACGACGCCCAGGCCGCCGAGGGGGAGGCACTGGCGTATTTCGACGTCAAGCCGGAGACCGGCCAGGAGACCGCGCTGATCTGCGGTGAGCTGTACCGGCGCGGGGACGGCTGGAAGTTCCGGGCGCTCGGTGAGGGCTATTCCAACGGGCTGGAGGGCCTGGCGACCGACTTCGGCATCTCGGTGGAGGAGTCGGAGGAAGCGCCGGAGCCCGGCGCGGACGACGCCGTCCAGCAGCCGCCCGCCACGACGCAGCTGCCGGACGGGCCCCCCGACCGGCCCTCGTCCGAGGCGCTGACCCAGCCGCAGGCCCCGCTCGTGCCCCCGGCCCCCGAGGTCTCCCGGCCGCTGCCGCCGGAGCGGCCGGCGGGCGTGCCCGCGCAGCCCTCGTACGGCTATCCGCCGCAGCAGCCCCCGGCCACCCAGCCGGCCTACGGCTATCCGCACCCGGCGAACCCGCCCGCCTACGGCTACCCGCCCGCGCCCGCCACGGCCGCCGCCGGTGCGCCGGCCGGGTACGGTTTCCCGCCGCCGGTCCCCGTCTCCCCGGACCCGGACTTCCGGCTGCCGCCGCAGGGGCCTCAGTTCATCGGGCGTTAGCCGGCGACGGGCGCCACGGGAATCACCGTCCGGTCACCGCTCGGCCTTCGTTTTGAAGCCCCTGCCCCACTGCAGTCCCCATCCGTAGAGCCGGTCCAGCTCCGCCTGGAAGCCGTAGACGAACCGCACCTCGCGGCGGACGATGATCTCGTCCTTGACGTTCTCGATCATCACCACCGCGCAGGAGCGGGCCTGCGGATGGCGTTCGTCGAGGCTGATCTCGACCCGCGGGCCGTTGCTGGGGAACAGCGTGACGACGGCCTGGGTGCGGTCGAAGGCGGGGGTCTGGTCGTAGATGTAGGCGAAGACCAGCAGGCGCTTGATGTTCTCGCGGTGGTCGAGGTTGACGTAGATCGTCTCGCCGGAGGCGGAGCCGAACCGGTCGTCGCCGCTGAGCTTGACGTACGGCGGCGCGTTGATCTCGCCGAGGAAGCCGCCGAGGGGCTGGACGACGCCCTTGGTGCCGTCCTGGAGTTCGTAGAGACAGCCCAGGTCGAGGTCGACGTTGACCATGGACTGGCTGTGGCCGATGACCTCCGGCGGTTTGAGCGCCTTGAAGGGATGGCGCAGCAGGCTCTCCCGCTGGGGGCCGCCGAAGTCGGAGGTGCGCATCCGCCAGCTCAGGTTGATCCGCAGATGGCCGGTGGCCGCGCCCTGCTTGGTGAGCGACACCTGACCGTGCCGCTTGGTCAGCTCGATGGCGTTGGTGGCCGCGTTGCCCGAGTCGAAGGCGCTCTCGCGTCCGCCCCACAGTCCGTCCAGTAAACCCATTCCCGCCCCCATTCCGCTTGTCGAACCCCCGCCGCCCGCCGCCGGGCACCCTCCTGTGCCGACGGCCGACGGGGCGGCCTCGAGGACTGGTCCTCGGTGGCCGCCCCGTCGTCGAGAGCGTTCCTCGTCCGGGAGGCTGTCACACCCCGGAGGTGACCTCGGTCTTCACGGGTTCCTTCGCCGCGGCCGCCGCGATCGCCTGGTTGCGGCGCACCGACGACCAGAAGGAGGCGCCGATCAGGACCACCCCGACGAGGCCGGTGATGATCTCGTTGATCTCGAACCTGATGGTGACGAGCAGGATCATCGCCAGGGCGCCGATCGCGTAGTGCGCGCCGTGCTCCAGGTACACGTAGTCGTCCAGGGTGCCCTGGCGGACCAGGTAGACCGTGAGCGAACGGACGTACATGGCGCCGATGCCGAGGCCGAGCGCCATCAGGACGATGTCGTTGGTGATGGCGAAGGCGCCGATCACACCGTCGAAGGAGAAGGACGCGTCCAGCACCTCGAGGTAGAGGAACATGAAGAACGCGGCCTTGCCGCCGACGGCGAGGGCCGTACGCGGCTTGCCCTCCCGCGCGGCCCGCTCCTCCGCCTCGTGTTCGCGTTCCTCCTCCTCTTCGAGCTTGCCCTCGAAGAAGCCGGAGAGACCGCCCACGATCAGGTAGGTGATCAGGCCGGCCACACCGGAGAGAAGGACCGTGTCCGTCTTGTCGATGTGTGTGCCGCCGTGCTGGTGGGCCTGGCCGGCGAAGGCCAGGGCCGAGATCATCAGGATGATCAGCGCGATGCAGACCGACAGCATGTCGACCTTGCCGAGCTTGGCCAGCGGGCGCTCCAGCCAGCCGAGCCACTTGATCTCCCGCTCCTCGAAGATGAAGTCCAGGAAGATCATGAGGAGGAACATGCCACCGAACGCGGCGATCGCCGGGTGGGCGTCGGTGACGAGTTCCTGGTAACGGTCCTTGTCGCTGAGCGCGAGGTCGACGGCCTCGATCGGGCCGAGCTGGGCGCTGACGGCGACAATGACGACGGGGAAGACCAGCCGCATGCCGAAGACGGCGATCAGGATGCCGATGGTGAGGAAGATCTTCTGCCAGAAGGCATTCATCTTCTTCAGGATTCCGGCGTTGACCACCGCGTTGTCGAAGGACAGCGAAATCTCCAGGATGGAGAGGATCGCCACGATGCCGAAGGCGGTCCACCCCCCGAAGAGGAACGCCGCGACCAGACCGAGCGCGGTGACCGCGAACGACCAGCCGAAGGTTTTCAGAACCACTGGCTACCCCAGAATGTGTGTACGGGTCTCCCCCGCGCCGTGCCGGCTTTACGAAACGTTGACGCCGAAGTCTAGAGCGATGCCGCGAAGCCCCGACGCGTACCCCTGTCCGACTGCGCGGAACTTCCACTCCCCCTGATAGCGGTAGAGCTCGCCGAAGATCATCGCGGTTTCGGTGGAGGCGTCCTCGCTCAGGTCGTAGCGGGCCAGTTCCTGGCCGTCGGCCTGGTTCACCACGCGGATGAAGGCGTTGCTGACCTGGCCGAAGGTCTGGCCGCGCTCGTCGGCCATGTGGATGGAGACCGGAAAGATGATCTTGTCGCACCGGACCGGCACCCGGGAGAGGTCGACCAGCAGCGACTCGTCGTCGCCGTCGCCCTCACCGGTGAGGTTGTCACCGGTGTGCTCCACCGAGCCGTCCGGGCTGGTGAGCTGGTTGTAGAAGACGAACCACTCGTCGCCCATGATCCGGCCGTCGCTGCAGATCAGCGCGCTGGCGTCGAGGTCGAAGTCGGCTCCGGTGGTGGAGCGCGCGTCCCAGCCGAGTCCGATCATCACCTGGGTGAGGTTCGGTGCGGCCTTGGACAGGGAGACGTTCCCTCCCTTGGCAAGCGTGACGCCCATGATGCTGGTCCCCCTCCGGTCGGTGTTCCTCAGATGGTCCTGCGCTCCCCCGCGGGGGACACCGCCAAACGCCGCACGCCGACCGCGCGGCGCCGGGCGGACGCGCCCCGGGCGTTCCCGCCCGGGGCGGTTCGTGTCAGACGTTGACCCCGAAGTCCTGCGCGATGCCGCGCAGGCCCGAGGCGTAGCCCTGGCCGATGGCGCGGAACTTCCACTCCGCGCCGTGCCGGTACAGCTCACCGAAGACCATGGCGGTCTCGGTGGAGGCGTCCTCCGACAGGTCGTAGCGGGCGATCTCGGCGCCGCCGGCCTGGTTGACGACGCGGATGAACGCGTTGCGCACCTGGCCGAAGGACTGCTGGCGGTTCTCGGCGTCGTAGATGGAGACCGGGAAGACGATCTTCTCGATGTCCGCCGGGACGCCGGCCAGGTTGACCTTGATCTGCTCGTCGTCGCCCTCGCCCTCACCGGTGAGGTTGTCACCGGTGTGCTCGACCGAGCCGTCCGGGCTCTTGAGGTTGTTGAAGAAGACGAAGTTGGCGTCGGTGCCGACCTTGCCCGAGTTGTTCAGCAGCAGGGCGCTGGCGTCCAGGTCGAAGTCGGTGCCGGTCGTCGTACGGACGTCCCACCCCAGTCCGATGATGACCGCGGTCAGGCCCGGCGCCTCCTTGCTCAGCGATACGTTGCCGCCCTTGCTGAGGCTGACTCCCACGAGTCCTCCATTGATGTCCAGGGGCGGGGTGCCCCGTCGTGCGTCGGATGTCGGATCAACGAGTCGATCCTAGTGAGGGGTTCCCGGGGCTCGCAGGCCCTGATGAGGAACGATCACAGGGTGTCGAGCGCTTTCAGGTACTCGCTCAGGTCCCGGGCGTCCGGCAGGCCGTTGACGACGGTCCAGCGCACGACGCCCTCCTTGTCGATGATGAAGGTGCCGCGCACCGCGCACCCCTTGTCCTCGTCGAAGACGCCGTAGGCGCGCGAGACGTCGCCGTGCGGCCAGAAGTCGCTGAGCAGGGGGTACTCCAGGCCCTCCTGCTCGCCGAAGACGCGCAGGGTGTGGATGGAGTCGTTGGAGACGGCGAGCACCGCGGTGTCGCGGTCGGAGAACCGCGGCAGATTGTCCCGGACCTCGCACAGCTCGCCGGTGCACACACCGGTGAAGGCGAACGGGTAGAAGAGCACCACCACGTTCTTCTCGCCCCGGAAGTCGGACAGCCGCACGGTGGCCCCGTGGTTGTCCTTGAGTTCGAAATCGGGGGCCTTGTCGCCGACCTGGATCGCCATCGTCTGGATCATCCCTTCGGGGTGGTTCGCTCCGACCACCCTACGCAGGGAGTACGACAGGCCGACGGACGGGCCGCCGCGTGACGCGGCCGGCCCGTCCGGGGACGATTCACCGCTTCGACTTGGCGGCCTTCGGGGTGGCCAGCCGGCTGCCGCTCCAGTCCTTGCCGACACTGACGCTCTTCGACGCCGTCAGGCCGGCCGTGGTGGCGGCCTCCGAGATGTCGCTCGGCTCGACGTAGCCCGAACGGCCGGTCTTCGGCGTGAGGAGCAGGATCGCGCCGCCCTCTTCGATGTACGTGGTGGCATCCACCAGCGCATCCGTCAGGTCGCCGTCGTCGTCGCGGAACCACAACACAACGGCGTCGGCCACGTCGTCGTAGTCCTCGTCGACAAGGTCGCTCTCGATGACGCCCTCGATGGCCTCGCGGAGCTCCTGGTCGACGTCGTCGTCGTAGCCGATCTCCTGGACCACCTGCCCGGGCTGGAACCCCAGCCTGGCGGCAGGGTTCGTCCGCTCCTCCGCGTGGTCCGCGGTCGCGCTCACGGGTTGCCTCCTGATCATGTCTTGGGAATATCTCAGCCACGCGCGTGCGCGAAGCATTGGCCGTAGTCCACACGGGCGGGACGGATCGCGCAAGTACCCGGCCGTACAGACCGCCAAAACGGTGACGATCCGGGCCGGGTCACCGCAACTCCAGGCACACCATCATGGCCCGTTGTGACACGCACCACACCCATGTGCCCCGTTTGGCCCTTTGGGAACCGTCTATGTGTACGAAGACTCGATGGGACGAGCCCCATGCACACCGTACTGGCCGCGCCCGCGGATTACCTCCCGGTAGAGATGACGCCGGCGGCCCCGAGGTGGACCATGGGGAGCGGCGCACACCGGGCCGCAGCAGCGAAACGGCGGCCCTTTCACGGCCCTCTGACAGGTAAGGAACAGCGTGGCTTCCGCATCCGATCGCAACCCGATCATCATTGGCGGCCTTCCGAGTCAGGTTCCTGACTTCGATCCCGAGGAAACCCAGGAGTGGCTCGACTCCCTCGACGCCGCCGTCGACGAGCGCGGCCGGGAGCGGGCCCGCTATCTGATGCTGCGGCTGATCGAGCGTGCCCGCGCCAAGCGCGTGGCCGTCCCCGAGATGCGCAGTACGGACTACGTCAACACGATCCCGACCCGTGCCGAGCCGTTCTTCCCGGGCAACGAGGAGATCGAGCGCAAGATCCTCAACGCGACCCGGTGGAACGCGGCCGTGATGGTCTCGCGCGCGCAGCGGCCCGGCATCGGGGTGGGCGGTCACATCGCCACGTTCGCGTCTTCCGCGTCGCTCTACGACGTGGGCTTCAACCATTTCTTCCGCGGCAAGGACGAGGGCGACGGCGGCGACCAGGTCTTCTTCCAGGGGCACGCCTCCCCCGGGATCTACGCCCGCGCGTATCTGCTGGACCGGCTGAGCGAGCGGCACCTGGACGGGTTCCGGCAGGAGAAGTCCGCGGCTCCCTACGCGCTGTCGTCGTATCCGCACCCGCGCTCGATGCCGGACTTCTGGGAGTTCCCGACGGTGTCGATGGGGCTCGGCCCGATCGGCGCGATCTACCAGGCGCGGATGAACCGCTACATGCACGCGCGCGGGATCGCGGACACCTCCAAGTCGCACGTGTGGGCGTTCCTCGGCGACGGCGAGATGGACGAGCCGGAGTCGCTGGGCCAGCTGACCATCGCCGCGCGTGAGGGGCTCGACAACCTCACCTTCGTCGTCAACTGCAACCTCCAGCGGCTCGACGGCCCGGTGCGCGGCAACGGCAAGATCATCCAGGAGCTGGAGTCGGTCTTCCGCGGCGCCGGCTGGAACGTGATCAAGCTGGTGTGGGACCGCACCTGGGACCCGCTGCTCGCCCAGGACCGCGACGGTGTGCTGGTCAACCGGATGAACACCACGCCGGACGGCCAGTACCAGACGTACGCCACCGAGTCGGGCGCCTACATCCGCGACCACTTCTTCGGCGACGACCACCGGCTGCGCGCGATGGTCGAGGGCATGACCGACGACCAGATCCTGCACCTGGGGCGCGGCGGGCACGACCACCGCAAGATCTACGCCGCGTACAAGGCGGCCCTGGAGCACAAGGGCCAGCCGACGGTGATCCTCGCGAAGACGGTCAAGGGCTGGACGCTGGGCCCGAACTTCGAGGGGCGCAACGCCACGCACCAGATGAAGAAGCTGACGGTCGACGACCTCAAGCACTTCCGGGACCGGCTGCACCTGCCGATCGCCGACAAGGACCTGGAGTCCGGTCTGCCGCCCTACTACCACCCGGGGCCGGACACGGAGGAGATGCAGTACATGCACGACCGCCGCAGATCGCTCGGCGGCTACGTGCCGACGCGCGTGGTGCGGTCGAAGCCGCTCGAACTGCCCGGGGACAAGACGTACGCGACCGTGAAGAAGGGCTCCGGTCAGCAGTCCATCGCGACGACCATGGCCTTCGTCCGGCTCCTGAAGGACCTCATGCGGGACAAGGAGATCGGCAAGCGGTTCGTCCTGATCGCGCCGGACGAGTACCGCACCTTCGGCATGGACTCGTTCTTCCCGAGTGCGAAGATCTACAACCCGCTCGGGCAGCAGTACGAGTCCGTGGACCGGGAGCTGCTGCTCGCCTACAAGGAGGCGCCGAACGGGCAGATGCTGCACGACGGCATCTCCGAGGCGGGCTGTACGGCCTCGCTGATCGCCGCGGGGTCGGCGTACGCGACGCACGGCGAGCCGCTCATCCCGGTGTACGTCTTCTACTCGATGTTCGGTTTCCAGCGCACCGGCGACCAGTTCTGGCAGATGGCCGACCAGTTGTCGCGCGGTTTCGTCCTGGGCGCGACCGCGGGCCGTACGACGCTGACCGGTGAGGGTCTCCAGCACGCGGACGGCCACTCGCAGCTGCTGGCCTCCACCAACCCCGCGTGCGTCGCGTACGACCCGGCGTTCGGCTACGAGATCGCGCACATCGTGCGGGACGGGCTGCGCCGGATGTACGGCTCGGACGAGCGGCATCCGCACGGCGAGGACGTCTTCTACTACCTGACCGTCTACAACGAGCCGATCCAGCACCCCGCCGAGCCGGAGAACGTCGACGCGGAAGGCATCGTCAAGGGCCTCTACCGCTTCAGCGAGGGCCCGGCGGGCTCGCTTCCGGCGCAGATCCTGGCGTCCGGGGTCGCGCTGCCGTGGGCGATCGAGGCGCAGAAGATCCTCGCCGAGGAGTGGGACGTCAAGGCGGACGTCTGGTCGGCGACCTCCTGGAACGAGCTGCGGCGCGAGGCCGTGGACTGCGAGCGGCACAACCTGCTGCACCCGGAGGAGGAGCAGCGGACCCCGTACGTGACGCGCAAGCTCGCGGCGGCGCGGGGGCCGGTGGTGGCGGTGTCCGACTGGATGCGGTCGGTGCCGGACCAGATCGCGCGCTGGGTGCCGGGGACGTACCAGTCGCTGGGCGCGGACGGTTTCGGCTTCGCGGACACGCGCGGGGCGGCCCGGCGGTTCTTCCACATCGACGCGCAGTCGATCGTGGTGGCGGTCCTGACGGAGCTGGCCCGCGAGGGTCACCTCGACCGCTCGGTACTGAAGCAGGCGATCGACCGGTACCAGCTGCTGGACGTCGCCGCGGCGGACCCGGGGGCGGCGGGCGGCGACGCGTAACGCCTCCGGCGGACAGCCGAACAACGCGGGGAGGCCCCCCGGCGCGCAGCCGGAGGCCCTCCCCCGCGCTCCCCGGCCGCGCTGGACACGCGAGAGCCCGAGGCGGTACCCGCCAGGCGCCTCCGACGGACGGACGACGAGGACCTCCGGCCCGCAGTCGGGGGTCCGCCCTCTCCACGCTCCACGGCCGTGATCACGCCTGGGAGCACGAGCGGAGCCCGCAGGCACCTCTGGTGGACGGAGGGACAACGGAGGGCCCCCGGCGCGCTGCCGGGGGCCCTCCCCCGCGCTCCCCGGCCGTGAGGGACGCCCGGGAGCGCGAGGCGGTGCCCGCGGCGCGAAGACGCTGGCCGCGCGAAGGGGTGCCCGCAGCACGAAAGTGCCGGGCGCAGCACGGGGCGGCGACCG